>OZ253442.1:0-857500 GCA_965261085.1 bacterium
GGGACGCATTTGCCCGCAGTTGCGTACTCCCTGAAAACCGGGACTGCGCTATCGTGCGCGCAGCGCGGGGAGGCGATTTTCCGCACCGGATGGAGTCGATATCAATGAAGCGAGGGTTTTACGTGGAATCGAACCACGGGTTCAGATCGAAGAAGGCGAACTCTTTCTCCCCGGGCGGAATCGAACCGCGCCAAGAGAGGCGCCGCGCTCATGGATGCAAGGAGGGCGGAGAAATGAAAATAATCAAATTTTCTGTAAATATCGATAAATTCACGGGGTTTATCGATAAATTCCTGAAAAGGAATTGTCTCATAACTGATTGTTACAAAAGGGTTAATACTCAAGCCTGAGTGCTCGGCACTAAAATCCAGCGACAAAAAAAGTTTTTCGGCTCCCCGGCATTTCCCCGCAACAGCCCGCATTTGCTCGCGCGGCGGGAGAGGCTCTCATCGGCCGCGTGACTCCCATACCCCCGGTAGCCGAAACCGGGACATTCAACAACCTCATATACGAAACACATCGCCTGGGCTATACTCTCGCCATCCAACCATCACCATCTACGCCACCATGTGGAGGAAAACATGGACGATCTCAGACAAAAAGCTCTCGATTATCTCGACGCCCAAACAGGCGAGGCGCGGGAAATCGCCCGGGAAATCTGGAACTTTGCGGAAATCGCTCTCGAGGAATTCAAATCCGCGGAATTGCTCGAAGGCGTTTTGGAGCAAAACGGCTTCGAAGTGCAGCGCGGCGTGGGCGACCTGCCCACCGCCTTCATCGCGAGATGGGGCGATAGCGGTCCCGCCATTGGAATTCTCGGGGAATACGACGCGCTCCCCCACTGCGGGGATTCACACGAAAAACAAGGCCACGGCTGCGGGCACAACCTCTTCGGCACGGCCGGCGCCTATGCCGCGATTGCAGCGGCGCGCGCGCTGCGCGAATCGGGGGCGAAGGGCCAGGTCGTCTGCTTCGGCTGTCCGGCGGAAGAAACCCTGGAGGGCAAGGTATACATGGCGCGCGATGGCGCGTTTGACGGCATCGACGCCGCTGTCACCTGGCACCCCGGGGAGAAGAACTTCACCCGGGGGGGCAGCACCAACGCCATGGATTCCATCGTTTTCGAGTTTTATGGCGAAACCGCCCACTCGGCCCGAGACCCGTGGAACGGCAGAAGCGCGCTCGATGGCGTGGAAATCATGAACTATGGCGTCAACATGATGCGCGAGCACGTCATCGAGCCGGTCAAGATTCACTACGTCATCACTGACGGTGGGGTGGCCCCCAACGTCGTGCCCTCCTATTCGCGCGTGTGGTACTACGTGCGGGCGCCCAAGAGAGCGCTGGTCAACGAATTGAGCGAGCGCGTCCGAAACTGCGCGAAAGCGGGCGCGCTGGCATCGGGTACGCGGATGAAGGAAACACTGCTCACCGCCGTGTACGAGAATCTTCCCAACAACGCCCTGGCCCACTGCGTGCAAAGGAACCTGGAATTCGTGGGCGCACATACCTATTCGGACGAGGCGAAGGAATTCGCCCGAAAACTGGGGTATGAGGAACCGCTCTCCGAAGAGATATTTCCACTCAACCCGGCGGACATACGCCCAAGCAACGAGCGCGGCAACGTGAGCTGGCTCACGCCCCTGGGCAACCTGATGACCACTTGCCACGCACCGGGAACGCCCGGGCATTCCTGGCTCGCCACCCAGCAATACGGCATGGAAATCGGAGAAAAGGGCATGATGACATCCGCCAAAACCATGGCGGCCGCTACGCTTGAACTCATCAGCAACGAGAACCTGTTAAAACAGGTGAGAGATGAGTTCAAGGAGAGAACGAGAGGTTTTACCTACGACCCCCTTATCCCCGAGGGACAAAAACCGAATCCCTTGGGCATGAGGTAGAAATTATCCACGAATCATTCATCATCCAGAATCAGGAGAGCACACCATGAAATTCGGCGTTGCGATTTTCCCGACCGACTATTCCATCGCCCCGCACCAGGTCGCTAAAGAGGCGGAAGACAGAGGCTTCGAGTCCATCTTCTTCCCGGAGCACACCCACATTCCGGCGAGCAGAAAAACCCCCTGGCCCGGCGGTGCGGAACTCCCGCTTGAATACTCGCACTCGCTCGATCTTTTCGTGGGTCTCGGGGCCGCAGCGGCGGCCACGGAAAAAATCATGCTGGGCACGGGCATATGCCTCGTCATCGAGCGCGACCCTATAGTCCTTGCCAACGAAGTGGCCACGCTCGATCACATATCGAACGGTCGCGTGCTCTTCGGGGTGGGCGGCGGCTGGAACCGCGAGGAGATGGAAAACCACGGAACCAGTTTCGAGAAGCGCTGGTTCGTCCTGCGCGAGCGCATCGAGGCCATGAAAGCCATCTGGACGGAGGACGAGGCGAGCTACCATGGAGATTTCGTGGATTTCGATCGCATCTGGTCCTGGCCCAAACCGATCCAGAAGCCGCACCCGCCGATATTCGTGGGTGGAAACGGGGCGAGAACGCTCGAGCGCGTGGTGCGCTACGGAGACGAGTGGATGCCCCTGCCCCGGGGGGATGTGGATATGTCGCCGCGAATCCAGGAGCTTCAGGAACTGGCGGCCAAAGCGGGACGCGCTCCCATTCCCGTCAGCATTTTCTTCGCACCTCCTGACGCCGATAAGCTTCGCGCTCTCGATAGCAATGGAGTGGGGAGGAGTATTTTCATCCTGCCATCGGCGGAGGCCGACGTCGTTTTGCCGAAACTAGACGAGTTGGCCAGCGTCGTGGCGCAATACGGCTAAGCCGAGAAAAACCAAAAGAAAAGGCCCCCGGTGGGATTCAAACCGCCGGGGGCCTTTATCGTTCGAATGCGGCTAGTGGCAGATGATTCCGTTTTTCTCGGCATACTGCTGGTGGTAGTCCTCACCCATCCAGAATCGTGACGCCTGCGTGATCTCCGTCACTATCGGTCCCCGATGACGACCCGATTCTTCCTGCTCCTGCTTGGAGGCTAGCGCATCGGCCTCCTGCTCGGGCGAGAAGAAATAAATAGCCGAGCGATACTGGGTGCCCACGTCGGGGCCCTGGCGGTTCAGCGTGCAGGGATCGTGAATCCGCCAGAGCACATCCAAAAGCTCCCGGTAAGAGACTCTCTCCGGCTCGAACTCCAGATAGACGACCTCCGCATGGCCCGTGCGGCCCGTGCATACTTCCCTGTAGGTGGGCTCGTCCTTCGCGCCGCCCGAATACCCTACAGCGGTGTAGGACACGCCTTCCACCTTGCGAAACGCCGCCTCCACTCCCCAGAAACAACCTGCGCCGAACATGGCCTTTTCCATAAGCTCTCCTTAATGAAAAACAAAAATCACGGCTCTATCTCCACGCTCCCCGGCGGGCCTTCCACCACTTCGCCGAACACGGCGGCGGGAGCAACGCCCGCTCCATGCAGCTCATCCAAAAGCGCTTCCGCCTTGTCCGCATTCACCGCGATGATGAGTCCGCCGGATGTCTGCGCATCATTGAGCAAGGCGACCATCTCCTCATCGACGCCCGGTTTCGGCTCGACGAAAGGTTTTGTCCACACGCGGTTGCGATCGCCCCCTCCCGCCGTGCCTGCGATGGCGTGGGGAAGCAAATCTTCAAACCGGGGCACATCGGAGAAAACGACGCGCGCACGCGCGCCGCTGGCCTCCATCACGTTGTGCAGATGGCCCAGGAGACCGAACCCGGTCACGTCCGTACAAGCATTTACGCCCACGCGCATCATGCATTCGCTCGCTTTTTTATTGAGCTCCTGCATGGAGGCCACCGCTTCTTCGAACACGCCGTCGCGGAGTTTTCCGTTTTTCCCGAAAAGGCCGCGCGCGGCCTTTACTAACGGGTTCACCTGTTTCGTCACGTTGGTGACGACGCCGGTGCCTATTTTTTTCGTCAGAATGAGCTTATCGCCGGGTTTCGCCCCCTGGTTCGTCACCATCTTCCTGGGGTCGACCGTTCCGGTGACGGCCATGCCGTATTTGGGCTCCGCGTCATCCACGCTGTGCCCGCCCACGATGACGCCGCCCGCCTCGCGCATTTTATCCGCGCCGCCCGCCAGGATTCTCCCCAGCACGTCGAGGCCGATGTGGCAGGGAAAACCCACAAGATTCAACCCGGTAATCGGCTGCGCGCCCATGGTGAAGCAATCGCTGAGCGCATTGGCCGCTGCTATCTGGCCATAGTCATAAGCGTCATCCACGATGGGCGTGAAGAAATCCACCGTCTGGACGATGGCCAAATCCTCTCTGAGCCGATAAACGCCCGTGTCGTCCCCGGCGTTCGTCCCGTAAAGCAGATTCGGATCCGAAAACGGTTCAAACTGGCTCAACGCCTCTCTCAGGTCCTCCGGACCCAGCTTCGAGCCTCACCCGCCCGCCTTGACCATCCGGGTAAGCTGTACTTTTCTCTCTGATGCCGTTGCCATTATCTCTCCTGAAAATTCCTGCGCGGCTTGGGAAAATTCCCATCCGGGGGGATAATAATACATCTTCAGATGATAGACAAAAAACATATATCTTTCCCATGTTTCCAATGAGCGCCTCCAGAAAGGACACCTGAATGAAAGTCGTGATATCAGATGATTATCAAGACTGCATCCGCAACCTCGAGTGTTTCTCCAAGATGGCGGAATACGACGTCACCATCCACAACGACACGGTCGACGACCTGGACGCACTCGCAGAGCGGTTTCAGGAAGCGGAAGCCATCGTCCTGATCAGGGAGCGCACCCACATCACGGATGCGCTGCTCGCCAGACTCCCGAACCTCAAGATGGTGAGCCAAACCGGCGCCGGCTTCGGCTCGCACGTCGACCTGGAAGCCTGCACGCGCCACAAGGTGGCCGTGGCCGCAGGCGGCACGGGTACGCACTCCACCTGTGAGATCACATGGGGCCTGATCCACTGCGCCATGCGCTCCATTCCCCTGGAAACCCGGAACCTGGCGGGCGGCGGCTGGCAGACCACGCTGGGGGAGGACCTGTACGGCAAAACGCTCGGCGTGTATTCCTACGGCAACATCGGGAGCCAAGTGGCCGCCGTGGGAAAAGCCTTCGGCATGAACGTCATCACCTACGGGAGAGCGGGTTCCGCAGAGCGCGCCCGGGCGGACGGCGTCCCGATGACGGCCAGCAAAGAGGCGCTCTTCGCGGAGGCGGACATCATAAGCCTCCACATTCGCATGACACCCCAAACCAGGGGCATCGTGACAGCGAAGGATTTGGGCCTCATGAAGCCGAGCGCCCTGTTGGTGAACACCAGCCGCGCCGGGCTGATTGAAGAAGGAGCCTTAGAAGCGGCGCTCAATGCGGGAAGGCCCGGTTTCGCCGCAGTGGATGTCTATGAGAAAGAACCGGTTCGAGGAGCACAGCATCCACTATTGGGCATGGAGAACGCGATTTGCACGCCGCATCTCGGCTACGTCACGCGAGGCACGTTTGAAAGATACTTCGGGATCGCTTTTGAGCAAATCAACGCTTTCGCTGATAGAAACCCTATAAACATCCATAACCCCGAAGTTCTGGATTGAGAGGATTTTCGCGCTCACTTCGCCGGCTGGCTTGATTTTTCACGCCAGCCGTTGTTCAATCGCGACCCGAAGCCGAAAAACCATTTCACCTTTGAGGTTCGCCAACTTGGATTTCGCTTTCAACGAGCGCCAGGAACTCATGCGCCGCACGCTGCATGAGCTTTTAGAGAGAGTATGTCCCTCTGAATACGCGATGGAGTGCGACAAGAAGGGCGAAGCTCCCATCGAGGCCTACAAGGCCCTGGCCGATGACGGCTGGATAGGCGTATCCACGCCCGAGGAATACGGTGGGATGGGAGGCGATGCGCTCGATCTGGCCCTGGTCCTCGAAACCACGGGCATACACTACCTCGACCTCGCCACCATGATCTTCAGAAACGTCTGCTACGGCGTGGACGCCCTACTCGTCAGCGGAACGGAGGCGCAGAAAAAAGAGTTCATTCCCGCCACCGTAAAGGGCGAGAAGTATTTCGCATTCAGCCTCACCGAGCCGGACGCAGGTTCGGACGCCGCGGCCATCATCACCCGCGCGGATCGGGAAGAAGACCGCTTCCGGCTCACGGGTACGAAAAACTTCACCTCCGGCATGCCGACGGCCACGCACATCCTCGTCGCCGCGCGCACGGACAACTCAGGCGCCAAGCATGAGGGCATCACGAATTTCATCATTCCCGCCGATGCCGAGGGCGTCACCTGGTCGAAGCTCGAATTGCTCGGCCACCGGGCGATGGGCACCTGCGTGGTGCATTATGACGCCGTGGAGACGAGCGAAGCCGACATTCTGGGAGGAGTGGGGGACGGCTGGAAAGGCTTGATGGCGTACATCACCACCGAGCGTTTATGCCTGTCCGCGGCGCGAACGGGCGCTGCGGCGGCGGCGCTCGAACTGGCTCTCAATCACGCGAAAGAAAGGAAACAGTTCGGCCGCCCCATCGGCAAGTTCCAGGCCGTCAGTCACATGCTCGCCGAAATGCACATGCTCGTCGATACGGCGAGGCTCCAAGTCTACCGGTTCGCATGGCTGGTCTCTCAGGGAAAAGCGGGGCGCATCGAGGCGGCGACGCTCAAGCTCTATGCCGGGGAAGCCTACAAACGGGTGGCCGACCTGGGCGTTCAAGTGATGGGCGGGTACGGCTACAGCGGAGAATACGCAATGGAGCGCCACTACCGCGACGCGCGGCTGGCCACCATCGGCGCAGGCACGAGCGAGGTGCAAAGAAACATCATCGCAAAGGCGCTGGGGCTTTAATAATTCCACCCGGGATACTTGATGATTTCGCCGAAAGAGCCGAAACTGAAATCCATCCGAGCGATGAAGCAGTATTCATGAGGAACCGATTTCATGCCGTTGGATAAAAGCGTTCTGGAAAGAACGTTCCCCGAGTTCGAATTCCGGCTCGAGCGCGGAAAAATCAGAGAATACGCCCTCGCTTTGGGGCTGACCGACCCGGTGCATACGGACCTGGAAGCCGCTAGAGCCGCGGGCTTTGACGATCTGCTCGCTCCGCCCACGTTCGTGCGCCAGTTCTGGCATGAAAACCCCGGGAACGACCCCATGCCGCATCTGGGCTACGACCCCAAGCGCCGCCTCCACGGAGAGCAGGAATTCGAATACCACAAGCCCCTGGTCGCCGGCATGAACCTAAAGGGCCGAAACGCCATCGTCTCCACCCGCGAGAAAGAAGGCCGCCGGGGCGGGATGATGACTTTCGTCGTCATCGAAACCAGATTCCTGGATGAGGCGGGCGAGTTGGTTCAGGTGGCGAGGCGCACCCTCATCGAAACAGCGGCCCCTCCCAAAGAGGGTTGATGGAGCTTTTAGATGACGACAGCTACTCAATACGCGAAATGGGCAGAACTCACCGAAGGCGTCGAGCGTGAGTTGACGGTAGGCCCCATCACCCGGACGGACCTGGTTCGCTACGCGGGCGCCAGCGGGGATTTCAACCCCAACCATCACGATGAGATTTACGCCATCCGCGCGGGGTTCGACAAACCCTTCGCGCACGGGATGCTTCAGGGCGGATATCTCGCCCGCCTGCTCAGTGAATGGCTGGGGCCCGATTCTTTCAAAAATCTCAAAATCCGCTTCAGCGCGCAGGCATGGCCTGGAGACATGGTGATTTGCAAGGCCAGGGTTGTGCGCCAATACGAAGAGGCGGGGAACCATCTGGTGGAAATCGAGGCAAGCGCCGAGAACCAGCGCGGCGACGTACTCATCAAGGCGGAGGCGATAGCCGCCCTTCGGGCTTAACTTCAGGATTAGTCAAATGCTGGAAGGCTACCGAATTCTCGATCTCGGACAGGTCATCGCTGGAACCATCGGCAGCATGATCCTCGCCGACATGGGCGCCGAGGTCATCAAGGTCGAATCCCCCCAGGGCGACATCGGGCGCAACCCCGCCATTGCGGGCATCGGCCCCGTTTCAAGCATCTTCCTCACGTTCAACCGGGGCAAGAAGGGCATCGTCATCGACCTCAAGAAGCCCGAAGGCAAAGAGGTGTTTTTGGATCTTGTGGAAAAATCAGACGCCGTGATGGTGAACTTCCGGCCCGGCACGATGGAGCGGCTCGGCCTCGGGTTCGACGTGATGAAGCAGAGAAACCCCGACATCGTATTCGTGGATTCGAGCGGATATGGGGAACAAGGCCCCTGGCGCGATAAACCGGCTTTCGATCTGGTCGAACAGGCCGTGAGCGGCCACATGTCCATCACGGGCGAGCCGAACCGCCCGCCCGCCCGAAACGGCTCTCCCACGGCGGATATCTCCACCGCGCTCTATACCGCCATCGCCTGCATGGCGGGCCTGTTGGCCAGGGCGAAAGGAAGAAGCGGGGCGCACCTCGAAGTGCCCATGTTCGACGTTCAACTCGCCATGCTCGGTTATATCTCGACCATGTATCTCAACAACGGAGACATCCCCGATCCGCCCGGCAGCGCCCATGAGTACATGGTGCCCTACCAGGCGTTCCCAACGGCCACGATTTACATCGTGCTCTCCCCGCGTGAGGAGCGTTTCTGGAAAAAGATGTGCGAGGTCATGGGAATGGACGAACTGGCGGACGACCCACGCTTTCGGATGAACGACCTCCGCTCCAAGAACAGGGACGTCCTGCTCCCCATCATGGAAGAAATCCTGATGACCCGCTCGGGGGAGGAATGGCTCGCGCTCTTCGAGGCGGCGGGCGTGCCCTCAGCCCCCGTGAACCCGCTCGATCGCGCTCTGGATAACGAGCAGGTAGAAGCGAGACGCCTCATCCGCGAATATGAATACCCCGGATACGGAACGGTAAAAATAGTGGGCAATCCCATCCTGAACCGCACGGAAAATGGAAACCCAGATCCCGCCCCCGCTCCCCTCTTGGGAGGCGACACCGAGGGTATACTCCGCGATATTCTTCAGTTGAGCGATGAGCAAATCCATGCGCTCGTCTCATCCAAAGTCGTCTTCGCCACTGGATCTAAAGTGTCCGAAAAATAAGCCGCACCCGCCATGCGCCTGGACGCTCATCGAACCTCCTACCGTCCTCGCCCGGATTCGCCCCTCGGCACCGAACCCCCACAAACTGCCGGAAATCATTAAATCCTATTCGCGCCGACTCCCTCTTTTCTCTTCAAATACTCCCGGTATTCAGCGGAAGACTGAAAGAAAATTATATTATTTATATTTACAAGCACTAAAATTTAAAAATAAGGGTTGATTTCGTTTTATATTCGTTATACATTTCGCTTTATCTTTGCTACTCCACGAGACAACCTGGAGAGAGACCATGCTGGCCAAAACCCAAGCAGCAGCCGTACTGGGCGTAGACGCCTACCCCGTCGATGTGGAGGTCGACCTCGCGTCGGGTCTCCCCTATTACTCCACCGTCGGCCTGCCGGACGCCGCCGTCAAGGAGAGCAAGGACAGGATTCGGGCCGCCATCGTCAACACGGGCTTCATTTATCCGATGGGGCGCATTACCGTCAGCCTCTCGCCGGCGGACGTTCGCAAGGAGGGCAGCGCCTTCGACTTGCCCATTGCACTCTCGTTGCTGCGCGCGAACGGGGTGTTTCATGCCCGCTCTCAAACGGAAGATTCCCTGTTGTTCCTGGGCGAGTTGGCACTGGATGGTTCCTTGCGGCCCATCCGGGGGGCGCTGAACATCGCCGTTCTCGCCAAGAAGATGGGCAAGCGCGGAATCGTTCTCCCGGCGGAGAATGCGCCCGAAGCGGCCGTCGTCGAGAAGCTCGAAGTCTATCCCGTACATACGCTTCCCCAAGTGGTGGGATTCCTCAGAGAGGAAATCGAGGTTCCCAGGGCTTGCTACCAAAAAAACGGCGTCGAAAAAAAAGATACCGAAAAAATCGATTTTTTAGATATTAGAGGTCAACACCAGGCCAAGCGCTCCGTGGAGGTCGCGGCCTCGGGCTCGCACAATCTTTTGATGATAGGCCCGCCCGGCAGCGGAAAAAGCATGTTGGCGAAAAGATTCCCCACCATACTCCCGCCACTATCTCTGGATGAGGCCATCGAGACCAGCCAGGTGTGGAGCGTGCTGGGCAAACTCACGAAACATGATTCTTTGATTCAGGAAAGACCCTTCCGCGCTCCGCACCACACCATCAGCGACGCAGGTCTGGTGGGGGGAGGCGCGTTGCCGCTGCCGGGAGAGGCTTCGCTCGCGCACAACGGCGTGTTGTTCCTCGATGAATTGCCCGAGTTTCGGAGAAACGTGCTTGAATCCCTCCGGGGTCCGCTCGAGGACGGGAAAATCACCATCAGCAGGGCGCAGGCGAGCCTCTCGTTTCCAGCCCGCTTCATGCTCACCGCGGCGATGAACCCGTGTGTTTGCGGCCTGCGGGGAGAGGGCGCATGCACCTGCACACCCAAGCAGGTGGCCCGGTATCGCTCCCGCATCTCGGGGCCGATTCTCGACCGCATCGACATCCACATCCAGGTGCCGAGAGTGCCCTGGAAAGAACTCGCCGAAGACCCCGAGGGCGAGAGCTCGGCGACGATTAGAAGCCGCGTTCTCGCGGCGCAGAAAATCCAGAAAGCGCGCTTCAAAGACCACCCCGGCGTGTACGCCAACGCCCACATGGGGCCTTCCCTCATCAACGAACGCTGCAAGCTCGACATGGAGGGCAGGCGATTGCTCAAACTGGCGGTGGAAAAGCTGGGTCTGTCGGCGCGCGCCTATCATCGTGTGTTGAAGGTGGCGCGGACGATCAGCGATTTGGCCGGAGAAAGGGATATCGCCCCCCAGCACGTGGCGGAGGCGGTCCAGTACCGGCAGTTGGATAGACAGATCCCCGTCTAATCCTCTCGCCAGAAGGCGGTTTTTCCGGTTGTCTTTTCGCTTTTCAGGCATCGGGTGAAGCAGCGGCGTCTCCAAAAGACTGCTTCTCATCGCCGCCGCCTTGAGATTGACTCGCATCCGCCTTGTTTGTATTTTCAGAATCGGGTGGGACGAATACACATCGGGCGATTTTGGACTATACTGTGCCCATCTCTCACTATAGAGGTTCTTGAATATGGGGACAGAATACGCTTGGTTTCTCCCGTCGGCCAGGGCGGGTGACGGCCACAAGATCAACACCAAGGTGCCTGAGCGAAAACCCACCATCGAATATCTCTCCCAAGTGGCGAGCGCCGCCGAGAGGGCCGGCTTCGTGAACCTCCTGGTGCCCACCGGCACCCACTGCATGGACGCCTGGCTCGTGGCGGCGGGCGTGGCCCAGCATACCGAAAGAATCAAATTCTGCGTGGCGTTTCGCCCGGGCCTCACCAGCCCCGTATTCGCCGCCCAGACGGCGAGTACGCTCGACGCGATCACCGGCGGGCGTCTGACGCTCAACGTCGTCACCGGCTCGAGCCACGTGGAGCAGATGCGCTACGGCGACCACCTCGTGCATGATGAACGCTACGACAGGACGGAGGAGTTTCTGGAAATCGTCACTCGCATCTGGAGCGGAGACGGCCCCCTCACCTACGAGGGAAAGTATTTCGACATCCGTGGCGCCGCCTTTTTCCCGATCCAACTCTCCAAGCCCTGGCCGCCCATCTATCTGGGCGGGAGTTCGGAGCCCGGACGCCGGGTCGGGGCGAAATTCTCAGACGTGCATATGATGTACGCCGTGGACGTCGAGACCATCGCCAAGGACGTGCTCGACATGAAACAGCGCGCAGCGGAGGTCGGTAGAGAGGATCAGATAAAATTCGGCGTCCGGATGCACATCCTCTGCCGGGAGACCAAGGCGGAGGCGAGACGGGCGGCGAATGCGCTCATCGAGGGAAGCGACATCTCGAACGTCCAGGCCTGGGCCGACATGAAGACCAATACGGAGAGCACCGGCCAGACGCGCGTCAACGAACTGGCGAAGGGCGAGTCGCTCTGGATAACCGACACCATGTGGATGGGCGTGAACACCGTTCGCGCAGGCGCGGGCGCCTCGCTGGTGGGTACCCCCGACATGATCGCCAAGGCGCTCAAGGAATATGTGGACGTGGGCGTTCATACGTTCATCCTCTCCGGCTGGCCGCACATAGAGGAAGTGGACATATTCGGACGTGAGATAATGCCCCTGCTCGCGGAAACGGAGCCCATCACCCTGGAGCCGCCTCTGCCCGCACTCGCCGAATACGATTGATAAGAGAAAAAACCACCAAGGCAACGGAAAGAGGAAACCTTTGATGAACAGTTCCGCCGGCGCGCTTTGCGCCGAATCGCAAAAATGGATCGAGGTCGCCGAATCCCTGGGGCAGGAGAAATTCGCGCCGCGCGCGAAGATGATCGACGAGGAATCACGCTTTCCGGCAGAAAACTACCAGGACCTGGCCGACGCCGGTCTTCTCGCCCTCATGGTGCCCAGGGAATTCGGCGGCATCGGCGCGGATTCGCTCACCTACGTCACGGTGCTCTCCAAGATTGCGAATGGCTGCGCCTCCACGGGCCTCACGTTCAACATGCACAGCGCCGTCGTGGATTTTCTGGGACAAATCGCCTCCAAAGACCAGATGACGCGCTACTTCTCGGAAGTCGTGAACGAGGGCGCCATCTTCGCCTCCATCACGAGCGAGCCGGGCAGTTCCTTCCGGGACAAGCTGGCGGTTCGCACCTCTATTCGCGAGGAGGGCGGCGGATACCGCATTCACGGGAAGAAACATTTCTGCTCCCTTTCCACCGGGGCGACCTATTACTTCACCTGGAGCTATCTCGACGGTGCGGAAAGCCTGCAAGACGGCCTGCTGAACGTGATGATTCCCGCCAAGAGGGACAACATCGAGATCATCGATGATTGGCACACCATCGGCATGCGGGGAACGGCGTCCAATTCCCTGATGTTTCACGACGTCGCCGTGCAGGCCGATGAGATCATCGGGGAGCCTGGCAGCATTCTGGGCAAGGACATGAGTATGTGGTCTCTGGGATACACCGCCGTCTACATCGGCATCGCGGAGGCGGCCTATCAGTTCACGGTGGACTACGTGAAGAAAACGAAATCGGGCATGGGGGTTCCGCTCGGGGAGCTGGACAGAACGCAGCGCCAGATCGGCGAGATGGCCATGCTTCTCGAAAACGCGCGCCGGGCCGCGGAAAAACTGGGCGAGTTGAGAGGAAACCTGGGGAAGATGGAGTTGACCTTCATCCTCAACCAGGCGAAATACCTTGCTACCGAAGCCGCCAAGGAACTCGCCGAGCAGGGAATTCGCCTGTGCGGCGGACGCGGGCTTCACCGCTCCTTGCCGATCGAGCGTCACTTGAGAGACGCGGTGGCCGGCATCGTCATGCCGCCCGCCAACGACAGGTGCCTCGAAACCATCGGACAGATCGCCCTGGGCCGCGAAGCGAAAACTCTCGATTTCCAATAACGAATCGTCTTACGCACCCGCATTCTGGTGGCAGGGAAACGGACGAAGGTTTCGCAGGTGGCGGCCCGACCGCAGAGGGGTTTACCTCTCCGTTTATCTTGCCATCAAAAAGGTTCTCATCACTCCCCCCTCTGGAGGGGGTAGATTCTCGTCTGTAGGGGCCGCATATATGCGGCCCGGCCGAAAAGAGGGGAATGCTGCTCTATGCGGGTCGCATATATGCAACCCCTACAATAACGAAAGGCGACAAGGCAGGCGGCCACGGGGAGCCGCCCCTACGCGATATTTCATCCGCAAGACATCTCTGCATTCCGCATAAAAGCATTGCGGGACGACGATCAAAAACAAAAGGCAGGCCGCATATATCAGGGGACAACCCGCCCCCTGATCCTTACGCAATTCCCCCGCACGCATCCGAAAAATATGGTTTTGAAAAACAGCCCGGCAAACAGGGAGGATTTTTCGCCTATTCCCTCGTGCCCGCCCTTCCCGCGCGGCGCGGATCACCAAAGGCGGTGAGGTGGCCGCCATCCCCCGCCTCCACGGCATGCACGCCGCCGAAGAAGTGGTGCGGATACGCGTGGGGCAAAACATTGAAACCGTTTTCCCGCGCGCACTCCAAAACCGCGTCTTCCACCGCATCCTCCACATGGAGGGGGCCGACGTCGAGGTGCATGCGGGGGGCCTTCACCGCCTCTTCAAGCGGCATCTCCCGGTACAACAGGTTCAGGAGGACCTGCGCCACCGCCGTGGGGATGCGGTAAGAACCGGGACTGCCGATAGCCAGTCGCAATTTCTCCCCCGCAAAGGCGAGGGTGGGGGCATAGCCCGCCATGGGGCGTCTGCCCGCCCCCAGGGAATTTCCACACCCCGGGCGGGGGTCCATCCAGTTCGTGTGGTTGTTCAAAACGATGCCCATGCCTGGAGGCACGACGGCCGAGCCCCACGCCATGCCCAAAGTCTGCGTATGGCAAACCACGTTGTCTTTGTCGTCCACAACCGTGAAATGGGTGGTGGAACCCGGCTCCGCGTCGTGGATGTGAACGCCGGGCGCTCGCTCCTCCGCTATCGCGGCGGCGTACTCCTTGCTCAAAAGGCGCTCCACCGGCATGTCGTAATGGTAGGGGTCGCCATAGACCGAGAACCTGTCGCGAAATGCCGCGCGCATGGCGCGTGCGAAGGCCAGACCGCGCGCGGCCTCATCCGCCGCATCCCATTCGGGCAACAGGACTTCGAGAAAATTCAGTATCTGAATAAGGACGAGGCCTGAGGAAGGAGGCGGCGCCGTGAAGAAAAGATGACCCCGGTAGCTTGAAGCAAGCGGCTCCATCCACCGTACCCGGTAGTCTTTCATATCCGAGGCGCCGAGATAGCCACCACCGCTTCTCACCTCCTCCGCAATGGTTTCTGAGAGCGCGCCATCATAGAAATGAGCAGGGCCTCTTTCTGCTATCTCGCGAAGCGTTTTCGCCAGATCCGGCTGGCGCAAGAGTGCGCCCTCAGAAAGCGGCGCGCCGTCCTCCGAGTGAATTCCCGCGAACTCAGGATACTCTCCACAAAGACTCTTGAAGCGCGGCTCCGCCTGTTGACGACAAAAGAACCAACCGACGTGAAAACCCTCATCCGCCAAGCGAATAGCACTCTCGAACAGATCGCCCCAAGGCTTGCGCCCGTATTCGCGGTGTATCGCCTCGAGCCCGCGCAGCAGACCTGGAATCAGGATGGAGCGATGGCCCCGGCTGTGCGCCTCTCCTGTGTGTTTTCCGTTTTCATCGCACGCGAAAATGCCCGGTTCCATCCCGACGGGGCATTCATTGCTGAAATCGATGAATCTCGCCTTATTCTCGTCCGCGCGCCAGATGAGCGACACGCCGCCGCCGCCCAGACCGGAATAGAAAGGCTCCGCCACGCCGAGGGCCAGGGAGACGGCCACCGCCGCATCACAAGCGTCTCCTCCCTCTTCCATGACGCGCAACCCCGCTTCCACCGCTTTCTCATGGGCCGCCGCTACGGCGAACATATGGCCTCCTCCCGTGCCTTCTCCATCATCAACTCCCGAGAATCATAAGCACACCAAAGCCCTGAGGCGCACTCCCCACTCGGGAACAGCAAAAAGACAGCCTTGTCCCGAAAGGATTATCCAGCCCGATTACCGAAAACCATGACCGAAAAGGAAGAAAGACATATCTTTCGGGGGGCCTGAAAGACCCGACCACCCTGCGCCCCGATAGCGAAACGTGAACACCGGGCGCCACTCTCAGTGAACGCAACATATTACATCATCGCGCTTTTCGGCCACTCACGATGACAAACCTGCATTACTTGGGGTTGTTGAAAAACCCCTGACTCTATGCTTGGATGTATGGATATTACGCGCCCGAGAAGGGAATATCCGCGATGTTGGGACGCAAGAACCGCGCCCAGATGGATTTGTTCATCACCGGTTCGCTGGAGAGGTTGATTCCCGAGGATCACATATTGGCCCGCGTGAACCGCGTTCTGGACCTGAGTTGGCTGCGCGAGGAAGTGGCGGATTGTTATTGCGCGGACAACGGCCGTCCTGGGATCGACCCCGAAGTGGCGGTTCGGTTGATGTTGGCGGGCCTTCTGCTGGGGTTCGTGCACGACCGTCGGTTGATGCGCGAGGCGCAGGTGAACATCGCGATCCGGTGGTTCATCGGTTACGGGCTGGAGGATCGGCTGCCGGATCATTCGAGCCTGACGCGGATACGGCAGCGCTGGGGGGAGGCCCGGTTCCGGGAGATATTCCGCCGCACGGTCCGTGCGTGCCTGGATGCGAAGGTGGCCAAGGCCGAAGTCGTGCACGTGGACGCCTCATTGATCCGCGCGGACGTGAGTTGGGAGAGTCTGGTGGAGCGTCACGTGGACGAGGTGATAGCGGAGAACCCCGTCGAGGAGGAGGCCGGGAAGAAGGGTGGAGGAGGCCGCCGTGGCGGGGGTTCCGGGAAGGTGAGCCGGACGGACCCGGACGCGCGGCTGGCGAGAACGGGCGGGGGATTCGAGCCGAGCTACAAGCAGCACGCTGTGGTGGACGACACGCGCGGGGTGGTGCTCGACGTATCGGTGACGGAGGGTACGGTGAACGAGCGTGAGGTGCTCGAATCGCAGGTGGAAGCGGTATGCGAGGTATCGGGGCGCGCGCCCGCGATGGTGACGGCGGACTCTGGCTACGCCTACTCGAAGGTCTACGCGGCCCTGGAGCGCCGGGGTGTGGCCGCGCTCATTCCGGCGAAGAGGGAACCCTCGCAGAGCCGTGTTCCGTTGCGCCTGTTCCGCTACGACGCGCGGCACGACATCGTGAAGTGTCCGCGCGGCAAGATACTGAGCCCCCGTCGGCCCGCAAAGGGGGGGCGTTATTATCGTTCGAAGACCCGTGATTGCGCGGGCTGCGCGCTTCGCGAGGATTGCCTGCCGAAGGCGTGGTCGAGCAAGGTGGTGTTGGTTCCGCATGCGTATCCGGCGCTGTTGCGCGCGCGCCGGCGCCATGCGCGATGGAGGGAGGAGGAGCGGCGGATGTACCGGCGTCATATGTGGCGCTCGGAGGGCTACCACGGCGAGGCGAAGACCTGGCACGGGCTTGCGCGCGCGGTGCGGCGCGGTCTTGAGAACATGAAGATACAGTCCTACCTGACGGCGGCGGCGATCAACCTCAAGCGGCTCTCCGCCGCACTTGCTGCAAGGTTATTCGCCCTCTGGAGGGCCTGGTCGGCCCGGGAAGAGCCTCTGTGCGTCCATCGCGGCCTCGCAAGCTGCGCGGGCTTCCTGTCCGCCGCCGCGTGACCCTCCATACCGCCCGCTCCCGAAACCGGGTTATTCAACAACCCCTACTTGCTGTAATTTAAGCAGGTTCTCTTCGTAAATCACGGTTTTTGACGCATCGCCACTTTCCTCGAATTCTGGACCGCTCCGATGACAGACAAACCGCCAGATGGGGATAATCCCGCCCTCACCGGCCCTGATGAGGGGGAGATAAATCCGCCGGCCAAAAAAAATCGGCGACCCAGGAAACGGCGCTTCACATTTTCTTTCGTCAGGAAATTCCTCCTTTACCTGGTGCTCGGCGTGGGCTTGTTCGCCGCCGCCGAGGGAGGATATTTCTGGTGGCAGCACTGGGAGCGATACGTCTCGACGGACAACGCCTATGTCAAGAGCACACTGACGCCCGTGAGCACCGAGATTGCGGGCGTGGTCAGAAAACTCATGGTCAAGGACAACCAGGCGGTCCGAAAAGGGGACCTCCTTCTCGTCCTCGACAAGCGGCGTTTCGAGGTGGCTCTCCAAAAAGCCAAGGCCACCGTGGCCGTCGCCCGCGCAAGATATGAGGCGAGCAAGGTATCCGTCACCCACTCCATGGGCCGCGCTAGCGGTCTGCAGCAGGAAGCAAGCGCCCGCCTGGAGACCCTGAGGCGCACCCTTCGCTCGGCCCGCGCGCTGCTCGTTCAAAGAAAAAACGAAGTGCGCGCCCATGCGGCCACGGTGAACCAGGCGCGCGAGGATTTGAACAGAAAACGGCGCCTGCACGAGCAAAAAATCATCTCCGACGAGAGCCTGGCGCTCGCGCGCGCTTCTCACGACGTCGGCAAGGCGAATTACGACGCCTCCCGAGCCGCGTTCAACGTGGAGGAAAACAAGGTTTCGGCGATCGTGAACCAAATCGAAGAAGCGCAGGCCGCCGTGGCGCTGGCCAAAAACGAAGACCGCTCACGGCGCATGAAAAGCCATGACGCCGATTCCCTCAAGGCGGAACTCGAAGAAGCCCTCGCCACCTACAGGGAAAAGGAGCTTCTACTCTCCTACGCCGAGATTCACGCGCCCGTGTCCGGCTACGTGGAGAAATCCGTCGACCCGGGAAGCTACGTGCAGCCCGGGCGTCCTCTGCTGCTCATCGTTCAACTCGACAAGGCGTACATACGGGCGAATTTCAAGGAAATAAAACTCGAAGGCATCCACGTGGGCCAGCCCGTGGATATCGTTCTCGACGCCTATCCGAACAAATCGTTCAAGGGCCACGTCGAGAGTCTGTACTCGGGCACGGGAGAGACCTTCTCCCTCCTGCCGCCCGAGAACGCCACCGGCAACTGGGTGAAGGTCACCCGCCGCATTCCCGTGAAGATATTTCTGGACGAAACGCCGTCGGCGAACTTCCCGCTTCTGGTCGGCATGTCCGCCTACGTGACCGTGGATACCAAAATACGGCGCGGCCCCCGCCTGCTGGCGTACCCGATGAACAAAAAACCCAAAAACCAGAAACCTTGACGACTTCATCCGCTCCCCGAAGCGGGGGAAAACCCACCTCGGATACGGGCTACCCCACCCCTTTCAACCGCGCGATGATAACGCTCGCCGTCGTATCGGCCGCGTTCATCTCCATAATGGACGCCAGCGTCGTCAACGTGGTGATGCCGCACATGCGCGGTTCGTTCAACGTCGATCTCTCCACCATCACCTGGGTGGCGACTATCTACACCATCGCCCAGATCATCACGATCACCATGTCGGCCTGGTGGAGCACCTTTTTGGGCCGGAAGCGGTTTTTCCTCATCTCCTTCGTCATCTTCACCCTGGCGTCTATCCTGGTCGGCACCTCGCAAACCTTCGCGCAGATGCTCACCTACCGCATCCTGCAAGGGCTGGGCGGCGGCGGGCTCATACCCGTGGCGCAGGCGATATTGCGCGAGTCGTATCCGCCGAACAAACAAGGCTGGGCCATGGCCATGTTCGCGGCGGGCGTGGTGCTGGCGCCCGCGATGGGGCCGGTGGTGGGCGGGTGGCTGGCGGAGACCCTCAGCTGGCCGTGGGTTTTCTACATCAACGTGCCCGTCGCCGTCGTGGGAATTACTCTCGTCTCCACCTACGTGTTCGACCCGCCCCACATGAAGCGCGGGATCAACAAAGTGGACTGGATGGGCATCATCCTGATCGGCGTCGGCCTCACCGCACTTCAAGTTGTCCTGGAACGGGGACAGGACGAAGACTGGTTCGAGTCGGGCCTCATCATTTTGATGACGATATTCACCATCATCTCCTTGACGGCGCTGGTCCTCTGGGAGCTCAGGACGGAAGAGCCCATCGTCGATTTCAGGGTTCTCAAAAACTTAAACCTCGGTTCATCGTGCTTCGTGGTCCTCATCTTCGGAATCGTGATGTTCGGAACCACCTTCATCCTGCCGCAATTTCTGCAAAACCTGCTCGATCACAGCCCGTATGAAACCGGCCTCGTCATGCTGCCCCGGGGTATCGCGCTCTTTTGCATGATGCCCATCGTGGGGCACCTGTATAACCTGGTGGACTACAGGATATTGATGTGCGGCGGCGTCGCGCTGGCCATGACGTCGTTGTTTCTGATGTCGGGGCTCTCGTTGCAGACGGACTACTGGGACATGGTGTCACGCCTCGTCATCCTGGGGTTCGGCATGCCCTTCGTCTTCGTCACCCTGACGACGGTCGCCTTCAGCACTACCGCGGCGACCGACATCAACTCCGCCACGAGCCTCTACAACCTGGCGCGCCGCCTGGGGGGCAACCTGGGGTTCGCCGTAATGGCGATACTGCTCGAGCGGCGCACGGCCCTTCATCGCACGAACATGGTGGGACACATCACCGAGTCGAACACCACGTTTCTTCACTACAAAGAGACACTCTCGGAAATGCTCGTCCGCAAGCAAATCGACCCGCACACCGCGCAAATCAAGGCGATGGCCCTCATCGAGCAGACCATCGACAAACAATCCACCATGCTCGCCTACAATGACATCTATTGGATCATGGGATGGAGCTTCATATTCGTCATCCCGTTCATTCTGGTCCTGAAAACCAAGCAGGTGTAAGTTCCGGACGGTTTCCCGTGAGCGATGCGGCCGAAACGGCACTACCCCCGGAGAGAAGGTAAAGTGCGGGCTTCGGTGAAGATACGCCGTAGGGGAAAAAGGAGGGCTATTTCTTTGGGTAAATCCCGAAAGGATCCTTCGGCACTACCTTCCACACGACGATGAGCACGACCACTACGATGAGCGCAAGCGTTTCCATATGGAACCGACTCTCCCATGAATGTGCGAAAACTGGTGGGCCGCCGGGGAATCGAACCCCGAACCTACGGATTAAGAGTCCGTTGCTCTGCCTAGTTGAGCTAGCGACCCGATATCTGAATTATTGCCGATCGGTTATCATCGAAACCGAAGTTAGCACAGAGATCCGTCATAACAAAACCGGCGCGGCTCATCAACTCTTGAACACTCCCGCGATGAAACCCGTTTTCACAGCCTTCGCACAGAAATCTTCTCCGCTACCATGAAGCATAAATCTTTGGCTCCCGCCCGGCGTCTTTCGGGCCTTGTGTGGACACCGGCCTATTTTTCCGGAATGAGGCCGCGGGGACTGAAGCGCAGAACCAGCAACAGGAGCACCCCCATGGTCATCAACCGCATGTGGGCCGCGCTTTCGAGCAGATGGCGTCTTAAAGCGTTGTCTTCCGCCAGGCCGGAGGTGAGCAGATCCATCAGCCACAGACCGATGGGTTCGGCCTCGACCCAGAAGAACCAGATCACGAAGCCGCCAAGAACGGCGCCCCAGTTATTGCCCGACCCCCCGACGATGACCATCACCCAGATAATGAAGGTGAAGCGCAGCGGCTGATAGGAGGCGGGCGTAAACTGCCCGTCCAGGGTGGTGAGCATGGCCCCGGCGACGCCGACCACCGCCGAGCCCAGAACGAACACCTGGAGATGGCGGCTCGTGACGTCCTTTCCCATGGCGGAGGCGGCGAGTTCGTTGTCCCTGATGGCCCGCATCATCCGGCCCCATGGTGAATGGAGCGCCCGCTCGGAGAGCCACAACACCACGAGGAGAACGATGGCGAACAGCCCCGCGTAGCACAATTTGACGAAGATGGAGGAAAGCTCCATGGGCGATGCGCCCAGCCGCACGGCCCAATCCTGAAACCACAGAGCCTGTTGAAGGTCGACCTCATACGGCACGGGGCGGGGCAGACCGCTCACGTTCTTCACGCCACGGGTCAACCAGTCTTCGTTCTTCAAGACGGCGATGATGATCTCGGCAATACCCAGCGTGGCGATGGCCAGATAATCGGCTCTGAGGCCCAAGGCGATCTTTCCGATCACCCAGGCGACGGCGGCGGCGAAGAGGCCGCCCACAATCCAGGAGAGCAAAATGGGCAGCCCCAGGCCGCCCAGGAACCCGGATATTGTCGGGTCCACGGCTTCGATGGCTTCCACCGCAGGATAAAAAACCGCCCGCGCGAGAAAATAACCACCGATGATGATGCAGGCGAGGACGAGTTTTCGCGGCGCGCCGGCGGGCGTGCGACTGGCGGCGAAAATAGCGGTCAGAATCGTCGCCAAAGAGATGCCCAAGGCGACGATGACCCCGGCGCCCCCCGCTCCCCAGGCCTCCGGAACCGGTGCAACGGAGACGAGAACCGCCGTGACCCCGCCCAGCGCCGCGAACCCCATGACGCCGATGTTGAAGAGCCCGGCGTAGCCCCACTGTATGTTGACGCCCAGAGACATCACAGCCGATATGAGACAGAGGTTCAGAATCGCAAACGCCAGGGACCAACTCTGGATTACGCCGACCACTACCAGAGCCGCGAGCATGGTGGCGAACATGGAGACGGGCCGCATATTCTCTCTCCAGCGGTTCGCAGGGTTCATGGGGATCTCCGCCCAAAAATGCCGGTGGGCCGGAGCAGCAGGACCAACACTAGAATGGTAAAGGAAACCGCAAACTTGTAATCCGTCGACAACAACTGCACCAACCCTTGCGGCGTCCAGTCTCCGGGCACGAGATAGGCGAGGAATTTCTTGTAGGCGTAGGTGAGCACGACTTCTGAGAAAGCGATGGTGAAGCCTCCGGCGATCGCGCCCAGCGGGTTGCCCAGACCGCCGACGATGGCGGCGGCGAAGATCGGCAACAGAAGGTTGAAATAGGTGAACGGCTTGAAGCTCTTGTCCAGGCCATACAGGACACCTGCGATAGTGGCGAGCGCCGCGGCGATGACCCAGGTGGTCCGTACGACCCGTTCCGGATCGATCCCCGAGAGCAGGGCCAGGTCTTCGTTGTCGGAATAAGCGCGCATGGATTTGCCGGTGCGCGTGCGGTTCAGAAACCAGAACAGCGCCGCCACCACGAGCACCGCCGTCAGGATGGTCAAACCCTGCGTAGTCTTGAAGGCGACGCCCTCGCTGAAACCGCTAAGGCGCTTGAAGGTTGGCGCCGTGATAATGAAACGCTCCCCGTCGACGAACCACCGATCGCCTGGCCCGATGATGAAACGCACCAGGCTGTTGTAGACGAACATCACCCCGACAGAGACGATCATCAACACTGCGGGTTTCGCCTTCACCCGACGGTAGAAACGATACACCCATCGATCGAACAACAGGCAAAGAGCAATTGTGCAGAGGACACCGAACGGCAGGGCCAGCAACGCTGTCGGCAACGGCGCGATCGAAACGCCCCACGATTGCAGCAACCAAGTCAGCAGGATAGTCGCCATGGTCCCGAAGGCCATGGTGTCGCCCTGTGCGAAGTCCGAAAAACGCAAGATGGCGTATATCAAGGTGACGGCCAAAGCGCCAATCGCCAACTGACTACCATACGCCATGCCGGGAACGATGACGAAATTCGACAACAGGATCATCGCGTTCAGGATGCCGTCCATCGTCTCAGCCGCCCAAAAACGCCCGGCGGACTTCCGTGTTCATCATCAGGGCCGGGCCGGTGTCGGTATAGCGGTTTCGCCCCTGCACCAGCACGTAGCCCCTGTCGGCGATGCTCAGCGCCTGGCGGGCGTTCTGCTCCACCATCAGAATGGCGATGCCGCTTCCGGCGATGTCGAGAATGCGCACGAACAATTCGGTCATCACGATGGGCGAGACCCCCGCCGTGGGCTCATCGAGCATCAACACCTTCGGACGGGTCATGAGCGCGCGGCCCACCGCCACCTGCTGGCGCTGGCCGCCGGAGAGTTCGCCCGCGAGCTGGCGGCGCTTCTCCTTCAGGACGGGGAAGAGGTCGAACACCTCCCCCATGGTGTCCGCAATGTCTTCGCTGCGAATGAAGGCCCCCATCTCCAGGTTTTCCTCCACCGTCATGGAGGTGAAGACGTTGCCGGTTTGCGGCACCAGACTCATGCCGCGTACGACGCGATCCTGCGGCGTCAGCCCGGTGATGTCCTCCCCGCCCAGGCGAACCGAACCCTCGCGCATCACCAACATGCCGAAAATTGCTTTCATGGCCGTGGATTTGCCCGAGCCGTTGGGGCCGACGACGACCGTGATTTCTCCACATCGGGCGCCGATGGTGCACTCATGGATGATGTCCGGCCCGCCGTAGCCGCCGGTCATGTTCTCGCCGAGGAGATAATCTTCCGAATCATTCATCGTCATCGGTTCGGTTCGGCTTGTCTTTGCGGCGCCCGCCCAGATAGGCCGTGATGACTTGCTCGTCGGCCTTCACCTCCTCGACGCCGCCCTGTGCGAGAATCGCGCCCTCGGCCATTACGATCACGCGATCGCAAAGGCGCGAGATGAAATCCATGTCGTGCTCTATCATGCAGAATGTATAACCGTGATCGCGCTGCAAACGGAGAATCGCATCGCCCAGCGTTTTGAGCAGGGTGCGGTTCACACCGGCGCCCACCTCGTCCAGAAGAACGATCTTGGCGTCAGCCATCATGGTGCGGCCCAGTTCCAGGAGTTTCTTCTGGCCGCCGGAGAGGTTCCCTGCCAGTTCGTCGGCCACCTCCATGATTTCGAGAAACTCGATAACTTCCTCTGCCTTGGCGCGAATCCGCTCTTCTTCTGAGCGCACCAACTCGGGCCGAAGCCAGGCGCCGAGCAAGTTTTCTCCCGCCTGGCCCGAGGGCACCATCATGAGGTTTTCGCGCACCGTCAGGGTGGAGAATTCCTGCGCGATCTGGAAGGTGCGCAGCATACCCATGGCGCACAATTCATGAGGCTTGAGACCGGTGACGTTCTCCCCATCGAGATAGACGCTTCCCGACGTGGGGCGGTAAACCCCGGCGATGACGTTGAACAGCGTGGTCTTGCCGGCGCCGTTGGGGCCGATGAGACCGGTGATGCGGCCGCCGTCGATGGTGAGGGAAACGCCATCGACGGCGCGAATGCCGCCAAAGTGCATGTGTAGATCAACGACCGAGATCATGAAATCCGCAAGGAACGCCTGACCTAGTGGTACCGCACGGTGGTAATCTTCCCGCCCTTCACCAGTATCTCGCGGTAGTTGCCCGCGCTCTCACCAGCCCCGATCAGTTCGACCGCCGAGGCGCCCACGTAATCGACGTCGCCGCCCTTGGCAATAATCTTGAGCGCCTTGGCCAGTTCTCCGGGATAAATTTTCTCGCCCGGCGCATTGGCGACCATCATCACCTTGTCCTTGAGTTTCATGCTCTTGCTGGAGCCGGCCGCCTGCATGGCCAACAGGATCAGGGCCGCAGCGTCATAGGACTCGGCGACGAACGGGTTGCCCCCCTTGAAGCCGGCCTTCTTGGCCAGCGCGCCGAGCTTCGCCGCGCCCGGGCTGTCCGTGCCGGGAACGGTGCCGTAGGAACCATCGAGCGCCTTGCCGATCGCCTTCGGCAGGCTTTCGCCGATCATCCCGTCGGGCAGCACGAAGGTTTTGAACGCGCCGGTGTCGACCGCCGCCCGAATAACGCCCTTGCCGCCCTGGTCCACGTAACCGGCGACAATCAGAACATCGCCGCCTGCGGCTGCGAGCGCGCCGACTTCCGCCGTGTAATCCGCCTTGCCGTCTTCGTGCGCTGCGGAAATCGTAATCTTGCCGCCGGCCTTCTCGAAGTTGGTCTTGATGCTATGGGCCAGCCCCTTGCCGTAATCGTTGTTGGTGTAGGTCAGGGCCGCCGACTTGACGCCTCTTTCTTTCAAAATCGCGCCCAGGACCTGCCCTTGCCGAGCGTCGGAGGGAGCGGTGCGGAAAAACAGGCCATTGTCCTTGAGAGTAGAAAGCGCCGGCGAGGTCGCCGAGGGGGAGATCATCACGACCCCGTTGGGCATGGCCACGTTTTGCAGCATGGCGATGGTGACGCCGGAACAATCGCCGCCGACGATGGCGTTCACCTTATCGGACGTGACCAGACGCTCGGTCGCCGCCCTGGCGGCCGCAGAATCCGTACAAGTGCTATCGCCGCGCACCGAAACCACTTTGCTGCCGCCCAAAAACGCGCCGCTGTCGCTGACTTCCTTCATCGCCAACTCAGCGGCTTTGGCCATAGGCGGGGTGAGGGATTCAATGGGCCCCGTATAGCCGAAAATGACGCCCAATTTCACGGTTTCCGCACTGGCCGGCGCGCTTGCAAGCAAAACCAACGCCATCGCAACGAATAGTTTCTTCATCACTTTATCTCCCATAGATGATGGTCAAAAATGGAATCGAGTGTCAGGAACCTCGTGGATGAAGTAAATTATACACGAACCCAGATGCGGATGATCGAAAAAAATATTGCATACAAACGATTCCATACGCCCGGCGCATCGGGTAGGAACTGTCGCCGAACCCACCCTGAACGCGAAGACTTAAATACCTCGTAGGCTCATCATACGGACCATTTTCATCATCTTGCAAACATGACGCAGCCGGGCCGGGAGGCTTTTGATGACTATGGGACAGGAGATATCAAACGTCTTGGGACGCGTGTTTCATCTCCTGTTCGCCAGGACATGGGCGTCGGGCACGTGGATCCTCACCTATGGCGGACGTGGCTCTTGATTGTTATCCCGGAACGCGTCCATCCGGGAGCCAGCGACTTTGGTTCTGGATTCCGGCATGCGCCGGAATGACGGCAATCTCATCGTATTTAGGCAACCTCGAAGAAACGTGGGCGGACACATACGAACTTCCCTTTCTCAGGGAAGCTCGACACCCCTACGAGGGCTCTCTCCAATCACGGCGATTCCCGCAGGAGCCTTCGTAAGGGCCGCATACATGCGTCCCGTATTTCACGGAACCAGGAGGGCCGCATATATGCGTGGGGCGGTCCCGAGGAGGAACCGCCACCTACATGATGGCCGGCGAACAATCTTTCCTCACCCGCGTTTAACCCACGCACTTCCCCGCAATTCCCGTCATCGCGCCTTCTCCGGGGTGTGTCAGAATCCGCCGCCAGGAGAGGAGGTTTATTCATGGAATCAGGCGATGGGGCGAGAGTGAAGGACGGCGAACCCTCCTTCCTCAGTCGGGTTCGACCTCACTCGGGTTTGCTCATGAGGAGGAGGGGAGGCGCGCTGGTGGACTTAAACATGACGGCGGAAATGAAAATAATCCAATTTTCGGAAAATATCGATAAATTTCCCGCAAAATTCGATAAATTCCTGAAACCCGATGGCCTTTCAAGATATTGAAATAAGAAGAGTTATACATAAATATTAGCGCATTACACTCCAATATGGAGCCATGAAAAATTTCTTGAGTCCCCCGCATTTGCCCGCATTTGCGTACGCGAAGGAGAAACCCCTATTTTTTCCTGGGCGCAGCCAGCGCCAAAGCGGAAGGGGCCCTGCGGAGGCTCAACATATAGACCGTCAGCGCCTCGAGGTCCGGCGGTGATAAATGGGCGTAGGCGGGCATGGCGGATCCGGAAGAAACCTTTTGCGGGAACTTGAAATGTTCGACGTGCCACTTCGGGTCTTTTCGGCGTTCCCCCGCAAACGTCAGGTCGGGCCCGACGACTCCGCCGACTCCTCTGATTTTATGGCATCCGATACATCCGTTCGTCAGATAGAGAAGCTTTCCCTTTTGAACGAGGGGAGCCCCTTTCAACACACCTGCGTGACACGGACCACAACTCGCTTGAATTAACGGGCCCCGGAGGAGGGGCTCTCCCCAGAACGGGACTTCTCCGTGGGCATCCTGAACGGTCGTTGCTCTGCCCTGGCCCTGGTGGCACACGGTGCAGCCGAATTGCTCAAAGGGATGCAGCGGCATTGAGGGATGCCTGGCGAAGGGCTGGGCGGCGCCTTGAAACGCCGGGTGCTCGACCCCCCGGTGGCACATGACACACCTGTCTACGCGCTCACCACCGGCCACGATGATCTGCTCGAACTGGTCTCCACTCCCCAAAACGGTTTTGCGCTCCTCTTCGGTTGCGGCTCTTGCGACGAGCATTTCACGGTACGTCCGCTGATAGCCCCTCCATTCGCGATCATAATCCTTCCAGACGGACAGCAGAAAAAAGAAGGCCGCGCACACGCTCAGCACGGCAAAGGCGACCACCCACCCAAACGACACATAGGAAGCGTTCTGTTTTGAATTCGCCATTCGTTATCGGCCTCAGTGCAGTCCCGTGGCCTGCCACGGCCATATCCAGGCCCAGTTCGCTCCACGAAAATAAAGCCCGATCACCGTGTAAATCACGTAAGCCGCCAGAAAATAGGAATACAAGGCCAAGGCCCCCATCCGGCTCGACCCCGTCCGCCGCCAGGTGTAAAGCGACCCGGTGGCGAACAGAGCGATCAGGATGGTCCCCGGATTCAAGAGGTCGACCCAGATTTGGGAAGCGCCCGGAACCAGTTTCCGGACGGCATAGTGCTCGTTCAGATAGGTCAGAATGAGGACGACCGGAATGTTCGCCAGGATCGACCAAAGCGTAATCCGCCGACCCTGGCCAGAGGTAAACCAGTTTCCCTGGCCTGCGGGGTTGCGGTCTATGTAGGGAATGCTCATGAGGCCGATAATCGCAACGGCGGGAACGATTACGCCTCCCGCCAAAGCGGAATAACTCACGATTTCCTGAAGCCCAAGGAAATACCAGGGAGCTTTGGCGGGGTTGGGTGGATGGTCCGGGTTGGCCAACTCCTCGAGAGGAGCATCAAAAAAATAGGCGACGACGGAGAGAACCGCCACGACTCCCACGAAGACGACCAGCATTCTGAAAACCGTATGGGGCCAGCTCATGACCTCTTCTTCCGGGGCCTGGGCACCCACCATGGGCGTTTTCCCTTCAGCCAATTCCACGAGCATGTACGTCTTGTGCGGCGAAAAAGCCGCCGACTTGCCCTCAACGGCCCCCAGGGGGTTAGCGGGCGGACGAGAGAGGCCCCCGTCTTTGTGAATCCGCCAGAAATGGACGCCCATGAGTATGAGCATGATGCCCGGCAGGACCACGACATGCATGACGTAAAACCGGATCAACGCATTCTGCCCTACCGTGTCGCCTCCGAGCATCAGCGTGCGGATGTACTCTCCAATCAGGGGCGGATAACCGGCGATGCTCGACCCGACGGTGATGGCCCAATAGGCGAGTTGATCCCAGGGAAGCAGATAGCCCGTGAAGCTCATCATCAGGGTCGCCCCCCAGAGGAGCACCCCGATGACCCAGTTGAACTCACGCGGCGCTTTGTAGCTGCCCGTATAGAACACCCGGCACATGTGCAAGAAGACGATGGCGACCATCGCGTGCGCAGACCAGCGATGGAGGTTTCGCAAGACGACGCCATAGGAGACGACGAATTGCAGGTCTTTCATGTCGCTATAGGCGCGTTCGGTCGAAGGGACGTAGAAGAACATGAGCAAAGAGCCGGTGCCCACCAGAATGACGAAGAGGAAAAAGGAGATGATGCCGAGTCCCCAGGTGTAGGTGGGTTTCAGGCTGTTGACGTGCGTTCGCGCTGGAAGGACGTGAAGGAAGAAATTCGAGAACATGACCGCCGAGCGGTCCAGATCGTTGTCCGGATAACCGCGGCGGAAGATCGAGCGGACTACGCGGTTGTCCCTAATCCAGGATGCGGCTTTTCTCTGTCCTGATTTCGGTGGGGATTCAATAGCCACTATGTCAGCTCAGAGTCTGAAATGCTCGGAAGGACCGACGACTTTGCGCGTATCGACCACGACGCGGCCATCCGGCGATTTCTTTACGAGGAAAAAGTCGAGTCCCCGAGGCGCAGGTCCCCCGAGCACCTGTCCCCGGCCGTCGAAAGTGCTACCGTGGCACGGACACCGGGCCCTTAGAATATCCGGAGACGCCCCGGGCGCCCCGACAAAGGGGCCAATCACGCAACGAAGATGAGGACAGATGGCCGTGCAGGCCCGGAATCCATCCTTTTCGCGAAAAAGAACCACCTTCTTCTGTGCAAAAAACGTGATGGACCCCACGGGGTATTTCTCCAGGGAATCGAGTTTCAAAACCGCCTCGCCTTCATAAACGACGTTGGGGAACAAGAACCGGACGTTGGCGAGAACCGGACCCAGCAGGGAAATCAGGAAGGAAACCCAGCCCAAACCCAAAAGCATCCGGCGCCGGGGGGTCGACTCGTCCAGGCTCGCAGTCATGTCATCCATGCTCCATCCACTCTTCCTGGAAAGAAAAATTCTCGATGGTGACGGCGCCCGTGGGACAACGCTGGGCGCAGAGCGAACAACGGATGCACGCATCCGGATCCATGATCATGGCCGCGCCTATCCCCGCCTCTCCGGCGCCTGCGGCGGACGTTCCATAACGGGCACCGATTAAAGCCGCCAAGTCCTCTCCTCCCTGAAGGGCTTCCAGGGGAACCATTCGCAGGCAGCGCGACGGGCAGACGTCCACACAACCGCCGCACAGTATACACTTGGCGCCATCGAAGATCGGGTTTGCGCTGCAACGCAGACACCGGAGTCCCTGATCCACCGCTTCCCCGGGCGAATAACCCAGTTCCACCTCGGCGACACCGATTCTCCGCTCAATGGGCAGCGCGTCGGGGTTTCGCCGGGAGGCTGTCTGGTAGCCGGGATTGATGACGGGAAGGGAAAATCCATCTCCCGGCTCGTGAAGCAGCGCTTGCCGCAAGGGCTCGATGGGGGCCCACTGGAAATCGGTCTGGACGTTGACTTGACCGCCTGAAAGATAAGTGTGAATGGAGCGAGCGGCCCGGTGGCCGTTTTCCACTCCTTCGATGAATATGCGGGGGCCCATGGCGACGTCTCCTCCCGCGTACACGCCCGGAGCGGTTGTGGCCAGGGTTTCGGGATCTACGCGGATTGTCCCTCGCGGCGTCGTTTCGATGCCGTCCCCCTCACCGATCCAGGACAGGTCGGACGACTGGCCGACGGCTACGATCACGGAATCGCAAGGAATCACGCGCTTCGTGCCGGGTCCGAATTCCGGGCTGAAGCGACCCTCTTCGTCAAAGACACGGGCGCATTTGTGGACTTCCAGCCCGACCACCCGGCCCCCGCTTTCCACAATTCGAATGGGTCCCACCCTGGGTTCGATCTCGATCCCCTCATCGAGCGCTTCCTCGATCTCGAAATCCGCCGCCGGCATCTCCTCGCGGGATTCCAGGCAGATGACGTGGACGCTCCTCGCTCCTACGCGCATCGCCTGCCGGGCCACGTCCATCGCTTCCCGCATGAGGACGGAGTCTTCCGTCTGGTCGGCCTCGCTTGCGGGAGCGTCCGCCTGGCCGGAGACCCGGGCCGCGACCCGGGCGGCGTCCATGGCCACGTTTCCCCCGCCGATCACGACGACTCGCTCACCCAATTCGACGCGGAAATCCAGATTCACGTTCAGCAGAAATTCGACGGCCCGGAAAACGCCGTCTGCGTCCCGCCCTTCCACGGGAAGGCTGCGGCTCACGTGGGCGCCGATGGCGATGAACACCGCTTCAAAGCCTTCCGCGCGAAGAGCGGAAAGGTCGAAGTCTCGCCCGATGGCTTTGTTCAGCCGAAGTTCTACGCCCAGGCTGAGTATGGCCTGGATCTCGGCCTGTACGAGATCCCGCGGAAGCCGATATTCAGGAACCCCGAGCATCAGCATACCTCCGGGGACTCCCTGTTTTTCGAAAACACTTACGTCATAGCCGAGCAGGGCGAGATCGTGGGCGCAAGTCAGCCCCGCCACACCCGATCCGACGACGGCCACCTTTTTCCCTGCCGTCTTTCCCTGTCGGGGCTTGCGACGGGCCGCCTCCAGCACCGAGAAATCGTTGATGGTGCGTGTGGAGGGCTGATAACGGAGGTCTCGCATACTCCTGAGACTCCGGTGCGAGAAGGAGGATTCTCCCTTCCCGGACGATAAATCGGCCTCTACTCCGTAGCGCTCCGTGACGAATCGTTTGAGCGCCCGGATAGCCACCGGCGCATCGATGTTTCCCCGACGGCAGGCCGCTTCGCATGGCGCCGCACAGACGCGTCCGCAAACCGACGCAAAGGGGTTGGGCCCCCTGGCGATGATATATGCGCGCTCGAAGTCCCCTTCGGAGATGGCGGTCACGTAACCCCGCGCGTCCGTATGGACGGGACAAGCCGCCTGACAAGAAATCGTTTCCCGCCAATGGTCGTGGCCGGGCAACTCGACCCGAAAGGAGCGCTCGGGGAGGGGAGCATCCCGATTCCCTGAACCCATTCCCGTGATCCTATTTCGCCAGGGTGCGGATGAATGCGACCACGTTTTGGACATCGGGGTCCGAAAGAACCCCGCCCCAGGGGGGCATCAACGGCGATTTGCCTACCGCCACGCCGCCGAGCTTGGTGATCTTGGCTATATACTCGTCCGATATGGTCTTCATATATTTGGTATCCGTGTGATTTCTCGGCTTCGGGTTGAGCGCACCGGCTGCGGGACCGTCGCCCTTGCCCGTTGGCCCGTGGCAGGAGGCGCAAAGCTGCTGGTATTTGACCTTGCCGGCCGCAGCATCGCCTTTTTGCTGAGCGGCCCCGTCATCGGAGGCCAGGAGAAAGATCGCCATTCCGAGTACGCAGCCGGCGCAGATGAAAAACCTTCTCGATCGAGACATTCGTTTTCAACCTCCCTCACGATTCTACGGGGTAAACCACCATCTCCATTAAAGCGTCCGGGGAACGAAACTAAGACTCGTCAGCGAATGCTTGTGCGGAGATTCTCCAATCTTCTTCAATCGTCCCTTACCCAGCTTATACCGATAGCGGTTGGTCAAGGGATCCGGCACCCTGTGAACCACCGAATTGGCCGGGTTTTCGGGAAAGCCGAAATAGGCGAAGGTGACGCCTGCGCGAACCGCATCCGTGACAATGGCCACTGCGGTGAAGCTCCCCTTGCTTTTCTTGATTCGTCCGGCCTTCATCAGCTCGGTGAACGTCTGCTCCTTGTCGTCGACGCCGATGTATCCTCCCGTCTGCACGAGCAGGTCGTCGTTCTCGATGGCCACGAGGTCTCCGGACTCGATGCCTCGGGCGCTGGCGTCTTGCGGGTGAATTTCCAGGAACTGCTGCGGCCAGCGCTGCATGATGTAGGGACGCCGCTTGTCGTCGTAGCCGGATTGCCAAAGCTCGTTTATCCGGCCGTTCGTCACCCACAGTTCGTCTCCTTGCGGAGTGACCCGATCGTAGAAATCCTTAAAATCTTCCCAGTAGCTTTTCAGCAAAACCGCCTTGCCGCTCTGGGTCCCGAAGGAGGTGAGCCATTTCCTGTGCATCGTGGGTCCTTCCGGGGTTCCCAATTCAAGGGTCTCGTCGTGTAGCCGCTTCGTCCCGACAAGTTCTCCCTTGACCATGCGGATGGGGGTTTGAATGCCGGCGGTTCCGTATTCGCGGAGCAGTTCGTGCCCTCGTTTCCCATCGCGCTTGGCCTTCACCACGAGCGGATGGTAATTGAGGACCCCTTTGCGTCCGAAGCGGGCCGCCTCCTCGAATATCTGGTTGCTGTTCTTCCAATCGAAACCCTTGAATCCCATCTTCCTGGCGAAGGCCGCGATGATCCACCAGTCGGGCCTGGCCTCTCCGGGGGGGTCGGCGAACTTGCTGTAGAGCCTGAGACGACGCTCGCCGTTGCACCGGGTGAAGTCTTCCTCGCCCCAGGTGGCTGCCGGAAGCACCAGATCCGCATACTCCGTTCCGATCGGAGTAACAGGATAAATGTCCTGGTTGGCCACGACCATGCCGCCGGTGTCCACCCGTCTCTTTAAGGCGTTCACCGCCGTCTCGACGTCAAAGCTCTCGATCTGATGGGGATTGTTACGAGTCAATCGCTGGAAGACGCCCATCAATTCCTGGGATGCCGCCATGGCCTGACACCAGGTGGTTCCGATGACCCATGCGAAACGGACGTGGCCATCCACGACCCACCGGTCCAGATCGATTTCCTTCTTGCGGCGTCCCGGCGCCTTCTCCGGAGACAGGTTCCTCGGATAACCGGCTGCGCCCATCCAGCCTCTTTGATGCCCCCCTCCGCGCGAGATCACACGGCCCGGTCGCGACCCGGCCCCACAAACCAGCCCGAGGGCCGCGAAGGAAGCCGTGTTCCCGAAGCTGTTGCACCAGTAATTTCCCTTCTCGAGCATGAACGAGGTTTTTTTGCGCGTCCCGTCGGGTTTGGGCTTGGCCAGGATTTCAGCGGTCTTCCGAATCGATGCCGCGGACACACCCGTAATCTTGGCGACTTGGTCCAACTCGGCGTAGGGATAGCTTAGAACCCACTTTTTGTAGCCCTCGAAGTCGGTCCCGTACTTACCCCAGGTCGTGACCCACTGCCACGGCGTGTTGCGGGTTCCGCGTCCCATGCCGGCGTTGATCTCCCACTTGTTCGCCAACTTTCGCGCAATCCACTCCTTATCCTCCCAGCCGTTTTCCAGGATCAGGCGGATGATGGCCAGATGAAGTACCGTATCCGTTCCCGGAATGACGGGAAGGAAGAGACCTCCCTGTTTCTCACCGTAGACAACGCCCGTGGTCTTCCGGGGAAGGGCGAAGATCAGTTTCTTGGCAGGCGTTTTCCCTCCCATGATCCAGGAGGTGAACAACACCGATTTGGTTTCCCACGGGTCGACGCCGGAGAAGAAGATCACTTCGGCCTCTCCCCAGTCGTCATAGGAGGCGCTGAAAGGATTGATACCGGAAAAATCGATCCCGGGCGTGTCCGGGCCGGGACCCGGCTTGTCATGCGGGGCGTAGGCCGGCGTTCCGATGGCGCGGAAAGCGAGCTTGGAGATGGCGTAGGTATTTTCGAAATACTGATAGGAATACGTCTTCATGGCCCAGGCGTGCTCGCCGTACTTCTTGAGGACATGTTTCGAGATTCCCGCCATGACGCCCAGGGCCGTATCCCACGAAACCTCCTGGAGGGTTCCACCAACCCGCATCATCGGCTGACGCAGGCGATCCTGGGAGGGTTCGTTGGGATTAAAAAGCTTCTTGGCCAGGACGCCGCCCCGGATGGAGTGGTTCCCCCCGACGTTCACGACCTTCGAATCCTTATCGGGCATGACGATAACGTGGTGGGGGCGACCGTTGGCCATAATAATGTTGTGCATGTTCGGGCTGATCCAGCCGCCGCTCATCATGCCGGTGGGGAAATCGACGCCCAGGGCATTCTCCCCGCCCTTGGGCCCGCCCTCGCGCCCGACCGGCCACCTGTACACCTTGTACCCGCAGCCCACGATGCAATAGTCACACACCGTGGTGAAAACCTCCGCGTCCGGCGGCGGGAGGGGGACACTGTCTTCCGCAAGGTAGTAGTTCGTTACCTTTCTTGCCATGGTGCGTCCTCCTCAGCGCTGCAGCGGCGCAAGGTTCGAGTGATAACCGTATATGAGGCCCATCATCCCAATCGCGTAGATGTCGTCTCCACGGGTCTCCAGAACGACCTGGGGGAGGCTTTCCGTGGCTTGCCCCGCCGCGACCATGCCGTGCTTCATCAGGTCAAAGGACGTCAGATGAAAAGGGCACGGGCCTATGGCCTTGTACTTCCCGTTGTAGGTGCCCTGGAGGGGACCCCCCATGTGAGTGCAAAGGGTGCTGAACGCCACGACGTCTCTCTTAGAACCGACGCCGCCGCCGGCCTCGACGCCCAACTTGATCAGCATGCATCCCGAGAAGACGTCCTTCCACGGATATTGGAAGTATTGCGGCGCATCGACCTTCAGACTGCTGAGTTTTCCGATTTTCTTGCGGGGATAACCAGCCTTTTGCAGGGCCGCCCCGGCCATACCGGGAATGCCCTGGACCAGCACCACGCTCACGGCGGCTCCGCTGGTCAGGAGAAAGGCTCGCCGGGACATGCAAGGCCGGTTTTCCTTGGCTTCCTGAGTCATGGATTCCTCCTTACGGCATGGCCGCGTACGGCGGCAGTTCAGGGGGCTGGACGAGCAAAGGCTTATCGCTCGAGAGTGACTCCAGGAAGGCCAGCAGGTCCTCCTTCTCCTCGTCTGAAAGCCCCAATTTTTTGAGAAGGGGACTCTTGTTCGAGTCCTGCCCGCCTCCTTCGTTATAAAAATCAATGACCTCTTCGAGCTCGAAAAAAGCGCCATTATGCATGAAAGGGGCCGTGTATTTCAGTTCCCGGAGGCTGGGGGTGCGGAACTTCCCCCGGTCGGCTTTCCTCTTGGTGGTGTAGTAGAGCCCCAAATCCCGATCCGCCTTTCGGTACACGGATTCAGGAACCCCCCGAATCACGTGCTGAAAACGAAGCGTTATCTGCCGCAGGGGGTCTTCCTTGAACGCGGGATTTTGGGGAACGCCGATGTTGTGATAGTCATCGTCCGACAACAGGGACCCGTTATGGCACTGGACACACTGGGCCTTTCCGCGAAAAAGAGCCAAACCCCGTTTCGCGCTTTCGGAAAGCGCTTTGCGGTCTCCTTTCATGTAGCGGTCGAACGGCACGTCCTTCGCACTGGAAACCAGTGTGCGCTCGAAAGCCGAAATGGCGCGCCAGGCGTCGTCGATGGTCGGCCAGGCGGCTCCGAATACCTCACGAAAGCGTTTGACGTACTCCGGAACCTGACGCAGACGCTCCTCCATCATCATGGTGTCGCCGTTTCCGGCCACGTTGCCGGTAGCGGCGCTCTTGGCCTGGGCTTCCAGACTCGGAACCTCGCCGGCCCAGAACAATTTTGCGTAATAGGCTGAATTCAGGATTGTCTGGGAGTTCCTCCAGTGCTGCGTGCCTGGATAGCCCCGGCTCAGATCCCCCCCGTCTCCCCAGCCGCTCTCCGGGCTGTGACAAGAGGCGCACGACGTGCTGGCATCCCCCGACAACCGGGCGTCGAAAAAGAGCAGCTTGCCCAACTCCACCTTGGCCGGAGACATGGGATTGTCCGCCGGAACCGGAACCGGCGGAAGGGGCCCCAGGGGAGGAAATTTCCCCTCCTGGGCCGAAACCGACCCTCCCATCAGAAGGGCGGCGATGAAGCAAACGGCCATTGTGGAACCCAAGAACCAATTTTTCATTCGCCCTTTCATGGCCGTCTCCTCAATTATCGCCTAGTTTGCGAATTGCATAATCGGGAAGTTTCGGCTCCTTCACGGAAACCGGAGAGCCGGAGAGACTTTTCAGGAATTCCACCAGGGCCTTGCGCTCATCCGCCTTGAGACCCAGGGGTTTCAGCCGCGTACTCTTGTTGGGACCGCGGCCGCCGCCCTTGTCGTAAAAGGCGACGACGTCCTCCAGCGCGGCGAATGCGCCGTTGTGCATGTAGGGAGCCGTTCGAGCGACTTCCCGCAAAGTGGGCGTTCGGAACTTGCCCCGGTCGCTCTCTTCTTTCGTCACGACGTAGAGGCCCGGATCGGCCCTGAGGTTCATGAAATTCGGAACACCGATAACCTTGTTGAACCGGCGGAAAGTGATGTGGCGCAGCGGATTCTTGAATATCTGCTCGTTTTCGGGAACGCCGAGCGCATGAAATTCGCCGTCGCTCAAAAGAGATCCGCCATGGCACTGGACGCAACCGGCCTTCCCCTGGAACAAGGCGAGTCCCTTTCGAGCCTGGGCGGAAAGGGCTTTTTTGTCGCCCTTGAGATACTTGTCAAAAGGAACGTTCCGGGAAGTGATGGTATGGAGGAACGCCGTAATGGCCTTAAGCGCCCCACCGAAGGAAGGTTCCCCTCCATACGCCTCTTTGAATTTCTTGACATAGGAGGGAATCTGCTTGAGCCGCTCGGGAAACAACCGGCCATCGACCAGCATGAAGTGGGCCTCGGTGAGGTGATCGCGAACGAGCGTGGGCAGGTCGGCCCCGCTCAGGCGACCGTCCCAAAAGACGCGTTTGTTGTAGGCGGCGTTCAGGAGAGTTTGCGCGTTCCGAAAATACTTGCTCCCGGGATAGCCCGTGGACAGGCTCTGTCCATCACCCCATCCCTTGGCGGGTTGATGGCAGGTGGCGCAACTGATCCCCCCGTCCCCCGATAACCGGGGATCAAAGAACAGATACCGGCCCAAATCGGTCTGTGCGGGCTTCTGGGCCTTGGGCGGCGGAAGAGGCGAGAGAGAAGCCCCCCAGCCGGCGGCAGGAAGAAAAACCCAGAAGCTCAACAGGATTCCGCCGATCACCCGACACCCGACAGCGCGAACAAGATCCATTCTTCCCTACCCCCCACGGCTAGTATTCTATACCCTATAAGATATCCGTCTCAACCGTGACGAAAATTCGGCCTTATTTCGAAGAGAACGTGAAGGCGGCAGCCTCCTTTCCACCGGCGGAGATGGTGATGTTTTTCTTTTTCATCCCCAGAGCCGGATGCCACGCCCTCAGGGAGTATTTCCCCGGGGGTATATCCTTGATCTGAAAGGTCCCATCCCCGCTCATGATCGCGTAATAGGGGTTCCTGGCCACGAAGAGAAACCCCTTCATCCAGTTGTGCACGTCGCACTCGATCCGGACGATCGGGCTCCGCCGAACCTTGGCCTTACGGACGACCTTTTTCCGAAATTTGGGTTGAGAGATGTTCCACATGGACCGTTTGGAGCGTCCTATGATCTCGTAGGTGTGAATGTTGTGATGGGCGGCGTCGCTGTTCAGGATGGTGACCTTGCCCCCTTCGGCGACTATTTGCAGGTAGGGGACATAGGCGCACTTCTTCTGGTCCACCACGACGCTCTGGATTTTCTTGGGAAAGGCCTTGCCCTGCTTGACCTTGTGGAGATAGACGATCACGCCCCGGAGAGAGCCGTCCTTCGCGTCCACCTCCTGGCGGGTGACCTGGCCCTTGCCGCAGGCGTCATGGTCCTTGGTAATGATGTATTTGACGGGCGCGGGAGGAGCACCCTTGAAGCTCACTCGGCCGGTGATGGTCCCGCCGCTGGTGGTAGATACGACTTTATACTTTGCTGAGGAAGAGTCAGGAGAAAAAAGAAAAAGCAGGGGAAAAACGAAAAGTAAGAAGGATTTACCCATCATTGAAAGAACTCCCTCGCAATGTCTTCTGTTGGCTTACGGCAACACGATTATCGACCATCAACTATCCCGAGTCGTTTTCCGTCCTCCTCATCAGCGAAGTGTCGTCAAGGAACGGGAATGTCCTTTCGATGCGGGTCGCGCTCAAGTCGGCGACAAGTGGAATCGTCCCCACCACGGACGCAACAGAAACCCAACGTTCATCGTAGCGTGTCGCATGCTCTTTATGAGCTTGTTCATAATTTCAATATACGAGCAACTCTTGAATGTTGCAACAAGATTGAAATTCGACCTTTCTCGTGAGGCGGGCCGTTGCGCTCTGAGACCTACTTGCTTAGAGAGAACAAGAGAAGGGAGACTCAGCATCGAAACGCAGTGTGACCTACGTGAAAAACCAAAGACCACATCTAATAATGAAGAAAACTTTCCCCAGCAAATGACGAATGCACGAACAGATGAGAAGAGAATCGAGTGTCTGTTTTAGTGGCTGTTACAGGGACATACAGGGATATACGAAGACGCACAGGGAGCAAATTCAAAATATCCAGATCGCTGCTATCTGGTTGATTTTATTTTCCCTGATTTTCAGATGGCACGCCCGGTAGGACTCGAACCTACAACCTTCGGATCCGAAGTCCGACGCTCTATCCAATTGAGCTACGGGCGCGTGATATCCGTTGGTCTTGTTCGGAAGACAGGTTCCGCTCAAGAATGTGTAAACGTATGGGGTGAGTGAGGGGACTTGAACCCCCGACCTCCGGGGCCACAACCCGGCGCTCTAACCACTGAGCTACACCCACCATGCCTCCACCCGCCTCGCCTGCGCGTGTGGCCACGCATCCGGCGAGAGGAGCAACGCAATTACCCCAAAAAATGGTACGCCCGGCAGGATTCGAACCTGCGACCTACGGATTAGAAGTCCGTTGCTCTATCCAACTGAGCTACGGGCGCCCACCTCGGCGACTTTCCCGTGGCAACCCACTCGCAGGCACCGATTTTCCGCTCAAAAGGCAAGAGAAAATATCACAAATCGAGATCGTCAACAACGCCTAGATCAGGAAGACCCATCCTGCGCGAGAAGTCACGATGGAAAAAGGATGGCTTGGCGCTCAGGCCAGGACAGGAAGATGACCTGGAGCGATTACGCGGACACGCGAACCCGGTAACGCACGCATGGGGCCTTTCGGCCCCGCCCAGCGAGCGCCCCTCTTCTCCCCAAATTTTTGTATTGAGCGTTTTAGTATAAGGAAACCGCCGGAAATGTCCAGTGCCGCCGGGCAATGGCCACTATCCCAGGCGGGCGCAGCAAAAAATCTACTCTCCCTCGAAGGGTTTTCTGCGCACCCTGCCCTCGCCCACCAGGGCCGCCTTCATGAGGAGAACCAGGGTGTTGGTTCTGGGGATGAGGTGGATGAAGCGATCGAGTTTCTGATCGATCACGTCGATTTCGCTCTCAGAAAGTCCGAGCGCCGCCACACGCTCCCTGCTCAAATCGACGGCGAAGGGAAACTCCTGTGCGGCGGCCGCCGCAGCTCCTTGCGCCTGGGTGACGGTAATCCGGTACCCCGCCTTCGCCATCTCTTCTTTGAGAAACGGCCACACCCGCTCCAGAAAGGCGGGATGATGCCCCAGAGCGCGCCAAACGCTGCCCAGCCCCCCGGTCGTCTCGCGAATCTCTTCATACAGAGCACCCAAAGAAGCATCGACGGCGGCCGGGTCCACCAGACTTTCTCCACGCATCGAGGAGGGCGGACCCTTTGGCAACTCATCGGTGTCGGATTCTGCGCCGGGGCGGACGCCACCTATCTTCATGCCGTTGAGCGCGCCCTTCAAGGCGGCGGCGAGAATGAGGTTTTTGGGATTCGCGTCATTGTATATGTCCAGGACGCCGTCGACCGCGCCGATATCCTCAGGCCTGTAGTCGAAATTATCTTCTAATTCTTCGCCCACGTCGGGCACGTCGGGCGGCATGGGCGGGGCCATCCGCATCCTGAGGTTATCCGCGCAGCGCTCGAAATAAGCGATCGATGCATTGGGCCTGAGCGCATCCCAGGCCGCGGAAAAGTATTGTTCATGAACGGCCAGGGTGCGATAGATGAGGTTCACCTGCGTGCTGCGGAGCACCTGACGCATGTCTTCATAGATCGCCGCAACCTTCCCGGTGGCGCGATCTTCGGTGATTTCATCCAGGGCGATGGGTTTCATCATTCCCCCTTCGAGGCCCGAAAGGCAAAAGCGAAAAAGCGGCCCGGCGAGGCGCCGCGCGAATCGCCCAGAGTATATGGGTGGTTGTCGGATGGAAACAAGCCAGTTTCGTTCCAGAAGCCCATCTGTGTGCAATAAAAACCCTTGACATAAAAGTTGAATGGCAATATATTTGATTCAGTCAAATATTGATGCCCTCATATTTGACGAGGATTAAACAAGAACCATCAGACGAAATGCCCGGGAAACATCGAGGCTGCGCCTCCAAAACCCGGGCCACGAAATCCGGGAAAGACGGCACAGGGGAGTCATGAATAAAATGGACATCACGCCGCAAGCCTGTTGCGAAGGGGCAGCACTCGAGACCCACGGCCTCGGCGCGCGTCTTCACGTAGCGCTCGATAATCTCTTTCATCAGAAAAAACCCGCCGACAGAGAGGCGGTGTGCCGCCACGACATCACCAACAACCAGTGGACGCTCCTTCACATGCTCGCCCATGCGGAAACGGGGCCCCTGCCCATGGGGGTGATCGCCAGGCGAATGCGCCTCACCCCGAGCGGCGTGACGCGCTGCGCGGACCCACTCGTCGATAGCGGGCTCATCGAGCGCTGCATGAAAGAAGGAGACCGCCGCGTGTGCTGCCTGGGATTGAGCGAGGCGGGCGCCGCGCTCCACGGGACCATATCGGAAGGCTGCGCGCTCGAGGACGGCGCGCTTCTGGACGCTTTCTCCCCCGAGGAGCAAGAAGAGATCGTCCGCGCGATAGAAAAACTCGCGCGCGCCGCCAAGGAGTCCTCGTCATGATCACCGAAGCGAAAACAGTCCAGGCGGTTGATAACGCTACACCGCCCGCGGACGAGGCCTCCTGCTGTGCGCCCAAGCCGAAATCCAGATGGACCTCCCCCTACCTGTGGGGTTTCATCTCGATAGGCGCTCTGCTGCTGCTCATTCTGTGGGCGGGGGCGGGCCGGGAGATTTCCGCCGGCCTCATCACCGCCGAGATCAAGCGAAACCTCCTCTTCATGCTGAAGAGCTTCTGGGGCATTGCGCCCTTTTTTCTCTTGAGTGTGGGGGTCTCGGCCTGGGTCACCGTCGCCGGATACGCGGATAAAATAAAAGCGGTGTTCAGCAAGCGCCAGGGTCTCGCCATCGGCGGCGCGGCGGGGGTGGGCGCGGTGGTTCCTTTTTGCTCTTGCGGCGTGATTCCCCTGATCGCCGCCATGCTCGCAAGCGGCGTACCCCTGGGTCCCGTAATGGCCTTCTGGATAAGCTCGCCCCTGATGAGCCCCGAGAAATTCGTGCTGACCGCAGGCGTTCTGGGGACGGATTACGCCTTCGCGCGGCTCATCAGCGCCATCGTCCTGGGAGCGGGCGCCGGATACGCCACATATCTCATCGGGCGCGGCGGAAGGCTCGATGGTCAACTCAGGGCCACCATCGCGCCGAGTGCGCCCAAAGCCCACGATGAGAACCGAATAAAGGGGCCGTCTTTGAGCGGCTTCACCGCCCAGGCGTGGAGCGTGGGCTTTTATCTCTCCAAGTGGCTGGCCGTGGCGTTTTTCTTAGAAGCGCTGATCGTCCACTACGTCGACCCGGCGTGGATAGGCGCGATACTCGGGGCGGATAACCCCTGGTCGATTCCCCTGGCGAGCGCGGTGGGCATCCCGCTCTACACCTCGGGCGTCGCCGCCATCCCCATCACCAAGGGGCTCCTCGCCGCAGGCATGGGCAGCGGTGCGGCCATGGCCTTTCTCATCGCGGGTCCCGCCACGTGCATACCCGCCATGGCCGGCGTGTGGGCGCTGGTGAAGCGAAAAATCTTCGCCATCTACCTCGCCACCGGCATCCTGGGGTCACTGGTTGCGGGATACGCATTTCAGCTTCTCATCCGGCCATAAGGCTTAAGGCCGCTCATCGGTGATATCCTGCCCGGCGCCTGTTTTCCACCTCAGGCGCCGGGCTTTTCTGGTTCCTGAACCTGGAGTTTGCGGGACGACATCCGCTTCAGCCTATAATCGTTTCCCGAAAGACGCCCGGCCCCTCGACAAGATGCGCGCCCAGTCGTAATCTCCCGTAAAATTCTACAAATACCCTCATACCGGAAACACACGGGAGACATATTACATGCCGATATCCCCTCACGCCGCCGAATACGCAGAACCCAGCCGCATGCGCGTGGGCTACGTCATCACCACGCCCGAGGTGCGCTCGCCCCTGATGCCGGGCGTGCGCGGGGATTTCGGTGAGAACCTCGCCGTGCTGAAAGAACTGGGCTACGACACGCTCGAAGTCGCCATGCGCGACCCAGGCGACCCCGACGCGCAGGGGGTGGAGGCGGAAATCGCCCGCTCGGGCCTCTCGGTGACGATGATAGGCTCGGCCCCCAGCGAGCTTCAGGACGGGGTGGTGATGTGCCACCCCGACGCGCAAATCCGCGAGGTGGGCGACGCCCGTCTGCGCGCCCTCATCGATGCGGGCGAGAAACTGGGCGCGCTCGGCGTGAACATCGGCCGGTTTCGCGGCACGTGCATTCCCGGCGAGATGTGGGAGACCTCGAACGCCTGGATGCGCGACGCCATGCGCGCGGGTGCGGACTACGCCGCAAAGCGCGGCATGAAAATCTACATCGAGCCCTACAACCGCTACGAGACGAACTTCATCAACACCGTGCGCCAGGGGATGGAATACGTGAAGGCCGAAAACCACGCGGGCCTCGCCCTGATGATAGACAGCTGCTGGATGAATTCGGAGGACGCCTCCATACCCGGGGCCATCTTCGCCGCGCGCGAGTGGATAGAATACGTGCACGTGGCCGATTCCACGCGCGGCTATCCGGGTTCGGGCCACATCCACTTCGGCGACTTCATCCGCGCGCTGAGGGAAATCGGCTACGAGGGCGTGCTCTCGGTGCAGATCGACCAGAAGCCCGCCTTCCGCATCGCTGCGGAGCGGAGCATCACGCTGCTCAGGTGTTATTTGTAGGGGCGGGTGATCGGGGCTCCACCAGTATAGTCTACATCGCGCGCGGCAATGCGGCCCGAGGCGGGAGACCCTCCCTCGTGGGCAGAAGGCGAATAGCATCGCCTGATTCCCCCTCGGCGCGGGCAAGTTCGAAATGCGCTTGCAGATTGAGCCAGAACTCGGGCTCGACGCCGAACCAGTGGCCCAAGCGCAGAGCCGTATCGCCGGTGATAGAGCGCTTGGCGTTGATGATCTGGCTCACACGGTTGGGTGGCACGCCAATCTGGCGCGAGAATTCCGTAGGCGTGATCCCGAGTTCCGCCAATTCGTCCTTCAATATCTCACCGGGGTGCACGGCTCGCTTCAACATCTCATCTTCCCTCTCATGAATGATAGTCCACTATCTCGACCCTACTTCCCGCACTCCCCGCGCGCGAGCTTGGTGGCGATGTGGCCCGGAAAGGCGGGGAAGATCTCGATCACCCTCTTGTCTTTCACCTCGCGCACGACGACGGTGTGCGAGTACCTTCTGGACAGGAAAAACCCGGTGAGGCGAAAGCGGCCGAAGGACTGCCAGGTGAGGATGAAGGGATAAGTGATGGATTTTTTCTTATTAAAAGGCCGCGAGATGCGAAGCTCCCCCTCGCCGCCGATGGGGTAGGCCAGTTTCTTGAACCCGCCCTTTTTCCGCTCCACGAGCCAGATAGCCAGATCCCGCTTTCCCTCGGGCAGCGTGATGCGCACCTTCTGCTCGACCTTGTAGCCGTTCAGGATCGTGTAGCTCACTTCGCAGTTCAGCACTCTCTCCAAGTTCGTCTCGGCGCTTGCGCCGAGACACGAGGCGAGCAGCACGAAAACACAGATGATGCGCTTCATCCGAAAACCTCAGGAATGGAAGGGTCGCATACGACGGCGAACGTATTATGGATGATTCGAGCAGGTGATTTCCAGCGGGGACGGTCGGAGGCGCTTCCATCAAACACGGAAAACTTATCCCCCCAACAAAAAACCGCCCCGAGCCGGAACCCGGGGCGGTTTTATTCTGCGGCGTTATTCAGCCGTTCCTGTTCGGATCCAGTGCGTCGGGTTCGGGGTATTCGTTCGGCCAGTGGTCCACCATCGTCTTGTAGTAGGTCTTGACCTTCCCGCCGTCGAGATGCAGGGATTTCTTGATCTTGTCGACCTCTCGCTGTTCTTCGAGCGGGATGCCGAGCGAATCCATGTAGCGGTTGAAGAGGTTGAAAAGCCCGCTCACCATCGTGAGTTCGACGATCTCGGCTTCCGAGAAATGCTTCCTCACCTCCTCGAACACGTCGTCTCTCGAACGCGCGGTGTTGAGCGTCACATGCTCCGCCCACAGGATGGCCGCCTTCTCGCGCGGGGTGAACAAATCCGATGCCATGTAGCCGTCCGTGCCGATGACTTCCACTTGTTCTACAGTGATGCCCGCCGCTTGACCAAGCGACGTGTTGTGCGTGTATCAGTAGGCGCACCCGTTGAGATGGCTCGTCTTGATGACCACCATCTCCTTTATCTTCGTCTTGAGCAGGCTGCCCCCGCCCTCGCGCTGGAGCGTCGCTATGAAGGGCAGCATGGCCTTGGCGACATGGGGGGTTTTGGCCAGCACCCGCATCGAATGCGGGACGCGGCCCAGCATGGCGGTGGTGGCCTCGTAGAAGCGGGCCACGTCGGCATCCGCCTCCTCGGGCTGAATCATCTCTATTCTGGACATATCAGAACTCCCCTGTCTGCGCATCCAATAATAAAATAGACGCCTTGTTCATCATCGGCTCCAGCCGCCGGGCGGCGGCGAACAGCCGAATCCTCATAAATTTTCCCCATTATGACCCATCCGCCGCCTCCCGGGCCAGCCACGCGCGAAACTCCGCGAGCGCGAGACCCCGGTGGCTGATGCGGTTTTTGAGGTCGAGCGGAAGCTCAGAAACGGCGCAGCCGTGCTCGGGCAGATACATGAGCGGGTCGTAGCCGAAACCGCCCTCCCCGCGCGGTGCGCGAAGTATCCGCCCGCCCAGCACACCCTCGAAAAAACCGAACCAACCGTCGGGCTTCACGTAGGCCAGTACGCAGGCGTATCGCGCGCCACGCTCGGCTTCGGGTACTTCGCGCATTTTTTCGAGCAAGAGCGCGTTCCGCCCCGAATCGTCCAGCCCGTTTCCGCCGAAGCGCGCGGAGCGGACGCCCAATTCACCGGGCAGCGCATCCACCTCCACGCCCGAATCATCCGCGAGGGCGGGGAGGCGGCTCGCCTCGCATGCGGCCCGCGCCTTGATGAGCGCGTTTTCCGCGTAGGTGGAGCCGGTCTCTTCGACGTCGAATTCGATGCCCGCCTCATGTGGGAGCAGCAGTTCGACGCCCATGCCCAGGAGAGCGGCGCGCACCTCGCGCGCCTTTCCGGGATTTCCACTCGCGAGAACGATCTTCATTTCGCGCCGATATACGCGGCCTGAACTTCCAGAAGCTCCCCGATGCCTTTTTCCGCCAGGGCGATCAAGCGGTTCAGATCGCTTTTGCGAAACGGTGTCTGCTCGGCCGTTCCCTGAAGCTCCACGAAACGGCCCCCGGCGGTCATCGCGACGTTCATGTCCACCTCGGCGGTCGAGTCCTCCGAATAATTCAGATCCAGCATGGGGACGCCCCCGACCACGCCGACGCTCACGGCGGCTACCGCCTCGCGGATGGGTGATTTGGCGATGCGCCCATCTGCGAGCATGGCGTTCACCGCGCGCGCCAGGGCCACGTAGCCTCCCGTGATGGCGGCGCACCGCGTTCCGCCGTCCGCCTGAATCACGTCGCAATCGATGTAAATCGTGATCCCCTCTATTTTCGAGAGGTCGACTATCGAGCGCATCGAACGCCCGATCAGGCGCTGTATCTCCTGGCTGCGGCCCGCGCGCGCGCGTTTTCTGTCCACGCGCCAGGGCGAGCTGCCCGGCAGCATGGCGTATTCCGCCGTCACCCATCCCTCGCCCGAATCGCGCTTGTGGGGCGGGACACGCTCCTCCACCGAGGCGGTGCACAAAACCCGGGTATCACCCACGGCGATGAGGCAACTCCCCGCGCAGGTTTTCACGTAATCGGCCTCGACGCTTACTTTTCGGTTCTCATCGTGAAGCCTCCCGTCCGCGCGCACCTCATCGCCCATTCCTTTCCTTGCCATGCTCTCTCCTATCGAAAATGAACCTCGCGTCCAAACGCAGGGGATACTACGGGGATTTCATAGGTAAATCCAGAGAAGAAGAGCCGGGCCGGCGAACGGGCTATGCCTCTGCGGCGGGTGCGGTGTATTTCGTCTCGCGGAGACCCACGGCGCGCCTTAAGGAGCTCACAAAATTCTGGGCCGCGAGATAGATACAAGGCACCAGGAAAAGCGTGAACAGGGTGGAAAGCGAGAGCCCGCTCAAAACGACGAGTCCCAAGGGTTTCAACATCTCGGAGCCTTTGCCCCAGCCGCTCGCCAGGGGCGTCAGCGCAATGACGGTGGTGAGCGTGGTCATGAGAATGGGGCGCAGCCTCGTCGACGCGCCCTTGATGATGGCTTCTCTGATGTCCATGCCGCGTTCTCTCAAGCGTTCGACGTAGTCGATCATCACGATGGAGTTGTTCACCACGATGCCCACGAGGAGGATGACGCCGATGAGCACCGTCGAGCCGAAAGGAGTGCCGGTGAGATAAAGACCCACAAGCGCGCCCGTGAGTGCGGGCGGCACGGCGAAGATGATGACGAAAGGGTTCACGAGCGAGTCGTACTGAACGGCCAGCACCGTATAAACGAGGAAAAGCGCCAGCAAAGCCAGGATGAGCAGTTCGCGGTTTGATTTCTTCAGGTTCTCCTCATCCTCGCCGGGCAGGATGAAGTAGCCCCTCGGCACGTCGACTTCTTTTAAGCGCGCGCGCACGTCCGCTCCCACATCGCCCAGGGAGCGGCCCTGGATGTCGCCCGTTATCTGGATGATGCGGTTCTGATCCGTGCGGACGATGACCGAACTGCCCTGCCCGTAGCGAATGCCCGCCACGTGATGGAGGCGCGTGGAGCGTCCGTCCCGGGGAAACAGGGGCAATTGCGCCAAATCCTGCTCGCTCGTGATCTCGGTGTCGGAGAACTTCACGCGCACGGGCACGCGCGTATCCACCCTGTTGATGAACGTGGCTATCGACCCATCGACCGCCGTGGCCACGGTATCGCCCACGTCCTCGACCGAGAGGCCGAGTTCAGCCGCGCGCTCCCTGTTCACCTGAATACGGAACTCAGGCCTCGGCCTGTCCTCGTTCATCTGCACGTTGTGTAGCCCCGCCACACCCTGTAGCTTCTCCACGACCTCTTCGGCGATGCGGTTGAGGGTGGGCAAATCCTCGCCCCGGACACCCAGGGAGAAACTCTTGTTGTGCCGCGTGTTGGAGGTGCGCAGGCCCCGCACACGGCTCTTGAAGGCGTAAATGCGCGCGTCGGGGTACGTCATGCGCGCGAGCCGGGGCCTGAGCTTCTTCAGGTAGCCGAACACGCTCACGTCTTCTTTGAGCGTCACGTCGATTCTCCCCCGGGAGGCGGAGGGCGAGAAATTCCTGCCGAAAAGACGCCCCCCCGCAGTGGCGAACACCTTGTCGACGGCGGGGTCGCGCACGAGCATGTCGTGAATCTCGCGCGTCACCTTTTTCGTGTAATCGAGGGTGCCGCCCGGGGAGAAGCGAATGTCCACCGAGATGCGCCCATCATCCACCTGGGGCAGGAGTTCGTTGCCCAGCTTGTCGACGAGCGTGTAGCTGCTCGCGCAGACGGCCAGGGCGACGATGATGACCACCCACCTGAGCTTGAGCACGGGCCGCAGGAGGTAGCGATACACCCGGTGAACCAGATCGACGAGCCAGCCGAAGAGGCGGAAGAGCGGAAAGCGGCTGAAACCGCTGCTCATCGGTATCTGCAGGAGCCGGGCGGAGAGCATGGCCACGACAGTGAGGCCGACCAGGAGGCTGCATATGAACGCCAGCGTGATGGTGAGTATCAACTCGCGGAACAGGAGCGCCACGTAGCCCGAGATGAGCAGAAACGGCATCACGGCGGCCACGTTCGTGAGCGTGGAGGCCACCATGGCGCTTTCCACCTCTGAGGAGCCGCTCTCCGCCGCCTCCACGGGGTCGCCTCCTTCCGCCTGATGGCGCGAGATGTTCTCGAGCATGACGATGGCGTTGTCCACGAGCATCCCGACGCCGAGCGCCACCCCTCCCAGGCTGAATATGTTGAAGGTGAAGCCCAGCATCCACATCAGGAAAAACGTGAAGACCGAAGCGACCGGGATCGCCAGGCCGATGATCAGCGTGCGCCTGAGACTCCCCAGGAAGCAAAGCACCACCAGTATCGCCAGCGCACCGCCCACCAGGGCGGAGGAGAGGACGCTCTTGATCGAGGCGCGGATGAAGAAACTCTGGTCTGAAATCGGAACGAGGTTGATGTCGGGCGGCACGATGCCGTAGCGCTTCAGGAAAGCGAGTCTATCCTTCAAGCCGTCCACGACGGAGACCGTGTTGGCGTCGGGCTGTTTCAGGGCCACCATCTTGACGCTCTCATCGCCGTTCAGCCACACGAAGATGCGCCGCTCCTTGCCGCCGTCCTGAATTTTTGCGAAATCACGCAAGTAAACCCGGCGGCCATCCTTGGTGGGGAAGATCAGGCGTGAAAGTTCGCCCGCGTTTTTGAGCTTGCCCGCCGTTCGGCTCGAATACTCGCGCTGGGCGGTCTTTATCCGTCCGGCGGCGAGGTCCATATTCTCGGCGCGCATCCTTCGCAAGACCGCCGGGAGGTCGAGTCCCAGACCCTGCATCCTCAGCAAATCGACGAGTACCTGCACCTCTTCGTCCTGGCCGCCGAACGCCTCCACCGAGGCGATGCCGGGGACGGTCATGAGCTGGGGGATGAGCACCTTGCGCGCCCAGGTCTGAAGCTGCGGGCCTTTCAGGGTTTTAGACGACAGGGCGTATTCGATGATGGGCACCTGCGCCGGGTCGGACTTGAATATCCGGGTGTTCTGAAGCTGGTCCTGTATCTCTTGGGGCAAGTTTCTTCTGGCGACGTTGAATTTGGTGATGGCGTCCTGAAGCGCCAGATCGATGTCGCGCTTGAAGTCGAAGAACATCCACAGGCGCGCTGCGCCCTCGCGGCTGATCGAGAAAATGCGCACCACCCCCTGGGTGGTCGCGAGTTCGCGCTCCACCACCTTGGTGACCTGCTCCTCGACCACTTTGGGGTCGGCTCCCTCGAAATCTATGCCGATGAATATCCGGGGATAGATGATTCTGGGCAGAAAATCGACCGGCAGCCGCGTGAGCGCGAAAAAGCCGAGCACCAGCGCGCACACCACGCCCATGATGGTTCCCACGGGCCTTCGGATGCAGCTTCGGCTCAGCATAATGGCGCTCCTCTCAAGGCTCTACGAGCCGGATGGGCCGCTTGTCCCGCAACTGGGTGGTGGCGCTCACCACCACCCGCTCGCCCACCTTCAAGCCCTCGAGAATCTCGATTCGCCCATCCACCATCTCGCCCAACCGCACCTCGCGGCGCACCGCCATGAAGCGCGGGCCGCGTCCCCCCGGGGGGCCTCGCCTCGTCCCTCCTGCGCGCGCGTTCGCTTCGGCCACGCCCCCGCGCGCTGCGCCTCTAGCGCCGGGAGCACCTCGTCCGCCGCCGCTTCTACCAGCTCCTCTTTGCAACCTTTCCACGACGAAGACGGCGCCCGCCTTCGTGCGCAAATCCCCGTCCCAGATAACGGCGTGAACCGGCAGGTTGATCGCGCTCCTCCCCAGCAAGGGGTCAAACCTCACGCGGGCCAGAAGGCCGGGCCTTAAGTAAGAATCGGGGTTTTGAACATCCACCTCCACGATGAGCTGGCGCGAACTCGGGTCGACGCTCGGAAAAATCCGGGTCAGCTTTCCCGAATACGCGCGGCCCCGGTAGGCGTCGAACTCGACTCGCGCACCCTGGCCTTTCTTGATGAGAGGCAAATCCAGCTCGCTCACCCGCACGCGGGCGCGCAGCGTGTCCGTCTGGGCGATGGTGAACAGATGCGCCCTGTTCACCGCCAGGTCGCCGGGCTCGATTTTTCTCTCGGTGACGACGCCTGGAATCGGCGAGCGAACGGTGAAGTATTCAAGCTCGACCTTTAGCCGCCTCACCCGCTGCATACGCTGGCTCACCTGCGCCTGCGCCATGTCGACTTCTTCCACGCGCGCGCCAATTTTCACCAGCTTGAGCTTTTCTTTTGCAACCTGCACACGGGCGGCGTCCTCGGCAACGCGCGCCCTGCGCTCGGCCACGTCCGCGCTGGCGCGATTCGCCTCCGTCGACACTTTACGCCACTCCCGTGCGCTGATGACGCCTTTTTTGTGCAAGGCGTCCAAGGAGCGCGCGTTGGCTTCCGCCTCCTCGCGTCGGGCGAGGGCGGAGCTGATTTCCGCCTCGCTGCGCTTGCGCGTCGCCTCCGCCTGTGCGACGACGGCCGCTGCCGCCGCGATTTCCTCGGGCCGGCTTCCGGCTTTGAGTCTTTGGAGATTCGCCCGCGCTGCGTCGAGTTCGCTCTCCGCCAGCTTCAAGTCTATCCGTTTGATGGTGGAATCAAGACGCGAGAGGATTTGCCCCTTCTTTACCTGCGAGCCCTCGCGCACCAGAACCTCGCGCACCTGCCCTTCGGCGCGCGACATGAGCTTCACCTCGCTTCTGGCCAGAAGGGTGCCAGTGGCCGCCACGCGCCTGCCCAGACGGCCAGTCGAGACTTTCTGCGCCTGAACCGAGACGATGCGGTTTCGCCTTCCCCTCGGGCGGCCCGCGGAGGCGTAGGTGAACTCGCCCGCTACGATGAGCACCATGATGAGCACAGCGGCTGATCTTGCAGACATCTTCTCGTGGCTCCCGAAAGAGAAACACGGCGACGAACCATTCACGCGACGGATGTTAAAAAGCGACGCAAACGATCTTATCACAAACCAGGGGTTATCTCTTTTGGACGCAGACAGGTTCCTGGGGGAGTGTCATGGGGAATGGGCGAGCAGCCGGCACCCAAAGGGCGATGGCGCCTTAGCCCAGCGTGCGGAGCCACTCGGCGATTGCCCGGCCAATCTCATCCGGAGAATCCTCCTGGATGAAGTGAATCCCCGGCACGCTCACTTCGGTCTGGCTCGGCCAGGTGCGGCAGAATTCGCGCTGCTCGCCTATCAGGATGGCGCCCGGCTCGGCGTTCACGAACAGCTTGGGAACGGGCGACTCGCGAAGCCACGCGGCGTAGTCAGCGACGATTCCGGCCACGTCGGCAGGCTCGCCCTCGATGGGAATCTCGCGCGGCCACGTGAGGGTCGGGCGGCGGCCTTCTCCGGGTTCTGCGAAGGGACGGCGGTATTCGGCCATCTCCTCCTCGGTAAGCTCCCGCTGTATCGAGCCCGGCAGCACGCGCTCGACGAACACGTTGTTATCCAAAACCATGGACTCGCCGCTTTCCGAGCGGAACCCCTGAAAGACCCGCTGCGCCGCATCTGGCCACTGCGCCCAGGTGAGCGGCTGCACGATGGCCTCCATGTAGGCCAGCCCCTTCACGGCGCCCCGGTGCCGGTTGGCCCAGTCGAAGCCCAAGGCCGAGCCCCAGTCGTGCATGATGAAGGTGACGCGCTCGCCGACGCCCAAAGCCTCTAAAAGCGCGTCGAGATGCCGCCGATGCTCCACAAAGCGGTAGCGGCCCGGGCCGCTGTCGTCCAGTTTGTCCGAATCGCCCATGCCGATCAGGTCGGGCGCAATGCAACGGCCAAGCGGAGCGAGGTGGGGGATGACGCCGCGCCACAGGTAGGAGGAAGTCGGGTTTCCGTGCAGCAATATTATGGGGTCACCATCGCCGGTCTCGACATAGGACATCGTGCGGCCGAGCACCTGCGTGCGTTTCTTTTCAATCCACGGCACTGCGGATCTCCTTTTGGGGCTTGGCGTTCAGGCTCTTCAACGACGCCCGCGCACCACGGAAGCGTCCGATTTGTCATCAGAGTGATGGAATCTCGAGCGATGGAGGATAAATCTAGCCGCCGATGGAACTCATCGTGCGCTCAGGCTGGATGAACTCTTCCTGTCCGATGAGGTGGCCCGGCGTCTTGGTGAGAACCACCTCGCCGAGCCAGGCCTTTATCTCATCATCCGAAGCGCCGCCCCGCAGCATCTTCTTGACGTCGTGCTCGACCGTGGAGAAAAGGCAGGTCCTCACCATGCCGTCCGCCGTCAAGCGGATGCGGTTGCAATCCTGACAGAAAGGCCGCGTGACCGAGGCGATGACGCCCACCTCGCCCTTGCCGTCCTTGTAGCGGTAGCGCGTCGCGGGGTCGGAAGGGTGTCCGCTCACCAGTTCGAGTTCTCCCTCGATGGAGAGGCCCTCCAATATTTCCTCGGCCGTCAGCACCTTCTCTTTCGTCCAGGTGCGGTCCGCATCGAGCGGCATGTATTCGATGAAGCGAACGACGTGGCCCGTTTCGCGCGACCACCTGGCGAAGCGCGGCAATTCCTCCTCGCTCAAGCCCTTGACCGCCACCGCGTTGATCTTGATCGGCGAGAATCCCGCCTCCGCAGCGGCCTCTATGCCTTCCATCACCTGGCCGAAAACGTCGCGGCGCGTCATGAACAGGAATTTGCCCGCGTCCATGGAATCGAGGCTGATGTTCACGCGCCGAAGCCCCGCCGCGTACAGATCCTTCGCCATCTTGGGGAGAAAAACGCCGTTGGTCGTAAGAGCCAGGTCCATATCGGGCTGAATTTCCATCATCTGCTCGACCAGGCGGTGTAAGTCCTTTCGCAGGAGCGGCTCGCCGCCGGTCAAGTGATAGCTCGTGAAGCCCAAATCGGTGGTGATGCGCACCACGCGGGCGATTTCCTCATAATCGAGAACCTCCGCGTGGGGCAGCCACGTCATGCCCTCTTCCGGCATGCAGTAGAAACACCGGAAGTTGCACCTGTCCGTCACCGAGATTCTCAAATCATCGTGCGCGCGTCCGTAGCGATCGAATAACGCCATTTCCTCTAGCCTTATCTTGAAGGTGGAGCCATCACCTGGCCGGTCAACTCCGTATTATACCCCCCTAATGCCTCCACGGCATCCTTAAAAGCCGCATCGCGCAAAATATCCATCACCTTTTGTATCGCGGGCGTCTCCCAATGCTCCCCGGGCACGATGAAATCGAAGCGCTCCCGCTCCAGTGGGATGAAATCGAGGTTCAGCATCCTGGCAGCCGCGAAAATCCCCAAACCGCAATCCGCGCGCCCCGCCACCACCGCCATGGCCACCGCCATGTGCGTGGTCTCCACCCGCTCATAGCCCCGAACGTCCTCGGGCGAGAGGCCGGCGCGCTCCATCAAATGATCGAGCAGCACCCGCGTGCCCGCCCCGCTCTGGCGGTTCACGATGGCGACATCCTCGCGGTTCAGGTCGGCTACCCCAGTGATTCCCTTGGGATTGCCCCTGGGAACCAGGATGCCCTGTTCGCGCTGGACGAAATTCACCACCACGACCGCGCGGCCCCTGAGATAGCGTTGAATATAATACCAGTTGTACTCCCCGGTCTCGGGGTCCAGCAGGTGGCTGCCCGCGATGTGCGCCTCGCCGTCGCGCACGGCGATGAGGCCCGCCAGCGAACCCACCGCCGAGGCGGAAAGACGCGTGTCGTTGTGTCGTGTTCTCAACGCATCCGCCAGCAGATCGAGCGCGTTGTCGTGGCTGCCCGCCATGAGCAGGTTCCCCCGGATATCGGCCATGGGCCTCAACAGCTCGACCGTGACTTCTTCGCCCGTCTCGATTCCCTCCGAGTGGGCGGGCACGCGCACCACGCCGTCGGCCTCTACGAGCGAACTGATGACGCTGGCCCCGCGCTTGGCGGGCAGGCAGACCATCCGCTCGCCCACCCGGCCGAGCTTCACGCGCAGAAATTCCTCCATCCCGAGCCGAGAGGCGCTCTTTCGGCTCATGAAGGCTTGTATGCGTTCTTCTTCCCCTGGGGCCGCGCCCGCCATGTGGGCCATCAGAGGACGCACGAACTCCTGAAGCGCGAGCACCGCCGAGACCGGATAGCCCGGAATCCCCAGCACGGGTTTCCTCTCGCCCGATTTCGACTTGCAAACGCCCAGTATGGTGGGCTTGCCGGGGAAGATGGCCACGCCGTGCACCAGAAGCTTACCCAGTTTTTCCACCACGGCGGCGGTGTAATCCTCCCGCCCGGCGGATGAGCCCGCGTTCACCAAAACGACGTCCGCGCTTTCGAGCGCGCCTCGAACCGCAGCCTCGATGGCCGAAAACCTATCCTCCAAAATCGGGCCGGGGAGCGCCTCTCCCCCCCACTCGGTGATGAAGGCGGACATGACGCTCGAGTTGAACTCCACCAGATCGCCCGGCTTCAAATCGGCCCCGGCTTCCACGAGTTCGTCTCCGGTGGGGATGATGGCGATTCTCGGCCGGCGGCGCACGCTCACCCGCGTGATGCCCGCCGCCAGAAGCGCGCCCAGATCGTAGGGCCTTAAAGTATGTCCCGCCGTGAGGATGAGCTGGCCCTCGACGATGTCCTCTCCCGCCACGCGCACGTTCTGCCAGGGCGAGAGGGCCGCCTCGATACGAACCGCGCCGGGAGTCGCCTCGTGCACGTGCTCGATCATGACGACGCAATCCGCCCCATCGGGCAGCGGGTCGCCCGTGTCGAGGGGGTGGGCCTCCTCGTCCAAGAGAAACTCTTTGGGACTCACGGGCGTGGCGCCCGAAGTCTCCACCGAGGCGAGGGCGTAGCCGTCCATGGCGGCGGCGTGAAAGTGCGGGCTGGAAATCCGCGCGTAGGCCGCGCGCGCCGTCACGCGCCCCAAAGCCTCGGAAGTCGGAACTTCCTCCCCCTCGAGGCGGAACTCACCCACTTTCTCCAGAAGACGCGAGAGCGCCTCTTCGCGCGGGATGTTTTCCAAATAAATTTTCCGGCCGCCCTGGGCCAGTGATGAATCGTTCATTCGCTTACACCTGATACGATGAGAAAATCCCGTTCAAACTGCGCTCAATAAAGATGCACGCGCACTTGCGCGCCCTCGCGCAGCCCTTCCGCTTCGAGCGGAATCGTGATGTAGCCGTCCGCTTTCGTCATGGTCGATATCATCGCGGAATTGCCCATCAGGGGATGGGCCACGCGCCCGCCCTCGCCGATTGAAAGCGTGACACGAACCAGGTCCTCGCGTCCGGGAGCCGAGGCCACGTTCCTTGAAAGGGTGGCCGCAAGACCATCGGAACTTAAGTCTTCGCGTACGACCTCGCCGCTCAACTGCCGGATGACGGGCCGGACGAAGGCGTGAAAAATCATGAGGGCTGAGACCGGATGCCCCGGAATGCCGATGACGGCCTTGTCTTCTCCGCCTCGAACGACGCGCCCGATGATGGTCGGCTTGCCGGGCTTGATGGATATGCCGTGCACCAGAACGCCCGGCTCTCCCAGGGAGTCGATGGCCTCCACCGTGTAATCGCGAAGGCCCATGGAGCTTCCGCCCGAGATGAGCACCACGTCCGCACGGCTTACTGCTTGCTCCAAACGCTCTTTGATGATGCCGAGATCATCGGGGAGGATGTCTTCGGTCTCGGGCTCGCCCCCCGCCTCAACCACCCCCGCCGCGAGAGAGAAGCGGTTGATGTCGCGCACCTGGCCCGCGCGGGGCGTCTCGCGCGGGTCGATGAGTTCATCGCCCGTAGGCAGTATCGCCACCCGTGGGCGGCGGTGGACTTCCACCGAGGTGACCCCCACGCCCGCAAGCGCGCCGATATCCTGACTCCTGAGGCGCACGCACGCTCCCAGGAGCAACTCGTCTTTTTTGAGATCATCGCCTACGCCAAGGACGTTCTCACCCACGGCGGCGGGACGCCTGACCTCGAGCGTCTCCGCGTCGGGAGCGGTGGTGAACTCCTCCATCACCACCGCGTCGGCACCCTCTGGAACCATGCCGCCCGTCAGGATGCGCGCCGCCTCGCCCCGGCCCACGGAGAATTCCGGCGCCGCCCCCATCGGCACCTGGCCGACGATATCGAGATAGGCGGGTATGGACTCGCTCGCGCCGAAAGAATCCGCCGCCTTAAGCGCGTAGCCGTCCATCGTGGCGCGCGGGAAATCGGGCAGGTCGACGGGGGAGTGGACGTCTTCGGCCAGGACGCGGCCCACTGCATCGAAAGAGGAAACACTCTCCGCCCCCAGCGCGCGGAAACCCTCGAGCGCCTCTTTTGCTTCTTCTGGCGAAACGACCTTGAAGAATTCCACCCGGTCTCTCCGTCTTCAAAATGAAAAACCAACCGCTGCGCGCGCAGGGCTGGTCGCAAAATCCGGTGGACATTCACGGGCGTTCGCCCGGCGTCCCCCTATCAGGCAAAAGACCGCGCTGCGCCCTACGAGGCTATCCCCGGCCCATCTCCCGCAACTCCCGGTAGGCGCGGCTGCGTCATCGCCCTCTATGAGAAACAACCCGCCGCGGCGAGGAGTACCAAGCCCAGGAATCCACGCGCGGTGGACTCAGAGCGAACCGGCTATTCAGCCCTTATCGCCCTCTCCGGCGGCGGACGCCTCTTTCTTATCGGGCAATTCCGGGTCGTCGCTTATCCCCTTCTTGAAGCTCTTGATTCCGCGAGCGAGGCCCGAACCGATCTCGGGCAGGCGCTTCGCGCCGAAGACCAGCACGCATATCGCAAGAATGACCAGCAACTCGGGAATGCCCATATTCATCGGGAACATCGGCAAAACTCCTTTGGATGAATGATCAGGAAGCAGCGTCCGCGAACACCTGCGAAGCGGCTCCGACACCATCTCCAGCCTTTGTAATATACCCTAATTTGGAAAAAATCACCTCCAGCGCCGAGAGAAGGTAGACCACGTTCGCCTGCGTGGCCCCGTGGCCCATCATTCCGATACGCCATATCTTGCCGGCCACCGGGCCCAGGCCGCCGCCGATCTCGATGTTGAAATCGTTGAGCAGGCTCTTGCGAACGGCGGCGTCATCCATGCCCTCTTTCAAAGTGATGGTGTTGAGCGTGGGCGTGCGCGCGCCTTCTTGCGCGAACATGGACATCCCGAGCGCCTCCACGCCCGCTTGCAACGCCTTGCTCGCCAGGGCGTGTCTCGCAAAACGCGCCTCGAGACCCTCATCGAAGATGATCCTGAGCGCTTCTCTGATCGCGTAGTTCATCGTAATCGGCCCGGTGTGGTGATAGACGCGATCGTTGCCCCAGTATTTCTCGACCATGCTCACGTCGAAATACCAGCTCGTGACCTTGGATTTTCGCTCACGCACCTTGCCGAGCGCGCGCTCGCTGAAGGTGATGGGCGCAACGCCCGGCGGACAGGCCAGGCACTTCTGCGTGCCGCTGTAGGCGATCTCCACCCCCCATTTGTCGAGTTCCACGGGCACGCCGCCCAGCGAGGTGACGCAGTCGAGCAGCAAGAGCGCCCCGTGCTCGCGGCACATCGCGCCGATTTCCTCCATCGGCTGGAGCACGCCCGTGCTCGTTTCCGCGTGGACGATGCCGACCATCACCGCGTCGGGGTTCGCATCGAGGGCCGCCTTCACGTCCTGTGGGTCGATGGGCTTGCCCCACGGGGCCTCCACGATGACGACCTCCGCCCCGTAGCGCGCGGCCACGTCGCTCATCCGCCCGCCGAACACGCCATTCACGCAGATGATGGCCTTGTCCCCAGGTTCGATGATGTTGCAGACCGAAGCCTCCATCGCGGCGCTGCCCGTGCCCGATACGGGGAACGTCACCTGGTTCTCGGTGTTGAACAGATCGCGCAGCATCACCTGGCAGTCGTCCATCACCGCCAGGAAATCGGGGTCCAAGTGCCCCACCACGTGGGTGCTCATGGCTTTTAAAATTCTCGGGTGAACCGGGCTCGGCCCCGGCCCCAGCAACAAACGCAAATGCGGATTCAACTCTCCAGACAAGACTTATCCCTCGCTCGAATCAAGTTTTTGGAATGGATGAGAAGCCTCTGACCCTCTCACTCGGCCCCTCGTTCCGAAATATGACCGCGAGATACTACCACACGCCCCCACCACCGCAAAGGGGGGTGGGGTGTATCTAAGGGATGGTGCGGCTTCGTGAGTATGAGGAGGCATGCGACGCACCTTTCAAATCAAAAGAGTTTGACAAGCATTCTCGTGAGAACCTAATGTGGGGAACTGGCATACAACCTGGAAGAAAAGAGAACTTTATGGGGAAAGAACGATGACCGAATTCGAAATCGCAACCTTGGCTATACAAAATTCAACCTTGGCATTCCAGAAATCGACGCTGTCATTTCAGGAGTCGCAGTTGGTGCTGCAAAAATCGGCGATTGAGGTGCAAAAAGCCGCGCTCATGGCGCAATACGCCGCCGTATGGGTGGCCGGCGCGGTGGGTTTTGCGCAATGCGCGCTCATCGGCGTCGGTCTCTGGTTCATGCGTCGCGCGGCGATCGCGCGGGACAAGGCGCTGGACATACTCATGAAACGAGCGGAGGACCAAGGCCTCGCGCTGCTAACCCTCATCGAGCGAACAGCGAAGTAGAACCGACAAAATCGTCGTTCAGGTAAAATTTCGCCAAGCTATTCAACACCTTACCCTATCTGTTTAGGACAGCGTCCCAATCCGCCAGAATAATGGCGTGCTCAAGCCTGCTTCCGGGGATAAAGCTCGTGGTCGGGATCGACCCAGACGACGTAGAAAGTGTCCAAGAGCAAAACCCCGTGAACGCGCCCATGCTCATTCGCAGTGAGTTGAAACTGCCACGCCTGCTCGGAGCGAAACTGCTCGTTGAGGGTGCGAAACCCTCGGGGTTCGGTGGTTTCGCTAAAATCAATGGGATGCGACCGCAAAGCGCTCGATCTGTTCGTTCGAAACTCCTTTACGGTCAAGCGCGATACATCCCTCAACCGCTCCAGAAGAGTCTTCAGATACCCGTCCCGGCAACGAGCAAGACTGAATTTCGCGTTTCTAGTCAGATCCAGATGCTTGAACGAAAACCTGAGTGTATCTGCATCCGGCAGCGGTTGAATAGATGGGATTGTTTCGGCTAAACGTGGAACCTTACCCCGCCTGATCTTCCCCATCGACCCTCGCCTTGTAGTAATCCCTCATGTCTTCATGAGAAATCACGTTATTCGATGGGGCATCCGGCTGCAGATCCCCACGCGCATTTCGCCAAGGGTCCTCTTGATGAGTAAGCTTTTCCAGATCGTAGGCACTCAGTCCTGCGTATACGTCCATTACTTCATCGAGATGGTCTCTCGCTTGCGAATCGAAATCTTCCTCTTCGGGTTCGACGTCGATCGGCCGCCACGACCACATCTTGTATTCTCCGTAGACCGACGGCACGACCGGACCGTGGACCCACGCTTCGATGGGATCGCCGAAGAGAGGCGCATCATAGAGCGCAAGATGCCACGCCTGCGCGTAGTAGAGCAGCTTTTGCAACTTGAGATTCGAGATAGGGTCGCCGTGCTCGTGCGAGAACCCGATGATGTACTGAGCGACCTGATAGGCGCTCGGCATTTCAATCTCCCTTCTGCGGCGGCGCGTCGTGAACCGGGCGCGGAGCGCATTCACTCTTGCTTTACCCATGAAACCACTTCGGGTCGGAATGTTCAAGCCCGCTCGTCCGCCACCTACTCCCCATCCAGCGCGATGTTGTCGTAATCGGGTATCGCGCCCATGCCCTTCTTGGCGGCCATGGATTTCCGCTCGTATTCCATCACCAGTTCCCCGCGCTGGTTGTAGGCGCGCGTCTTGATGGTGACGATGCCGCGATCGGGCCTGCTCTTCGATTCGCGCTTGTCCAGAATCTCCGATTCCGAATAAAGCGTATCGCCCGCGAAGACGGGCGCGGGCATCTTGATGTAGGTCCACTCCAGGTTCGCCACCGAGCGGTAGGAGGTGTCGGTGACCGTCATGCCGGCCACGACGGCCAGCGTCAGCGCCGAGTTCACGAGCGGTTTTCCGAACTCGGTCTTGGACGCATAGTGGGCGTCGAAATGAATCGGATGGGCGTTGTTCGTCAGCAGGGTGAACCAGGTGTTGTCCGCCTCGAGTATGGTGCGGCCCGGCCTGTGCTTGATGACCTCGCCCACCACGAAATCCTCATACCAGCGTCCCATCTGAAAATCAGGCATTTTTATTCTCCTCGTTATGCTCCCGTCCACAATCAAGGCACGGTGGCCCGGCAATGCGCCTTCTCGCGCTGCGGACGCATCTTCTTTCCCATTCGTCCCTCTAGGCGGGGTATTGCTCCAGAAGCCTCTTGGCGATGATCAAGCGCTGAATCTCGTTCGAGCCCTCGCCCACCACCAGGAGTTTCGAGTCCCTGAAATAACGCTCCACCGGCAACTCCTGGATGTAGCCCATGCCGCCGTGCACCTGAATGGCCTCGCTCGCGCAGAACTCCGCCGTCTCCGAAGCGAAGAACTTGGCCATGCCGGCTTCCAGGTCGCATCGCTTGCCCTCGGCCTTCAGATTCGCCGCGTGGTAGGTCATGAGCTTCGACGCGTGGATGCGCGTTCCCATCTCGGCGAGTTTCGCCTGTATCAACTGATGCCCCGCCAGCGGCTTCCCGAAAGTCTCGCGCTGCTGGGAATAACGCATCGAATCCTCGAATGCCGCCCGGGCGAGGCCCACGCTGCGCGCCGCCACGTTGACGCGGCCGCCCTCCAAAGCGCTCATGATCATCGGGAAGCCCTCGTTCTCCTCGCCGAGCAGGTTTTCGAGCGGCACACGCGCGTCCTCGAACACCAGCTCGCTCGTGCGGATGCCCCGGTAGCCCATCTTCTTGAGATGCCGGCTCACCTGAAAGCCGGGCGTTCCCTTGTGCACGAGGATGCAGGAGATGCCCTTCGCTTTCGATTTTTCCGGATCGGTGCGCGCGAACACGCTGAACATCGTGCCGTGCTCGGCGTTCGAGATAAACATCTTCGATCCGTTCATCACCCACTGGTCGTCCTGGCGCACAGCGCGCGTCTTGAGAGCGGCGGCGTCAGAACCCGAACCCGACTCGGTGAGCGCCATGCCCGAATGCCACTCGCCTGTGGCCATCTTCGGTAGGTAGGTCTTTTTCTGCTCGTCCGTCCCGTAGTTCAGAATCATCCAGGCGGTCATCATGTGCGTACCCAGGATGCCCGCCACGCTCATCCACCCCACGGATAGCTCCTCCATGGCGATGGCGTAGCAAACCTCGTCCATGCCGCTTCCGCCATATTCTTCGGGTATCGTGAAGCCGAAAAATCCGAGTTCCTGCATCTTCTCCACGGCGGGCGTGGGGTATTTGTCGGCAAGTTCGTATTCCATGGCGATGGGGATGACTTCGCGATCCACGAAATCCTTCATCATCCGCTGAACGCTTATCTGTAATTCGGTGAACTGGAAATCCAAGGGATGTTTCCTCCTGAAATTGAATGGCCGGAATTTCCGCCAGGTATTAAATCACGCCTTCGCGGCGTAGGTCCGCCGTCTCTTCGGAAGAATAGCCGAGAGCCTCGAGCACCTCTTCGGTATGGGCGCTCAGGCCCGGCGGGTGCTCGAGCTTCGGCTTCATATCGCTGAACTTGACCGGAAAGCGGCACATTCTCAAGTTTCCGTATTCGCCTTCCACCTCGGGGAAAATCTCGCGGTGCGCCGTCTGGGGATGATCGCACACTTCGCCCAGATCGTTCACCGCCCCGCAGGGAACGCCCGCTTCCAGGAAAATCCGCCGCCATTCCTCGCGCTCTTTCGTGGCGAGAATCGGCAGCACCTGCGCAAGCAGCGCGTCCTTGTTCTCGTGCCTGTCGGCGTTGGTCTCAAATCGCGGGTCGTCCACCCATTCGGGGTGTTCGAGGACATTGGCGAACAGCCGCCAGGTGTTTTCGTTTCCGCACGCGACGCCGATGAGTTTCCCCCCCTTGGCGGGGTAGGCCCCGTAAGGCGCGAGGAAGTGATGCCCCACCCCTACGCGGCTCGGCTTCTTGCCGTGTAAGTAGTAGTGAAAATGGAAATAGCCCTGCATGCTCACCATGCAGTCGAACATCGAGACGTCAAGTTCCTGGCCCTCGCCCGCGCGGTCGCGCTGTCTGAGGGCCATCATCGCGCCCAGGGCCACGAAAAGCCCCGTCACCCCGTCGCAGATGGAATGGGCCATCTTGGCGGGAGATTCGGGCGGCCCCGTCATCTCCATGATGCCGGCTTCGGCCTGGATGAGGCCGTCGAACGCCTTCATGTCGCGGTAGGGGCCGTCCTGCCCGTAGCCCGAGGTGTGGATGTAGATGATGTCGGGCTTTATCTTCTTCACTTCCTCATACCCGAAGCCGAGCCGGTCGACCGCGCCGGGGCTGAAGTTTTCGAGAAAAACGTCCGCGCCCTCGAGCATTTCCCCTAATATCTTCTTGCCGCGTTCGTCTTTCAGGTTGAGCGTCACGCTCTTCTTGTTGGGGTTCACCCAGAAATGCACCGCCCCCTCGCCGAAGACCGCATCGTCCCAGAGCCTGACCATGTCGCCCGTGCCGGGGACCTCGACTTTCAGGACTTCCGCGCCGAAATCGGCCAGATGGCGCAGCCCCACCGGCCCGCTGATGGATACCCCCAGCGAAACGATTCGAACGCCATCGAGCGGAAGCGCCACTGTATGACTCCTCGAAAATGCGTGTTCCCTCGCGAGGCAATGGAGGCGGCAACGGCCGATTCCATGCCTTCGCGAGTCAAGCGGTTTCTGGAAAATGTGTCCCTACGAAACCACGACAGGAGCCATGACAATACACCAACGATTTCAAGGATGACAAGGCGATGGGGTACGGGGAAACTGAAATATCAGGTGATTTTCGGTAAACACACAGAAGAAGAAATGAAAAAGTTTTTTGAAGACGATCTGCCAATGTATTTCGACGCAGTTGGAGGAGCCATCGGCGTTGGTCGGCAAGACCTACACGACTTACCCCCCGGACCTGGTGACGTTGATGATCTCATCGAGATTCTGAAGAAAGGACTCGGGATAATTCCAATACGAGATTGATCCAGCTATTTCTCTAGAAACATATTCCGAACCATCACCCTCCGACCCATCCACTTAATTCAAGTCCTTGGCCATCACTCCCCCCTTGAGGGGGAGTCGCAGAAGCCGAAGGCTGATGCGGTGGGGGGACGATTTCAAAGCAAAACCTCCCCCCACCGGCGCGCCTGCGGACTTCGTCCTTGCCTTGCCGACTCCCCCTCAAGGGGGGAGTGATTTAGAAGGGGCGGCAAACTCATCACTCCTCCCCCACTTCGTCGAGATAAGCCTGAAAATCTCCGCTTATCTGCGATATAAACGCCACGGCGCGATCGAGCGCGATGAATTCCATGTCCTCGGGGTCGTCGGCGACCTCCTCCTTCAGTTCGGTAAGGACGTCGAGATATTCTTCGGCCTCGGGGCCTGCGGCGGTATCTTTTTTCTCCGAAGGAGCTACCTCCTTCTCCACGAAGTCCGCGAACGGGCCCACTTGGTAGGAGATGAAGCAAAACGCATGGTAGAGCACCTTTTCCTCGATGCCGCCCTCACCCTGCGCGTCTTTTCTGAGTTCATTCAATTTCGCCAAAACGGGTTCGTGCTTCAAGGGCGTCTCCTTCATCCATCTCGCTCAAGCGGCGTTTGATATGTGTTTCAGATAGAGGCTTCCGAGAGCCTTATTAAAACAGCCTCCCGCCCCTGGCAAGGCGGGTTCCCCATACATCACGTGAATACAAGCTCCCGCGCAGGGCATTTCAACCCCCCTCTCGCCTATTACATGGGGCCACTCCCCAAGACCATATCAAAGCGCGCGGGCTTCGACGCCCGCCATGCGCTCGAGCACCTTGATGATGGCGATGTGGTCGAGTTCCCCCTCCCCGTTCGCCACCAGGGAGTTGAATATCTGCGCCACGAGCGATGCGCCCGGAAGCGCCACACCGCGCTCGCGCGCCTGTTCCAGCGCATAGCGCAAATCCTTCACGTGGCTCGTTATCTTCCCGCCGGGGGAGAAATCGCCGGAGAGAATTTTTGGCGCCTTGACCTCCAGGCCCCCGCAACGCGCGAGACCCGCTCCCATCACTTCCACAAGCGCTGCGGGGTCGAGACCTGCCTTGGCCCCGAAGACGAGCGCCTCGCCCACGCCCAGGAACGTCACGGCCACGAGAATCTGGTTCGCGAGCTTGGCGATGCACCCCGAACCCGCAGGCTCGCCTACGTGCACAACCTTCGCCCCCAGAACGTCGAGCAGGGGCTTGCAGCGCGAGAAGACGTCCTTGGGACCTCCGGCCATGATGGCGAGCGTTCCTCCCGCCGCACCCTCGGGCGCGCCAGAGACCGGCGCGTCGAGCATCCCGACGCCATTCTCCGAGAGAGCTTCTGCGACGCGGGCCGCGCAAGCCGGGTCGTTGCTCGTGCAGTCCACCAGAACGCTTCCGGGCTTCATGGCGTGAAAGAGTCCGCCCTCCCCGAAAACCACGTCATTTAAGTTCGGGGCGTCGGGCAGCATGGTGAAGACGACTTCTGAATGCGCCGCCACCTCGGCGGGCGAATCACACGCCCTTGCGCCCTCGCCCCCGATTTCATCCACCGGCGGGCGGCTGCGGCTCGAAACCGCAAGCGGATGACCCGCCTCCAGAAAACGCCGCGCCATCGGCTTTCCCATCAAACCCAGACCTACGAAACCAAGCGCAACCTCGGACATTTCTTCCCTCCTGGTGGAGTACACACGCTCTTTTGGGGATGATATGGCAACCGGATGGGTGAGACAAACAGAAGTGTCATGGTTTCGGTCGTCATCCCGGCGGATGAACACCGGGCGGACACACACGATCTTCCCCTTCCCGGGGTGGGGTGACCTCGAAGAGTGGTCGCCACCCGACGCCCCTACGAGAACCTCCTACCGGCGCGGTTGCGCTCCTGCTTTCTTCCGGAAAGCCTGACCTAGAACTGCCGCACGAAGCGAAGCTCGGCGCGGGTGCGCTTGTAGTCGTAGAGTTGAGCGTTGGACTCGCGCTTCTCGTTCACCACGACGAGTTGGGGGCTGAAGCCGAAGGTCGTGAAGCCCCGGTTGAAGATGGAGGCGCTGAAGATGCGGACCTCGTCCTCGCGCGATGAGCCGTCCGTGGTGTAGGGAAACCAGTCGCCCTGATAACCCGTCGAGCGAAGCTCCGCGTTCGCCCCCACGGTGAAGCCGAAGGGAAGAGCGATGGAGGCGCCCAGGCGTCCCCACCGGCTGCGGTTGCGCCAGATGCGTGATTCGGGATCCTCGGCCGCGTAGCCGAGCGCGCCCCGGATCTGGAGCGTCGGCGTGAGCACCCACGAACCCACCAGCGCGAGGTCGAGCCGCGGGCCGTCGAAATGTTTGCTGATTTCGTAGTCGCGCTCGTGCCAGGAAGCGCGCCCGCTCAGGCGGAGGCGGGGCGTGAGGCGGTGTTCGAGTTCGAAGCGCCCGCCGAACTCGTGGCTGTGGATGAGGCCGCCGCTTCTGCGCTGGCGCGCGCTGGCGAGCAGGCTCATCTCGGTGTTGGGACTCATCCACCAGCGCGGCCCGGCGTGGAGGGAGATCGTCATTTGATCGAAGCGGCTCTCCTCGTATTCCCGGCGGGAGATATCCGCGCCCAAGCGCATGCGCAGGCGCTCGCCCAGTGGATGCTGATACTCCCATCCGCCCCAGAAGACGAAGCCGAGTCCCGAGTTTTCGCCCTCGAACTCGTTGCGGCGGAAAGGCAGATCGTAGATGTAGATGATCTCCGAATCCGACACCGCGCCGATGTTCGTGTCCGGCGCGATGGAAAAGCCGAAGTGCGCGCTCCAGCGTCTGCGCGCCCGCATGATGCGCAGGAAACGATTGATGTTGGAGACCATCACCTTGGGGGGCTTGCCGGCGAGGACGCGATCGAAGTGGCGGCGAGAGAGGTCGTCCTCTCGCTTGTAGAAGAACGCGCGCGCGAGTTCGAGCCTCACGCGCACCAGAGCGGGCTTCTCGATGAGAATGATTCTGAGCACGGCGATGGCCGCATCCAGAAGCGCTAACTTCTCCTTCGCCTTTGCCGGAGGCAGGCGCCTCGAGGCCTCGATGGCCGAAAGGCCGTAGAGGAAGAGCACGTCCGTCCTGTCGGCGCGGCCCTTCGACTCTCTGGCGATGGGGCGCAGAAGTTTAAGCGCCTCGATGTAGCGGCGCTGTTTGACCAGCCCACGCGCGGCCTGGACCTTGGGGTCTTTGGAAAGATGAGACCGCGCGGCGTCCGCTTCCCCCGCAGTCAGGTGCGCAAGCGCAATGAGCAGGATGCAGATGATGAGCAGGATGTATTTTTTCATGGCGTACGACGTGAGACGAGCGTGCTCGCGAACGCTCTCCCGCCTGTTTCTCCCTGGTATGGCGGACTTGCCCGTGGGTTCTTTACCGAATCAGAAGCGGGCGGAGTCTAACCCATTTTCCAGACGAGGGGAAGGCGACCCGGAGGCCGCCTTCCCGCATCTTGCGTACTGTCCGTCCCCGAACTGCGGGGCGTTGCTCTTGCTATGTCACTTCCAACACTTCTACTGCTTTCTCGCGCCGTACGCGCCGGAAACGTGCCCGTTGGAAAAGTGGGCGTTGAACTCGCCCACCACGACGGTCGGCTGGTTCTTGGCTGTACCGTCGTCAGCGGCTTCGGTGTTTCCCCCGACGCCATGGAAGGTTCCATTCCACACCGCTTCGTCTCCACCGCCATTCGCCGTACCGGTGAATTTATTCGTGGCACCGATACCGAAACCACTGGCTTTCAAATTCACCGCCCAACTGTTCTCCTCTTCACCGGACAAGACGAAGTTCGAAATGCTTCCGGCGATGGAGTATTGATCGTTGGTAGCCACGTCATCCCCGCCGAATTTCGCCGTCAACTCGATGTCCGCCGTGAAGGCGCCGGCTGTGGCGCTACCGAGACTTTTCTCGGGATCGACCACGCCCGTAACATCGAAAACCTTCCTCGCATACACGCCCGCCGCGCCGCCTTCATAAGTCGCGCTGCCCACGACATTCATCATGTCGGTACCGGGGAACTCCTCGATCGACGAACCCGCGAAGGTCTGCACGGCGTTGTAGGTGGTCACGCCGTCTTCATCCGTCGTCTTTTTCAACCAGAAGCCGTAATGCAGAAAATCGCCGTCCGGCACAGGGGACATGGCGCCTTCATCGGGAGTGAATATCCATTCGTCGGTAACCGCGGTTACTTCACCTTTGGCGTTGAGGGTGACCGTACAATCATCATTACCATTACACCTGTACGTGCCCGGCGCGCTGTTGTAGGTGCCCACGACCTCGGCAGCTTCGTCCGTATTTTGGGTGCCCGGGTCGTCAGAGTCGAAAGTGAGAACAGCCGCGCCGGTGGCGCTGAAACCAGCCGACATTATCTTTGAGGAATTGGCAGTCAAGACCAAGATCGCTTCATCCGTGGGTTGTGGTGAATCGTTGTCCGTGTTGGTGCTGACAGTCAGTTCTTGCCCGGCTACCTTCGCGAACTCCGTGGCCTTGGGCGCTTCGATATCGGTGTGGACGACCACGATTTCCGTCTCGCCGGCATCATTCGGGCCGCGGACGTTCATGCCCATGCCGTTCATCACGAATTTCGGATCATCGTCACCGTTCATCCGGGGATCGGTGACTTCGACGCCGGTGTGTTTGATCGAGACCGTGTACCTGTCGGCATTATCGGTATCGTCAAACGCTCCCGAATTCGTCCCGGGCGTCGCAGAGGCCTCGGCATTGATGGCCATCGCTTTCGTCAACGCCTCCGCCGTCATCACATCAATTTCTTCCTGTGTGGGGCCTACCGGCTCCGGATCTGGATCCGGCATCACCACCGGCGGATCCGTCATCTCCACCTTCGTGTCGTTACTTCCGCTGCAGCCGGCCAGCGTCGCCGCGAGCAGGAGCGCCATTCCGAAAACATACAATTTGTTGATGGGTGTTTTTACGCAGAACAACATTGAGTGAGTCCTCCTCATCGTCGTGATAAGGCCTCCATGAGAAGGCCCCCATATGAGACCCTCAAAGAGAAGGCCTCCCGTGTGATACTAGAAAATCAAATTGTCATCCTTCTGATCATGGAATCAAAGCCTACCTTGGCCCCGATGGCCATGCGGACAGATACGCCAGTCCGGAAACATAAAATTTTTGATGGGTGTTTTGGTGCAGAACAACATTGTGTGAGTCCTCCTCATCGTCGTGATAAGGCCTCCTTGAGAAGGCCTCCCGCCATACTAGAAAATCAAATTACCATCCTTCTGATCATAGAGTCAAAGTCAATCTCGACCCCTACGTCCATGATGCTGGAACTGCCTGAAGTAAAACGGTGAATCTTTCCCTGCCTACCACAGCCTTTTTCGATATTCAACCTCCTTTCTCGTGTTTCCGGCTTTCCGATGTTCTCCGACTCCCATGATCATGATGCCTCAAGCTACTCTCGCGCAAGCATTACACGCGGAAGTTTCAGCCGTAGCAAAATTATGAATTCTCCTTTGATTTACCACATTCGCCTCTCGCGTTCAAGCCCTTTATCGGCTCCGCCGGGCGGAGAATTCGTCCCCTCCGCGCGTGGGGCTTCAAGGCGTCTTGCGGTTTGCGCCGCGTCCCCGTTACACGCGTGTAGCGCATCTTCATGAAAATACGGGTCTCGCTGTTCGTTGCGAATGAGCGTAATAAATAGTTTGCAATATCCCGGGGATAAGTTCAACCCCCCTTTTTTCGGGTGAATCGCGACCAAGTCGCGCGCCTTTTATTTTCGTGTTCACCTCGCGCGTTAGTGATATGATGGCCCGACGCGCGACAAAAAACCGACGGTGACATGATGTTCTCATGTGTCACGAACGAGGGAGCCCGATGGACAATTCCGAATACGACAATAAATTCAACCAATACCTGCGCCTCTCCTCGTTTCCCGTGGCGGTGAAGTTTCTGGAATCCTGGGAGGAGGTTCCGCCCCGGACGAAGCGGCCCAAAGACGACCTGGGCAACCGGTTCACCACCTGCCAGGCGGTCTCCATGGCGCGGCGCTACGGGTGGGCGCTCGCGCTCGGGCGCGAGGACAGCAGTTGCGTTCTGGGCGCGATGGCGCTCGGCCTCGAAAAACGCCTACCCCATTACACCGAGGGCAACCTGTGCATCGACCTCTATACGGAGAATTTAGAAGCCGGCCGCCTGAGCGAGGAGAGCGTGCCACGGCTTCCCGAGGGAAAATACGTGGGCGTGCTCGTGGCGCCGCTTCACCGCGCGGCGTTCACGCCGGACTCGATCGTCATCTACGGAAACGGGGCGCAGATCATGCGGCTGGGACAGGCATGGCTCTGGAAGCGGGGCGGGACGCTCACGAGCGATTTCAGAGGCAGAATCGACTGTGCGGATCTGGCCATCGCCCCCCACACGACGGGAGAACCCCAGATGGTCGTGCCCTGCACGGGGGATCGTATCTTCGGGCAGGTGCAGGACCACGAGGTGGCCTTTTCGTTTCCCTACACGGTGATCGGGGAGATACTGGAAGGCCTCGAAGCCACCCACAAGGCGGGAGCGGCGCGCTACCCGGTGACGAACTGGCTGAATTACTCGGGTGGATTTCCGCCCTCTTATGACCAATACCGGGAGATGCTGGAGGAGGAAGAATAAGGGCATCGCAAACCCTCCTTCCTCAGTCGGCGAACCCTCCCGCATTGGTCGGGTTCGACCCGGTGACGAACTGGCTGAATTACTCGGGTGGATTTCCGCCCTCTTATGACCAATACCGGGAGATGCTGGAGGAGGAAGAATAAGGGCATCGCAAACCCTCCTTCCTCAGTCGGCGAACCCTCCCGCATTGGTCGGGTTCGACCCGGTGACGAACTGGCTGAATTACCCGGGTGGATATCCGCCCTCTTATGACCAATACCGGGAGATGCCGGAGGAGGAGAAAGCCGACTGTTGAGGTCGCGACCTGTCACTACGAGGGTGCGTAGAGGTCAGCCCTTACGTTTTTCTCGCTCTCAGGAAAGGTGAGCGACAAGAAGTTCGTGTTTCACCAGAGGAGAAAGATGGAAAGAACGGGTACAGAAAACGAAGGAGGCGTCAACCGCCTGCACCGCGCGGCGCTCATCAGCGAGACGGCGGTCGTCGTGGAATCCTTGCTCGCCGAGGGAGCGGACGCGAACGCGCGCGACGAGAAAGGACGCACGGCGCTCTACATCGCGGCGGCGCTCAACGAGACGCCCGGCATCGTGACCGCCCTGGCCAAGGCGGGCGCGGACGTGAATGTGCAGGACTCCGCCGGCGCGACGCCCCTGCACGCAACGGCGCGGCACACCCCGGCGCCCGAGATCGTGAAGGAATTGCTCGACGCAGGCGCGGACCCCGGGGCCACGGATAAATACGGACGTACGCCCTTACACCTCGCGGCGCAAGGGGAAAGCCCCGCCGTCGTGGAAGTACTGATCAACGGCGGAGCGGAGGTCGATGCGCGCGACGAGCATGAACGCACGCCCCTGTACATCGCGGCGGCGTTCAACGAAATCCCCGGCGTCGTGAAAACCCTGGTCGAAGCGCGCGCGAACGTGAACGCCCGGGACAACAACGGAGGCCCTCCCCTGCATGCGGCGATACGAAGCGCCTTGACGCCCGAGAAAATAGAGACGCTGCTCGCCGCCGAAGCGGACCCTAAAATCAGTGACAAATACGGACGCACGGCCTTGCACTTCGCGGCGCAGGGCGATTCACCCACCATCGTAAGCACGCTTATCGACGCGGGCGCGGAGTTGCACGCGCGCGACGCGCGAGGGGGTTGGACGCCGCTTCATCTTGCGGCGTGGATCTGCAGGACGCCCGCCGTCCTCACCGTTCTGCTCGATGCGGGCGCGAACCCCAGGGTTCGGGACGAGGACGGAAAAACGCCACGGAATTTCGCCGAGAAGAACATCTTCCTCAGAGACGACGCGGTCTTCAAGCGACTGAAATAGGAGAATACAACCAGGCGAAGTGGTGAAATGCGAACACCGCCGCAGGGACGGGCCTCCGCGCCTGTCCATTTTTATGTGTTCACCCTTACAACGCGCAAATGCAACCCTCGAATGAACAAGACGACACATCATTACACGGAGGCGGGCCCGAGAAGGGGCCGCCACTCCGGGGCAACGCGACTCCTGACCCGGCTTTCCGCATGCGCCGGAAGAGCGATACAATCGGACGGCGAAAAACACCACGACCAAACGAAAAACCATCCCGACCACGAGGGGAACACGGGAATGACTTTACACACAAAGGCGCGGCGGGCGGCGCTTGCACTCGCGCTCGCCGCAGGCATGATACCGGGACTCGCAAGCGCTGCGCCCGTATCGTGCGAGCATTGGAACACGCTCGCCTTTTTCATTCGCGCCGGGGCGGCGGACGTCGCCCGGTGCCTCAAGACGAAAAACGCGAACGCGCGCGACGCGGCCGGACTCACCCCCATGCACCGCGCGGCGGGCTTCGGCAGGACGCCCGCCCTGGTGAGAACCCTGGCGAAGGCGGACGCTCAGCCGAACGCGCGGGATGTGAACGGCATGACGCCGCTCCATCTGGCGGTGAACTTTAACAGGAATCCCGCCGTCGTGACCGCGCTCATCGCCGCCGGGGCCGAAATCGAAACGAGAGAACAGCGCGGGTGGACGCCGCTCCACCTCGCGGCGGCCTTCGGCAAGCCGCCCGCCGTGGTGCGCGCGCTCACGAAAGCGGGAGCGAAGGTGGACGCGCAGACGGGCATCGGACGCACGGCGCTCCATCTGGCCGCGCAGGGGGGTGCGCCCGAAACCGTGGCCGCGCTCATCAAGGCTGGAGCGAAGGTAAACGCGCGGGACATATTCGGGCGCGCGCCGCTTCATCTGGCCGCCCAGGGAGATTCTCCCGCCGCCGTACGCGCGCTGCTGAAAGCCAGGGCGAGGGTGAACGCGCGCGATAAGCGCGGCGCGTGGACGCCGCTTCATCTCGCGGCGTGGTTCGGCAAGAGCCCCGCCGTCGTCCGCGCGCTCATCCGGGCCGGGGCCAACCCGCGCGCGAAGGATAAATCCGGCAAAACGCCTCTTGACTACGCGAAACAAAACCCGGCGCTCAAGGGGAACCTCTCCCACTTCAAGCGGAGGAAGTGAACTTCCCCCTCACCCGGAAACGGCCATCTGGCCGCCCAGGCAATTCCTCATTTTCCATCGGAACAATCCCTCGCTCATCGGTCGGGATTGACCCGTCGTCGTCCGCGCGCTCATCCGGGCCGGGGCCAACCCGCGCGCGAAGGATAAATCCGGCAAAACGCCTCTTGACTACGCGAAACTAAACCCGGCGCTCAAGGGGAACCTCTCCCACTTCAAACGCAAGAAGTGAAATCGTACTGGCGGTCCCTCTTCGGGGTGGCGGGCATATATGCCCAACCCTACAGGCGATCATTTCTGCGCGTCATCTTCGAATGCCTTCAACCGGGACCGGTAGGGGCGGTTCGCGAACCGCCCCTACATCACCACCGACCCCGTGCGCGCGATGACGATCAGAGGCAAAACTTAATTCCTGGATTGTGATTGTTCCGTAGGGGAAAACTCCAGGCAGGTTCAACGGCAATGGGGGCTCATACTTCGACCTCGAGAAGGTCGCGCCCCAGGATGACTTCTCCATCGAAATCCCGCCGGACATCCTCCTCGATTGCGCGCATGAGGCTTTCGGGCTTCGCGCGAAAATGGGTCAGGACGAGTTTCTTGACGCCCGCGATCGCGGCGATCTTTCCCGCCTGGGCCGAGGAGAGAAACAGATGCCGGGTCAGGCGCTCCGCGTGCGCATCGATGACCTCCGCTTCGGCCAGATAGCAGCACAGAACGAGCACGTCCGCCCCGCGCGCCAGACGGTCCAGTCCCTCGCAGGGGATCGTATCCCCGCTGATGGCGACGATCTTCCCCTCCGCCTCCAGGCGGTAGCCCAGCGTCGTCCAGTCGAAATCAGGTATTCCCAGCCCTGGGCCGCCTGCCGCTCGCGGGGGTAGAGCGCGCGCAGATAGCGGAACTGCATCAGCGACTCTACGAGACGCCTGCCGTCGCAAACATGGTGGTCCGCACCCTGTCTTTGATGTATCGCCTGGCCTGCGAGCGGGGCCATTGTCCCTTGCATCCGGTTTTTTGCAGGTCCGGACGCGCCGGATGCGCTTCAGATGCCGTCGACCCCGCCGTCGTCCACGGACGTCGTTTCGAAGAAGATGAAATCAGTCTCGTCCAGGTCGTTCACGTCGACGTTACTGAGCGTGACCTGACCCCCGCCGTGATCCGTCATGTCGATGACGGCGTCCGTCCCCTGGGTGGTGATGACGAGATCCTCGAAACCGGAAATGTCCGATATCGCGCTGAGATCGATGACGTCTTCCCCGTTGGTGAAATCCGTAATCGTGTCGGAGCCATGGCCGGTGGCGATCACGAAAGTGTCGTCGCCCGCACCGCCCGTGAGCGTATCGTCGCCCTCGCCGCCATCGAGCGTGTCGTCGCCCGCGCCGCCCTCGAACGTGTCGTCGCCCGAGCCGCCGTAGATTATGTCGGAGCCCTCGCCGCCCACGAGCGTGTCGTTGCCCTCGCCGCCGTAGAGCTTGTCGTTGCCCTCGCCGCCCTTGAGCGTGTCGTCGCCCGCGCCGCCCTCGAGCTTGTCGTTGCCCGACCAGCCGTAGAGCGTGTCGTCGCCCTCACCGCCGTAGAGCGTGTCGGAGCCCTCGCCGCCCACGAGCGTGTCGTCGCCCTCATTGCCCACGAGCGAGTCGGAGCCCGCGCCGCCCACGAGCCTGTCGTCGCCCGCGCCGCCGTAGAGCAGGTCGTTGCCCGCGCCGCCGTAGAGCAGGTCGTTGCCCGCGCCGCCGTAGAGCTTGTCGTCACTTAAGAAGCCCTTGAGCGTGTCGTCACCTGCGCCGCCGTAGATTTTGTTGCTGCCCGCGCCGCCATCGAGCGTGTTGTCGCCTTCATCGCCCTCAATCCTTATCTCGCCGTGAAAAACGAAATCACCGGCGTCCAGATCGTCGACGGATAATCCTTTGAGCCGGATCGTCCCTCCCCCGTATTCGGTGAGGTCGATGGTGACGCCATTACCGGTGGACGTCACGGTCAGATCGGAGAAGTCGTCTATGTTCGTGAATTTACTGAGGTCGATGACGTCTTGCCCGCTGGTGTAGTCGGTGATCGTGGTGTTGCCCGAGCCGGCCTTGAACTCGAAGATATCCCTGCCCCCACCGCCCTCGAGCGTGTCGGAGCCCCCACCGCCCTCGAGCGTGTCGTCGCCCTCGCCGCCCCTGAGCGTGTCGGAGCCCGCGCCGCCCTTGAGCGTGTCGTCGCCCTCGCCGCCGTAGAGCGTGTCGTCGCCCCCACCGCCCACGAGCTTGTCGGAGCCCGCTTCGCCGTAGAGCGTGTCGTCGCCCTCGCCGCCCTCGAGCGTGTCGTCGCCACCGCCGCCGTCCATCGTGTCGGCGCCCGCGCCGCCGTAGAGCTTGTCGGAGCCCTCGTCACCGGAGATATTGTCGTCGCCCCCGCCGCCCTCGAGCGTGTCGTCGCCCGAGCCGCCGTAGATTATGTCGGAGCCCTCGCCGCCGTAGAGCTTGTCGTCGCCCTCGCTGCCGTAGAGCCTGTCGGAGCCATCGCCGCCCTTGAGCGTGTCGGCGCCATCGCCGCCGTAGAGCTCGTCGTTGCCCGAGCCGCCGTAGAGCGTGTCGTCGCCATCGCCGCCTGCTATCGTGTCGTGGCCATCGCCGCCCGTGAGTGTGTCGGCGCCATCGCCGCCGTCCATCGTGTCGGAGCCATCGCCGCCGTCCATCGTGTCGGACCCCGCGCCGCCGTAGAGCGTGTCGGAGCCCGCGCCGCCCGTGAGCGTGTCGTCGCCCCATTCGCCCTTGAGCGTGTCGGCGCCAGCGCCGCCATCGAGCGTGTCTATGCCCACGCCACCCTTGAGCGTGTCGTCGCCCGCGCCGCCCGTGAGCGTGTCGTCGCCCGCGCCGCCCTCGATATAGTCGTTGCCCTCGCCGCCGTCCATCGTGTCGTCGCCAGCGCCGCTGTAGATCCAGTCGTTGCCCGCGCCACCCTCGATCGTGTCGGAACCCTCGCCGCCGTAGATCCTGTCGGAGCCATCGCCGCCCTTGAGCGTGTCGTCGCCAGTGTAGCCGTCGATATAGTCGTTGGCCGCGCCGCCGTCTATCGTGTCGTCGCCGGTGCCGCCGTAGAGATCGTCGCTGCCCTCGCCGCCGTAGAGCTTGTCGTCGCCCCAACTGCCCTTGATATCGTCGTCGCCCTCGCCGCCCACGATCGTGTCGTCGCCCTGGCCACCGTAGAACTCGTCATTCCCCGCGCCGCCGAAGAGCGTGTCGTCGCCATCATCGCCCCAGAGCGTGTCGGAGCCCTTGCCGCCCTCGATCGTGTCGGAACCATCGCCGCCGTGTAGCTCGTCGTCGCCCGCACCGCCATCGAGCGTATCGTTGCCCTCGCCGCCCCAGAGTTCGTCGTCGTCCGTAGTGCCGTGGATTTCGTTGTTCTTTTCCTTTTCGTCGCCCTGAATCGTTCCCATGTCGTTTCTCCCTGTCTTCAATAGATTTTCTGGTCTATTCTCATACACTACGCCTATTCATCCAATCTTCTCAAAAGAAAGAAGGAAAGACCGAGCCGGAAACCGGTGAAAACGCTCAACAAAGCTTCCGTCGCCACGGCTTTTCGCAACGTTTTGAAAGACGTGGGGCCATTGTCCCTTGCATCCGGTTTTTTGCAGGTCCGGATGCGCTTCAGATGCCGTCGACCCCGCCGTCGTCCACGGACGTCGTTTCGGAGAAGATGAAATCAGTCTCGTCCAGGTAGTTCACGTCGACGTTACTGAGCCTGATCTGCCCCCCGCCGTGATCCGTCATGTCGATGACGGCGTCCGTCCCCTGGGTGGTGATGACGAGATCCTCGAAACCGGAAATGTCCGATATCGCGCTGAGATCGATGACGTCTTCCCCGTTGGTGAAGTCATTGATCGTGTCGGAGCCTTCGCCGGCGGCGAGCACGAAAGTATCGTCGCCCGCACCGCCCGTGAGCGTGTCGTCGCCCTCGCCGCCCTTGAGCGTGTCGCCGCCCCTACCACCGTAGAGCGTGTCGTCGCCCCCGCCGCCCTTCATCCAGTCGTAGCCCTTGCCACCCGTGATCGTGTCGTCGCCCGCACCGCCGTAGGTATAGTCACGCCCCTCACCACCGTCGATCGTGTCGTCGCCCTCGCCGCCGTAGATCCTGTCGTCGCCCGAGCCGCCCGTGATCGTGTCGTTGCCCGCGCCGCCGTAGATTTCGTTGTTGCTCTCGCCGCCACGGAGAAAGTTGTCCCCTTCGTCGCCCTCAAGCCTTATATCGTCGTTAAAGACGAAATCCCCGGCGTCCAGATCGTCGGCGGAGAATCCTTCGAGCCGGATCGTCCCTCCGCCGTGCGCGGTGAGGTCGATGGTGACGCCATCATCGTCGGACGTCACCGTCACATCGGAGAAGTCGGCTATGCTGGTGAATCTACTGAGGTCGATGACGTCTTCCCCGTTGGTGAAGTCGGTGATCGTGGTGTTGCCCGAGCCGGCATTGAACTGGAAGATATCCGCGCCCGCACCGCCCGTGATCGTGTCGTCGCCCTCATCGCTGAATATCCAGTCGTCGCCCTCGCCGCCCTTGAGCGTGTCGTCGCCCTCACCGCCGAAGATATAGTCATTCCCCCCGCCGCCCGTGATCGTGTCGTCGCCCGCGCCGCCCGTTAGCAAGTCGTCGCCCGCGCCGCCGTAGAGTTCGTTGTTGTTTTCGTCGCCCTGAATCGTTGCCATGTCGTTTTCCCTGTCTTCAATAGATTTTCTGGTCGATTCTCATACATCCTGCCTATTCGCCCTATCTTCCCAAAAGAAAGAAGGAAAGACCGAGCCGGAAACCGGTGAAAACGCTCAACAAAGCTTCCATCGCCACGGCTTTTCGCAGCGTTTTGAAAGACGTGGGGCCATGTCCCTTGCATCCGGTTTTTTGCAGGTCCGGACGCGCCGGATGCGCTTCAGATGCCGTCGACCCCGCCGTCGTCCACGTCGAAATCCTCAGCTCCGAGTTCAGCGTCGTCCGTCATGATTGATCACCTTTTTGGTTATCACGGACTGAATTCAAATAATCAGCGCCGGTTCGTTACGTTTCCCAAACGCTTCCTCATTCCTCGCTTGCTTTCGTTCCACGCCCGAGGGGGTTATTCAACAACCCCCATCGGTTTCTACTTTTCGCCATGTGGTTTCCTCCCTTGCAAGGAAATGACGTCTGAGTCGTATACTTTAAAAACCACTCCGGCGTTTCACGAAGTGTCATTTTTTACAATTATACAAAAAATAGTGTGAAATGTGCGTGAGGAATTGAAATAAAGAGTGATTATTTAGTGAATTATTGCCTGCCGACCAATTCGATCACCTGCATGTGGACCGACCCGATCGACCTGACCGCGTTCACCGCCCGAGGATCACCCGCTGATCGCTTATTTCCGGGACCTTCACAGCTACAACGTGATGAAGACCCACCAGTCCCTTTCGGGGTGACGGCGCCAGAGTGTGGAACTTCTGAGCCTGCAACATCCTGTTCGTGTAGCGACCTATAAAGAACGCTGGGATGAGCGTCTTGGAGTGCTTTTTTGTTCAGGGGCCGTCTTCGTCTACAAGTTCCGGCCCTGATGGCGGGTTGAATATTTCGTCAACGGCTTTCCGTGGTGATGTGGATGTTGCAGTATTCCCTTGATGCGCGATTGCGAAGTTCTTTGTTTTTGGTTTGGAGTCTTTTGAATTCGTCGGGCGCCATCAGGCGGAATCGGCGCCTTCTGTGATCGTTTTGAACGGCCCCTCATTCTTGAGCAGAATTTGATCCTCCAGGGGGAGTAATTCTGAAGCGCGTCTCACGCCGCGCAATTCCCCGCATTTGCGGCTGTGGGGAATCATGGGAAGATCGCATATTCGGGGAAGCCGAGAGACGGATCAATTCAGTCGCTCCTCGGCCCGCGCCATTCCGCGCGGCGCGCTCGGAGTTGCTCTCCCCGGTCGGGATTGATCACCTCCGCACCCAAGGTTTTTTCAGAAAATACCGCAAAACAATTCGATAAAATACGATAAATTCACGGGGTTTTTCGATAAATAAAACGCCCCTTTCGGCGCCTCGACGCGCCGCCTCCGAACGCGCGCGAACGCCTGTGGACGCGCGGAAAAACTTTACCCCCGGGGGCGTCGGCTGAAACCTGTAAATAGCTGGAAATAAAAGACTTGCTAGAGGGCGCGCGCGCGCCTCTTGATGTCGGCCATCACCTTCGAGATGCCGCGCTTGGCGATTACTTTGAGGCCCTTCGCCGAGACGCGCAGCTTCACCCAGCGCTTCTCCTCGGGCAGATAGAAGCGCTTCACGTGCAGGTTCGCCTCGAAGCGCCGCCTCGTCTTCTTGTGCGAGTGCGAGACGTTGTTCCCGTACATCACGCTCTTGCCGGTGACGGCGCATCGCTTGCGCGCCACGGGATTCTTGTGGGTTTTCATCTATTTGGTCTCCCGAAACGGCTGGTGGCTTCGGCAAAATTTACAGTACTTCTTGAATTCGAGCCGATCCGGCGTATTGCGCTTGTTCTTGGTGCTGGTGTAGCGCATTTTCTTGCAAGTCGTGCATTCGAGTTGTATGTTCTCGCGCATCTGGAAACCTCAACGAAAATCAACGTCTTGGGATACATCCACGCATCCACGGTCCACAAAGAAGCGCAACATAGCCAAGCCCGAGAAAAAAGGCAAGTGGCGAGAGAGGTATTTTGTTTGTCTCCGGTGCGCTAGAATCCCCGTGTTCAAATCCAACCGGGAAGCGGATGGCGTCGAACCGTTTTTTGACGAGGCGCCGCATCCGAAAATCAAACACCGAAGGAGAGAGCGCCGTGTCGAAAATCGTTGCATACCTAGGGCTTGGGACCATGGGCGGAGCCATGGTCAACAATCTTCTCAAGGCAGGTTTCGTCGTTCACGGGTTCGACCCTGCGCCCGAGGTCCGAGCCCGGGCGGAAGAGGCGGGAGCGAAAACCTTCGACTCCCCGGCCGAGGCGGCCTCGGAAGCGGACGTCATCTGCTCATCCGTGCCTGAAACCAAGGATGTTCATGAGACTTATCTCGGAGAAAAAGGAGCGCTCCTCACCTCCCAGGAAGGCGTCGTCTGTTTTGATTTCTCCACCATCGCCCCCAGCGGCAGCCAGGCCATCGCGGAACAAGCAGCGGAAAAAGGCGCGATATTCCTCGATACGCCCGTAAGCGGCAGCGCCCCCAGCGCCATCAGCGCTGAGTTGAACGTGATGGTCGGCGGTGATGAAGCGGCGATGAATCGACACCGTGACGTTCTCGAGGCCGTTTCCGAGTCCATCAACCATTTCGGTCCGAATGGCGCGGGCCTGCACATGAAACTCGTGGCCAATCAAATCGTCTCGGTGTTTCTTTCCGTGGTGTCTGAAGGACTGACCCTCGGAGAACGCTCGGGCCTTGATCCCGTCGAGATGATGGAATACCTGAAAAGCGCCTCGATCCCCAAAATTCTGAGCATCAAGGGTCCCGCCCTGGCGAGGAGGGACTACACGCCGTCTTTCAAAATTGACTTGATGCGAAAAGACCTGCGCCTCATCTCCGAGATGGCCGAGGCCGCGACGACGCCGACTCCGTTCGCCGCGCTGGCGAGGCAGGTTTTCATCGCCACATCGGCCATGGGCTTCGGCGAAGTGGACCAAAACGCCGTGCGCGAGTTTTTCGATAAAACCGCCGGGCTCGGCTCTTAATCCATCGCGCCTGAAACCTAAGTCGCCTTTTTGAAAAACCCCTCTACGGGGAGTTTCGCACCTACGCCCTGAGCCTTGGCGCGCCGATAGAGTTCTGCGCCCAAGGCCACGTCCTCTATCGCGACCCCCTGGCTCAAAAATAGATTGACCTCATCATCGGACGCACGTCCGGGCATGGCGCCCGTCGCTATCAACCCGATCTCCGATACCTGACCCCACTGGATGACGTTCGCCCGTATGGCGCCGACCAGGTCACCGCTCTCGAACTCGGCGCCCTCGAGGCTGTCCGTCACGATTCTTCCTCTCGCCGCGCGGCGGAAAGTTTCGTCGTCTATCTCGCGGTTCGTGATTCTGTTCGAGCCCGCCGCGATGACCGTCGTGCCCGGCTCCAGAGCGTTCCCGTCAAAAACCGGTTCGCGCGCCGTGGTGATGGTGCACACGATTTGCGAGCCTTTCACCGCCTCGGTCGCAGATTCGACCGGAACGAGTTCCGCGTTCACCCTATCCTGCATCGCGCGAACGAATTTTTCTCTCTTCTCGGGACGGCGGCTGTGCACTTTCACCACCTTGAGCTTGCGCGCGCAACAGATGGCTTCAAGCTGCGCTCTCGCCTGCCACCCTGTGCCGATCAACCCGGCTTCGGTAGCGTCTTCTCTGGCCATATATTTCGCGGCGACGCCGCTCGCCGCCCCGGTGCGCATCTGCCCCTGTATGTTGGCCTCCATGAGCGACAACATCTCCGACGTATTGGCATCCCACAGCAGGAAGATGAATCGCACGCCGATGCCCGGAAACGTGGTGTAGGCCTTGAGACCCAAATAACCCTCATTTTCATCGACCATGCCGCCGAACATGACGTGCATCGCGCCCTTGGGAAGAAAAACCCGCCGTCTCGGCTGATTCGGCGCGCGTCCTTCTCCCTGGGCCTTGAAGCATTTCTCCACCACATCCATGACATCGGACATGCTCACCAGTTTCTTGACGTCGGACTCACTTAAATAAAGCAACGATTCTTTCTCCTCTGTGATTCATGATTTCCCGTAACCAAAATATTTCAAGTCAAAGCAACGCTGGAAAAAGTGACCGTTCCGTTCGGGTCCGGCCATTGAGAATAACGAAGCACTTCCCCCTCGCAGTCACCCAGAACACGCAACATCGTGTAAATGGGCGCCAGCCCACACACGTTTCTCGCATCCCCATCCTCTGCCACGCTCCAATAGAATTCCTCTGCATCTCCTCGGCATACCGCTTGCAAGGATTTCCCATCCGCTTCCTCGATTTCTTTCAGCCGCACTTCATCCACGGGGTATTCATCGCCGAATTGAGGACCGACATGGGCGAAATCCACACTCGCAATCAGGCAGACCCTTCCTCCATTTTGCCGGTATGCCGCAACCATCTCTTTCAGCGCGGCCAGAAAAGTCTCCACTTGCGCATCGCCCCGGGGAGATTCGTCATGAGCGACAAACCGGTGGAACGAACCCACCAGGATGGGAACGAACTGAACAGGCCGGACGCCTGCAAAGAGATATTGCAGAAAAACAGCTTGAAACTCGATGGAGTGCTCGGCGCGATGCACGAATTCATCCTGAAAGGAATTCACCTTCAGCCGGCGCGAGAGTTCCTCCACGAATCCTGCGTTCGCCTCTAAAATTCCGAACGGCGTCTCAAAAGACTTATCAGTGAGGTTATACATGTTTTTCGTCGGAGCGTGGACCGTTCCCAGAACGACAAACAAATCGGCATCAGATCGCTCTGCGATTGATTTATAAGCCCATGCGAAGGTGGCGCCTCCGCGATGAAAATCAATATGCGGCGCGACCACGCCCCGAAGCGATTTGGCCGGGGCCGGGGAATTTTTCGCAAGACTCCCCGGGCCGTCATCTCCTGTGAAAAAGCCATCGATTTGAGAGCGCAAACGCGCCGGGTCCGCATCGTAGCTTCTACCAGACAAAAAACTCGGACGCACCGGAGCACTCAAGAAGGCGCTCTTGAGCGATGCGCTCCAGGAGGCGAAACCATCCCCCTCGAGTAAATGCGCTTCTTCGAGTCGGGACACCATTGCCCGGTAACTTTCTTCGGAGATATCCATCCCGTGAAGGGATTTACATTGCGCCTTGATATCCTCAAACGTGTGGCGACCATCGAGCCGCTGAAGCACGGGAACCAACGCCATGGGAGCAAAAAGAACCTCATCGCTGAGACGAAGCGGATCGCTGAGCCTCAACATCCTCTGGCCTTGATGTTCCGCAGGAGTAGCCTCCACGGGTCTCAGCTTCAATCGCTCCGATGTCATGTCCAAAATTCCTCACCCTCTGCTTTTAGTGGCGTATCTTCCAAAAAACGGTGCGCAAGATATCCCGATGACCGATAAAATCGCCAACGTGTAAAAACCCGGACCGAACGACCCGGCCCAATCTCTTATCGCGCCAACCATCCAGGGACCGACAAAACCACCCAGATATCCCACGCCGATGATTAAACCGCCCGCCCGGCCCACCTGGCTTTTCTCCACATATTGAGCGGGATACGCCAGGCAAAACAAAAACCAGCAATTCGTGGTCAAGCCCAAAACGGCGGTTCCCGCCGCGGCAACCCATAGGTTTCCCTCCGGCATCATGGCGAGCGCCACGGCCGTGAACAACCCGCACAAAACCATCATGACCCGCTCGCCACCGAGGGCCAACGCTATTTTATGCGCGCTCAGGGAAATAATAATTCCAAGCAAAGGCAAACTCGACACGATAAGCGCGGCACTCGATTGCGGCCAGCCCTTCGCCATCAAAATCGTGGCCAGCCAACCCAAACTCGTATAAAAAACGACGTTGTTGACGAACAAGGAGCCGGCGACGGCCCAGACGGCAGGCAGCCGATACACCATGCCGCTATTGGCCGAGGCGGAATCGGGTTCTAAGTCCACCGCAATCGAGGCGGAATTTTTTCGCCAGACGATGAACGCCAGGATCAAAATGAGCGCCCATCCCAGATAGCCGCCGCGCCAGACGCTCCCTCCCCACCCGGCGGGCAAAACTCCTGCGGCCGGCGTCATATAGTGCGAGGCCGCGACTCCCAAGCCCGCTCCCGCAATGATGGAAGCCGTGTAAACGGCGGAGCCGAACTCGTTGCGCTCAGGAGGAACTATCGTCCCCACCACTTTCGGCATGACGGGAAACACCAGACCCGTACCGGCGCCCACGAGCGCGATTCCCAAAGCGAGCGACCAAAAATCTCCGCTGGTAAGGCGAACGACTCCTCCCAGCAAAGTGAAGAAAACGCCACCCAAAACGATTTTCTTCACCCCCAGTCGATCGACCAGCCGCCCCCCGGCAACCGCGAAAAACGCTATCAAGGGAAACGGCGCGGACAACAAAAAACCGCCCGCGCCGTAGGATAAGTTCAAATCATTCCGGATGAAGCCGATGAGTCCGCTCGTCGATACCAACGAGCCGAAAACGGCGAAAATGATGAAACAGGCAGACCCAAATATAGAACGCCAATGCGGGTATTCTTCCTTCATCCATCCAGCTCCAGCAACCGCGCCGCGTTTCCTCCCAGCCACTTTTCCGCAACGTGCGGCTTCAAGGGGAGACTCCTCGCTTCTTCGAGAATTTCGCCGAGAGATATCGGCAGAAGCGGCCAATCGGTTCCAAACAGAATTTTATCCTGTATCGTGGAGTTCCCGAAATGAAGGAGCATCTCCCAGCCGGAATGAGGGGTCGAGAAATACTTCCACCTATGGCCGGAAGGGTCGATATACAGATTCGGGTGCCGCCAGGCGGCGGCGACCATCTCCGGCACCCAGGGCCAACCACCATGGCCGGCGATTATCTTCAGATCCGGCATCTCTCCACAAAGACGATCCAAAGCCAGGGGCCTGCCGAGTTCCATCGGATGAGCGGGCGCCCAGTTCACCGAAGTATGAATCCACACGGGAACGTCCAACTCGACGCACTTTTCATAAATCGGCCGATACGCAGGCGCGTCGGCGGGGAGGCGATGAAGAAAAGGAACGAGAAAGGCCCCGTGCAGGCCAAGTTCGCGCACGCCTTTTTCCAGCGTAATCGCCGCATCGTCCTTGTTGGGGTCGACGCCCTGAAAAGCCAGAATCCTGCCCGGATACGAATCCACCGCACTGGCGAGAACATTCGGGTCGAGCGGTGAAACGCCGGTGGTGCTCTCCTGGTCGATGCTGAAAACGACCGCCTTGTCGTAGCCGGCCGCATCTAGAGTCGCTATAAACTCTTCGATGGGTCGCCCAAGCCTCGTCGATATCTCATCGATAAAGGTATGGATTTCTACTCGCGACCTCCCCACCGCCCTGCGGCGAAACTCCTCTTCCTCCACGCCGCAAAAAGCGCTCAAGCCCTTCGCAAACATCTTCAAGTAACCGGGAATCGAGGCCCAGCCCAACAGGCGGGCGCGGTAGGACTCCGCGACGGGCAAGAAGCTGCAAATATCGACGATCACTGCAAACGACCCTGAGCCTGCCCGACAGAAGCGCTCGGCCCGGAAAGAGAGAAATCATTTTGACTCAAGGTCAATCGCGCCGAATTCACGGACACCGCCAGGATGAAAACGAGAAAGACGGCGAAAGAACCGGTCATGCGCACGCTCCCGCCTCGCCTGAGCGCGCCGAGCAACAATTCGAACAACGATATGACGCAGACGGCGCCGATGATGAGGAACGTCACGAAAGGAGAACCGCCTGACACCAGCATGCCTGCCATGAAATCAGACCCCTGGAACAAAAACCAGCCTCCCGCGACACCTGCCTGAATCATCAGAAAACACAAGGAGAACTTGGCTCCGAGCCGAACCCACCGCGCTCCGTTCGACGCGGAAACAGAACTCTCCCATCTAAAAGCCTTTCCCCCCAGAAACATGAGGACGAGGCCGCCGACCGAGAACGCCGAGAGATAAAAATGCGCCATGGCCCACCAAAAAGAGGAACGGGCCAAAAAGCGCCAACTCCACCCCTCTTCCAAACCGAGGAGATTTGGATTCACACAAGAAAGCGTGAACACCCAAACCAATCCTGCGCATAATACCATCAAGACGCCCGGTGGAATCATCATCAGGTGCGCGAATCCGAATTTCGAGCCCTGTCTCGTATGCTTCGAATGAGCAAAGGCGAGAACGGCGAAGACGAACAGCAAGAGCAACAACACACCCAATGGGCGTATCAGCGCGATCACGGTAGTAAAAAAAACGGCCGGCTGCATCGTGGACGCAAGCAAGGTGAGCGCCGCCCCGATGAAGAATACGGGAACGAAATAAGCCAGGCACAGGCCCGAGAGGCGACATGCGAATTCGATGTCGTCATCGTCGTTCTCCCACCACCCCCAGAACGCGAGATGCGCCGAAAACCACGGCACCGAAACGCTCACGCCGGCGCACAGCCACAACGCGGAGCCGAGCAGTACGATGAGCCACTCGCTCGATTCTGCGATCATCATGTTCATGACGAATTCTTCTCTTCCGGTTTTTTCGCGTCTTGCGGGTCGCTCGGCGGACTGGAAGGAGCGGCGGAAACGCTTTCCCCGTCATCCGGGCTTTTATTGTTTTTCGCGTCGATCGAGGGAGCAGGGGATGAGGCGGCGCTTTCCGGTTTTTCCGATATTCCGATGTCCTGTAAACTCCCGGCGTCTTGCCTATCATCCCGTGCGCCAGAAGGCGCAGTAGAGGCCTTCCTCCCCTCATCCGATTTTTTTATATCCTGCGATTTCTTGGAGTCGGCATCCTGCGCGGCGTTCGAGGGAGCGGGAGAAGCGGTGACGCCGCTATCCTCCTCTGGCGGCTTTTTGGCGTCCTGTGCGCCTTTGGCATCTTGCCCATCATCCGGCTGACTCGGAGAAACGGGTAAAACGCCGCTCTTCTCTTCCGGTTTTTTCGCGCCTTGCGTGGCGCCCGGCGGGCCGGAAGGGGCGATGGAGACGGCTCCCTCTTTTTTCGAGATTTTTGCGTCCTGGATGCTGATGTCCCTCGACCGAGTGGAAGAAACGGCGGAGCCCGCCTGTTCCTGTTCTTGTGATTTTTTCACGCTTTGTGCGGCTTTCGAGAGGTCCGGAGAAATGGTAGTCCCGCTCTTTTCTTTCACCTCGGGCGTACCTTGCGCTTTCGCCGCAGCCTGGATTTCTTTTTTTATCTCGGGCGCGGTTTCTTTCTGCACCTGGCGCATATTCGACTTTGGAACCTCTGCGCGCTTTTCCACACCCCGGGTAGAGGTTTTCGGAACCATCGCCGGGCGAACCGCCGGTTTCTGTGTGGCGGGCGGAGGCTCGGGGCGTGATGCTAAAGTTCGGCCTGATTTCGCGATCATCGCCTCAAGATACGCCGCCAGGGCGCGCCGCTCTTCGGGCGTTCCCGCAAAAAGGGGATACGGGGGATGTTTGGAGCCTATTTCTCCAAGAAACCGAAGGGCATCTCCCTCGAACCTGAATCGGGGGGTTCGAGACGGATCCTCGGATTTCACCCAATTCTCGTGGCAGGCCATGCATTGAGCGCGGAAGCTGAACGCGCCGAGTTCCTCCTGCGCGGGCAGAGGCTCGCCGAGGTTCACGAAATTCCACAGGCCCGCTCGATTCGAGATCTCCGCCTCCTCGATGATCATTCCATTGCGATACATATATTGTTGAATCTGGAAATTTCCCTTCGCCTCCACATAAACCCACCCACACGCCACCATCAGGAGAACGACCAGAACCGAAGCCGCACCCGCATGCCATCGATGCCGTCTTTCGGGGTCGCGAACGCCCCATCTATAGGCGATGCCTCCCATAGCCGCCTGCGCCGCCACCGCGACTGCCATCAGCCAGAACACCCATTGCTGATTCGTCCCTCCCGGAAGGCGGATTCCCCACCATATCCATCCGGGAACGCCGATGACGGCTCCCGCCACCATCCACTTGCCTAATTCATGCACCAGGGCGACGCGCCACGGACCGTCCTTTCGGGTCGCGGCGTAGAGCAAACCGAAAGCACCGAAGGCCAATACCGAAATAGCCGCCCACGTCACGAATACGGAGGGGAAGGTGGGATTCCAGAAAGCATTCGACAACCCGGGTTCCGCTACCCACCCGCCCGTGTGTATTGAGAAGGCGCAGACCGAAACCAGGACGGCGGCTGCACACCAAAAGCCGATTACAGACAAGAGGCCCCATACAAAATGAAGCCTGCTTTCATGGCTTCCTCTTCCCCATAGGGCGATGTATCGACCCAAAAAACAAAAACCCGATAAAAAAAGCAACAAGCCCAAAAGGGCGGGTGTTATGAAAATCGAATGGAGTTGCTCCATCATCCGGGGTCGTTGGGCCATCGTGACGACCCAAAGGCCAAGGCCCAGAGGACAGGCCACCCAACCCGCCAGGGCGCGCGTCGTCTTCGCGCACCGCAGGGCGAGTTCGTCCCATCTCGGGTCCATGCTTTCTGAACCATGAAACTTCGCGACAAGGGTGAAAACCGAACCGCCGCAGACGCACGCACTCGCAAGGGCGAAGAAGAACGAAAACCCCGCCGCCAGGAGATGATCGGCCAGTGTTAGCGCTTCCTGAAATGGAAATGACACCAGAATTACCTGCTCGAAAATATAAAAAATGCCTGAAACTCGAAACCGGAGAAGCTGATACCCCCGAGCTTTATACCTTCACCGCCTGCCGTGTCATGTATTTCTCGAGTTTATTCTCATCGAGGGCGACGCCCAAGCCGGGCGCATCGGAAATCGCATACCGCCCCGAGTCCATGTCGACGGGAAAATCGACGACGTCGTCCAGCATCTTCTCGGGACCGACGGACTCTATTGCCGCCAGAAAGGCATTCGAAGTCGCCGCCACGTGAATCTCGCCCAGCGTGTAGGGCGACAACCCGAACCCGTGACCGATGACCAGTTTCATGCCGGCGGCCTCCGCCGTACCGACCATGTCGCGGACGCGAAGGGGGCCGCCTTGCTTCATGATCTTGACCTTGACGGTATCGGCGGCTTCGGCCCGGATGATTTCGAGCAGACTCTTGGGCCCGAATATGCATTCATCCGCCATGACGGGGATGTTGATGGAGCGGCGCACACGGGCGAGTCCCTCGATGTCGTGCCTGGGAACGGGCTGTTCGAAATGCTGGATGTCGGCTCCTTCCACTTCCCGCGCGAGCGCAACGGCGTCCTCCACGCTCCCGTAGGATTCATTCGCGTCGATTCGTATCTCGAAATCATCCCCCGTCGATTCCCGCACGGCCAGCACCCGCGCCGCATCTGACGCCACGTCTCCACCCGCCTTCACCTTACAAGCTCTCCAGCCGCGCTCATAAAAGCCCCGTGCCTCGCGCGCCGCCTCATCGGGCGCCTTGATGCCGATCCAGGCGTTGAAGCGCACCTCGTCCTTCACCGCGCCGCCAAGTAGTTCATACAGGGGGATGCCCAGGTATTTCGCATGAAGGTCGGCCAGGGCGAGCGACAAGGCTCCCTTTCCGCCATCGAAGCCGTCGCAGGCCTCATCCATCTTCTTTGTGAGTTCACGCGACGCCCTGGGGTTCGCGCCGATGAGAGCGGGCGCGAGCTTTTGCTCCATCGCGTCTGCAATCTCATCGCTCCCCAGACCTGAATATCCCGCCACGGGCTCGACGTCGCCTATGCCCGAGAAGCCGTCGTCCGAGGTTACACGAACGACGATCGCCGGCTGGACGTTGTGATTGTGGTTCGCGTTCTTGAAAAAGTCCCGCATCGGCATGTCGACGCGGAATATCTCGATGGATTCGACCTTCACGGCACCTCCCCCTCTATTCATTTCATTCTGAATCGGATGAAGTCTTTGTGAAAACCCCTACTCCGCTTCCGCCACGGCCTCGCATACGCGTTCTCTTAACACATCATCGACGGGGCAGGAAACGTCGACGCCCGGACGCAAAAAAGAAAACACCAACTCATGGACTTCAAGACCCGTCGCCGCCTCGAGCCCCATGACGTAAGCGCCACCCTGGTTCGCATAAAACAATGCCTTTTGGTCCGCTTCGTTCGCCGCGATCTTATCGGTCTTGAAATCCACGAGCGTCAGTTTCCCCTCTTCTTCGAACACTAAATCGATGAATCCCCGAATCATCCTGCCGTCCAACTCGAACATGAAGGCGAGTTCCCGCCAACGCCTCGAGGCGGCCGCCGCACGCGCCAGTACACCCCCACTCATCGAGTTTCGAATCAATTCCGTGGCGAGTGCGGTGTCGTCATCGCCCAAACCGAGCGTGCGGGCGTAAGCGATGCTTTCCTCTCTCAAACCCTCCAGACACTCAGGCTCCGGCGGCTCCAATTTTGCGAGAATCACATGAACCAACCGCCCGAACGCCACGCCCCCCGCATGAATCTCTAGGTCTTGAGATTCATCCTCAACGAAAAGCGCCCATGAAGTCGCAGGCTCCGCTTCGTCAAACCCTTTGGCGAGCCCACTGGGAGCCAAGGGCTTCAACACTTCGATCGGTTTCTTTAACCGCTTCAATTTCTCATCCAAAGCGACGCGCTGATTGGCAAGGCTCACCGAACCCCCGCTCACCTGGCGGAAAACACCATCGGGCACACGGAGGATGGATTCGAGAGGTTTCGACTCCCCCGGCGAAACTTCGAGGGGAGATGCGGGCGCTCCTTGAATCACATCGTCTACTTCTTCCTCTTTCAGGCCCGCACTTTTCATAAGGAAGCGAAAACCCGATTCCGGCCAGAGCAGATAGTCCTGCGCCCTTGTCGCGCCCACATACCAAAGACGCTTTATTTCGGCTTCCCGGAATTGTTTTTCCCGCTCCAGCGCATCCGCATATCCCGCTGAATTCAGCCAACGGGTACTTGAGCCTAGATGTAAATCGACTACTTCGTTTCCTTTTTCGTAATTCGCGATCCACGCCTCCGTGCTCTTATCGGGTCGCCCCTCCAGGTCGGCCAAGGCAACCACCGGAAATTCCAGCCCCTTGGCCTGATGGATAGTCATGAACCGAACTGCCCGGCCCTCATGGGTATCCAGAAACGCCTCAGGCTCTTTGGCTTCGCGCCCCAGGTCGTATTGCGCCTCCAGGTTTGCTGCGAACGCATCTACGCCCCGTTTCCCGTTCCCGGCGAATTCATGCGCCATGTCCAGGAGCTTGAGCAGATTGGCGACGCGCTGCTCTCCTCCTGAGGACGCCAGGAACAACTCGAACGCCTGCGTGCGACGGTATATCTCCTCCAAAAGCGAGCGAGCGCTCAAATCTTTCTTTCCATTGTGCAGCAGATGCATCTCCCGAACCGCCTCTTTCAACTCCCCCGGCGGTTCACGTGTTTTCAGGAAGTAGCGGGCGATATCCACATCCGAGAAACCATACAAGGGAGAGCGCAAGGCGGCGGCCAGCGCCAGCGATTCGCCCGGACGCACGACCGCGGATAATACCGAAATGGCCGCACCGACCTCGAATTTATCGTAAAACCCGTGTCCGCCATCCGAGACGAAAGAAACATCCGCACCGCGAAACGCATCCTCGAACTGGCGATAGCCCGTGCGAACGCGGAAGAGGACGGCGATGTCCCCGTAATTGACCGGGCGGCGCGCGTCACCCTCGCCGATCTCTAATTTCCTCTCCTCCACCAACTCTCGAATCGCGGCGGCGAGACAGGCAGCCTCGTTTTTTCGCCTCTCCTCCTCTTTCATCCTGCCACCATCCTCGGGCCCATCCCCATTTTCTTGCTTCTGGATGAGGAAAACGCCCGGGTTTGATGATTCGCGATGCGCCATCAGTTCGACATATGGAGGCTGAACCCCTGCTTCAGGACGGATGACCCGCGAAAACGCCTCGTTCACGAAATCGACCACGCCGGGGGTGCTGCGGAAGTTTTCTTTGATATGCAGCACGCGGCCACTCGGGAGGGCGCGAATCCTCTCCTTCACTTCATGATAAATGGCGATGTCCGCCCGGCGGAAGCGGTAGATGGATTGTTTGGGATCGCCCACCAGAAAAAGTCTGGCGTTGCCCATCCGCGCTTCGCGCCAATCGCGGGCGTCCGTCTCTCCTGCGAGCAGAAATATCAATTCCACTTGCAAAGGGTCGGTATCCTGAAACTCATCGATCAGGAAATGTTTTATGCTCTCGCGAATCCTCCTGCGCGCCCCGGGGTTCTCCCGGACGAGCTTCGCCGCCAAAAAGAGAATATCCTGATACGACAAAACGCCCGCTTCGCGCATTTCCCGCTCGAAAGACTCGACGAAGCCCCGGACGATGGAGACAAGGCCCGCGAGCATCTCGTGGGCTATTATCGCGGCGCTATCTTGTAGAAACCGATCATACCCCGCGCGAAAGAGCTTGAGGTTTTCTCTCCCCTCATCTGCAGAATCGCCCCACTTTCTCGGGGAACCCACATTTTTTTTCATCCTGACGCTTGGATTCCAGAGTTCACGGAGCAACACTGTTTTCGATAATCCCAAGAGGCTCTCCAGCCAGTTTTCGGCTTTTTCGAGTTCCAAAAACGCCTTGTCTGATTCATCGCTGCAATGGCGCTTCCCAAAGTCCACCCAGCCGGCAAACGTCTCTGTGATAGATGCACGGATTTCATCGAGAGAAGCGACGTTCAAGCGGGGGAAATGTTCTCTGAGTTCAGGCATGTCGAGCAGGGCGTCGCGAATTTTCTCCAAATCGGAGACGGTAAAACCAAGGTCAAGGAAATCGCGCAATCGCCTGTCATTGCCGTTCAGTTCTTCCATCAACCAGTCGCGCCAGGCCGCATCGCGCCTCGCCTCGTACTCTGTTTCATCCACGTCCCCCACCTCGGGCCGAAGTCCCGCTTCCACGGAAAATCCCCGCAAGATATTCAGGGCGAAGCTGTGGATCGTGGAGATGCGTGCGGACTCGATATTCTCCAGCGCATCTTGTAAGCGCTCTTTGGCTCCGGCGTCTTCTTCCTGAACCGCCGAAAGAATTTCACGGCGAATTCGATCTTTCAGTTCCGCTGTCGCCTTTCGCGTGAAGGTGATGGCGGCTATCTCACCCAAGCGTACTCCTTCGCTACGAATCAAATGCAGGATTCTCTCCACGAGCAGGGTCGTCTTGCCCGTGCCCGCGCCCGCTTCGACCAGAACGGGGCCTTCCGTCCAGGTCGTAGCCTCATCTCTTTGTTCTTGATCGCGAGGCTGCGCGTTCATATAGCCCTCTCTCTCAATGCCTGGAGCGCGCTCATCCCCGGCGCCCCTTCTTTTCGCGCTGCGCGCTCGGCCCTGTCGGGTCCGCAGAGGGTCTTGTAATCGCAATATCTACACCCATCGTCCGTGGGTGTCGGGAAAAAACGCCCCTCCCCGACCGAGGCGAGAAAATAATCCAAAAGCGCATCCACGTCCGCCATCTTCTCTTCGATGTCCTCACAGGAGCGGACGCGCTCTTCTACACCCTCCTCCTGAGTGATGTAGACGTATGCGCCACTCACCCCGGCGCCCTCCGGCAAGGCATCTGGCCGCGCGCGCAGATGCCGCGCATAGAGATGAAGCTGAAGACTCCCGCCACCATCCAGAACTTTTCTCCGGGCTGGGACCAAATCCTTCCTTCTCACGGTCTTGAAATCGACGACCCGGTACTCCCCCACTTCGTTTCGCTCGAGCAGGTCCATCCGCCCGCTCAGAGAGATATCTCCACCTTCCAGCGATATCCGCAAAGGCTCCGAACCCTCCCCGCCGAATCTCTCTTCAGCGCTCACCGGAAGCCAGTCTGAGGGGTCCGAACGCTTTTGCTCGATGTACCCCCACAAGCGCCGGTAGAGCGCATCTTCAAGCACACCCCAGGGCAGCGCGAGCAGGGGCGGTGGCTCGGCCTTTTGTTCCTCCTCGCTCATCGCCTCCCTGATCGCCTCTCGGAGCGAATCGCGCGCAGTCGATTCATCGAGCGCATGAAACGCCTGGTTCGTCCCCTGGAGCCGGCCGTGGAACAGATCGAGAATCCGGTGCGTCAACTGACCCCTCAGCCTCCCATCCATGGCGAAAGGAGGGAGTGATTCCTTACGCTTTTCCATGCGCGGGTGCAGACGATCGTTGATGAACCGGTAAGGACACCCGAAGAAATTCTCCACCCCGGTGACCCCGATAGGACGCGTGGGTGAATGAATTCTCTTCAGAATGTTCTCCCGCAAATCAGGGGCGGTGAGCATCCCGTCGTGCTCGGTCAAAACCTCGCGCCGCCATCTCTCGGCCAGTGCGGCCCGCCTGCGGAGAAACCCGGGAAAATCGTTCATGTAGGAAAGGCAGCCCGCATCTCGACAATCAATCTGATCCACAATTCGCGCGAGGTCATACTCGCGCAGATGAACGGGAATCTCTGCGATATCTTCGCGGCTTAACGCAGCGGCGGCGGTGCGGCTGCGCGAGCGCGCGAAAAGCCCCCACGCGCCGTCTTTCGCTTCATCCAATGCGTCCGCCAGATAGTGAAGAAACATGCTCGGAAAAGAGGTCGCCTCATCCGTCCCGCCATCCTCCGCGCTCGTCGCGGAAAGGATGAGGCGCTTCCTGGCCGATTGAAGAATCGTCCACAACTGAAACCGCGCTTCGCCCTCCCTGGATTTTTTGAGCGGAAGCGCCACCCCCCCGTCCGGGAATGTCTCTTTGACGACGTCGTTCAACCTCTCGCGCACCAAATCGGACATTAGCGGGTCTTCGGTTCCCGCGGGCGGAAACAGGCCCTCGCCCAGGCCCGAGAGCACCACCGCATCGAAGGAAAGCCCGCGCGCGCTCTGGACGGAAGAGAGGCTCGCCAGATGGCCTTCGCCCGGCTCGTTCCCGCGCAGGGGGGTTTTCTCGAAAAATCGCTCGCAAAGCGCACAGAACGCATCGCGCGTCATATCGCCGGTAATCGCGTCCAAATCCGAGAGGGACGAGAGCGCCTTCTCCAACTCATCCCGACCCTCCAAACCGTTCGTCGTCTCCCAAAAAACCTCCAAGGCCGATTTAACGAACGAAGAGGGCGGCCCCTGTCCCGGAATTTTCTCCAGAAGCTCGAAAACATCGCCCATCGCCATGCCGAGAGAATATGCGGCGGGATATTCCTCATCCTTTTTCCCCATCTCATCCAAAGCGTCATCGAGCGCCGCGAGCCAGGCGTCGGGGCCTCTTAGATAGGGCAGGCTTCTCGAGAAAAACTCCCACTTCGAGGCGAGGACGGGATCGGCGGCGAACTCCTCGAATCCATATTCTTGCGCTAGTTCCTCGAACCTCGGCGAGCCGGTGAAGCCTCCCTCATCCAGAAAGCGCATCACCTCGTCGCGCGGGTAATCCTCCATCGCCAGGCGAAGCATGAGGAGAAACAAGCGGGCGACAGGCGCTGCGGATAAGGCTGTTTTCTCCTCGGCCCGGCAGGGAATTTCGAGGCTTTCGAACGTTTCCTCGAATAAATCCTGATACCCGCTTCGCTCGGTCATCAAGACGCATATTTCATCATCGCCCTCAAAATCCTCTCTCGCCCGCAGCATTTCCCGGCATACTTCCCACGATTCCCTGCCTCTTGCGGGCGCCGCCACGACCCGCAGGGCGTCTTCCCCCAAAGGCTCCGCTTTGTCATCAGAGAAAAGCGCCCCCGCCAGACCCGAGAGCGGCCTCGGCTCGATCGCTCCGGCTTCTTCTCTTTGAAAACCCATCTCCTCGAACCAGCGGACAAGGGGCTCCGCGTGTGCGCACGCAGGCGCGTCTGTTTCTGCGGGCGCCAGGACTTGCGACTGCGCCTCGCGGCAGACCGCCGCCGCCAGCCTGCGCTGAAGCGCGTTCATCTCGGCGAAGCCGTAAAAGATGGTGGGAACGCGCGGCGGCTCGGCTTCCGCCTTCTCGCACGCCCTCAGAAGAAGGGAAGAACCGTCGTAAAATTCACGCTCGTTCATCTCGCGCCGGAAACTCTCGGCCAAAAGCCCTAGGTCCCGGCAACGCGCGGCATCAGGGCCTGAGATTTTTGTGCTGAGTTCCCTCAAAGCCTCGGGCGAGAGATTCGCCTCGGCCAAGTCGGTGAGTGTGGCGTAGAGACTCTCCCCGTATCCTTGGGAAGCAGAGCGAAAAAAGGCGAGTTCTCTCTGCACGCCCGCGAACGCCTTCTCCGCCAGAACCTCGGCGAGGGCCGGATGAGCCCGCGTGAACCCCGCCAGGCCGCGCTCTGGTTCGGAAATCTCGCGCGCCAGGTCGAGCATGCTCAGAACCGACACACCGGCGAAACCGCCCGCGCGCGCAAGCACTTTCTCGACATGATCGCGCAGCCGGTTCGAAATAACGACGACCCGCCTTTGCGCGAGGGGGTCTCCCCCGGCAAGGCGGCGCACGCGCGAGGCGAGGGATGATTCCAGATGGTGGAAAGGAGCGGCGATCAGAATTTTAGGGGCCGACGCCATAGGGATTTCCATCTCACGGATGATGGGGCGGTTTCTCAGTGAAGCAAAATCCAAACGCTCGACTAGGTGTCCAGCACGCTCTCGCCGAATAAATCTTCCACCGCGAGCAGGCCCGGCGTAAGGCCCTGCCCGTGGGCGTAGGAGAGGAGCTTTTCGAGCGACGTGCGGTTCGCCTCCACCCCGTAGGGCCAGAAATCATCCCCGAAGATCTCCCGCGTCTCGTCCATGACCGCCGGCAGAAACGGGATCATGGCCGATAGCGCGCCGTTGTCATTCAGCGATTCGAGGGTCTTCTCCCGCGCCTCGCACATGGCCTGGTAAATGGCCTTGAGCGCCCAGGGGTTTCGTTCTTGAATTTCTTTTCGCAGCACGACGCAGTGCATCATGGGGTGGACACCCGTTCTCTTGTAATACTCGGTCTCGGCGGTCTTGTAGTCCGGGAACAGGCGCTTCACGCGTGGCGAGCCTGTTGCGAAACACGCAGGCACCTGGTGTATCAGGGCGCCATCCACCTCGCCCGATTCGAACATGTTCGATACCGTCTGGCCGGGCTTCATATAGCGGATGCGCGCGCCGGGCGGCATGGGTATCGGCACGCGCGGCTCAATCGCCGCCACCCAATCCACCGAACTCACGTCGAGACCGTATTCTTCAGCGAGAATGCCCACGATCCACACGACCGCCGTCATCCCCCATTCGCGGATCGCGATTCGCTTGCCGTTCAGATTCGCCACCTCATCGACGCCCGCATCCGCGTTGGCGTAGACCATCGAATGCCGGAATACGCGGCTCGGGAAGGCGGGCATCCCCACGAAGGGACTCTCTCCTCCCCCGAGCAGGAACATATGCGCGCCCATCGACATTTCGGATAAATCGAACTCCTGGTATCTGCACATGCGGAAGAATATCTCGGTGGGCGGCAGGGAGAGCACCCTGAGATTCACCCCCTGCGGGCGCACGGAGCCCATTTTGAGAATGTTGGTCCTGTCGTAATCGCCAAACGCCGCCGTAAGCTCCAGATCCGGCATACCTTCTCCCTTTCGCGTCATAAATCGTGAAAGCGCATATCATGGTAGTGGAACGAGCAACAGATTTCTCATAGTTTTCCCCGCTCGGCAACGAGACGAGTCCTTCTATGCGGAAAAGCCCCGAGTTGACCACCCCCCGCCCGGCGTGGCATGAAGGGTCGGGCAGTCTTGGGACCCCGCATCTACAACCGAAAAGGATGGCGCTTGGCTGAGAAGATAAGAGTGATCGTATGCGGATTCGGGCGCGTGGGGCGTGAATTCGCGAGACTCATCCATGAAAAAACAAATTTCATGCGCACCGCCTATGGTCTCGAGCTATCCATCGTCGGCGTGGGCGAGTTGACCGGAAGCCTCCACCGCCCCGGCGGACTCGACCCCGCAGAATCCGCGGATGCCTTCGAGCGCGAGGGCGGTTTCGCAGGCCATCCGAATCTGGAAGCCGACTGGCGGGGGCTCGACCTGATACGCTCGGCAAGCGCCGACGTTCTCATCGAGACGACGCCCACGGATATCCAAACGGGCGAGCCCGCCATGAGCCACATACGCGAAGCGCTTTCAAGGGGAATCCACGTGGTGAGCGCGAACAAGGGGCCCTTCATCCGCGCCTACCGGGAACTGACAGGGTTGGCCAGGGAGAATAACGCGAGGTTAAAAATATCGGCGGCCGCCGCAGCCGCCCTCCCGACCATCGACGTGGCCGAAACGTGCCTCGCGGGCGCAGAGATTCTCGGCATCGAGGGCGTGCTGAACGGGACGACGAACTTCATCCTCTCGCGCATGAGAACGAGCGGCCAGAACTATGAGGAGGCGCTTGCAGAAGCCCAGGCGCTCGGCATCGCGGAGACCGACCCCACGCTCGACGTGGAGGGCTTCGACACGGCGAACAAACTCGCGCTCATCACGAACGTCTGCATGGGAGCGGATATCAAGCCTGAGGACGTAGAGCGGACGGGCATCGCCGGGATATCCCTGGCCGAAGTGCAAAGCGCGAGTGCTGAGGGCAAAATCATGCGCCTGGTGGGCGTCTCGAGGCGAGACGAAAGCGGGCGCGTCTCGGCCAGCGTCGCGCCCCAGCTTCTTACGCCCGATCATCCCCTGGCGGGCGTGGAAGGGGCGGAGAAGGGAATCACATACACGAGCGATACGATGGATCGCGTCACCGTGGTGGGCGGCAAGAGCGACCCGCGGGGCGCCGCCGCCGCGCTCCTCAAGGACCTCATCAATATCTATCGCCATTCTTCATCCTGAATCCGGAGATTTTCCATGAACAACGCGGACCTGATCGTCAAAACCATGAAGGAAGCGGGCGTCACGCACTGCTTCGGTATCCCGAGCGGAAACGTCCTGCCCATGCTCGAGGCCATGCGCAAGGGGGGCCTCACCTTCGTCCTCACCGCGCATGAAGGCTCCGCGAGCTTCGCCGCCGACGTGATGGGCCGCCTGACGGGCGCGCCGGGCTTTTGCATCGCCACCCTCGGTCCCGGCGCCACCAACCTCTCGACCGGCGTGGGCAACGCCTATCTGGACCGCTCCCCGCTCATCGCCCTCACCTGCAACCTGCATACGCACCAGCTCGGGCGCCGCATCCAGATGTATATCGACCACCACACCCTCTACCGGCCCATCAGCAAGGCGAGTCTTCCGCTCAGAAAAGGCCGCGTCGCCTCGGTATTGGAAGAAGCAATGGGCCTGGCGATGAGCGAGCCGCACGGTCCGGTGCATCTGGACCTGCCCGAAGACGTATCGCTCGCGCCCGCCACCGAGGAGCTTCCCCCGCTTCCCCAGGGAAAGCGCTACCGGGCGGCGCCCGAGAGCGCATTCAAAAAACTGGAATCCCTTCTCCAGAACGCCAAACGGCCCATCGCCGTCCTGGGCTCGACGAGCATGCGGATGGAAAACCCCGCACTCCTGCGCGCCTTCATCGACAAGCACCAGCTCCCCTTCGCCACGACCACCATGGCCAAGGGGATGATAGATGAGGATCATCCGCTATCCATAGGCTGCATCGAACGCGGAAAGCGCCAGGTGCAGCGCGAGTTCCTGAGAAGCGCAGACCTGATCCTCGGAATCGGCTACGACGTGATCGAGGTGGAATACGAACAATGGATAAAAGACGCGCCGCTCGTAAGCGTGGACATCGACCCGGTGGACGCGGACTCTTCGGTCGACATCGCACACGAGGTGGTGGGCGACCTGGATGCTTCCCTAAAGCGCATGACCGACTTCACGCCCGGCAGCTACGAATGGCCGTCTGACGCCGCCTTGCGGCACAAGGAGAAATTCCAGAAGGCGCTACGTCCCCAGGTTCCGCATTTCGCGGCCCACGAGGCCATCGACGTGGTGCGCGAGGTGACGCCCAGGGAGGGGATACTCTCTTTCGACGTAGGCGCGCACACGCACCAGATAGCCAGCCAGTGGACGGTGCATGAGCCGCGCACCTTCCTGATCACGAACGGGTGGTCCTCGATGGGCTTCGGCCTGCCGGGCGCCATCGCCGCCAAACTCGCGCATCCCGAAAAACCCGTCGTCGCCCTCATTGGAGATGGGTGTTTCCAGATGACGTGCGGTGAGGTGGCCGTCGCCAAGAGAATGGGTCTCGCCATCCCCATCGTCGTCCTGGACGACCGCTGGCTCTCGCTCATCCAGGTCAAGCAGGACAGGCGGGAGTACGGCCGCTACGGAACCGAACTCCAGGCCGAGGAATACCAGGCGCCGCCCGCTCATTATTTCGGCGTGCCAGCGGTAGGCGTGCGAACGCCCGAGGAACTGCAAAAGGCGCTCCGCCAGGCCTTCGACGCCGACGGGCCGACCGTCATCGAAGCGGTGGTGGATTCCGCGCATTATGACGACACGGTGTTCGACTAGAAAGGTCCTCGAACCGGGCAATTCTGGTAATGTTTCCTCAAAAGAATTTGCGACACACTTCGAGGAGAAAACGTCATGCCCAAAACTTGCAATCAGTTTCGATATTGGTCCCAAATGGTCTTTGTTGCGGCGATATCGGCCGTCGCGGCGGCTTCATCCGTCGATGCCGCGCCATACGACATCGTTGTGAAAAGCATGAAGACCAAAATCCGAATCGGCGGTTACGATTATTCGCTGGAAGGAAGATTGTTTCGTCCCGAAGGCAAGGGCAGGTTTCCCCTGGTCGTCCTCGCGCACGGTACATGCGGCAAAAGATGCAGGCGCAAGTATCCGGAAAGTCGCATGGCTTCTCCCGCGCTGGTCTTCGCTCGATCCGGCTACGCCGCATACACGTTCAATAGAATCGGGTACGGGAACTCCGACGGTTACGAGTGGGACGACCACAAACCATTCGAACGTTCTGGGGGGTGCAATGAGCAAAATTACCTCCAAGCGGCGAGAGGTAGCGGATTACAAATCCGGCTGGTCATAGAAGCCTTAGTCCGGCAAAAACTAAAATACGTGGATACCGGGAAAATACTGGCGGTGGGCCAATCCGGAGGAGGCCTGGCCGTATTCGGCTTGACTGAAGGCCCGAAACCGCATGAACACCTGGCGGGCTTAAAGGGGGTGATCAGCACGGCCGGCGCGCTGGGAGGAGGCTGCGCAAATGGCGATTATCTGGGTCCTCATTTTTTCAACGAGAATATGGTTGAAATGTACAAAACATTCGGTCGAAAATCCAAAACGCCGGTTCTGATGGTTTATGCGAAAAACGACCCCCGAACGGTCAGGGCCACATCCTGGCGAGATGCGTACAACCAGAGCGGAGGCAATGCCAGGCTGATCATCCTGCCCGATCAAGGCAGCTCACCGAAGCAAGCGCATGGGTACTTTTACAAGGAATGGTCGACGGAAGCATGGAAACCCCATTTCAGCGCGTTTCTCTCCTCGCTCGGTTTGCCAAAGCTGAATTGACACCGGACGGCGGCGAGCGCCTCGTTGACGCCGGAGATTCCTCTCCCGGCGCGCCGTTCCACCGGGCGAATTCAGACTTTATCCTTGTAAATTGAAAGTCTGATTTTTAATTTACAAGGATACTGTATCTTCTTTAGTTCCAAAATGAGCCTGACCGCCCCGATCCGGGCAGATTCCGAGCTTCCAGCCAGCGTTGAGTCGCCTCATCTATCTTGTTTAATGAAAGTTAAATTTTTGATTTACTAGAATAATATAATATTATCCTTGCAAATTAAAAATGTATGTTTTAGTTTACAAGAATGATACGTCGCCGCTCAAATCAAAACGTGCTGAACGCGCTCGGACGCCAAGCCGCCGTGGTCTTGCTCGGCGCTCGCCAAGTCGGAAAGACAACGCTGGCGCTCGACATCGCCGAAAACGCGGACGCGGTTTATCTCGACCTCGAATCCCGCGCGGACCGGGAGAAGCTCGCCGAGCCCGCGCTCTACCTCGACGAATACGAGGATCGCCTCGTCATCCTCGACGAGATTCACCGCGCGCCGGAATTGTTCCAGGAACTACGCGGACTGATCGACCGGGGCCGGCGGCGGGGAAAGCGGACGGGCCGCTTCCTGATATTGGGATCGGCCTCGCTGGACCTGCTCCGGCAATCGGGGGAGAGCCTCGCCGGGCGAATAGAATACGTCGAACTCGACCCGCTCGACGTAAGCGAAGCCGCGCCCGACGCGCGGGCCATGACGTCGCTATGGGTACGCGGTGGTTTCCCGGACAGCTTCCTGGCCGCCGACGACCCCGACAGCATGACCTTCCGGCGGAATTTCGTCCGTTCCTATCTGGAGCGCGACGTAGCGCAGTTCGGCCGGCGCATCCCGGCGGAGACGCTGGAGCGGTTCTGGACCATGCTGGCGCACGGCCAGGGCACGCTGCTCAACGCATCGAAGCTGGCCGCAGGCCTTTCGGTCAGCGCCCCGACGGTGAGCAGCTACATCGACCTGCTGGTCGACCTGCTTCTCGTCCGCCGCCTGCGCCCGTTCCACGCGAACGTGAAAAAGCGCCTCGTCAAATCACCGAAAATCTACGTGCGCGACAGCGGCATCGTCCATGCCCTGCTCGGGGTCGAGGACCATGACGCGCTCGCCGGTCACCCGGTCGTCGGCGCTAGTTGGGAGGGTTTCGTCATCGAGAACCTCCTCGCTGTCGCCCCGCCCCGGACCATGGCGAGCTTCTACCGCACTCTGGCGGGCGCGGAAATCGACCTGCTGCTCGAACTCCCGGGGAAGCGGGGCCCTTGGGCAATCGAGATCAAGCGCGGCCTCTCCGCAGGCCCCGGAAGGGGCTTCCACCACGCCCGTGAGGACGTGAAGCCCGAGCGCGCCTTCATCGTCTATTCCGGCGAGGAGCGCTACCCCATCGCAAAAGACGTCGAGGCCATCGGCCTCCGGGAGATGGCCTCCCTCATAGAGCGTGGAGAGGAGTAGGCGAGAGCGAACTCAGCGAGCGTCCTCAAAGAAACTGCGCGTTCTCGATGATCGCCTCATCGAAATTCACGCCCTCGATGTCGGCGCCGGTCAACTCCGCGTCCCGGAAGCTCGCGCCGGCGACATCCGCATCACAAAGGTTCGCGTCGCGGAGGATGGCCCCGTCCAGATCCGCGTTTCGCAGATCCGCCTCGCGCATGTCCGCGCCCGAGAGATCCGCACCGCTCAAGTTCGCGCGCACCAGACTCGCACCTCTCAGATTGGCGTCCGTGAGGTCGCACCCGCTCAAGTTCGCCCAGGAGAGGTCCTTTCCCTCCATCGAAAGAGGTTCGCCCCTTCGAGCGGCGTGTTCGATGATTTTCTCCAACTCTTCTCGCCGCATGTTCATGATGGGGAAAATCATAAATCAGATCGGTAAACTTGCAAGGCCGGATTGACAAGAATCCGGCGCGAAGCCTACAAAGAGACCCATGCGCGAACACTTTGAAGATGAGCAACCGCCCCTCTTCGAAGAATCATCAAACTGAAAATGCGCTCTACAAGCAGCCAGAATCCAGGCTGGGGAGAACGTCCCCGCCGGTGATAATCGACAGGAGAATTCCATGAAGGTTCAAAAGGTAGGCGTCGTCGGTTTGGGAACGATGGGCTCGAACATCGCTATCGTATGCGCCCGGGGCGGCAAGGAGACGGTGGTGTTCGAGGCCAACCCCGCGGCCATGGAATCCGGCATGGGGCGGGTGCGCGCCTTCCTCGACGCAGGCGTGCAAAAGGGCAAAACCTCCCCCGAGGAGAGAGACGCGATGATGGGCCGGATTAGTCAGGCCGGGTCGCTCTCCGGGCTCGAGGATTGCGATTTGGTGATCGAGGCCATCACCGAAGACCGCGAGGAGAAGAACAAGCTGCTCAGGAGCCTGAACGCCGTCCTGGGCAAGCGCGCCATCATCGCGTCCAACACGAGCACGCTATCCATCTCCCACATGGGGGCGGCGTCGGGGCGGCCGTCCAAGACCATCGGCGCGCATTTCTGCCTGCCCGCAGCACTCAACAAGCTCGTGGAAGTCGTCCCCGGCCTCCTCACGAGCGATGACACCACAAGCGCGACAAGCGCCTTTCTGGAAGAAGTCGGCCAGACGCCCGTCACGGTCAAGGATGCGCCCGGCTTCGTACTCAACTATTTCCTCGTGGCGTTTCAGAACGACTGCATCCGCCTCATCGAATCGGGCTACACCAACCCGGCGGACCTGGACGCGGGCGTGCGGCTCGGCCTGGGCTACAGGATGGGCCCCATGCGCCTGCTCGACATCGAGGGGCTCGACATTCACCGAACGGTCTCGCTCTCGATGTACGAACAATTAAAGGACTCGCGCTACATCCCCCCGCCGCTGGTGGACCGCATGATAGACGGAGGCCATCTGGGCGCTAAGACGGGAAAGGGGTTTTACACCTATAAATCCGCGGGCGTGTTCGGCGTCGCGGAACCCGAAGAAGACGCCGCGCATGCGCGCGACCTCTCCCGGGGACAACCCATCGCTGACGCGGTGAAAAAAGTGGGCGTGGTCGGCCTGGGCGCCATGGGTTCGGGCATCGCGCAGGTCTGCATCACCGCGGGGCTTGCGGTCACCGGCGTCGAGGTGAACCCGGACGCCCTGGAAGCGGGCCTCACCCGCATTCACAGGAACCTGGGCGGCGCGGTAAAACGCGGCAAGATGGATGAGGCCCGGAAAGAGGAAACGCTCGCGCGCCTGAGCGGGTCGACCGATCTGGACGCGCTTTCCGATTGCGACCTCATCATCGAGGTGATCGTCGAGAATCTGGACGCCAAGCTCGTGTTGTTCGAAAAGCTTGGGGCCATCGCGAAAGAAGGCACCATCATCGCGTCGAACACCTCGTGCCTGTCGGTGACCGCCATGGCGGCCAAGACGAAAACCCCCGAGCGCGTGCTCGGCCTTCACTTCTTCAACCCGCCCTACGCCATGCGGCTCGTCGAGGTGGTCGAGGCCATCCAGACGGCGCCCGAGATCACCGAGTTCGGGATCGCGTTCTGCCGCCGCATCGGCAAGACGCCCATTCCCGTGAAGGACAGGCCGGGGTTCCTGGTGAACCGCCTCCTGGTGCCCTATCTCAACCACGCCGCCCATGCGTTCGATGAGGGACTCGCGGACAGAGAGAGCATGGACAAGGCTATCAGCATGGGACTCGGACACCCCATGGGCCCGCTCACGCTCATCGACCTGGTGGGCGTGGACGTGCAGACCTTCGTCGCCGATTCGATGGCCGACGAACTGGGCGAGGCCAGGTTCTACGCGCCGCCCATCCTGCGCCGGATGACCTCGGCGCAGTGGCTGGGGAGAAAGACGGGCAAGGGCTTTTATGATTACGCATAGGCGGCCTTAGCCGTAGCCGCCCCGGAATTCACGATGCCGACCGCCGCCACGCCCATCGCCCGGGGAGAGGCGCAGTGAGCCGAGCGTTCGCAAAACCCATCGTCGTGGTGAGCAAGTGCCTCGAGTTCGAGGCATGCCGCTACAACGGCGAGCGAATTTCATCGCGCTTCATCGAACGGCTCAACCCGCACGTCCGCTTCCGGCCGGTATGCCCCGAGGTGGAGATAGATCTCGGCACGCCGCGAGACCCGATACGAATCTATTTAGAAGACGAAAAGAAGGCCCTCTACCAGCCCGGCACGCGCAAACACCTGACCCAGAAGATGAACGCCTTTTCCGGGCGGTTTCTCGCGAGTCTCGAAGAGGTCGACGGCTTTATCCTGAAAGCGAAATCCCCGTCTTGCGCGATTACGGACGCCAAGATATTTCCCGCTCCCGCCTCGACCGGCCACATCGCCCAGGGGTCGGGCGTGTTCGCCGAGGCTGCGCTCGAAAAGTTCAGCAAGCACGCGTTCGTGGATGAGACGGGGCTGAACTACAGGCAAGTTCGCGCGGGTTTTCTCACCAGAATCTTCGCGCTCGCCGGCTTCCGCGAAGCCGGGAAATCAGGCCGCCCCGCCCGCCTCGTCCGCTACCACGCGGAGAACAAACTCCTGTTCATGGCCTACCATCAAGAGACCATGCGTGAGATGGGGAGAATCATGGCGAATCACCAAACGCGCGAATTCAGCGAGGTCGTCTCCGCTTACGAAAGCGCGCTCACGAGACTCCTCTCCCATCCGCCTGCGCGCGCCTCATACGTGAACGCCCTCACCCACGCAATGGGGCATTTTTCCGAGAAAACCAGCAGGGAAGAGAAGAGTCGCTTTCTCGCTACGCTCGAAGAATACCGGGAGGGAAAAATTCCGCTGAGCGAACCGCTCGAAATGCTTGAAGACTGGACGGCGCGCCTGGGCTCAGAGTACCTGGAAGCGCAGACTCTCTTCGAGCCCTATCCGAGGGTGTTGGGGGGTGGGGGGGAATGATCGAAAATACAATCAAAGTACTTCCAGATGGCCGATATTCCGCTCCCACTGTGTGGAAAATACAAGTACATGACCGATATAACCGAATATTAATGCACAGCTTAAAACAACGATATTGCATTATTGCTTGACAAAATGTTATATTTCTGCAAATTAAGCTTTATCTTGGCGCATTCATCGTCAAGAAAAGGAGAGAATCGACATGTTGCTCCGCTTTGGCGTCTCCAACCATCTCTCGATACGTGATTACCAGGAATTGTCGCTAGCGGCGTCTTCGCTGAAGGAGCGACAAGAAGAAAAACTCATCCGCTGCGAAGCGGTACCCACTAAACATGTTGTGCCATCAGTCGTGATCTACGGCGCAAATGCATCGGGCAAGAGCAACCTCATCGACGCGATAGCAACCATGCGGGGCATGGTTTTACTGTCTCAAACCAAAGGGGAACCAGACGGAGGGGTACCCCGCCATCCTTTCAGGCTAGATGAGAACAGCCCCCGGTTGCCGACTCGTTTCGATATCGATTTTCTCATTGACGGTGTACGATACCACTACGGCTTTGAGGCGTCAGACTCTGCGTTCGAGTCTGAATGGCTATACACCATTCCCAAGTCCCATCGCCAGATGTTGTTCGAACGCACAGGTGATGAATTTCGTTTTGGGCGTGGGCTGAGAGGACAAAACAGAGTTATCGCCCGCTTGACGAGACCTAACAGCCTGTTCGTGTCCGCAGCGGCTCAAAACGGCCACGAACAGCTTTCAAAAGTGTTCGGGTATTTTTCCTCGCTCCGCGCCATCTGGAGCATCGCTGTCCCCGAGGAGGCGGTTTCATCGCGAATATCCGAGGATAAACTGGATGACCGGGTGATCGACTTCCTTGGCAAGATCGATACTGGGGTCATTGGCTACCGACAAAAAGAATCCGAACTGTCTGAAGAAATGCAAGGAATTCAACGAGAGTTATTCACGTTGTTTAAGAAGATAAGCGGCACTGAAACACCGGAAGTTAAAGATAAGCATGTCACCATCGAACTCCGCCATCGTGGGCGAGGAGGCTCGCCGTTCTACCTTGAATTGGACAGTGAGAGCGCCGGAACAAGGAGGCTACTGATCGTGCTTGACCTTGCATTTCGCGCGCTCGACGAAGGCGCGCCCTTGTTCATCGACGAACTGGACGCCAGCCTGCACACCCGGGCCGCCGAGGCGGTTCTGAAACTGTTCTGCTCGCGGGAGACCAATCCCAAAGGCGCGCAACTCATCTCGACGACTCACGACACCAATTTGCTAAACTCGTCCTTACTGCGGCGCGATGAGGTCTGGTTCACTGAAAAAGACGCTGACGGCGCGACCCAACTCTATCCGCTAATCGACATTCGAACCCGCAGGGGCGATAACATCGAGAAGGGGTATCTCCAGGGCCGTTACGGCGCAGTTCCCTTCGACGACCCCATCTCGGCTCTCGGCTCGACCCTTGGCGCGTCGAACTAAAGCCGCCAAGCGCGCAACCCCGAACCTAAAGCGTCGCCGCTATCGGCGTGAACCGAAGCGGAGCTTTATCGTGTTTTGCGAAGGCAAGAATACGGAGCCGGCCTATTTCGGTGCAGTGAAGCGCGCCTACAGAGACACCTTAATTTCCGTGGAAATAGTCCCCGCCGTGGGCGTTCCCTACACCATCGCGAAAAAAGCCGTTGAGCACGCCCGAGATTTGGGACTCGACCGGCGCAGTCGCCGTAAAAAGGACTCGTTCGAGAAAAACGACCAGGTCTGGGCCGTGTTCGACAGAGACGAACATCCTCATTTCGACGAAGCGGTGGCATTTTGCCAACAGCGCGGCGTCCACGTCGGCCGCTCCAACCCATGTTTCGAGCTTTGGTTAGTTCTGCATGAGATGGATTTCGACCGGACCGAAGATCGACACGAGATGCAAAGGATATTAAAAAAACTGCGACCGGAATATGACATGAACAGTGAGAAAACGCCCGACTGCGACGAGATGGTCACGCGAGTGGAAGAAGCTGAGGAACGCAGCGAAAGACAACTACGAAAACACGAACAGGGGGGCAATCCATACGGCAACCCTTCGACTACCGTAGGCCGTCTGACCCACGCGATCCGTGAAGCCGCTAAGTTAGCCGGGGGTTGACTCGACGACGCCTCGTGCTTTCATCACCTATGCCCGCCCTAATCACCTCCACTACCTACATTGCTTCACCGGGAGTCAAGTTTTTTTGTCGGCTCTAAAGCCCCTCCGGGCCGCACCCTCAAATGCCGTCGACCTCTGATTCTGCCGAGGAGGGATCGTAGAAGTTGAAATCGTCCGCATCGAGATCCGCGACGTCGAAACCCTCCAGCCGGATCGTGCCGCCTCCTTGCGAGGTCAGGTCGATGACGGCGTCGGTTCCATCGGCGCTTATGGTCAGATCCTCAAAACCGGTAATGCCCGTGATCGCCGTGAGGTCAATGGCGTCCTCCCCGTCGGTGAAGTCGGTGATCGTGTCGGTTCCGAAGCTGCCGTTGAAATAGAAGGTGTCCGCATCGGCGCCGCCCGTGAGCGTGTCGTCCCCGAGCCCGCCGTTCAGCGAATCGGCGCCCGCGCCGCCAAAGAGTTCATCCGTGCCGGAGCCGGCGACAATCCTGTCGTTGTCCGCGCCGCCGTAGAGTTCGTCATCGCCTGAGCCGCCGACGAGCCAGTCGTTGCCGGCGTCGCCGAAGATCGTGTCATCGCCTGCGTCGCCAAGGAGCGAATCCTTGCCCTCGCCGCCCCGGATACTGTCGTCACCGCCGCCGCCGAAAACCGTGTCGTCGCCCCCCAGGGCGTCGATGTTCTCGGCGGTCGCGTCACCCAGAATCCTGTCGTTGGATCCTGTGCCGTATTCCCAACTAGTGGCGAAGATGAAATCGTCGGCATCCAGATTGTCCGCCGTAAACCCTTCGAGAAATATCGTGCCGCCGCCGTGTTCGGTCAGATCGATTGTGACGCCGTCGTCGCTGGAGGTGATGGTCAGGTCATCGAAACTGGAGATATTGTTGAAACTCAGTTCGATCTTGTCTTCTCCGGAGGTGAAATCGTAGACGACGTCGTTTCCGTGGCCCGGTGCGAACACGAACGTATCGGCTCCAGCGTCGCCATACATTTCATCGTCGCCCGTTCCGCCGGAAATGGTGTCGGCTCCTGCACCACCCTCCAGCATGTCATTACCCTCGCCGCCATAAAGAACATCGTCGCCCTCGTGGCCCGCAAGGCTGTCTGCCTCGGCACCACCTCTTAAAGTGTCATTACCTGCGCCGCCCCCGAGAAAATCAGCACCCTCACCGCCATCGAGTTCGTCGTTCCCCTCTCCTCCTTCTATCCAATCCTGACCTTCGCCGCCCGTGATGGTATCGTTGCCCACCCCGCCGTAGAGCGCGTCCCAGCCGGCCCCACCCGTGATGCTGTCGTCCCCTCCGCCACCTTCGATCCGGTCTCCGTCATCATCGGCCTGGAGAACGTCGTCTCCCGAGGTGCCGGTAATCGTGTTTTGCTGAGGCGTGTTTTCCTCGCCCACGTTTTCATCAGGCACGTCCATTTCTCCTCATTCAGGAACCAGTCGACGACTCGAGCGCGACGGGCACCCTCTCGCCCGGAACGGATAACGGGTTAAAATTCAAGCATACATTAACTTTTAACTATCAAATTTTAATATTCCGGCGAAAGCTGCGTCAAGAAAAATTTTTGGGGAAAGAGTACCTATTCCACCTCGCAAAATGAATTTCAACCGGAGCCATCCGAAAACGACGGGAACAATCCCTCCCCCGCATCTCCCCGTATTTGCCGTTATCGCGTCATCAAGGGAATCCGCCAGAATCTCCTGCGAGGAGGCATTCTCATGAATGCAAACTATATGGAAAAAGGAAATGCGCTGCGCCTCTCTCCCCGATCGGGATTGAAGTGCGCCAAAGGATGCGCCATGAATTTCGATAAAATAGTGAAAAATCAGGTAAATATCGATAAATTCACGATGTTTTTCGATAAAATGCTCGCCGGTAAAATCATCGTAAGATATTGAAATTAAAAGTAAATCAATACAAATCTTAGCGCAGACGACTCAAATAAACGCCAAAAAAAATCAAACGCATCGCATTTGCCCGCAACTTCCCGCATCTGCCCGCTTTGGCCTGAAAGGCGGGCCTTAGGAGGTGGGCTTGATCCTCGAAGGCAGACCCCCCATCTCGCGCAGCACCTCGTAGAAGGCGACGGTGTCCTCTTCCGCATAACCCCGCTCATAGGCCATCTGCACCACCTGGGACCAGAGGTTCGTCATCAGCATGGGCGAGCCGTGGAGTTGGCCTTGCTCCAGCATGAGGCGCGAATCCTTAAGCGAGGTCTTCACCTGGCCCTGTTTCGAGTAATCCGCGTGAATCATCTTGGGACCCTTGTCTATCATCGTTTTGGAGGAACACGCCCCGTCTTTGAGCACTTCCAAAAGGGTGTCCATCTCGAGACCCACCTTCGTGCCGAGCATCAGCCCCTCGGCCAGGGCGAGCCGGTTGCCCGCCAGGATCATGTTGATGACGAGCTTCGTCCGTGCGCCCGAGCCCACCGGCCCCATATAGTACGCCGCCCGGCTGAAACCGGCGAAAACAGCGCGGCAGGCGTCGAAATCCTCCGCCTCACCGCCCGCGATGACCACCAGATCCTTCGCCACGGCCATGGTGCTCGTCCCGCTCACGGCGGAATCGAGAAATCGGATTCCCCGCTCTTTCAAATCCCCGGCGAGACGAACCGAATCCTCAGGACGCGAGGTCGTCGTATCGAGGTGGTAGAGACCCTCTTTCGCCCCCTCGGCGATGCCGCCCGCCCCGAGAGTGGCCTCGCGCGCAACGTCGCTGTTGGGCAAAGAGGTGATGACGAAGTTCACGCCTCTGGCGGCTTCAGCGGGCGTCTCGGCGGGATGGCCGCCTTTTTCGCGCAAATCATCCATGCGAGCGGAGTCCACGTCGAAGCCCTGCACCTCGAAGCCCGTCTCATGCATGTTCTTGATGAACGCCTGGCCCATCAGTCCCATGCCCACGATACCCACACGTTGCGACATACTTCTTTCTCCTCTCATGGCAGTGAATTTCGCTCCCTTTTAGGACGTTCGCCCCCCGAGAACAAGCCGCGCGGCTCCCCCAAAAGCATTTCGCGCCGCGAAAACCCCTAAAGGCGCTTTCAGAACCATCCCCAGCCGTTGTATTCTTCTCATGGGAGCGCATCGGTGCTGGTGTGCCGCCTGGACTTCAAATCCAGTGGACGGGGCTAATCACTTCGTCGGTGGGTTCGACTCCCACGCGTTCCCGCCAGTTTTGCCACCCTCCCGCCAGATTCACGGCAGTGAGATGACCCGCTAAAAAACATCACACAATCGTCAAACCGCCATCTAATACCAGAATCTGGCCCGTCATGTAGGATGAGCGGGGCGTCACCAGATACTCCATGGCGTCGAGCACTTCATCGACCCGCCCGAACCTGCCCATGGGCGATTTGCGGTAGCGCTCCGCCAGGTTCTCGGGGTCGCCGTCTCCTTGAGTTTCCCTGAGCTTCGTCAGCACCGGACCCGCAGCTATGGCGTTCACGCGTATGTTCCAATCCGCCAGTTCGACGGCCAGCGCACGAGTGAGGCCCTCCACCCCGCCCTTTACGGCGACGTACACCACGCGCTCCTTGGCCGGCGTGTGCGCGTAAAAACTCGACATGTTGACGATGGCGCCGCCGCCTCGCTTATTCATCTCGGCAGCCGCACGCTTCGCGCACAGGATGTTGCCCTTGAGACCCACGGCCAGCGCCAGGTCGATCGTGGCCTCCTCGACCTCCGCCAGAGGGCCGTTCCCCCGAATGACGGCGCAATTGATCAGAACGTCCACGCCACCGAATTTCCCGACCACCGCGTCGAAAGCGTCCTCGACGCCCTTTTCATTAGAGAGGTCCCCCTTTACGCCAAAGATGGCGCCGGGCGATTCCGCTTCGAGCCTGCGCAGGCCCTCTTCGTCCACGTCCACGGCCGCTACTTTCGCTCCCATGCCCGAAAACCGTCGCGCGGCGTCCGCCCCGATTCCCCGGGCCGCGCCCGTGATGACGAAAATTTTCCCGTTCAGTTCCATAGCGGTCCTTCCACTCACCGACCAACGAGAGGCGCAAGATTCCCGCTCACAACGAGAGCACCCCCTCGCCTCGTGAAATTTCCAGCCGCGTTCCCAGTTTCTTGGAGAGTGATTCGAGGGTGCTCAGGATTTCCGCCGATTTGGGCTCCTCCGCGGCGAGAATACGCGGGCTTCCGTCCTCTTCGATCAACACGGGCGCTAAAGCCACCCGGCTGAGCGCTCCTCCCCTAAGACTTATCTTCAGGCAAATCGACTCGCGCACTGTGGGCATGAACATCGGGTGGTCATGATCCAGCACAAAATTGCCCAACGCATAGAAAACAGGCCGGCCACGATAGACCTCGATTCCTTGCAGGATATGGGGGTGATGGCCGACGACGATGTCCACCCCCGATTCGATGGCCGCATGAGCAACGGCTTGCTGGGAAAGCGTGAGCGTACGGCTCTGGCTCGCGCCCCAGTGGAACGACGCCAAAAGAAAATCGACTCTCGGACGCGCGCGCTCAATGTCGGCGGCCATCGCCTCCATGTCCTCTTCATTCACATAAGGGGGGCCATAGAGCGCATCCTGCCGGATGGGGGTGACGCCCGGCTTCTCAGGGCCCGCCCCCCAGCCCATGGGCAATTCGAGCACGTAGGATAAAAACCCGTATCGTACTCCTTTTCGCTCCATAACGGCGGGCGTTCGCGCTTCCTGGATATTCCGGCCCGCTCCCGAGTATGCGATTCCGTTTCGCTCGAGAAGTTCCATCGTCTCGACAAATGGTTCGACCCCGTAGTCCATGCAGTGGTTGCTGGCGAACGCCAATACGTCGAAGCCTCCTGCGAGATATCCCCGAATCATGTTCGGGCTATGGCGCATCACGATCTTCCCGCTCGCGGGTTCACCCAGATGAGACATCGACGCCTCGAGGCCACCGAAGCGCAGATCGGCCGCATCCAGAAAAGAGGCGACCTTCGAAAAAGTGTCTCCTGGTTCGGGGCGATCGATTTCCATATCGCCCACCACGACGAGCGTGGACTCGCTATCCGCTAAATCTTGCGCTTCACTAGGCAACGGTCACCCCCATTCTTGAAATACCGCGCATCTCGCCCCTCATCCGTTAAAAAGGCGCAGCGGCTTCAACCAGTTCGCGGGCGCGCTCCATTCATCCGATGAGAACGCACGGACGAGTTCTTCTATTTTTTATTCTCTCGATCCAGATATGATAAATAAACCGCCGCGCTGTCCAACTCTCCATTGCCTGCACGCGCGCCTTCCCTGTACAGCGGCGCGCATGCGTTGCCTACCGGCGTCACGGCATTGTGTCTCCTGGCCAGTCTGAGACCAAGCCCGATGTCCTTCAAGATGACGTTCAAGGTGCTCCGGGGACGGCGATACCGGCCCCGCACCATGATACCGCCGTGGCCATGGAACCCGCTTGAGTCGCCCGCGCGGCTTCTCTTGAGCGTGTCGAACAAAAAATCCTTCCCGAATCCGCTGCGCATCCCCAGCCGCAAGCCCTCGGCGATGACGCAGCGCCCCATGGAGGTCATGTAGTTCACGACCACTTTCATCGCGGCCCCTGAGCCGGAAGGTCCGCAATAAACCTGATCTGATAGCATCGTCTCCAAAAGCGGCGCCACCTTCTCGTAGGCTTTCCTGTTCCCGCCCACGAGAAACAAGCCTTCCCGATTCGCCACGTAGTCGCTGTTGCCGCTTACGCTGGCGTCCAGATAAGGAATTCCCCTCTCCCGGCACAGCCCAGCGTGTTTTTTCGAATCCTCCGGGTCCGACGTCGTCGTGTCGAGCACGACTTCGGGCGCTAATTCCGGCGAGCAAGCCAGATAACCGTCTTTCCCACGCGCGGTCTGAAGCGATATTTTCGAGTCGGGAACGGAGATGAACACGACCTCGGCGGCTTCGGCCACGGCGCGGGGCGTTTGGAGGGCCTCTCCTCCGAGGCGCTTGAATTTCCGCATCGCCCTGGCCTGCAGGTCGGTTCCCACGAGGCGATGCCCATCTGCGATGAGGTTTTTGGAAAACGCCTGGCCCATGAGCCCTAAGCCGATGAAGCCGATGGTTTTAATCGTGCTCTTCCTTGAGGACATCATTCACCTCCCATCAAGCGAGAAGATAGAGAAACGCGAAGCAGGAGATGCGAGGATCTATTCGCTCACGAGTTCCACGCTGTATCGATGCTGATCTCCGCGATAATAGATTTGGGAGAATTCGACAGGCTCGCCGTTTCTACTGTGGACGAAGGTCTCCACGTATAAAACCGGCGCCAGGACACCGATGGAAAGACGGTCGGCGACCTCACTATCGGCGACACGGGCTTCGAGCGTCTGTTGTATCTTGCCCAGCGGTATACGCAGTCGACTTTTGAGGATGTGGAGCATACTGCGGGTGCGAATATCCTCGTGCGGAATGTCTTTCGCGAGCTTTTCGGGCAAATAATTCATCACATAACAAAGGGGTGTTTTCTCCGTCATTCTCAGCCGCTGAACCCTGGTCAACTTCTCCCCAACGTCCAAGCCGAAGAATTTCTGCAATCGAGACGAAGCATCCACATCCTCTATCGATATGATGCGCATCTCCTCACCGCCGGCGTTCTCTTCCCAGACGACACCGGTGAGTTGAATCATCTTCGATTTCACGCCCCCGCGGTTGACGAACGTGCCCTTTCGGCGTTCGCGCGTCACGAGCCCTTCTTTCTCCAATATGGCGAGGGCTTGCCGTAAGGTGACCCGGCTGACGCCGAAATGTTTGGAAAGGTCCAACTCCTTGGGGAGCTTTATGCCCGCAATCAATTCCCCGTTTTCAATCTTACCGCGCAAGAGATTGGCGATTTGGTAGTAATAGGGGATGAATTCGTTCGACAGCGGTTGTTCCGCAATCAGTTCCCGCATTCTTTCCTCATTTCCCATGGCCTCGTAAACCGACGGGCTTCAGGCCTTGAGCAAGGCGCAAGTTTTACATATTGCAACTTCGTTGAAAATGAGCCTCTTCCCTAAAATTACACTTGCGATTCTTAATGGTATTAAATATAATACCATTATTCAAGGTTTAATTTGAGCGATTCTTCCGCATCTAGATTTAAAAAAGCCGAAACTATTTTCGTTGATTTTGAGGATTCATACTTTTTCGTTCACCCGTTGGATGAGTTCCGCATGAAACTCGAAGGACACACAGCGCTCGTCACCGGCGCCACGCGCGGCATCGGCAAAGCCATCGCCCTCGCATTGGCCCGCGCAGGGGCCGTCGTCGCCGTGCATTACCACGCGGGTGAAGCGGCGGCGCAAGGGATAGTGGGAGACATTCGCAATGAAGGCGGCAGGGCCTTTAGCGTCCAGGCCGACGTAAGCCGCCTCAACGAGGTGGAGCGCATGTTCGGGGAATGTGAAAAGGAAATGGGAGGCGTCGATATCCTCGTCAACAACGCGCGGCGATTGGTGAAGGGCAGAGCCTTCCTGGAGATGAACTGGGAGGAGGATTACGAGCCGCAGATCCAGGTGATGCTCAAAGGCGCTTTCCATTGTTGTCAGGCGGTGTTGCCGGGCATGCGGGAAAAGGGCTGGGGCCGCATCGTCAACGTTCTTTCCACCGTCCTGGGCGAGAAACGCCCGCGCACGAATTCCTACGGGGCGGTCAAATCCGCCCTTTTATATTTCTCGCAAAACCTGGCCGCGGAAATGGGCCCCTACGGCATCACGGTCAACATGGTTTCGCCCGGCCTCACCGAAACGGAGCGGCCCATCCTCCATTCGGATGATTTTCAGAAAAATTATATCGACACCATTCCGATGAAGCGCCTGGGGCGCTCGGAAGACGTCGCCGGCGCCGTGGTGTTTTTTTGCAGCGATGAGGCCGCCTATGTCACCGGCGTCAACATGGCCGTCTCGGGCGGCAAGGTGATCTTTTAACGACCCGCAACCCGGAGGAAACGAAAGTTGGGACTATCGACCAAAGAGCGTGATCGTCGCCATGCGAATCTAAGAGAAGCCATGGAGCGTGAGGGGCTGGATGTTCTCGTCGTCTACGGCAACAGCGGCCGCCAGGGACCGCGCACGGGGAACCTGGCCTACGTCAGTAATTTCATTTCATTCTCCGGCCAGCAAATCCTGGTTTTTCCGCACGAAGGAGAACCCGTCTTGTTCGTGGGGGTGGAGAACCAACGAATCGAATCCCTGCGAAACGGGTGGATATCCGACACCCGTTGCGAGGCCATGACGCCCGTACCACAGCAGGCGTGCCATTATTTGAACCAAATCGCCCCCTCGGGTGCGAAAATCGGAATTTCCTCGCTCGCCATCATCCCCGTGGCCTGGCACCAGCAGATTCAGGGCCAGGTGAACGCGAGCGAATGGGTGGAGGCGGGCGACCTCGTCTGGAAGCTGCGTCTGGTGCAAAGCGAAGAGGAAGTAGCGATGTCGCGCCACGCGGCCAAACTCGGCGACAGGGTGTGGAATCACCTCCGCGACTTCATTCGTGAAGGGGTGACGGAACTCGACATGCGCGCCGAAATGGACCGGGTGATCATCCCCGAGGGCGGGACCGAGAACTTCAACATGATGGGCCTGGCGGGCATGGCCAACGGAGGAGAAGCGCCCTGGGGCTACGTCATCCCTCAGACGGATCGGCCCATCAAGAACGGCGACGCCGTCTTGCTCGAGATTTCCCCGCGCGTTCAGGGGTACTGGAACCAGATCGTGCGGGTTCTGGCGCTGGGTGAGGCGGAAAAATGGCTGGTCGACGCCCATCAGGTGGTGCGCGAGGCGCGCGACGCCTCTTTGGAGCATCTCAGGCCGGGGAAGCCGATGGTCGGCATGGTCACGGCGATGAACGATGTTTTCGAAAAACACGGTTACGAGGTATGGCCCTACGGGCTGGTGCACCTCACGGGCCTGGACCTCACGGATTACATGATCACCCCGGTATCCGAGGGAGACCTTGAACCCGGAATGGTGGTGACGACGCATCCCATGTTCAACCTGGGACCCAACCGCCAGATTTTCTGGGGTGAAACCTATCTGGTCACGGACGATGGCTATGACCCGCTGAACACGAGTACGGATGAATTGGTTTGTCTCTAATGGCTTGGTTGATTCTTATTTAAAAGGAGGAACACGAGATGAAGAGGCTATGGCTTTGGATGGTTGTTCTGTCGTTGCTGTTGCTCCCCGCGGGAGTGAAGGCGGCGCCCAAGGGGAAGGTGGTGCTGGGCATGGCCGGCTCCTTGACCACGTTCGATCCGCACACCTTCAGTTCCCTGCCGATTTCGATGCACCACCCGAACGTCTTCGAGACGCTGCTCGCGCGCGCTCCCGACGGCTCCATGACAAACCAACTCGCCGAGAGCTACAAGATGGTGAGCCCCAAGGTGTGGGAGTTCAAAATCAGGAAGGGCGTGAAATTCAGCAACGGGGATCCCTTGAACGCGGAGGCCGTGAAGTTCAGCTTCGAGCGGATTCTCGACCCCAAGATGAAATCGAGGCAATACCGCTACTTCAAGAGCATCGCGAGCGTGGAGGCGGTCGACGCGAATACGGTCCGGATTCACACGAAAAAGCCAGACCCCATGCTCCCGCCGTTTCTCGCGATCTACGGCTTTATCGTGCCGCCCAAGTATTACAAGAAACACGACAAGAAATACCTCTCCCGCAATCCCGTGGGCAGCGGCCCGTTCGTGCTGAAGAAATGGCGCAAGGGGCAGGAAGTCGTCTATGAGGCGAACCCCAACGCCTGGAGAAAACCCAGGGTGAAGACGGCCGTCGTGAAATTCATTCCTGAGTCCACCACGCGCGTCTCCGCGCTCATCTCGGGCGACGTGGACGTCATCGACAACCTGCCTCCCGGCTTGAGCGGCCGGGTCAAAGCGGGCGGCAAAACGCGCGTCATCGCCAAGCAATCGCCGCGCACCAACTACATCTTGATGGTCATTAAAGAGGGCGCTCCCTGGATGGACGTGAGAGTCCGCAGGGCAATGAACCTCGCGATCAACCGCGAGTCCATCACCAAGAACGTGATGATGGGCTTCGCCAAACCGGTGGCGATCATTCAGGGTCCCGCGAGCTTCGGCTTCAACCCCGAGCTCAAGCCCTACCCCTACGATCCCGCCAAGGCCAAGAAGCTGCTCGCCGAGGCCGGATTCGCGAAGGGATTTTCGTTCGACGTGTATATTCCCCGCGGACGCTTCATGATGGGCAAAGAGGCGCTCGAGGGCATCGCGGGCCAGTGGGCGCAAGTCGGCATCAAGGCGAACGTCCGCGTGATGGAATGGGGCGCGATGAAGAAGATAATCTTCAGCAAGTACAAGAAGAACGTAAAACCGTTCTTGTACTATCTGGCGCGCATGAACACGGCATTCAGCGCGGAGCACATGTTCGCAGGCGCCATCAGCAGCCGTTCGGCCTACGGCGGATTCCGCGACAAGGCCGTGGACACGATGATCAACGACGCACGCTCCACGCTGGACGACAAGGCGCGGGAGAAGAAGTACCAGGAAATCGCCCGCGTTCTGCGTCACGAGAAAGTGCCGATCGTTCCGCTGTATCAGACTTTCCGCATCTTCGGCGCGAACAAGAAGATCGACTGGAAACCACGCGCCGATGGCAAGCTGATAGCCGCCGAAGTCGGCCTCAAATAGGGTTCGATTTTTCAGGTAGAGACAAAGCTCCGGCCAGGGACGCGTGAACTTCGCTCTGGCCGGAGCCGTTCTCTAAACCGGGGCGCTTCCCCGCCAATGCGTGGTTTGAATAAAGCGCGCTCCCTTGGTGAGGCGGGCGTCGCCGCCCTCGAAACAAGATGTATTCCTGCTGCTGGGTAGCTCTATGGCCGGATATGTTGTCAAGCGCTTGATTCAGGCGGTAGTCCTCCTCAAGTGCGTCATGATCATCGTGTTTCTCCTGCTTCACATGACGGGCGACCCCGTCCTGGTGATGCTCGACACCGATGCGACCTACGAAGACATCGAGCACTTGAGAAAACTCATGGGGTTCGACCAGCCGCTGCACGTGCAGTACGGGCGTTTTTTCACCAACGCCCTGCAAGGGAATTTCGGGGAATCCACCGAACACGGCGAATCGGCCATGGGCCTCGTTCTGGAGCATTTCCCGGCGACGATAGAGATGGCGGTCGGCGCCTTCGTTTTCGCCGTCATCATCGGGGTTCCCTTCGGCTGCCTGGCGGCTTTCAAGGAAGGCTCGGTTTACGACAAAGGCTGCGTGGGCATTACGGTGCTGATGCAGGCGATTCCCGATTTCTGGCTGGCGATCATGTTCATCATGTTCTTCTCCGTGACCCTGGGGCTCTTGCCCTCTTTCGGACGAGGGGGTTGGGAGCATTTCATCATGCCGGCTTTCGCCGCGTCCACGTATCACCTCGCCCGGCTCGCAAGGCTCATGCGCTCCCAGATGCTCGAGGTGCTGCGCCAGGACTACATTACGACGGCGCGGGCGAAGGGGCTGAGTGAAAAAGTCGTGCTCATGGTGCACGCCTTAAAGAACTCCTCGATCCCCATCGTCACCGTCATGGGGCTGGATTTGGGCATTCTCCTCGGAGGAACCGTGATCATCGAGGTCGTTTTCGCCTGGCCGGGGCTCGGGCGCCTGGTGGTGGAGGCGATCGCGAATCGCGACTTTCCGATCGTCCAGTCCGCCGTGTTCATCCTGGCGTCGGGGTTCGTGGTCATCAATCTGACGGTGGACCTCGTCTACGCCTATCTCGATCCGCGGATTTCATACGAATGAGAGAACAAGCGCTGACCTTTCAGGACCCGATGGAGATAGAAGAACTCCCCAAGCGCGCGAAGATATGGACGTCCCTGTGGAAGGACAAATCAGCGCTTCTGGGCTGCATCATTCTCCTCAGCGTGGTGATAATGGCGCTATTCGCACCACTGCTCGCGCCGATGGACCCCCATGCCCAACTCCTGGACAGGAACCTCAAACCACCCATGTGGTCGGACGGCGAGCGAATCTTCCTGCTCGGTACGGACCACCTGGGGCGGGATTTTCTGAGCAGGCTCATCTACGGCGCGCGCATCTCACTCATGGTGGGCTTCTTCTCCGTTTTGCTCACGGGATGCTTCGGGCTTTTCGTGGGGCTGGTGGCGGGCTACTTCGGCGGAAAGGTGGATTTTCTGCTCATGCGGTTCGTGGATCTGGTCCTCTCCTTTCCGTTCATCCTGCTGGCCCTGGCGACCATCGCCATCGTGGGGCCGAGTCTGGTCGTGCTGATACTCGTGATGTCGATGCGCATCTGGGTCATCTACGCCCGCGTCGTGCGCGGCGAGGTGCTCACGTTGCGCGAGCAGGAGTTCGTCCAGGCGGCGCGGAGCATCGGCAGTAGCCATTTCCGCATCATCATCCGCCATATTCTCCCGAACGTCCTGGCGCCCGTCATCATCATCGCGTCCCTGTATCTGGGGCGGATGATCATCATCGAGGCGGGCCTGAGCTTCCTGGGCCTCGGGGTGCCGCCGCCCACGCCCACCTGGGGCGGTTTGCTCAGCGACGGGAAGGTGCATCTCTACACCTCCTGGTGGGTCGTCACCCTGCCCGGCCTGGCGATTACGGTGACGGTTCTGGGGGCGAATCTGGTGGGTGACTGGCTGAGAAACGTGTTGGACCCGCGTTTGAAATCGTTGTGAGTTCGTTACGGAATGAGGAGAAAAACCAGATGAGCGATCCATTGAGAGTGGGCGTGGTCGGGCTGGGCCGCTGGGGCAACACCCTGTCGTCCTATATCGAAAGAACGCCCGGGATGCAAATCGCCACGTGCTTCACGCGAACGCCCGAAAAACGCCGGGCGTTCAGCGAAAAATTCTCATGCGGCGAGGAGGAAAGCTACGAGGCGGTCATCGAACGCCCGGACGTGGACGCCGTGGTCATCGCAGCGCCCAACAACAAGCACGCGGAACTCGCCATGGCGGCCGCCGCACAGGGAAAACACGTGTTCGTCGACAAGCCGATCGCCGCCACCATCCCGGATGCGAAGAAGATGATACGCGCGTGTGAGGACGCCGGCGTCACCCTGGCGGTCGGCGCGAGTTCGAGGTGGCTCCGGGGCCATCGCCTCTTCAAGCAACTGCTCGATGAGGGAACCATCGGCACCCTGGCGATGGCCGAGACCAACTACTCGAACGACCGGGGGCTTCACTACACTCCGGACAACTGGCAATGGTATGCGGAAGGCTCCCCCGGCGGCCCGCTGCTCCAGGTGGCCATCCACCAGGTGGACAACCTCTTGTACCTCTACGGGCCGATAAAGCGCGCTTCTGCGGCGTTCAGCAAAATAAAGACAAAATCGGAAATTCCCGACGTGAGCGTCGTATGGTTCGAGTTCGAATCCGGCCTGCTCGGCACGCTGGGAACGAGCTTCATCAGCCCGCGCACGCCGAACGGGCGATACACCTATTTCATGAACGCCTACGGGGATGAGGCGAACCTCTACCACGACAGGTGGGAGGGAATCAAAATCCTCAAAAAAGACGGGGAGAAGCGCGAGGAAATTCCCTACGAGGAATACCCCAGGCAGGATTACCTGATAGAGGAATTCAGGGATTTCGAAGGCGCCGTGCGGGATAATCGCCCGCCCGAGGTGGGCGGGCCCGAAGGACTCCACGTTCTGGGCGCCGTATGGGCGGCCATGCGCTCCTGGGAGCGGGGCGAGCCCGTGGAAGTGGCCGAGGTACTGGAGGAAGACGACTAGACGCGAATGGCTGCGGCGGGGTAGACCCGCCCAATACCTAGAAGGAAGGAGACCCATGTTCGACTACCGAATGACGGATGAACAAGAGGAGTATCAAAGAATAGCGCATGAATTCGCGCGGGATGAAATCCGGCCCATCAGCCTGGAGCTGGACCACCAGCAAGACCCGCTCAAGTGCGCCTATATGCCCCATCTTCTCGAAAAACTCGACAAGACCGGCCTGAGAACGATGAGCATTCCCAAGGAATACGGCGGAGGCGGCGTGGACGATTTGCTCACGCACTGCATCGTGGGCGAGGAGATTTCCTGGGGCGACAGGGGCGCCACGGGGTTCATGCTCTCCTCCACGAAGATCTCCCACATCCTCACGAGCGAGCTTTTGGGGGACCCGGAACTGGCGGACTACTGGATGCGCGAGTACGTGAGCGACCCCACGTTCCTCATCGGCACGGCGACGACCGAGCCCGCCTCGGGCTCCGAGAACCAGATTCCCTACAACGGGGCGGACGGCGGATACCAGACCACCGCCGTGCTCGACGGCGACAATTACATCGTGAACGGAAAGAAACATTTTATATCCAACGTGGGCTGGGCGCGGCTCATGTTCACGTTCGTTCGCACGAACCCCGACGTGGGCGTCGAGCAGGGAGCTTCTCTCCTCATGGTGCCGATGGACACGCCCGGCGTCCGCATGGGCAAGGCGCACAACAAGATGGGCTACCGTCTGAACCAGAACGCGGAGATCATCTTCGAGGACGCGATAATCCCCGCGAAATACCGCCTAGGCCCCGAGAACTGCGGCGTCTCCTACATCAGACGCCATCTGCGCGGCGACGCCCTCATCAACGCGGCGGGCCAGATTGGCGTGGCGCGCGCCGCGTATGAAAAATCACTCGAATTCGCGCAAAACCGGCTCCAGAGCGGACGCCCCATCGCGCACCACCAGTCGATCGGCATCAAGCTCGTCGACATGTACACGAAAATACAGGCGGCGCGCGCCTATGTGCACTACGCGGCATGGCGTCAGGACATGCGCCACGAGATTCCCGTCGACCCGCCCATGACGCTCTCCGCCAGCGCCTTCGCGCACGAAATCTCCTGCGACGTCACCAAGATGGCGATGGAGATACACGCGGGCGTGGGCGTTCAGCGCGAGAATTTTCTCGAAAAATGGTTCCGAGATACCCACAACATGCTCTTCTCGAGCGACGGCGGTAACAACATGAAGAAGGTGCGCGCGATGTACGCCATCACGGGCGAGTGGGGCGCGCGAAGCGATGATGAAAACCCCGTGCCCGGCGGCGCATACGTCTCCGCCGGAGACGGCCTCTAGGCCCATCAAGAACAAGGGAGGAAAAAGGGTGGCCTCACGAACCCATCACGTGCACCATGTCGCCAAGGACCCCCAGGCGGCGGCCGATTTCTACATCAACCATTTTGGCGGCGAGTTGTTCACACCCGAGATAAAATACAGGGGTTCTCCCTACATCAGCGTGATGCTCGGGGAGGTGGAGATTCGCATTCGCGGCTTGAGAGCCGATGAGGACGATACGATGGCGAAGGTGGGCCGCGGCCTCCACCATTTCGGGATTCAGGTCGAAGGCATCGACGAAGTGGCCGAACGCCTGGAGAAAGCGGGCGTCGTCTTCACGAAAAAACCCGGAGACGGCGTTCTGGGCTCGAAGACGGCCTTCATCATAGCGCCCGATAACGTCGTGATCGAACTGGTGGAAGAACCTTAAAAACGATTCGCTTTTTCACGAGAACCATTCGGGGCGCTATACGCGGTTTCCCATTCTCGCCGCAAGGGCGTCCCCGCCAGAGGAGATGAAAATCATGCCGGGATTCGCACGGGGCCAATTCAACGTCGACTACGAGGAGCGCGTCGACGTGAGCGCGCTTCGCCAGAAGCGCGTGGACAAGGCGCAAAAAGCGATGGCCGAGGAGGATATCGACGCCCTTTTCCTCTGGAAGGTCGAGAACGTGCGCTACCTCACGAGCATGCGCTCTTCTTTTCTGGCCCACCGCGAGGGAACGAGGAACGCCGTCATCCTCCCGCGAGAGGGAAGAGCGCACGTCATGACCAACGGCGGGGAGATACCCCGCGTCTCGCGCGACATGCCCTGGATAGAAAAATTCCATCACTTGGCGAAGATGGAAGAACAACCCCTCGTCGACAAGATGATCCGAGAAACCCTTCGCCCCCTGTTCGAGGAGTTGGGCCTCATCGGCAAGAAGGTGGGCCTCGACCTGATGACGTTCATCCAGTTCAGCGCCTACCAGAAGCATCTGGACGACGTGGAGTTCGTGAACGGCGATTCGTTCATGCACAAGGTGCGCCGGCACAAGATACCCGAGGAAATCTATATGATTCGCGAGGCCTGCGCGATAGCCGACGCCGTGAACGAGGAGGCCATGGACAGCGTGCGGGCGGGAAAACGCGAGTGCGACGTGGCAGCGGACGCGATGAAGGTGCTCCACCACTACGGGGGGGAAATGGCGCATCTCGTCTCCCCCTTCGTCGCCTCGGGCGAGCACATGTCGCCGCCCTACCGCTTCGCGAGCGATAAAATCATCCGAAGCGGCGACATGGTGTTCATCGACATCGGCGCGCAGTGGAACGGATATTTCGGCGACGTGGCCCGAACGATGATCTGCGGAAAACCCTCAAAACGGCAAAAGGAAATCTATACCGCCGTCCATGAATCCCTACAGTTGGGGCTCGAGCGCACCCGCCCCGGATTCACGAACAAACAGGTGGCCGATCGAATCTGGGAGACGGGCGAGAAATACGATTTAAGAAAAAACTGGTTTTCACTCAGCATCGGCCACGCGTTGGGCACCTCGCCCAACGAACCTCCCTACATCGGAGAGCCCGATCCGGACTCGGAAGAAGTCGACCTGGAACCCGGCATGGTATTCGCCATCGAGCCTCTCATCTGGGTGCCGGACGTACCCGGAGGCGGCGGCGTGCGCATCGAGGAGACGGTGCTCATCACCGAAGACGGCCATGAGGTATTGACGCGCTCGCGCATGGACGACCGCCTGCTTCTTTAAGGTGAGCTTCTCCTGATTCCGGCTAGACGCCGAAAAACACTCAAAAAAAAACTACGCCGCACCTTCTGTGGGATTCTCGATCCCGATTGAAGGCGAGGAACTCGCGGCGTAGAATGCCCGCGCCGTTCCCATCCAACATCATTCAGGAGGCTCGCGTTGGCGCTTTTCGATAGAAACGAACTAGGTATCGCCGTCGTGGGCGCCGGACGCATCGGCACGCACCGCTCCCGCCTCGCCGCGCAACACCCCGCCGTTCGCTTTCTCGCTATCTCCGATGCCGACCCCGAACGCGCGAAAACACTCGGCGCGCGCGTGGGCGCGCAAGTCGCCTCGGGAAGCAACGAGGAGGTCATCTCCCATCCCGACGTCGGCGCCGTCATCGTCTCGACTTCAGAGTTCGCCCACGTCGAGCCGGTGCTTCAGGCTCTGGAACTCGGCAAGCCCGTGCTGGTGGAAAAACCCATCGCGATGACTCTGGAGGACGCCGATAAGCTGCTCAGCGCAGCGGAAAAATACGAGACCGACCTCCGCGTGGGCTACATCATGCGCTACAAGCGGCGCTATTTTCTTGGAAAAGAACAGATACAGCAGGGCCGGCTGGGGAGACTCATCGGCGCGACGGGCCGGGTATTCAACACCAGGGCGCAGGCGTTCGAGATATTAAAGCGCTCGGCAGACGCCACGCCCATTCTTGACGTGCTCACCTACTGGGTCGACATGATGTGCTGGTTCATGGAGGGAAATCCGCCCGTGGAGATCATCTGCCGGGGTGGAGGCATCGTCTTCAAGGAGGCGGGCTATCCGAACGTGGATGACGTGAGCTGGTCGATCATCACCTTCGCCGACGGCGCCACCGTGAACCTGGGCATCTGCTACGCGCTGCCTGCGAAATACCCCACCGCCGGGCAGAGCATCCGCCTCGAAATCATCGGTACGGACGGGGTGATGCTCTTCGATGAGGATCACAAGGAGAACATCCTCTACACCGAAAAAGGCTATCCGCACGCCTATGTTCCCGACCATAACCTGCCGATGGTCTTCCTCGGCAGCACTTCTTCGGGCGACTGGGCGCTCGACACCATGTACGGCCCCATCGGCGATGAGACCAGGAGTTGGCTGGATCACCTCTCCACGGGGCGGCCCTGCCATCTCGCCACGGCGGAAGAAGCGCGCCAGACCCTGGAGGTGACCATCGCCATGGTGGAATCGGCGCGCACCGGGGATGCGGTGAAACTTCCCCTGGGAGAGGGGCACTAGCCCACAACCCGCTCCGGGGCTTGAATTATACGGCGCGCGCCATGCTATATGAGTATGCAGGCGGCGAACCCGGGGCCGCGCCCGCACAAGGTGAACCGAAGGTGCGGAAAATTTCTCCAGTGAATGAGTCTTGAACATGAACCCGACGAATCCGTTTCACGCCAGAAAGAGCGGCATCCTGCTCCACCCCACCTCACTGCCGAACGAGGCGCGCTTCGGTGACCTGGGACCCAGGGCGTTCGAGTTCGTCGATCTGCTCGCATCCTCCGGCCAGAGCTGGTGGCAGATGCTGCCCATATGCCCTGCGGACGAGACGGGCTCTCCTTACGTGTCCTCATCCACGTTTGCGGGAAACCCCCTGCTGATATCGCTCGATAGGCTGGCCGAAGAAGGCCTGCTCTCTCCGAAAGATTTGGAGACCCACCGCCCGCCCGCAAAGGAGCAAATCGAGCCAGCACAAGCGCTCCAAGCCCATGAATCGCTGCTTGCAAGGGCTTACGAGGCGTTCTCGAACGATGGCGGGGGGCGCGACGCGGAATTTACGGAGTTTTGCGAAGCGCATTCGGGCTGGCTGGCCGATTACGCGAGGTTCGGGGCGCTCAAGCGCGCTTTCGGCGACTCCCACTGGTGGGAATGGCCCGAGGACGCAGGACACAGGAACCCCGGGGATCCCGTATTCGAAGAAAACATGCGCTACACGCATTTCGAGCAATTCATTTTTCACCGCCAATGGAACGCGCTCAAGGATTACGCCGCGCAAAAAGGGGTCGGCTTAATCGGCGACATCCCCATCTACGTCGCCCATGATTCAGCGGACGTATGGGCGCTGACGCATCTGTTCGAACTCGATGAATCGCGCCGCCCGAGCGCCTACGCGGGCGCGCCGCCCGATTACTTCAACCACGAGGGCCAGCACTGGGGAAATCCCCTGTATGACTGGGCGGCGCACCGGGAAGAGAATTTCGCATGGTGGAAGATGCGCTTATCCGTGAACATCGCCCGGTTCGACGCCTTGCGCCTCGATCACTTCATCGGCTTCGCGCGCTTCTGGGCGATCCCGGCCGACGCGGAATCGCCCAAGGACGGCGCCTGGCGCGAGGGGCCGGGAGAGGCCTTCTTCAGCGCCATGGAAGAGGAATTCGGCGCCCTGCCGCTCATCGCCGAGGATCTGGGCGCAGTGGGCGACGACGTCCACGCCCTGCGGGATCGCTTCGGTCTGGCGAGTATGCGCGTCTTGCAGTTCGCCTTCGACGGCAGCCCGGACAACCCCCATCTCCCCCACAACATCCCCGAGAACGCGGTGGTCTACACCGGAACGCACGATAACGACACGGCTCTCGGCTGGTTCCACGGCGCAGACCCGATTCTCCGCAACGAAACGCCCGCCGGCTTCGCCATCTCGCGCGCCATGGCGCTCAGGACCTTCGGGGGCGAACCGGAAGACATTCACTGGTCGATGATCCGCACGGCGCTCAATTCACGCGCCGCACTCGCCATCATCCCCGCGCAGGACGTCCTGGGTCTCGGCAACGAAGCCCGCATGAACCGCCCCGGCGTACCCCAGGGCAACTGGGTCTGGCGGATGAAGGCGGGCGCATGGAACGGGGAAATCCAGGAAAGACTCCGGAACATGACGCAGCGCAGCGGCCGCGCGCCTGAGTGAGGATGATCCGGCGCGCTATTTCTTTAATTGCAGGGAAAGGGATTTTTATTGGTCAAAAAAACGAGCGGGCATAATTCACAAATCCGACAAACTGCTTCTTAATTTAGAGATAAACTCAACGGCTTTCCCAGCCTCACTTGGACTGATATGGGGTTTTAGTTCGACGATTTTGGTTGCTATTTCACCAGGAGCAATTTCTTTATTATTTTCAGAAACATAGTATGCCGTGGCGTATCTCTCCAAATCCCTCACACCCATATAGGCGATTTTCTTCGCGATTTTCTCCACTTCGTCGGCATACCGTTCCATTGGTTTGGGGTATGTTTTCTTCAAGAGTTCCGCATTTTCTCCGGGTACCAGTTTCGGTCCATACGGCCTTTGCTGAGGCTGCAATTTCAAAAGATCATGCGCCCGCATCCAGGATATTTCATCGCTCAAGTCGAAGGAAAAGGGGCCATGTTTGTAAAGAATAAAATCGAACTCAAGTGGGACTTCCAGTAAATCTTGCAAAAAATAAGTCCCTTTCTGAACGTGCGTTTCCCCACACCAACTATCGCCATCTCTTAGCTTCTCAATCAAAGACAACAAAACGGCAGCTCTCTCGAATCGCTCCATGTTTTTAACTCCCTTCGACGGATGAAAGGATTCTCTCCCTATTTTCACTCAGCCAGGCATCGGCCTGATCTCTCATCTCAGGTGAAACGAACACATGATCACAAGATGCCGGTGGAACTCTTGAAAATGTTTCTTTCTCGCTCGTTGCTTCCGTGATTCTCGCGCCTCGTATGAGAACCGGAAAGTTATTTTCGCTACTCTCCTGAGTTACTTGGACATGTTTCACATTTTCCTTACCAAATTCCTTGGATACGGCCTCATATGTTTTCTTGCCCGGTTCTAAAAGTTTCCTGTCTTCAGCAGTGGGCCTATAAATGTTTTTGAAATGTCGTCGATGAACTATACGGTCAGCATATAAATGGGCGGGATCAGATTTATTTCTGGCTGCGGATAACATGGCGGATATTACTTCATTATCCGTATATTTCAAATGTTCTTCATAATCTATCGGAAACATTCCCCCATCCAACCAGGATTTCAAAAAATCCGCCAAGTGCTGATCATAAATGAGCCGGACAGGATGAAAATATATTTGCGAGAACATGAAATACCGCGCGAGCAGTAATGCTTCCGCAGATTCCAAACCACCTTCTTCGACACCCAAAACTGGTTCTTCAGAACCATAAGTTCTTTTTTGAGAATCATCCATTCCTTCTTTCGGCAATATCCTCATCGTATCAATCAAACGGTAATGATCAAATTTTCCGTAAGCAACGCCCGTGTGATACGAATCCCGCAATAAATAATCCATCCTGTCGGCACCGAAAACATCTCCTGTGATAATTTCCGATAAAATACTTTCCCACACATCTAGCTCAACTCCCATATAGGCTTTCGATTTCTTAGAGCCAATCGCCAATTTCGCAACATGCTCTGGCTGCACATCAATTTCTTTCCAGATATCCGACATTTCCTCGCTCAAAATTACTTTCATCGTTATGCGTTCATGATCCCAACCCTCTGGTAACAATTCTTCTGAAACATGGGAAAATGGAAGATGCCCCAGGTCATGGCACAATGCCGCAAGTCTCAACGTCCTTTTCCATTTTAGATGCTCTAATTCTCTATATTTTGGAATGATATCCCTAACAGCTTTTGATTCCTGATAAATATTTTCCGGTTCCGTCACGACATCATAAATCCTGCTGGCGAGCTCCATCACACCAAGCGAATGCTCGAATCTCTTGTGGGTTGCACCTGGATAGACGAGATAGGTTAGGGCCAGTTGGTGAATATGGCGCAATCGCTGAAAGGGAGGCGAATCAAGAATTTTCCTCTCATCAGAATCCAGTCTGATGAACACATGGATGGGATCTCGTATTTCGTGAATATTTTTTGCCATGGGAAAAGAATACCATACTTTCGTTTTATTGTCGCTAACTAATTCACGAGATTCATATTAGGTTTGTCACCCAAGAAAGAGCTTAGATAGCAAAATGAGTAAAACCATCATATATTCCGCTCACACAAAATCAAACCTTTCCCCCTCACGTCACGGGCGGTATCTCGAAGGCGTTCAGGGTCAAGGAGATGGCCGAATAAAAGCCCACGAGGGCGGTGAGGTCGACCACGCCCTTCTCCCCGAGCAGAGAAAACGCCTCCTGGTAGAGGGCTTCGGACACCTTTCGAGTTTCGAGCAATTCGGCGCAATACCTGTGAACGCAAAGCTCGAGGGGGGTGCCCTCGGTGGGCGTTTCCTGCGCCATCACGGCGGCCACGAGAGCGGGCGTCAGACCGCTGGCGAGAGCCTGCGCCTCGTGGGCGGCGTAGGCGTAGGTCGCCCCCCAGTGGCGCGTGGTGATGATAATGGTGAGTTCGCGGATGTCTTCGGTGATGACGCTTTCTTCTAAATAAAACTTCATCAGCCCGCGCTGGGCGATGACGAGGCCCGGGCTGCGTACCCAGACGCCGAAAGGCCCGCGCACGCCGCCGCGCTGGTGGGCGATGAGAGCCTCATACGCATCTCGTTGACGGGGCGGCATGTTTTCCGGTGCAAGCGGTGCAAGACGGCTCATCGGCAACTCTCCTTATGGCGTTGTTCATCCAGAAATTTTGCTACAATGGCGAAAACATCCTTTTCTCTCATTCCTAGCGAGGTATCTCATGAACTTCGAAGATGCAAGGCCGTTTATGGAGAAAAGCCACAAGGGCATGGTCACAACCTTAAGGCCGGACGGCTCGGCGCAATCGAGCATCATCGTGTGCGGAGCCTATGAGGATTGCGCCGCGTTCGTCATCGTGCGCGGCCGGTCGGTGAAGCTCAAGAACCTGCGCGCGAACCCGCAGTGCACGGTGCTCTACGTCACCCCCGACTGGCGCACTTGGGTGAGCGTGGAGGGCAAGGCCAGACTGTTCGACTACGAGAATACCGAAAAAGAGCAAATGCGCGTGATGTTCCGCGAGGTGTTTCGCGCCTGCGGGGATTCGGACCATTCCGATTGGGAAGAATACGACCAGGCGATGGTGGATCAGGGCGCGGTCGCCGTGCTGGTCACGCCCGAGCGCGTCTACGGGCGTCTGCCGGCTTAATTTTCGAGCGATCCCACAAAAGCGGCGATTCCCTCATCAAGTGTGTAGCGGGGCCGCCAGCCGGTTTTTTGCTCGAACGCGCGCGCGTCGAGACCGATTCTGAACACCTCGCCCGCGCGCAGTGGGGCGCGCTCAACGCTTACGGGTTTTTTACCCAAGTGACGGCAGAGGACTTCCAGCAGCGTCTCCACTTCGGTGACGACGCCGGTGCCGATGTTATAGACCCCGCCGTCCACACCACCCTTCCCCGCCGTCATGAAAGCCGCGACCACGTCTCTCACGTAGACGTAATCCCGCCCCGCGCGTCCGTGCCCGTAGAGAGTAAGGGGCTCACCCCTGATGAGTTTTTCCGCGAAAATCGATATCACGCCCGCATCCAGGTCCGCGCGCTGCCTCGGCCCGTATACGTTGGCGAGGCGCAGCGATACGGCGCGCAGCCCGAAATGCTCCCCGTAGAAAGTGAGATACCGCTCGCCCGTCACCTTGCTCATCCCGTAGTGGGAAGCGGGGGCGAGCGGACAGCCCTCGTCCACAATCTCTTCTTCGGGGTCGCCGTAGCACGCCCCGCCCGTGGCGGCGTAGACGACTCTCGGCTGCGTATCGACGCTTCTGGCCGCTTCCAGGACGCTGAGCGTGCCCATGACGTTCACGCGCGCGTCGCGTGAGGGATCGGCCAGGCTGTGCGTCACGCTCGCCTGGGCCGCCAGATGGTGGATGACCGCCGGGCGAATCTCTCTCACCAGACGGCGCATGAACCCCGCATCGGCCACGTCGCCCTCTTGAAATACGACTCCCGGGGGGAGGTTCGCTGCTTCGCCGGAAGCGAGATTATCCACCACCCAGACGGAATCGCCCGCTTCCAAACAGGCCTCCGCTACATGGGAGCCGACGAACCCGGCCCCTCCCGTCACCAACACGTTCGCCATGTGAAATCCCAACCCATGTCATATCAAAATACGGTATACCAGTATGAAACCAACCATTGCGGATCGCGGCGTGAATTTCAACCACAAACCCCACTTTGCCGGAATGACGGATATCTTCGATTCAGGGATTGCCCTGCGATCCGCCTTCCAGAATCGCTCCCCCCTTGAGGGTCATTTCCGACTAATGCAAGAGGGAATGTCGTAGAAGCCGAGCGTTTTGTGCGAAGGCTGATGCGGTGGGGGGTCAACTCGACCGATGAGGGGCTGTTGAAAAAGCCTTTGTCAAGGGAGCAACCCCCCTGTCCCCCCTTGTCAGGGGGGTAAAGGCGATGCCCCCCGACGAGGGGGTGGAAGAAAAGCCCCCCTGACAAGGGGGGACAGGGGGGTTGCTTTTACCAGTCGAAAGGGGTGTCCCCTCTACTCTCTAAAAAGGGGTCTTTTTCAACAACCCCATGAGAGAGGGTTTGCTGCGGATGAGAAACTAATCGGTACGCAATTCCTAGCTTCTCGCTCGAAAGAATTCCTCCTTCTTCAGTCGGAATTCACCCCCCACCGGCGCGACCTCAGGCTTCGCCCTCGTCTTGCCGACGGACTTTCCCCTCGGAAAGCCCGACCCTCAAGGGGGGAGTAATTCCAAACAAGAGGAAAACCCGCAGTCGCACCGGTCGTTTTGCCTGAACCACCCGCTCCTGATAGCCTTGGCACCGGTTCCTGCGCAAACAGGCATATTGGGAGAAAACCGGATTGGCCAGATACCTCGTCACGGGCGCTGCGGGCTTCATCGCCTCGAGAGTTTGTGAATTTCTGATGGATGGAGGCCACGCCGTCGTCGGCCTGGACGACATGAACGACGCCTACGACACCCGGCTGAAAGACTACCGGCTCGCGCGCCTGAAAGCGCAGCCCGGCTTTGTTTTTCACCAAATGGATATCGCCCGTCTCGACTCCTTGCGCGCGTTGTTCGCGGAAAACGCCAGCGGCGGCGCGCCGCCTTTCGACGCCGTGCTGAACCTGGCCGCGCGCGCAGGGGTGCGGCAATCCATCGAGAACCCCTGGGCGTATTTCGAAACCAACGTCACCGGTGCGCTGAACCTCCTCGAATTGTGCAAGGATTTCGGCGTCATGAAGTTCGTGCTCTCCTCCACCTCGAGCGCCTATGGAGCGGGGGCGCCCATGCCGTTTCGAGAGGACGCCCCGAGCGACAGGCCGCTTTCCCCCTATGCGGCTTCCAAAATAGCGGCCGAAGCGCTCTGCCACACCTATCACCATCTGTTCTGGATCGACGTGACGGTGCTGCGCTATTTCACCGTCTACGGCCCGGCCGGGCGGCCCGACATGAGCCTTTTCCGCTTCACGCAGTGGATAGCCGAGGGAAAGCCCGTTCTCGTCTATGGCGACGGAACGCAAGCGCGCGATTTCACATATGTGGACGACATCGCCCGGGGCACGATTGCGGCCTTAAAGCCGGTTTCTTATGAAATCATCAACTTGGGATCGGATGAGCCCGTCGTCTTGAACGAGGCGATCACCCGCATCGAAGCCCTGGTGGAGAAAAAAGCCCACATCCGCCATGAGGAGAGCAACCCCGCCGACGTCAAGGCCACGTGGGCGAACATCGAGAAGGCGGAGAGGCTGCTGGGCTGGCGGCCCCGGGTGAGGCTCCGAGAGGGCCTCGCGCATCTGGTGGAGTGGTACACCGCCAACCGCGAATGGGCGAAAGAGGTCCGAACCGACGAGTGAAACCCGGGCGCTTCGGCGCTTTCTTTTGCGCCACGCGTTACCGCTTAGGAGCTTGATGCACTAAATTGGCCGGAAAACTTCACCCACTACCGGCAGGAGATGATATGAAAGCGATGGTATTGGCGGAACCGGGCGCGCCCTTTGTACTGGAGGAGCGGCCCATCCCCGTAGCGGGACCCGGCGAGGCCGTGGCGCGCGTGCTGGCCTGCGGCGCGGGCCTTACTATTGAACACACCCGGGCGGGCCGCATGGGCGGAAATTTTCCGCTCGTGATAGGCCACGAAATCACGGGCGAGATCACCCAAGTGGGCGCGGGCGTGGAGGGGCTCAGGGAAGGCGCGCCCGTGACGGCGTATTACTATTTCACCTGCGGGCGCTGCCGCTGGTGCCGCATCAACCGCGAGACCTTGTGCGAGAATCTCGCCGGCCAGGTCGGCCGCCAGATGGACGGCGGCTACGCCGAGTACATCAAGCTGCCCGCCCGGAATTTCATCCCCCTGCCCGAGGAGCTGGACTACAAGGCGCATCCCGCCGAGGTCGGCGTCATCTCGGACGCCATAGCCACGCCGTACAAGGTGATCGGCCACGCGGGAATTCGCCCGATGGAGAACGTGGCCGTGGTGGGCGCGGGCGGCGGCGTGGGAATCCACATGGTGATGATGGCGCGCTGGGCGGGCGCGCGCGTCATCGCCGTCGATATCGCGGCCGAAAAACTGGGCAAATGCCGCGACATGGGCGCGCACGAGACGGTGGATGCGTCTCAGGAAAACCTGGGCGAGGCGCTGCGGGATTTGACCGGGGGGGCGGGCGTGGACGTCGTCGTCGATTTCGTCTGCACCGCAGAGGGTGTCGAGGGCGGGTTGCGCGGACTGGGCAAGGGGGGCCGCTTCCTCGCCATGGGCGCCAACCGGATAGAGCGCTTCCCCTTTTCTCCCCGGGAGTTGCTTCGCGAGGAACAGCAGATCATGGGCAGCCGCTACGCCACCAAGCAGGAGGTCATCGACTCGCTCGAACTCGTGGCGCGCGGCGAGGCCTGGCCGCTGGTGAGCGAAACCTACCCGCTCGAAGAAGCCAACCTCGTACATGAACGCTTGAAAGAGGGCCGCGTCACCGGACGCGCCGCTCTGGTGATGTCTTAGACCCAAGAGACGCTTTCAGGTGGTCGGGGAAACGCACCCTGTGAGAGAGAAGCGGCGAAGGGCGACACCGGCTCGGCACGAGAAAGGCGACGGCGTCACAGAACGATTCATTTTATCTTCTGGTAAATACCAGCGCCAACCACGAAAAGTTGATCTCTGTCCGGCAAGGTAAAGCCTATGGCGTAGCTTTGTTTGGGCGAACCGGCGGCTTCGTCTCCTTTCACAGCCGGATTGTCCCAATAATAATCGACGAAGCCGCCTCCCGCTTTCGCCGCACCGATCAAACCTCTAATGAATTTGAATCCATTTATGTCTTTATAACCAAGCACGGTTTTACCCTCTTCGGATTGAGTACCCCCGTGAAAAAGCACGAAACCCTCATCGCTTATCACGAAGACATACATGGAGCCGGACTTCCAATGCCCTCCCTCTACCCTGAATGCATTCTTCACGTGTGCGAGATTGGAGTAGTCTTTGCTGAGCAGGGCCTTGCGAAAAGTCAGGAGCGCTTCTCGCACGAATATCTTCAACGTTTCTTTACTCTTCACTTCACTGGCCGTTATCTTGGGACGCTCCATCTTGGGGATTTTGGTAACTACATTCGATACATCCTGATAATAGCCACCGACCAGGATGAGGTTTTTGCCCGACAAGCCTGAAACATATCCGACGGCGTAGCTCAACTTGGGATTGGCATCCCCTTCCACCGAGGGATCGTCCCAATGATAATCGACAAAGTCGCCACCCCTGGCAGCCGCGGCGAGGAGTTCTTCCACCACTTTCTTTCCTTTGCCGTCTTCGACGTCAATCAGGTTTTTGTTCTCTATTTTGGCATCACCTCCGTGGAGGAGGACCGCGCCGCTTTTGAGTAGAATAGAGAGGAACATGGAGCCAGACTTCCACTCCCCCTCGGCCCTGAAGATATCACGGAGTTTTGCAGTCTCGGTAAGAGTGCGAATCCCCTCCAGAAACTTTTTCCCCCGGAGGACAAAGGCCTTCAGGGTTTTCCGATCCACGACCTCACCGGCTGATATCTTCCGGCCCTGAGCTACGGCGGGGCGCACGTCACAGAAAACACCGAGTAGCCCCAAGATACCGACCAAAGATATCACCAACACCATTCGCTTCATGATAACTCCCTTACTCCGTAAGTTGATGGCATGTATCCACCGCAACGGTCATAGCAGAAACGTCCGGAGGAGACCTCCTAACCATTCTCCTTCTCCAAAGCCTCCCTGCCGAACCGCTCTATTGTCTCGAGCGTTTCGCGCACGTCGTCCCAGGTCGTATTATGATTGATGATGCAGAGCCTGAGCGCAAACTTTCCCTTGAGAAGCGTCGATGAGAAGAAGGCTCGGTCGTCCCAGAAGATGCAGGCGAGCATCGTCTTGTTGATCTCCCCCAGGGCTTCCTCGCCGGGGTCTGATTCCGCCGGATTGACCCGGAAGCACACCACCCCAAGCGAGACGGGCGTCAACATCTCCAGAACCAGGCTCTCGCGAACGTACTCCTCGGCACGCTCGGCCAGCTCCATTCCCTTCGAGACGGCTCGGCGGAACGCGGCCATCCCGAAGGTCTGCACCGACATCCAGACTTTCAAGGCCCGGAACGAGCGGCTCAGTTGCAGGCCGCGATCCGAGAAGTTCGGGTGGTTCGCGCCCCATATCGTATCCTGGAGAATATCGTGCCGCACCGCGAAGGCGCGCTCAAGCATACTCGTGTCCTTCACGAGCAAGGCGCCCGCCTCGTAGGGCTGAAAGAACCACTTGTGCGCGTCCATTCCAATCGAATCGGCGCGCTCCATGCCGCGCATGAGTTCCTTGCCCCGCTCGGTCACGACCGCGAAGCCGCCGTAGGCGGCGTCGACGTGCAGCCAGATGTCTTCCGCCTCGCAGAAATCCGCCATCGCCTCGAGCGGGTCGACCGCTCCCGTGCTGACCGCTCCGGCGTTGGCGCACACCGCGATGGGGTGAAGCCCCGCCGCGCGGTCTTCGGCCACGGCGCGCGCGAGGGCTCCCATATCCAGGCGGAAATCTCCGTCGCTCGGGAGCACCCTGATGCGCTCGGGCTTGACGCCGATGATCCGCACCGCGCGTATGTGGGCGCTGTGGCTCTGGTCGCTCATGTAGACGCTCGCGCGATCGGGATGCCCCGCGCTTTCACGCGCCGTAACGAAGGCATCCAGGCTGGCCGCCGAGCCTCCGCTCGTCAGGAGTCCGCCCGCGCCCTCGGGATAGCCGACCCAGCGCCGGAACCAGTCGATGACGACCAATTCGAGCTGGCTCGGGCCGCTCGCGATGAGCCAGGTGGCCGAGTTGACGTTGAAGCCCGCGGCCAGGAAGTCGGCCAGTACGCCGGGCCAGGTGGGTGAGGTGGGAATGAAGCCGAAGAAGCGGGGATGATCGTTGCGCCCCGTGAGAGGGAGAATATCGCGCGCGGCCCGCTCGAGAACATCCATCGCCGGCCGTCCCTCCTCGGGCGGAGCCTCCAGCAACTGTTTCTCGAGTTCCTGCTGGAAATCTCCATCCCAGGCCCCTTCTCCCGGCAGCTTCTCGATTCGCTCCACCAGGAGTTCCGCCGCCCTGCGCGCCAGATCGAGCATCTCTTCGGGAGCCATCCGGAGATCATCGCCTCCCGGGCCAGACGCTTCTCTTCTTGAGTCTTCCATAGAGCCCCTCCTATCGTCCCAGAATAATTTGGAACACATAACGGGTCCGATGGCACTAAAAGTGAATGGAGCCCTCGTTGCTCCATTCCCAACCGGGTTCGGAACTCGAACACATGAATATAAAACATTCTTTCCGATTGTATGTCCCGAAACTATGATTAATTCAGATCATCGAGTCAAGATGCCGCTCGAAATTCCCGCTCCCGCCCCGGCCACCGGGCGTATCCGGCGCAAGGCGCCCACAACTACATTGAACCAACAATAAGGCGATGAGTTGCCAAACACGGAGAAATTCTATATGTTGAGAAGCACTTTTTTCAAAGAAATGGTCCTGTATGACTAAGTTGCCTGTCCGAGAATTAGTGGGGTAGACTTGCGTTCATGCAAGAAGAGGTGTTGCGCTAGGTGTATTGAATTTGCTATCTGTTCAAACACCCTCGGGGTATTGGGTCAATAAAGAAACCTCACGCTGTTGGGAGGCAGAGCCAAGCATGGAAATCAAGACTGAGCAGGAAAACGGGACCTTGGTTGTGCAGGTTGATGGCCGCATCGACGGGGCTACCGCCCCTGAATTCGAGAGCATGATTAAGAACGTCATCAGCGACGACGACCGCGCCGTCATCGTCAATTTCGAGGGTGTCTCATATATCAGCAGCGCCGGCCTCCGCGCCGTCCTGCTGGTCGCCAAGCAGCTTAGTCAAAGCAATACGAAGTTCGCCCTGTACGCGCTCGGGGAACTGACGCGCGAAGTTTTCGAGATATCCGGTTTCGACCGCATCATCCAGATCCACGGCTCGAAAGCGGACGCGCTCGCCTCAACCGCGAACTGACGGCCCGAAGGCAAGGAGCGAAAACGCCCTTCTCGCCGTTTCGCGTTGTGGATTCGCGCGTCGCGGTTCTTGCCGCGACCGCAACAATCCTTCATCTCTCTCTAAATTATTTCAGAACTTTTTAGGTGGAAAGCCGCGGCGGATCACCGAGGCAACTCGATGATCATTTCCGTGAACTCATCAGGCTCGGTTTCCACTCGTATGCTTCCCCCATGCTGACGAATAATGTCGCTGGATAGGGAAAGGCCGAGCCCGGTGCCCTTGTCCGTCGGCTTGGTCGTGAAGAAGGGGTTGAATATCTTCTCGACGACTTCGGGCGGCATACCGCTCCCGTTGTCACGAATGCGGATCTCGATGCCGTCCGGCCTGCACCTGGTGAAGAGGCGAAGGGTGGGGTCGTAACGCGGCGCATCTTCGGCGGCTGAGGCGGCGTGACTTTTTCGTCTCTCGTCCGTGGCGTAGCTGGCGTTGCTCACCATGTTCAGGAAGACACGGCCCAAATCCTGTGGAATGACCTCGCACTCCACCATGTCGGGGTCCAAATCCCAATCGATCGTGAGGTTGAAATTCGGGTCGGCCGCCCGGGCGCTGTGATAGGCGAGACGCGCGTGCTCTTCGAGCAGGGTATTGATATTGGTCGGCTGCGCTTCGCCTGAACCCCGGCCCATCTGGAGCATGCTCTCCACGATGTTGTTGGCCCGTTCCCCGTGTTCGCGGATGCGCTTGAGGTTGCCGGTGAGGTCCTCTCCGATTTCGTTGATGATCTCGATCGGATCTTCCTCGTCCTTTTTTTTCTCCTCCTTATCCGTTTCTTGCCCATTTTCCTGTCCGTTGCCGCCGAGTTGCGCCACCTTCTCCAACTCTTCCAACAATTCCTCCATCAGCTCCTCGGAGACTTCCGAGAAGTTCTTGATGAAGTTCAGCGGATTCCTGATCTCGTGGGCCACGCCCGCCGTCAACTCACCGAGCGCCGCGAGTTTCTCGCGCATGACGATCTGATCCTGCGCCTTCTCCAGATCGCCCAGCGCGCTTTCGAGTTCCTCATTCTTGCCCTTGATCTCCTCGGCCAGCTTCTCCACCAGGTTCAGGCGCTGCACCTCCAGGGCGTGGCGGCGGAAGATTTCGAGCGCCGCGGCCATTTCCGCGACTTCGTCCTGCCCGCCGATGTCGACCTTCTCCTCCAGATCGCCGTCGGCCATTCGGCGCATGCGGTCCGAGAGCCGCCCCAGCCGGCGCGACAGCACCCGGCCGATGAACAGCCAGCCGATCAGTACGGCGCCGATGAAGCTGATTGCGCTCAGCGCGAGCAGGATGTTGCCGCCCGTGCTGACGGCTTGGGCGGAATCCTGGGTGGCCTGCCGCGCGCTCTTGCGGGCCGTGCTCACCAGCGTTTCGGTGGCGGCCAGGATTTTCGCTTCCAGAGATTCGTGAAACGCGAGCAACTCACTCTGTTTCCTCTCGAGCTCCAGTTCACCCGCGCGCAGGTTGAAGCCCCCATCCTCCCCGATGCTCAGTTCGATCATCTGCTCGAAGAGAGGCTCGAGAGCGGTGCGCACCGGAACCTCCCCGAGCGCGGCAAGACGCCGCCTGATGCCGCGCACCGTGGCCTCGAAACGCTCGCTCAGCGGTTCGAGCAGGGCGGCGTCCGATACGCTGAAGGCGGTGGCGAAAAGCTGCGTCGCGATGGTGGCGTCCGACCTTAAACCGGCGATGTAACGGTAGAGGTTGATTCCCTCTTCGGAGAAGTGTTTCTCGCGGGGGACGGCAGCCTCGTCGATTTTGCGATAGCCCGTTATCGCGTAGAACAACTGATCGTCGATGGCGGGAACCATGACGTTGTTCAGCTCCTTGCGCACCCATGTGAGCTGGAGTTGCAGCGTATCGCGCTGATCGGTGAGGTCGAAGCGCTGCAACACCAATTGTTTGATGGCTCTGAGGTTCTCGATTAGCACGTCGCCGAGCTTCTTGATGCGCAGGGAGATTTCCTCGTTTACTCCCTGTCGTATCAGCGCCGCCAGCGCAGTCTCGAACGCCTCCTGGTCATTGGCGACTTCGGTGGCGATCTGGTCCAGATTGTCGGGATTCACGACTGCGGCCAGGCGCGGCGCGGCGGCCACCAGGGCGCTGCTTTTCTGGGCGGTCTCGAAGGCGCTCGCCAGGAACGGAACGGTGCCCTCGTTCACGCGGTTCTGCACCTCTCCCACGAAAGCGAACGAGACCCATGCGACCACGCTCGCTATGACGGTGAGAGAGGCGGCGGCGCCGATGCTGAGGTAGAGTTGCATCGATATCTTGTAACGCTTGTCCAGGAGGTTTTTCAGCGCGCCTTTCATCACTTCTCCGGTCGCCGGATTTTTTCGGTCGGAATGTAACGGCCGCCCTCTCCGATGACGGTGAGGAAAACGGCGTCCGAGCCCTGGTTGTCGTCCTTGCCGTAGCGGAGCTTGAATCCGCCGAGGTCGATGTTGGCCGCACGGCGCAGACCCTTGAGAAGACAGTCGCGATCGGGCTTGCGCCCGCACAACTCAAGAGCACGAATGGCCAGTCTGCCGGCCATGTAGCCCTCGAAGGAAACGAAGCTGGGAGCCGCACCGGGCTTGTGGGCTTCCAGATCCCGGCGGTAGTCCGCCGCGATCTGGAGGTTCTCCGTCGTCGGGAATGGAACCACCTGGGTGACGTAGATACCAATGCCGGCGGGGCCGAGTTCACGCACGAGCGCATTGCTGCCCACGAAGGAGATCGTCACGAAAACCGGATTGAAATTCATATGGCGCGCCCAGGCGATGAAGGAAGCGACCGGCTTGTAGGCTCCCACGAGGACCACCGCCCCGGGGTTCGCGCGCCTGATGTCGAGCAGAGCCGTTTTGACCGCCGTCGTATTTCGTGGATAGACTCCGGTGACCGCCGGTTTGAGTTTGCGCCGCGCGAGGGCGCGACGAACGCCCCGGTAGCCCGCCAGACCAAAAGAATCGTCCTGATAGAGAACGGCTATCTTCTTGATGCCCAGGTCATTGATCAGCCGGTTCACCATCTCCTCGGTTTCCTGGAAGTAGGAAGCGCGCAGGTTGATGATGTTCTTCCACTTCGGATCGCGAAGGAAGGCGGCGCCGGTGAAGGGCGCGATATAGGGGACGCCCGCCTTCGCGGCGACCGGGGTGGCCGAGCGCGAGGTGGGCGTGCCGACGGCCCCGATGAGGGCGAAGACCTTGCTCTGTTCTATCAACCGGCGGGTGTTCAGGATGGCGGCTTCAGGCTCATACGCATCGTCGAGGGAGGTGATTTCGAGCCGGCGCCCGTGAATGCCGCCACGCACGTTCGCCGCGCGAAAGGCGGCTTCGATGCCGAGGCGCATCTCCTCGCCCAGAGCCCTCGCGGGTCCGGTGAAGGCGGCGGACTGGCCGAAAAGAATCCGCTGGGGGGAAACCCCGGGCACGGCCGCGTGCGCCCCCGGCGCCGAACAGATAATCACTCCGGCAAGAAGGGAAAGCGCCCGGCGGATTCGGAGCGGGAGCCTCATTCACTCCTCCGCTTGACAAGGCGCATATGGTTCTTGTTCTCCTCCCGTCGATAGGACACCTCGTCCATCATCGTCCGCACCAGATGGATGCCGAGCCCGCCCACGGCGCGGTCTTCGATGCTCGATTCGGTATCCGGTTCGGGCGCGTCGGTGAGAGGGTCGAACGGCCGGCCGTCGTCGATGATCTGGATGCTCACCGCTTTCTCGTCCGAGACGAGTTCGATTTTGATTTCACCCTCTCCGCCGCCGCTGCCGTGGTTCACGACGTTGAGGACTAATTCTTCGAGCACGAGGTCGACCTGGAATTCGATGTCGGGCGGCCAATCCTGCTCCCGGCTGAATTCCCCGATGGCGGCTTGAATGCGTGGGAGGTCGGCGACTTCAAACCCCATTTTCAAGGAAAGTTTCGCGCTCATTCACTCCCTCCGCGGCGATAAAGGGTCAGGCAGGTAATATCATCGAATTGGGGTGCTCTGCCCGCGAAATCCTTCACCGACTCGAAAACCTTCGTGTTGATCTCCTTGGCGGAGGTCGGCGGCGAACCCCCGAGAATCCCCCGGAGGCGATCGAGACCGAACTGCTCGGTCTTCTCGTTCTCGGCCTCCGTCACGCCGTCGGTGTAGAGCACGAGGGCGTCACCTCTCGCGAGAGTCGCATTGTACATGTCGTAGTCGAATTCAGGCGCGATCCCCAGAGCGACCCCCGGAGCCTGGGCAAGCAGACTCGAGGAGCCGTCGGCATGGAGGATGACCGGGGGATTGTGCCCGCCGTTGGCGTAAACGAGTTCCCCGGTTGTGGAGTCGAAAATGGCGAAGAAGACGGTGACGAACATCACGGCGTCGTTGTTCTCCTGAAGGAGGCGGTTCACCTCGCTCAGCACGTCACCGGGCCGGAGCAGACGATTCACCTCGCCGAGCACGTCGCCCGGATTGGCGCGCGCGACGGCGACGCTGTTGAGCAGCGTGCGGCTCGACATCATGAAAAGGGCGGCGGCCACCCCCTTGCCCGAAACGTCGGCGACCATGATTCCGATGCGGTCGTCGGCCAAATTGATGACGTCGAAGAAATCACCCCCCACGTCACGGGCGGGTTCCATACCCCCGAATATCTCGTAGTGAGGGCTTTCGGGAAATTGGGTCGGCAGGATCGATTGCTGCATCCTGCTGGCCAGGTCGAGATCGCTCCTGAGCGCGACCAGCTTGTCGCGCGCATCAAGGGCCTCGCGCAGCATGGCGAGGTGCTCCAGTGTCCGCTCTATGGTGATCCGCAAATCCTCGAAGTCGATCGGCTTGGTGACGAAGTCGAATGCGCCCCTGTTCATCGCCGTGCGGATGTTCTTCATGTCCCCGTAGGCCGAGACGACCACGGAGCGCACATTGGGGTCGACCGAGGGGATTTGCTTGAGCAGCGTGAGGCCGTCCATCTCCGGCATGTTGATGTCGGTGAGCACCATGTCGATAGGCTCGCCGCCGCCGTTATCGTTGAGGCGCTCGAGCGCCTCGACCCCGTTGCGCGCGAAGACGAACGAATAGCGGCCCCGCCGAATCTCGCGCCGCATGCGCTGGAGCACGAGTTGTTCGAGATCGGGCTCGTCGTCCACCACGAGTATCCTGTGGGGCTCTTCCATCACGGCCTCCCTTCAGCCAGCATCTTGTCACGCGCCTCGAACGCCTCCCGCATATTAGCGAGATGCTTCACGGACTTGTCGATGGTCAACCGCAGATCCTCGAAATCGATCGGTTTGTTGAGAAAATCGAACGCGCCCCGGTTCATCGCCGTGCGGATGTTCTTCATGTCCCCATAGGCGGAGACGATCACGCAGCGGACCTTGGGGTCGTAAGCCGGGATTTGTTCGAGCAGCGTGAGGCCGTCCATCTCCGGCATGTTGATGTCCGTAATGACGATGTCGATTTCACCGTCCTCTTTCAGGCGTTCGAGCGCCTCGACCCCGTTGCGCGCGAAGACGAACGAATAGCGTCCGCTGCGAATCTCGCTCCGCATGCGCTGCTTCAAGAGGTCTTCCAGGTCGGGTTCGTCGTCGACTACGAGTATCTTGTGCGAATCCATCGTCCTGGTCTCCCCAACTCTCAGACTTTGCCCGACCAACGCTCAAACATTTTCGAACGCCCGCTCAATGTATATAAGACTCGCGCGTCGCGCAACTCATTTCTCACTCCGCCTCGTGTCCGAACGAGGCTGCGCGGCGGCCCGCAACCCCCTGAAACCAGGGCTTCACCGGCGCTCGCTCCCGGCTCGACACCGCTCGACCGGCGGATTTCATCCATCCCGATTTCTCCTCCCGCGAGTGTTCCGACCTCCCGATCCCGTGAACCGATTCTGCGCCGAATGGAGATGAAGCCGTGAAAATTTCATCCGCCGCCGGTTGTTCCGGCCCTCTCGTTTGCGTATCTTGGAGTAGCCATCCGCCAGGATGGCGTGCGCCGCCGACAGCACTTGAAGAGAAAGGCCCTGCCTTGTCCCGCAAACAATCAAGAAAAATGAAAAATCCCGGTCCCACAGGGCGCGGCGCTTCGCGTCCGGCGGCGGCCATAGGTTCAAAGAACAACAGCACGGCCCCGCTCGTCTGGGCGAGCGTCATCGTCGCGGTCGTCTTCGGCATCTATTACTTATCGGGCGCATCCGCGAACAAGGCGCGCGACGCGCCCTCCCTCGGCAACCGCCACATCCGCGTCGGCACGAGCCCCGCCATCTCCTATAATACGGACCCTCCCACCTCGGGGCCCCATTATCCGACCATCGTCCGCTGGGGCGTGCACCAAAGGCCCATCGACAAGGGCTTCCAGGTGCATAACCTCGAAGACGGCGGCGTGCTCGTTCAGTATAACTGCGGCGATTGTCCCGAACTCGTGAAAAAACTCAGAAATCTGGTGCTCGGCTACCCGAAGTTCGTCATCCTCGCCCCCTACCCGTCCATGAAACACAGAATCGCGCTCACCGCCTGGGGCAAAATAGATACGCTGGACGCTTTTGATGAAAAGCGCATCACCTCCTTCATAAACGACTTTCGCGGCATCGACCACCATGTGCGGGGAAGCAGATAAGGCTTCTCAACTCCCCCCGCCGCGCGCCGCGCCTGCGGCTTCCACGCGAACCGTCACGATGTCCGTATCGTGGTATTGCTGGTGGCGAACCGAGGAGGCGAGGTGGCGCAGCAGTCTGAGCGAGACTTCTCTCTCGATCGGCGCGGCTGCCGTCTGCTCGCCGAGCAGCGCGATTTTATCCTGGAGATTCTCCTCACCGCCCGCGGCGACGAACTCCAACACCGCGCCGCCGTCTTCTTTGTGGGCCACCACGAGCAGACGCCGCCGCTCGCGACCCTCGTCGGCTTCCTCCTGGCGCAGAAGCGTCAGCAGCGTCTCCTCACCCGCGGCGTCCAGGCGATGCGCCATCGCCGCATCCCAGCCACCGGCCGAGGCGAACTCGCCGAGAAACTCCCTTATCTTCGGTAAGGCCGAGAGGTCGAACGCCACTTCGAGCCTGCTGCGCCGCGGTTCGGTGAGCTCGACGAACAGGGTCATGATCATGGCGACGAGGCCGCCGGCGGTCATTCCGTTACCCAGCAGGCCGCCCGCGAACGTGGAGAAATACTCAGGGTAAATCACTCCGTTCTGAAAGCCGACGCCCGCCCAGAACGCGACGCCCGCGACCAGCCCCTTGCGGTAGTCGACTCCGTCCTGAACGATCATCCGCATGCCGACCACGAAGAGCATCGCCAGCAATACGGTGATGTAGGCCGCGGCGACCGGACCCGGTATCGCGAGCACCACGGCGACGAGCTTGGGAAGAAACGCCAGGGAGAGGAACACCAGCCCGGCGGCGACTCCGACGCTGCGCGCGCCGACGCCGGTGAGTTCGGTGACGGACACGCTCGTCGAATAGGTCGTGTTCGGCACCGTCGCCAAAAGGCCGGAGAGCAGGTTGCCCACCCCGTCGGCGGCCACCGCGCCCTGCACCGCCTTAAAATCCACCGCCCGGGGCCGCCGCCAGGACACGCGCTGGATGGCGGCGGCGTCGCCCACGGTTTCGATGGCGCCGATCAGGGTCACGAACACGAACCCGGGAAGAAGCGCCCAGAAAACCGGCCCGAAGCTCAGATCCAGGCCCGGCCACGCGCCGTGGGGAAGGCCGATCCACGAGGCCCCGGCGACGCGGGCCGTATCGTAGATGCCGAAATAGCCTCCGATGAGCGAGCCCGCGACCACGCCGACCACCGGCGCCCACAGGCGCAGCGCCCCCGTCGCCTTGAGCGCGATGCCGACGATGACGGCCACTGTCGCCAGAGCGCTCAACGGGGCGGCGAGCGGCGGGCTGTCCTTCGGCACGTCCTTGAGCATGCCGAAGACTATCGGCATCACCGTCACCGCTATCAGCATGATGACGGTCCCCGCGACCGTCGGCGTCAGCACCCTCCTGAACAGGGAGAGGCGTTCTGAGAGCACGAACTGAAACAGCGAGGAGGCGAGAACCAGCGTGGCGAGCATCGCAGGTCCTCCCTGGGCGAGCGCCGCGATGCATACCGCGATGAAGGCGCCCGAGGTGCCCATGATGAGCACGTAGCCCGCGCCGAAACGGCCGATGCGCACCGCCTGGAGCACCGTAGTCGCGCCGCAGACCGCCACCGCGGCGAACACGGCCCACGAGAGATAGGCCTCGGTTCCGCCGGCGGCCCGCACCACGATCGCAGGCGTGAAAACGATACCGCCCACGCAGAGGATGGCGAGTTGCAAACCCAGACCGAACGCGAGAAAGAACGGCGGTTTTTCGTCGGCTTCGTAGCGTACGCCGGTGTTCACGTGCTGGCCGGAATCCCTGGCGCTCATCTCGCATCCTTCCCGGCTGGAAAGCGGGTCTTCGGTGGAGCGGAAACCTGCGTTCGATGTGGTCGCAACCGAACCGGATTTTCTCACACCTCTTTTTGTCCCTCAAGAAAAAAGGCCTGCGAAGGACATCGATGGGCGAATGTTCAGGGTTTGAGGCGAAAATCGCATTTTTTGCGTATTTTTTTGGCGGGCAATTACAATTTTGTTGACGAAACGAACACGCCATATATACTTTTCGGGTAACGTCTTCTTATTTTGCCTGGACATAAGGGCGGCAAAGCAACCACTCTCTCCCGGACACGGCGGCTATGGAGCCCCGGCGGGAGAAAGTGAGGAAGCACTGCCCGCTTTTGGAGCAGGCTTATCATCTGGAGAACTCGAAACAGTGAAAACCGTAGAGGAAGTGCGCGAGGAAATTATCAGAAAGGCGAGCGAGAACGAGGCGTTCCGCTCCGAATTGCTGGCCGACCCCAAGGCCGCCATTGAACGGGAATTGGGGGTCACCATTCCCGATGGGTTCAAGATCGGCGTGCACGAAGACAACATCATGAGCTTTCACCTGGTGTTGCCGCCGGCCGAGTTGAGCGAGGCGGACCTGAGCGCCGTCGTGGCCGGAACGCAGACGATGCAAGACTTCGCCAACGCCTGGAACAACTTGAACCAGAACTCCTGATACGATATACCGAAAGAGTTCCATAATCTGATCGACAGGTTTGCCGAAAAACCCTGAGAGGGGATTGGTTCGGGATGCCGCTTTGTGGGTTTGAACGGCTCTGCGGTCCACTTCGTTGAAGGGAGACCGAAGAGCCGAACTTGCTCATCGTCGTCTTGACCCCAATGTACGTATCCCGCTCAGAAACAGGATTCGATGATGTCTGAGAATTTCGGGGACGTCTTTCCAAGGTTGCGCCGCTTTTTCCCATCCTCCCTGCTTGACGACCCGTGGTGGGATCGGCTGGTGGAGCGCGTCGGCGAACTTCCGAGTTGGCTGACCCTGAACTACGCAGCCTTCGAGTTCCGGTTGGGAGACCCTGCGCCCGCCGCCGATTATTTCGTCTCGGTTACGCCCGGGCGTCCATCCATGGAGTATTACGTCCACCTGGGCGAGGACGCAAAACCGGACTCCGCCGAGGCGGCCCTCGCCCGGGTCTACGCCCGCATGAACGGGGCGGGCTCCCCTTCCGAATCCTCTCTCGCCGGCTGGTTCAGAGCGTCGATGCTCGAATACGACATCGCGGAGATTCCTTTGAACCAGCGACAGCCCCCGGGCGTGTTCCTGGCGCTTCAGCCTCAATCCGAACTGGATGAAAACCTCGTGGGTTCGCGAACTCCTGACCGCCTGGCCGCCACCATAGTGAGCGCGGTCGGGTGGGACGAGGACGAGGAAGAGCGCCGCGCCGTGGAACGGGCCTTCGCCGCCTTGCCCCGGGACGGCGTGGTGGATCAGATCGGCGCCGCGGCGCAGCGCGAGCCGCGCTCCATCCGCCTCATCGTGGACGGGTTGAAAGGGCGCAACATGCCGGCTCTCCTGAAGCGGCTGAAATGGGAAGGCCCCACCCGGAAGGTGATGGACGTTTTAGAGGAGATGCGCGACGTGACGCCGGTCTTCCGGCTCGCGGTGGACGTCGGCGCGCACGGCGTGGGGCCGCGCCTGGGCCTCGAGATGTACAGGCCGAGAAAACCCTCGAACCTCGACTACTGGCTGACCTCGGGGCGCAACGCCTGGCGTCCCGTCGTGGACTACCTCGAAGAGATGAAATGGTGTCTGCCGGAAAAGGGAGACGGCCTGCGCGCATTCCCGGGAATCGAGCGAATTTTCGATGAAAACGGCATGTCCATCCTGTATAAGGGAATCAACCACTTCAAGCTGTCCATCGAGGGCGACGCCGTCGAGGCCAAGGCCTACGCCGCCCTCGCCTACTTCCGGCTCTACGCTCCCTCCGAGGAAGAATCTGAGCCGGCGTGATCGGGGGGGGCGGGGGGCGGTCAATCAGACGGCGGGGTGGTTTTTTGGAGAAGTAATTATACGCTTGTCTAACTATATAAGGAATTTATATTCAAATTGATATTTTGGTTTGCTTGGGCAACAATTTGTCAAAATCACTTTTATTAATCAAATTATCAGCAAATCCTCTCATGACAATATATGGCCGCATCAGTGGACTGTTAAAACGATAGCGTATCTGACGTTTTGGACCCGTTCGATAAAGAAGTCCTCCACGTTCTTTACCACTCAATTCTTTCAGGTGACGGGCGAAATTTGGAATATCATATGAGCGATTCGTGATAATTCGCAAAGGTTCCCGAACATTCGCTGCAGAGAAATATCCGAGGTCGTCATTCTCAGCGAATGCACAAGCCAAAACAACTTCTCTGAAGATGTGACCTGGTTGCTGGCTCTTGGTTGCACGATAATACGCCATCTTGATTGATTCTTGCCATTGTTCGAGGGCTCTTTCCATTCCTTCGTTTACGTCTTGATTTTCAAGCTCTTTACTTTCTCTCTTTATTGCCACCTTTGTAGCGTGAAGCGCGAGCAGGTGGGTAACATATGGCAAACCCTGAGACAGGCTAACAATTTCTGATTTTGCATCATCTTTAATTTTCATCTGTAGTCGCCCCATGCCTTTTGCAACAATTTCGGCAATTTCAGTGTTTGACATACGCGGCATCGGTACTTGGACAAGCGCTCGTTCGATGGATTGATGCTCGCTGATCAATTCGTCTACAGAATCTGCGACACCGATCAGAAGAATTGTAGCTTTAACACTATAATCAGAAAGACTTTTGATTGTGTCAGCCATTACGGCGGGAATTTCACTGTTCACTGTCCGATCGAACTCATCAAATACTGGAACAAGAATAATTCCGTGTGAAAATTCATCTAAAATTCTACGAATATCTTCTGGAGATAAATTTTCAGGAAGGCTCTCCACAAGTTTCCGTCTAACACTAACTTCTTGTTTGGTAAATCCAACCCCAGGACGTGTCGCAGTTAAGGTGATGTTGTCAAACTGTTTTTTCCACAGACTTGTGAATGTATCAGTTGTGTCACAATTTACGCGTGGAAGGAGAAATCTTCCGCCAGTTTTGTGCAAAAAACTTAAAAGGACATTAGATAATGAAGTCTTTCCAACTCCACGCTCACCATAAAGAACCGCATGGTAACCACGCTGAGAAATAGTGTCGATTATCTTATTTACTTGGTCAATCCTACCCGAAAATAATTCAGCCTCACTGATTGGGGCACCCGGCGTGAACACTTGGTTCGCATTAAACTCTAACTCAGCCCAATAATCGCTCGCCATACGCCACCTCAAGCGTCTAGTAAAGAAGTAAACTCATATAATAACACCTTAATCTTGTCAAGTATTAGGCTGAACGCCGTCGTTTCGCCTTGCGACTAATAAACTGCTAAACTCATATAGTAATGCCTTAATCTTGTCAAGTATGAGACTGAACGCCGTCGTTTCGCTTTACAACCCGAGGGTAAGCTTTGCCTAACGCGGAAGGAGCTAATCAACGATGCAGTAGATCGTCAGGCAAAGCGCATCGCCTTCGTGGACGAGAATCTGACTAATCCTTCTGCCGGAGCAATCCAATGAAATTATTCACCACCGGATTTACCAATAAGTCGGCATGCCGTTTCTTTGACCTACTTCTGGAATCGCGTGTGAAAAGGATTTTGGGCGTTCGAATCAACAACGGGTCGCAACTCGCCGGTTTCGCCAAGAAGGACGATCTCTCGTACTTCCTCGAAAAGATTTGTGGAATGGATTATGTTCATCTGCCAGACCTCGGCGCCACGAAGGAGTTATTACGGGAGTATCAAGCAGGAAACTTAGATTGGGAGACCTATGAAAAGCGTTTCACAGAGTTGATGCGTGAACGACGCATTGAGGAAACGACTCCAAAAGATGTTCTAAGCGATGGCTGTCTTTTGTGTAGCGAAGATCAGCCACATCATTGCCACCGTCGACTCGTAGCGGAATATCTAAACGAACATTGGAGAGACATCGATATCTCCCACTTGCGTTAATCGGCGAATACGCAGGTAAGAGAACATCGTATGTTCAGAAACTCCATAAGAAAAGCTAACCTAAAATAGAAACCGAGTAACACGAAAATCACGACACCAGCACAACATGGTCGGGCAGACGCGCTCACGGAAACCTATCAGCAATCATTCTTCCCCCTCATCCTCCCCGATGAAATTCGTGATGGCGACGCTCGCTCCCGAAACCCAGCGGTGATGTGACCGACACGTCGTTTCCTGAAACTTTGCATTCGAATGTGGCAACCGCAAGGTCAACCAATCACGCGCTCCTCCAACTCGGAAAAGAAAGGCCGCTCCTCCCGGAACGGGGAGAAGGGATATGCCGGCGCAGGTGAAAGATTGACAAGTGTCGATTGACACATTACATCTGACTGCTCCACGCGCTCAAAGGCGAATGGAGAGGCTATTGGCCGGTCACCGTGAATGCGAACCGGCGCATCATCTTCCGCTTCGAGGGTGAGGATGCGCACGACGTTGAACTCATCGACTATCACTGAATAAAGGAGTGCCCCATGCCCATGAAGAATCCGCCGCATCCCGGCAAGGTCGTGCGCGTCTCCTGTCTGGAGCCGCTGGGCCTGAGCGTGACCGAAGGCGCCAAAGCGCTGGGCGTCAGCCGCCAAGCCCTCTCGAACCTGGTGAACGGGCGCGCGCGGGTGTCCTCCGAGATGGCGATTCGCCTCGCCAAGGCCTTCGGCTCCACGACGGAGACCTGGATACGCCTTCAGACGGCTTATGACATCGCCCAAGCACTTGAACGCGAGGATGAAATCGAGGTCAAACGCTACGAGCCGCAACCGGCGTGAGAGGAGCCGGCTGCAATTTAGCCGCGCGGGCCAACCTCGACCGGAGAAGGAGGACTCCTGTGTCCCCTACGAAATCGCGGCGTCCCCCGCCACGAGCACGACGTGATCGGTTTCAATGCGCCGCCTGAAATGCTCGGGCACGGAATCCCACACGAATACGTCCACGCGAAAAGGCAGGCTGCTCTCCTCTAACGCTTCTTTGAGATCGTAGACTCTTCGGCTTTGGGCGGGCTCGGCGAACACGACCATATCCAGATCGGATTTGGGGCGCGCTTCTCCCCTCGCGCGGGAGCCGTACACCCAGGCGGCGGTGTTCGGCAGATGCTTATCGAGCAAACCCAGAATGAGCGCGCGCTGCGCCTCGGTGACGTCGATGGTCTTGGTCATTCCCATGTCCGTTTGGTCATGGTTTGGTAGAGACCCGCGGCGTCTTCAATGAAATCACCCACTATCTCCAAAGCGGCTCGCGCCTTTTCGCCGCTGTAGGCGTGGGCGGTATCGCGGCATAGCCCAGCCATCGCTCCAGAGGCGCAGGGAGCATCAAATCGTTCTCGAAGGCGAGTCTGAAGACGGGCTTGGGGCTGTTGGGCGCATTCGCGACGCCCAACTCTTCGACCAGGTATCGCTTGGGCACCTTCCAGAGGCAGTCGTAGCAGGTCTCGAAACGCTGGATGACCGACTCGGCGACGGCTTCTCTGAGCAGTTCGGGTAGTACGGCGTCGGGTTTCCGATAATTCTCATACTGCTCTTCCAGACGTTTGAGGGACATCCGAAAATTGTCGTACTCAACCATCATACGCCTCACAACGTCGAAAAACCTTCATCCGCATCGGGCCTCGACCATCATCCCACAAGGCATGAATTTGTCAATAAATCGCACAGGCGCATTTGCCCGCATCTGCGGTGCGGCGGGACCGGGCCGGTTCGGGTAGATTCCGGGAAGCGTTTCTTGGAGGAGAACACATGCGTAGATGCCGAAATTCAGAGGGCGCGCTTCACTTTAGAGATCGCACGAGGGACGCAAGAATTCAGAATAATGCAAATAATCAAATTTCCTGTAAAATTAGATAAATTGACGAGGTTATTCGATAAATTAACGGGGTATTTCTAAAAATAAACGAACCATAAAACGGCTCTTTTTCAGCGCAAAACGGCCCTTTTTCGGCTGAAAACCTGGGCTTTCGCCCCTTTTCGGGGCTAAACGGCCCTATAGCGCGCCTGCGAAGGCCTCTCCCGCCAGGAGCCTGCCGAGTTTCAGGCGCGTCGTGTCGTTCAGGCCGTCAATGTGGTAGCACATCATCGCGTCGCGCAGGTGCCGCTCGGCCGGATGGGTGTCCATGTAGCCGTTTCCGCCAAAAATGTTCATCGCCTTGATGCAGACCTGGGGCGCCATCTCGGAGGCGAACAGGGCGCAGCGCATGCCCTCCTTGTGGTCGTATTCGCCCTCAGCCGCCGTATCCGCATGCCAGGCCGCGCGCCAGACAGCGTCTCGCGCGACGGTGATGTTCACGTACATGTCGGCGAGAATCTCACGAATCCGCGCGTGCTCGATGATGGGCTTTCCGCCCTGGACGCGCTCCCTCGCGTAGGTCATGGCGTCTTCAAAAGCGGCCCGCGCGATGCCGACGCCGAAAGTCGCCGTGGTGGGCGAATGACGCGAGAAGACGCGGGCCATATAGGGAAGCCCCCCGTCCACCTCGCTAAGCCGCCATTTTTCGGGCACTTCGGCGTTTTCGTAGATGAGCTCGGCGTTCATCAAAAGGCGCGCGCCGAGCTTTCCGTGGATGGTTCCGCGCCGGAAGCCGGGTATCTCGTCCGTCATGATGAACGCAGTGATCCCCTCGTTGACGGGAACGTTCGGGTTGGTTCTCGCGAGCACGAAATTGATGTTGCTCATCGCCGCGCAGGCGATGAAGTGCTTCTTACCGTTCAGTATCCAGGTATCGCCTTGTTTTACGGCGGATAGCCGCGCTCCCCCGTCGATGTTCGTGGCGGGCATGATGTTGTCCGTACCCGCCTGGGGTTCCGTCAGGCCGATGGCCATGGTGGAGGTGTCCACGTCCATGTAACGGGGCAGAAATTCCGCCAACTGCTCTTCGGTTGTGAAGTGGCAGAGCATCTTGGCGAGCTTCCAGTTCTGGTGGATGACGGAGGCGAAGCCCGCCTCGCCCTGAAAAAGCTCCTCCAGCAAGACCACGTGCGCGAAAATGCCCAAGCCCTCCCCGCCCATTTCCTTGGGCGTCGTGAGCGTCCTGATGCCCGCCGCGGAGGCCTTCTTCAAGGCTTCCACTGGAAAGGGATGCGCCGGATCGACACCGTTTTGGCGATCCCACTCGGCCGCATAGGGCTTCAACTCGTTTTTGGAGAATTCAGCGATTTTGCTCTGCCAGCCTTTTAGTTCGTCGTCCAGAATGTAATCCACCATGACGGCTCCCTCGCATGAAGGTTCACGAACCTGATTTTCGCTCCGTTTCGTGTTCCAAAGCGTTGTTTTGTCTATACCAACGAATCAACTCCGAATCCCGCGCCCGCGCCGCCTCCCGGGCCGATTCCTCCGTCCATTTATAAAACCCCTCGCCGCTCTTGATACCAAGCAGGTTCTTCTCCACCATCTCATCCATCAAAGGCGAGGGCTCGGGGCGGTGATCGAGAGAGGGCTGAATATGCCCATGCACGTCGCGCAAAACGTCCATTCCAGAGAAATCGTTGAGCATGCAAAGCCCCAGCGGCGGAAAAAGAGGGGCGATGGCGCGCCACACGGCATCGACATCCTCAGGGCTGGCATAGCCTTTCTCCACGATATGAAAGGCCTCGCGCCTGAGCGCCGTCGTGAGCCTCACACCGATGTGCCCAGGCACTTCGCGGCACACGATGGGTTTCTTGCCCGATTTTTCCAACAGCGCGCACGTGATTCGCGTCGTCTCCTCGCTCGTTTGGCGACCGGGGGAAACCTCCACGACGGGGATCAGATGCGGCGGGGTGTAATTGTGCGTGACGATACAGCGCTCGGGATGCTTCGTTCGCGCGGAAATATCCGTCATCCCCAGGCCCGAGGTCTCGCTCGCCAGGATCACGTCCGGCGGGGATATTTCATCTATTTTTTCGAAAACTTCCTGTTTGAGTGATAAATTCTCACTCACCGCTTCCACCACGAAATCACCGCCCCGCACGGCTTCGTGAAAATCCTGCGTCGAGTCGATGCGCTCTAAAATATCGCGCGCCTCCCCTGCGCCCAACACATCCGCATCAATAAGTATATCGAGGCTTTTTTCGATTTCAGAACGCGCGCGCGCCGCGCTCTCGGAGCTTCGGTTGTACATGAGAACGCGAAAATTCGCCTGAGCGAACTGCAACGCCACGCCCCGGCCCACATATCCACCCCCGATGACCGCGATGTTTTGAATATCGCCCGCCTCGCGCATAATGGCTCCTGGTATAGAAATGGACTCAAGGTATGAGTCAAGATGTATCATAGACGAGTTCCCAAAGCCATGAGAGCATCTGGAAGCCTCCTGTTCCAAGTAGCCCGAACCCAAGGGAGTACGATGGCAAAGCGAACGATCACATGTTTCTTGCTCGGTATCGCCCTGGCCGCCTGTGGCGGCGAGGGGGATTTCTCCTCCACGGGAAACATGAATACCCCCCGTCATGGGCACACGGCCACAAAACTCGAGTCAGGTGAAATACTCATCACCGGCGGACTCACCAAAACTTCTCCGCTCGATGATTTCGAGATATACGATCCGGTCCAGGGAATCTTCAAACCCTACAAGATTCAAGGCTTGCAGGCCCGGGGGTGGCATAAGGCCATCCTGCTGAAAGGAGGAGTGCTGATTTCCGGGGGCTGGACGAATGGCGGCAAAGCGCTCAGAGACGCTTTTCTCACACAACCCGGCGCGGGGCTTCGCGCACGCGCCATGATGAAATACGGCCGTTATGATCATACGGTGACAAAGCTGCCTACCGGAGACATACTCATCGCAGGCGGCAACGATGGAAAACGCGCCATCCCCCACTTGGAAATATATGCGCCCGACAAAAAGCGTTTCATGCCTGCGCGAAGGCCCATGCTCATGGCGCGCCAGCAGCACAGCGCCACCATGTTGCACGGAGGCGCCGTGCTGATCCTCGGCGGCGCGGAAGGAAAAGGGGCACGATACGCGGAGCTGTACCTGCCTACTCAAGGAAGAACACGCCTGGTTCGAAGCCTGACGACACAAAGGAGCCGCCATAGCGCCACACGACTGAAGGATGGGGAGGTCCTCATTGCAGGCGGCCTGGGCAAAGATAAAACGCTCGATAGCGCTGAAATCTTCGACCCGGCGACGGGAAAATTCATCCCGTTAAAAAACAAACTGCACGCCAAGCGCCAGCAGCATACCGCCACATTACTCTCGGACGGCAGAGTCGTTCTCATCGGCGGCTGGGGTGGCGAGGGGCGGACCCTGGCCAGCGCGGAAGTGTTCGAGCCCGAAAAAAGATGTTTCTGGCTGCTGGGAGTCGAGATGAAGTTTCCCAGACGCCTTCATTCGGCCACTTCACTGGGAGGAGGGCGGGTTCTCATCGCTGGGGGCGCATCTGACAGCGAAGTTCTGAAATCAGCGGAAATTCTCACCATCACGCGCGAAGGAAAAAGCGGATGCTGAGCTTTCAAGATATCCCGATAAAACTGGGCAATCATAAAACCTGACCAAACGAGGATAATCACATGTCTTTGAAACACGTACGCCGCCGGGACAATCAGCAATGGATACTGGATTACATCGCCAAAACGGCAGGAATGGTCCAAAACCTTGAAGACGATAAGTTCGAGCTTCCCAAGGGCGTCAAGAACTACAAGATGATCAGCAAGCTCCAGGGCGAGGACGCGGAACACAAAGAAAAAATCGCGCAGGCGGCGGAAGAGGCCGGCATGCGGGAAACAGCGCTTGAACTCTACATCCAGGCGACTGAATCATACCGCAAAGGACAACACGTCATCTTTGAAGATGACCACCCGCAGAAGATCAAACTTCACGCCGGATTGATCCGCTGCTATGACCGGGCGATTGCCTTGGCCGATTATCCAGTTGAGCGCATCGAGGTTCCTTTCGAGGGCCAGGAGATTCAAATTATTCTTCATCTCCTGCCGGAGAAGAGAAAAGCTCCCTGCATCATCTATATTCCCGGCATGGACCAGACAAAAGAATTCTATCCCTACATCCTGCAGAACGACATGATTCGGCGAGGTATGCACGCATGCGCCATCGACGGTCCCGGGCAGGGCATCTCCAACATGCGCAAAATTCGCGTAACCGAAAACAATTATGAACGCGCCATTTCGGCGGTGATTGATTATCTGGTGACTCGCGAGGAAATAGATGCGGATAAAATCGGCGTATTCGGCATCAGCATGGGTTCTTATTGGGCGCCGATCGCCGCATCGATAGATGAGAGAATCAGGGCTTGCGCGGGAGGCAGCGCCACCTTTTCGGACAAACACGTCATCTTCGGCGAAGCGTCTCCTCGCTTCAAACAGATATTCATGTACATGGCCGGATACACCGACGAAGATGCATTTGATGAAATGGCCGGGAAAATGACGCTTAAAGGCTGCGGTGAGAAAATCACCTGCCCAACGCTATTGGCCACCGGGGAATTCGACCCGCTGAGCCATTTGGAAGATGCTTTCCGCTTTTTCGACGAGATCACAGCCCCCAAGGAATTCTGGGTGCTGGAGAACGAGTTCCACAGGGTATGGGGAATGCAGGGACTCGGTGGTCTGGACCTGAACCCTTGGGCCGTGGATTGGTTAAGAAAAGCATTAAACGGAGAAATTCCCGAGGACCACGACAAGACCGTCTACATCAAACAAAAATCAGGCCGAGGCGCCTTCAGCGACGCTATGCCGGATGATCATCCCAAACGATGGTAACAAGCTTGAGAATAATCAAGGAGCCATCGATAGCTGGCTCACGGAAGCGCCGAGCAGCTTCGATATGTTGCGCGTTACTTCCAATACGGCTTCGATATGCTCCTCCCACCGCTCCTCGTTCATTCGAGATGCGGGGGTAGCCGTGCTGATGGCGCCCACCACCAACCCCCTCGCGTCGAAAATCGGGGCCCCCACGCCGCACACGTCCTCTCTGAATTCCCCTTTGTTAAGGGCATAACCCCGCACTCTGATCATTTCGAGTTCTTCACGCATTTTTGGAGGGTCAACAATGGTGTGAGACGAATAACTTTTTAATTCAGACGCCAGAACACGCTCCACAAGTTCTGGATGATACGCCAGCATCGCCTTGCCACTGGAGACGCAATACGCAGGAGCCGTTGCCCCTACGTTCATTTGGGTGACCACCGCTTGCGTACTTTCCATCATTTCCAGATAGGTGATTCGATCACCCTCCAGCACCGTCAAAAGCACATTCTCGTTAATGGCGTCTCTTAATTTCGCCATGTGCGGAATCGCGATTTCCCTTAAATCCATATCCTCGATGGCCCTGCAACCCAACTCGAAGAGTTTCAAACCCAGGCGAAATTTCCCACTCCCCGGTTCTCTTCTCACGAAACCCAGGGCTTCCATCGTGGAGAGAAAGCGCGAAACCGTGCTTTTGGGCATATCGAGTTTCCGCGCGAATTCATTCACGCCAACGGGATTATTCTCCGCCATGAGGGTATCGAATATCTGCGCCGCTTTCATGAGCGAACGATTCATCACAAAACCCCCACGTCACCCGCAAATTCAAGTTTTCGCAACTGCTCGATCATCGCATTCATTCTTGTTAAACCCATGCTTTTTGAAACACATTCCAAAAGAATTGAGCAGTATTGCGAAGCGATTCCAACTTTGTTGACTTCTCAATCCAAATCCATTATCTTGAATAAAACCAAAATATGCAACATAGTTCCATTATTTAGAACAAAATACGCCAAATTCGTTCGTGGATATCAGTCCTTTCTAATTCGAGGTTGGCAGATATTCTGGCGTATCCTCACAAGGCTGGAGAAAACTTGGCCGTTCAATTTCATTGGGCCTTATGCTCTTTCAATGCAGGCGATGGGCACCAAATCAACCCTGCCGTTCCCGAGCGTCCCGCCAAACTGGATTATCTGGCTCGGGTCACGCAGGCGGCTGAAGACGCCGGGTGCGTCAACATCCTGGTGCCGACGGGTACGCATTGTCTGGATGCCTGGCAGACCGCATCCGCCCTGGCGATGCAAACAAAGAAAATCAAATTTCTGGTCGCCTTTCGCCCCGGTTTGGTTGGTCCGGTCTACGCCGCCCAGCAAGCGAACACGCTCGATTACTTCACGAAAGGACGCCTTTCACTCAATGTCGTCTCGGGCGCGAACTCCGCGGATCTGAGACGTTACGGCTACCATGCGCCTCATGATGAAAGATACGAGGTGACCGAGGAATTTTTGGACCTGGTACATCAACTTTGGGAGGAAGACGGACCCATCGATTACAAGGGCCGCTTTTTCCATGTGGAAGACGCCCACGTCTGGCCGAAGCGTTACTCGGATCCCCATCCGACCATCTTCTTGGCAGGCAGTTCTCCAGGAGGGAAGCGCGTTGCTGCGCGCTTCGGTGACGTTCACGTCTTTTTCGCCTATGAACCGGAAACGGTGGCGAAAGAAATTCAAGAGGTCAGAAAGCTGGAAGAAGAATTCGAACGGGGAGCTCCTCTCGAATTCGGGGTGCGCCACTGCGTTTGCGTGCGGGAGACAAGACAAGAGGCAAGGCGTGCCGTGGAGGGCTGGCTGAACGACAGCGACATCGGCAATACCGCCACCTGGGCGGATTCGGTTCGCCTGAGCGAATCCACGAGCCAATCGCGCATCAACGAAATGGCGTCGAGGGAATCACTTTGGCTCACCGATACCATCTGGATGGGCGTGAACAAGGTGCGAGCCGGCGGGGCCACCACGTTCGTGGGCACGCCACAGATGGTGGCGAACCAGTTCCGTGAATACATCGACGCCGGAGTGACTCATTTCATCATGCACGGCTGGCCATACCTGGAGGAAGCGCAGATTTTCGGTCGCGAGGTTTTGCCGCTGCTCAAGGATGTGGAGCCGGTGATTTTGGCTGATCCCTGAGAAGGCAAGCGAGAAACATTCTTTGGCATGTCTTCTTCATGTGGCGACAGAACAAGGAAAATGGGTGGGGTATGGGATGAATAAAACATTCCCCGCGCGATGAGCGAATAAATGCGCAACTGGAAAATTGACGCGAGGTTCTCATTTTCGCCGAACCGACGTCAGGCGATGAAAATCCATAAAAGGAGGTTGTAATGCCAGGCTATCCCGTAAACAGCAATTTGGAATCTACCACCGAGCACTGGAGAATATCGCAGCATTGCTTCTCCGAGGAAATCCGCTCGCAGATGACGCTTCCGGAGAAGTTTCAGCTTTGCGATATCACCTTGAGGGAAGGCAGGCAGTTGCCCGGCGTGTCCTTGAGGCGGGATGAGGTCATCCGCATCGCCGATGCGCTCGTCGACGCCGGTGTGAGCATGGTGCAGATGCACCACGACGACCCCCTGGAAATGGAGGAGGTGAAAAAGCGGCATCCGGACCTCATCGTGGAAGCCCTCGTGCACCCCACCGCTGTCTTAAACCCCGAACTCGCCAAAGTGGAAGTCGACCTGAACGTGGACCACGGCGCGGATTATACGACCCTTTGTTTTTCATTCTCGCCGAACCAGATGTGCCTGTTCGAATCGATGGCCGGAGACCCGAACATCACCATCGAACAGGCCATCGAGCGCGCTTGCGGCTCCGTGGCCTACGCCCGGAAGAAATCAGGCCCCGACAGGAAAGTGGGCTGCCTGATTCAGGACTGCACACGCATCCCTATCGAACGGCTGGCTGAAGTATGCGGCAAACTCGTGGACTCGGGCGCCGACATGATCAAGCTCGACGACATCAACGGCATGGCGATCACGCCGGTCTATACATACGTCGTCCGCGAGATGAAGCGCCTGCTGCCCGGCACGCAAATCGGCCTCCACACCCACAACGACATCGGTATGGCGTGCGCCGCCTTGTATGCGGGTCTGGAGGGCGGCGCCGACCTCATCGACGCCTGCGTGAACGGCTTGGGCGAGCGCGCCCACATCGCACCCCTGGCCGAAGTCGCCGCCGTGATTCAGATTTATTACGGCATCGACTGCGGTATTAAACTCGAGAAAATGCATGAACTCTCCAGGCTCGTCTCCGACATCATGAAGTGGCCCATGACGGATACCATGCCCTTCGTCGGTAAAACGGCGTTCTCCCACCTGGTCGAGGTGCACTATTGCGTGCCTAATACGGAAGAAGGCTTTTGGGCGTATTCGTGCATGAAGCCCGGGATTTTCGGAAACGGCATGCACAATCTTTTGGGACACTATTCCGGTAACTGGGCCATACGCACCAAGGCGCGGGAGTTGGGCCTCGATCTCCCACAGGAGAAAGAAAAAGACGTGGTCGAGCGGGTTCGCACGGAGATCCGCTGGCGCAAGCGACAATTGGAGAATGAGGAATTCGAAGCCATCGTCCGGGAAGTTTGCTAGAAAAAATCAAAACTGAGGCGCGCCTTTTCGACGAAGCGCGCGTGAAGCCTTGTAATTATTCACCAAATAAGGAGAAAGCATGAAACTCGAAGGCAAAGTCGCATTCATTACGGGCGCATCCGGCGGCATCGGCGGCGCCGTCGCGCGCACTTTCGCAAGCGAGGGGGCAAATCTCGCCCTGGCCGCCCGCTCCGTGGATAAACTGGAAGCGCTCGCCGAGGAAATAGAGGCCATGGGACGAAAGGCGCTCGTATGCCCGTGCGACGTCATGAAGGACGAGGACATCCTCGATTCGCTCCGCAAAACGGTCGACGCGCTCGGCCCCATCGACATCCTCGTGAACAACGCAGGCATCGTGAGCTTCGAGGCGGTGCACGAGCTTCCCGACGAGGTGTGGGAGCGCACCATGCAAATCAACGCGAAGGCGCCGTTCACGGCGATTCGCGAAGTCCTGCCCTCGATGCTCGAGCGAAAATCCGGAAAAATCATCAACGTCGCCTCGGTTTCGGGGAAAATCGGCCTGGCCTACAGGAGCGCCTACGCGGCGTCGAAACACGCCGTCCTGGGCCTCACCAAATCGCTCTCCGCCGAAGTCGCTCCGTTCGGCATCACGGCGAACTGCATCTGCCCCACCTTCGTCGCCACCGGCATGTTCGAGGAAAGCATCCAGAAATGGGCCGACGAAACGGGCAATACCTTTGAGGAACAATCGGAGGAGTTGAGAAACAGGGTGCCGATGAAGCGCTTCATCGATCCGGAAGAATGCGCCCCGCTGGCGCTTCTTCTGGCGTGTGACGACTCCGGCGGCATTACGGGCCAGGCCATCAACGTGGACGGCGGCTTCGTGCAATTCTAAATAATGGAGAACACCGATGCGCCTGACGGATAAGGTAGCCATCATCACGGGAGCAGGAAGCGGCCTGGGCGAAGCCGTCGCCAGGCGCTTCGCGTCCGAGGGGGCGTCTTTGCTCATCTGCGATCGCAACGCCGAAGCCGTGGAAGCTCTCTCGAACGAGCTTTCCACGCCAGCCCACGGTGTTGAGGCATGTGAGGTAGACGTTTCAGATTCCGGCGCCGTGCGTAGGATGGCCGAATCCTGCCTGAAAGCATTCGGCCGAATCGACATTCTCGTCAACAACGCGGGCATCTCTCCCAAGAAGGGATACCTCGAATATTCTGAGGAAGACTGGGACGCCGTGATCGACGTGAACCTCAAAGGAGAATACCTCTGCGCCCGCGCCATCTCCGAACACATGATGGCGAGACGCTATGGCCGCATCGTCAACCTCTCGTCATCCGCGTGGCGCTCGGGTGGTTTCGCGGGCGGGATTCCCTACACGTCGGCCAAAGCCGGCGTCATCGGCCTCACGCGCGCTCTCGCCAAGACTTTGGGCCCTTACGGCATCACCGTGAACGCCATCGCGCCCGGCCCCACGACCACGCCGCTCACGGACGGGTGGCTTCCCGCCCGCCACGATGAGATCGTGAAGCAGATTCCGCTCGGCCGCGTGGGCAAACCCCTGGACGTGGCAAACGCCGCGCTTTTTCTGGCCTCGGATGAGGCGGAATACATCACGGGCATCTGCCTGGACGTGAACGGCGGTATCGCCATGGGCGGTTGATTCATCGAGATGAGGCAGCGGACGAGATTTCTAGAAGAATTCAAAGTAGCTTGATTTTGAGGAGGACCTCCCGTTGAATTTTTGGGTTACTCCTCCGACTTTGGTGGAGGAGACGCCTGACGTCCCCCAAAATAAAAACCAGTAACGGAACCGGCAAGAGTGCCAAAAACAGTAACAACCTGCTCAAAATGATTCGGAAGCACTGCTGCGCCAAACACGAGAACATTAACGAACGAGCCGACAATCAACAAAGCCAGCATCGCCCGCACAGAGCCTCTCGGAAGATTTAAGCCTCTAAGAGATTCTGAAGATTCATCACTACGTCGAGCACAAATTGCATATATAGGAGCCGCCAACAAAACCAGCCCTAACAACGATAGCTGAATCCAAAAAAGCGGTTGATCAGACCACGTAATTTGGGAAACCTTAGACATTGATTCAGCCTTTTCGGCGGCGTGTGCAATGCTCGCAAACATGAGAAATCTCCTTCACATTCGTTTTATTCAATTCGCTATATTGTCCATTAAGTATCCCTTTAATTCAAGGATGGAAGCCTATTTGCAAATTGAGGGGGATCGCTGCGTGAGTTTCAACTGTTTCATATTCATGCAGCAAAACTCTGCGGCCCCGAAACGCTACGCTTGCATTTTTCCGCCCTGCATGACACCCTTTTCGGTTCATGAGCTCTTGCTCGATGTATGGTTGAGACAGCGCATTCTCCGCCGCTTTATTCGTTTCCGGGAGATGAGTATCTGCATGTTCTCGACATAAAACCAGAAAATCGAATCCGAGATATCACATATTGGAGAGGAAACCGCCATGAACCTGCCCTTTGATGACAACAAGCTCAGCGCCTTGATGGAAGTTCAGGGCGCGGACGTCGTTCTCGCCTCCTCGAAGGAAAACGTCCAATACCTGCTCGGCGGCTACAAATTCTTTTTCTTCGCCCACAAAGACGCCATCGGCGTGAGCCGCTACCAGCCTCTGGTAGGCCTGCCGAAGGGTGCTCCCGACAAAGCATTTTACATCGGAAACGTCATGGAAGGCTGGCAGCAGGAAGTCGAACCCCTGTGGGTGCCCGAGAAGAGAAACAACCACTGGCACAGCGACCAGGCCGGCAAGGACGCGGCCGATTTCATCCGCAGGCTCGGCCATGAGAAAGGCACCGTGGCGGTGGAGAAATGCTTCCTGCCGGCGGACACGTATGAGGCGCTTCAGGAAGAATTGCCCGACGCCAAATTCATCGACGCCGTCTACCTGCTCGAAGAACTCCGGGCCGTGAAGCAGCCCCACGAACTCACCTTGCTGAAAGAGGCGTCCGAAACCATCGTCGAATGTATGCTCGACGTCATGAAGAGCACGCCTCCGGGCACCACCATGTACGAGGTCGCCGATCAGATGAAAAAAATCGAGACCCAAAGAGGACTCGATTTCGAATACTGCCTCACCTGCACGGGCCCAAGCTACAACCGCGCGCCCTCGAACGCCACCTGGGATGAGGGAAACATTCTCTCACTCGATTCGGGGGGGAACAAGCAGGGATACCTGGGCGATCTGTGCCGCATGGCCGTCATGGGAGAACCGACGCCGCTCATGGAGGATTTGCTCGGCGAAATCCAGGCGGTGCAGACAGCCGCGCGCGCCGTGGTGCGCCCGGGCGTCACGGGACAGGAAATCTACGAAGCCGCCCTCAATGAGCAGGCCAGGTGCGCGCACGACGATCAGATGGTATTCCTCGCGCACGGCATGGGCATCATCCAGCACGAGGCGCCGCACCTCACGTCCTCGGGCGTCGTGCCCTACCCTGCCACCTACGAGACCAAGGGCCTCGAACCCGGGATGGTGGTGTCCATCGAAACCGACATAAAAAATCCCGAGGTCGGCTTCGTGAAACTGGAGGACACCTTGGTCGTCACCGAAGACGGCTCGGAAGGTTACGGCGATGAAGGACGGGGCTGGAACATCGGCGGCGCATAGACTCCATTTCGTGAACGGTAAGGAACAAGCAGGTGGATTTTCGTATCAACCCTGAAAATGAAGATTTGCTCGAACGCGCGAAAATCTACGCGAAGGAAATCCTGGCCCCGAGAGCCGAAGAAATCGACCAGGAAGGAATTTTTCCCCGCGAGAATTTCAACGATTTGGCGAAAGAGGGCTTTACCTCCCTGACGATTCCGAAAGACCAGGGCGGCAGAGACCTCTATGAGGACACCGCCACCTACTCGATGGTCCTCTACGAGCTTTCCAAGGGCTGCACGAACACCGCCATGCTCTTTCACATGCACAGTTCCATATCACACGTCATCACCTATCTGGGAACGGATGAGCAAAAGCGCAGATACAGCGAAATCATCCGAAGCGGAAAAATCATCGCTAGCTATGCGAGCGAGAACACCTCGAGCCTTCACGGCGTGTGGCGCATGGAGACGAAGGCGATCCGGGACGGCGACGTCTACAGGATCAACGGCAGAAAATACTTTTGCTCCATGGCCGGAGAGGCGGACTACTACGTGCTATGGGTGCAGCTTGAAGACGAGGAAGACCTCACGAAAAGCCTGGGGTTGCTCATCGCGCCTTCGGACAACCCCGGCTTCAAGATAGATCAGGAGTGGAACTCCTTCGCCATGCGCGGAACGATGAGCCACTCGATGATATACGACGACGTGCAAATACCGGTGGAGGATCTGGTGGGCCGTGGCGGAGACCCGATACGCCCCGACGTTCTGCCCAAGTTCGGCTTCGGCTACTCCGCCGTCTACCTGGGCGCGGGCGGAGGCGCCTTCGACTGGGTGGTCAACTACGCGCAAACCCGAAAGCTCATGCCCGACAACGTGCCCATCGCCTCATATCCCGCCATACAGCGCCAGATAGGGGAGATGAAAATTGCGCTCGAGGGCGCGATTCTCATGCTCCTGAGAGCGGGCTGGATGATCAACGCCCAAGGAGCAGACAAAGCGTATGGCGCCATCAACGAGGCGAAATACGTTTGCGCGGAAGCCTCCGCCTTCATCACGGAAAAAGCGCTCAAGGTGGCCGGCGGCCCGGGGCTGTTCCGGCATAATCCGCTCCAGCGCTTTCACCGCGAGGCGAGAGCCGGACTCATCATGCCGCCCAACACGGAAAAGTGCCTGGAACTCACCGCCAAAACCGTGCTGGAGGGCAGCGCGAACATGCTGGGCTCATAACCAATGGAGGACCATCGCCGATGAATGAAAGCGTCCGTCTTCCTCCCTATTTCCGTCCCCCGCTGGAATATCCCGATTACGCGTTTCACGGCCTGCTCAAAACGGCGTGCGCGCGTCGCCCGGACGCCATCGCCCTGGTGGATGGGGATATCCGCATGAGCTTCCGGGAACTCGACGTACTCTCGAACGCCTGCGCCCGCGCCATGCTCGCCGAGGGTATCGGGATCGGGGATCGCGTCGGCCTGTTCCTGCCCAATTCAGCCGAATTCGAGATCGCCGCTTTCGGCGTATCGAAGATAGGCGCCGTTTTCACGCCGATGAACCCCGCGTACAAAGAAGCCGAGGCTGCGTATCAGCTCAACGATTCGGGCGCGAAGATTCTGATCACCACGGCGGAGGGTGCCGCCGTGTTTCGAGAAGTGCAAAAAGAACTCCCGACGCTCGAGACCATCATCGTCACGGATGACGCCGCAGGAGAACATATATTTTTCGAGGATTGGATAGGCGCACACCCTACGGAGAGCCTGCCCGAGCCCCAAATCGACTTTGCCCAAGATTTAATCGCCCTGCCCTATTCGAGCGGCACCACGGGTCTTCCAAAAGGCGTGATGCTGACCCACAGAAATCTGGTGTCGAACTACCACCAGTGCGTGGCGAACCATCAAATTACCGACCGGGATTCGGGCCTCTTGTTTCTCCCCCTTTATCACATCTACGGGGCGCTGATCATGGGCGCGCTGATTCTCGCCGGCGCCACCCATGTGCTGATGAAACGATTCACGGTGGAAGGCGCCCTGCGCCTCGTGCAGGAACACAAGCTCACGCTCTTCTTTGGCGTGCCGCCCGCGCTCTTGGCCATCGCGCACCATGAAAACCTGGGTGACTACGATCTCTCCTCCCTCAGGTACATCATGAGCGGGGCCGCGCCATTGCCACCCGAAGTCAGGCGCGTCGTGCAGGAGAGAACGGGCGTGCTCACCTTCATGGGCTACGGCCTCACCGAAGCCTCGCCCCTCACGCACCTGAACCCTCCCGTGGAGGCCTTGATCCGGGAGGAGTCCGTGGGTCCGCCCGTCTCCGATCAGGAGCAAAAAATCGTCGACGTGGAAACGGGAAAAACGGAACTGCCCGTGGGCGAGGCGGGCGAGTTGATAATCAGGGGCCCGCACATCATGAAAGGCTACTGGAACGCGCCGGAGGCCACGGCCGAAGCGCTGCGGGACGGCTGGCTCCATACGGGCGACATCGGGCGGGTGGACGAGCAGGGCTACGTCTATCTGATGGACAGGAAAAAGGAGATGATCAAATACAAGGGCTTCGCCGTTGCGCCCGCCGAACTGGAAGCCTACCTGCACTTGCACCCCGACGTTGCGGACGCGGCCGTCGTCCCCCGGGCGGACCCCGAAGCGGGCGAGATACCCGTGGCCTTCGTGGTCCCCAAAGAAGGCGTCCAAATCGACGAAGAAGCCTTGATGGATTTCGTGAACGAAAAAATTGCGGGCTACAAACACATTCGCGCGGTGGCGATCACCGACGCCATCCCGAAATCGGGCAGCGGGAAAATACTGCGCCGATTGCTTAAAGAACAAGCGTAAAGAATCATTTTCGAGCGCTTCAACGAGAATTCATGGACCTTCGCCTAAACCCGAAAAACGAGGCTTTGATCACGCAAGCCAGAGAACTCGCCCGAAACGTGCTGGCCGCGCACGCGGATCGCTGCGATCAGGAGCAACGCTTTCCCAGAGAGAGTTTCGACGCCTTGATCCGGGAGGGCTTCACGCGCCTCACGCTGCCTGAATCCTATGGCGGGCAAGCGCTCTGGAGCGACCCCGTCTGCTACGCCATGGTGTTCCACGAACTCGGCAAGGGCTGCGCGAACACCGCCATGACGCTTCACATGCACAGTTCGATTCTATACTTTCTCCTCACACTCTCGGATGAAGAGCAAAAGCACCGCTTCGCCGAGGCGGCCCAAAACGGGGCCATCTTCGGCAGCCACGCGGGCGAGGCGAGTTCCAGCCCCCAGTGGAACCGCACTATCTCTACGCGCGCGCGCAGAGAGGGCGATGAATATGTCATCAACGGCAAAAAACATTTTTGCTCCATGGCGGGAGAGGCGGATTATTACGTGCTCTGGTGTCTGATCGAGGGGGTGGAAGAGCTCAAGACCGGCCTTCGCTGGGCGGTGCTGGATAAAAACCTCAAGGGCATCACCATAGCGAGCCGCTGGGACGCTTTCGCCATGCGGGGCACGGCCAGCCACTCCCTCGCCTATGAGAACGTGAGGGTCCCGGCGCGCAACATCGTGGGCACGGGCGAGGACATCCTCCAGCCCGACTTCGTACCCAGATTCGGCTTGGGCTACGCCGCCGTTTATCTGGGCGCGGGCGCCGCCGCCATGGACTGGATTGTGGACTACGCGCTCAAGCGCAAGCTGTTGCCCGATAACCTGCCCATCGCGAGCTATCCTGCGATTCAGCGCCAGATCGGCGAAATGAAAATCGCCTTTGAAACCGCGCTCATCATGATCCAGAAAGCCGCCTGGGTGCTGGAGACCCAGGGCGCGGCCCAGGCCATTCCCTTCATCAACGAGGCGAAATACACCGCCTCCGAAGCGGCGGCTTCCATGACGGAAAAGGCCCTGAAAATCGCGGGCGGCCCCGGCCTGCTGAACGACAAGCCGCTCCAGCGGTTTCATCGCGACGCCAGGGCCGCGCTGGTGATGCCGCCCAGCACGGAGAAGTGCCTGCAAATGGCGTCGAACTTCGTTTTAAGTCAAAATGAGGCGGCATCCATCTTCTAAGTCTAAAAAAATTCTCGTGAGGGAGAGCGCATGAATAGCGGAAACGGCTCGGACCTGTTTTTGGAAACACTCATCGACGAGGGCGTCCGCTGCATGTTCGGCAACCCGGGCACCACCGAACTGCCTCTCATGGACGCGCTGGTGAACGAGAGCAGGCTCGATTACATCCTCTGCCTTCAAGAATCCGTCACCATCGGCGCGGCCGAGGGCTACGCCTACGCCACGGGCGGCGTGGGCGTGGTGAACCTCCACGTAGCACCGGGCCTCGGCAACGCCATGGGCATGCTCTACAACATCAAGCGAGCCGGCACTCCACTTATCGTCACGGCGGGCAACCAGGGCCAGCGCGGGCAACTCTCAGAACCCGTACTCTGGGACGATTTGCCGCGCATGGCGGAACCGCTCACAAAATGGTCCTACGAGGTGCGCAGGGTGGAGGATTTGGAGCAAAGCGTTCGTCGGGCGATCAAATACGCGCTCACACCGCCTACGGGTCCGGTCTTCCTCTCATTGCCCGGCGACGTCATGCTCGCCGAAACGGGAGGCCCTACGGGCCGTCCCACGCGGCTTTCGAGCGCCTTTCCCGCGTCAGCGGAATCCATCGAACGCGCGGCGCAGATGCTCGCCGAAGCGGAGAATCCATACATCGTCACCGGCTCGCGCGTCACCCGCTCGGGCGCGGTGGGCGAAGTCGCCCGGCTGGCGGAGCGCATCGGGGCGAAAGTGTTTTCCGACAACCGCCCGAACTCTCTTTCGTTCTCCCTCACCCATCCCCTGTATGCGGGAGAACTCCTGAACACGATCGAACCGTTGCTGGATCAGATCGAAGACGCGGACGTCGTGTTCTTCATCGGCACCGAAACCTACATCTTCTCCTTCCCGCCGGAAATTCCGCTGGCTCCGCGCGGCGCGCGAATCATTCATCTGGACCTGGACCCCTGGGAGATCGGCAAGAACTTCCCCGTGGACGTCGCCATGCTGGGAGACCCGAAAACCACACTCGTCGAACTCACTGAGGAGGTGGAGAAAAAACTGGGTGAATCGGGTCTTCAAAGCGCTAGCGAGCGCCGCGTGTGGATCGAGAAAGAACTAGCGGCTGCGAGAAAAGAGATTGCCCCTAAAGCAGGCGACGATGGAGGCCCCTTAACGAAAGAGACCTTCCAGGCCGCATTCGGGGAAGCCCTGCCTGCGGGGACGGCGCTGGTGGATGAGTCCCTCACCATGGGACACGGCGGCGGCCTCAAAAGCGCGGTCGCCGGCAAGATAGATTCCATCTTCGGCATGAAGGGAGGGGGCATCGGTCTGGGCCTGCCCAGCGCGCTGGGAGTCAAAAAAGCCCTGCCCGATACACCCGTTGTCTGCCTGTCGGGAGACGGCTCCGCCATGTACGCCATCCAGGCGCTCTGGAGCGCCGCGAAATACGGTCTGGACGCCGTGTTCGTGATTCTAAACAACAAGAGCTACCGGATTCTCAAAGAGAGAGTATTGAGGCTCGACGGCAAAACGCAGGAACACCGGCAATTCGTCGCCATGGATTTCAAGGAGCCCGAACTCGATTTCATCCAGATGGCCCGCTCCATGGGCGTGGACGCCATCCGGGCGGAAACGCCTGCGGAACTCAAAGAGGCCATGCAAAAAGGGCTGGCGAGCGGCAAACCGTATTTAATCGACGCCCACATCGAATACGAACGCCTGGAGAACTGAGGGCTCAGGCAACGCCCATTTTCTCGCCATAGGCTTCGAGGGCCTGCTCGAAACAGGCGAGTGGCGCGCGCACCACGCCCGCGCCCACCTGCCCGACGCCGGGCTCTTTGTGCGCGATGCCTGTGTTGATGACGGGCGTGACGCCGAGTTTCACCACCTTGGTGATGTCGATACCCGTGGGAACCCCCTGAAAATCAAGAGAGGGAATCGTCCACTCGGGGTTTCGGCCCTGGGTGATCTCATACATGGAGCGGGAGTAATTCAGCGCATCCGCCGCACTCCCCGCGCCTACGAACCCGACGACGGCGGGCGCCGCGGCCATGGCGAACCCACCCAACCCCATCGTCTCGATGATTGTGGAATCGCCCATGTCCGGATTCGCGTCGTCCTCGCCGAAGCCCGGGAAATACAACCCTTCTGGCATCTCCACCGGCGCCGTGAACCACTCATCCCCCGTCGCGCTCACCCGAATACCGAAGTCCGTTCCATTGCGGCACATCGCCGTGACGATGCTCGACGCCTCGATATCGCGCACCGGGTCCATCACCGCCTTTCCGGTAGCCATCGCGACGTTCAGGAAAAACTGATCGTTTCCGCCGATGAAGGACAAAACCTCCTCCAGCGCCCCGCTTTCCCTCACGACGCGCGCCAGCGCAGGAGCCGCCTCGCGCATGAAGAGACTCGTACACGCCACGTTGCGCTGGTGCATTTCATCACCCATCGAAAGCCCCCGCGCGATGATGCTCTTAAGAGGCATACCCCCTATGGCCTGGAGGGCGTCTGAGAGAGCGGGCGCCAGGCGCTCCGCCAGCCAGCGAAGCCGGTTCAGCACCTCTTCGTCGTTTCCGCCGAAGCGCATCACCTTCCCCAGACCTTCGTTCAGGGCGCAGTACGCCCGGTTCCCGAATTTTCTGTTCTCCACGATCATCACCGGCATCGAGCGCGTGGTGATGCCCGTCATGGGGCCGACGGCGTCGAAATGATGATTCGGATGGAACACGATCCCGCCCGAGGCGGCGAGCGCTTCGCCTGAGGTCAAATCTTCCGCCCAGCCTTCCAGAACGGCCGCCCCCGCGACGGCCCCGCGCAGGGGACCGCACATCCGCTCCCACTCGATCGGGGGGCCTGCATGAAGGAGAACGCCATCCTCCAAACCCGGTATCACCTCACCCGCCGGACAAACGTCCACCAAAACGGGTTCCGCTTCGGTGATGCGGGTGAGCGCCTCCGTGTTCGCGTCCGTGATCACGCCCATCCAGCCATCTCCCCCCAGGTCGTCTCCGCCACGTTTTCCACGATGATGCGCCCGCCCTTCACCACGAATCTCTTCTCGGGCTGATCGATGAGGACGTCGTCGAAATTCCGAGAATCGAGAACCACGAAATCGGCTGCGCAGCCCGTTCTCAGGCCGTAACCATCCTCCACCCCCAACGCCTTAGCGCCGTTGGTCGTGAAAAGATCCGGAACCACAGCCCTGTCCGATGCGCCGCTCATGTGGAGCACATGGGCGAGGAGGAGGCCAATTTCGAGCAAATCGCCGCGACCCGAGGGCGTAAAGGCGTTCCGGATGTTGTTCGATGAAATAGCCACGTTGACGCCCGCACTGAGTAAGTCCTTCACGGGGGCGAGGCTCCTGAAGCGAGGCGGCTCCTCTCCCCTGCCGCCCAGGAACAAATCCGTCGCCGGCAAGGGCAGGACGGAGATGCCCGCCTCCAGAATCTTCTCGATGACCGGCGCGGCCTCATCCCGCGACATGGCGCCCGGGGAAGTGAGATGCCCCACGGCCACCCTGCCCTGCAAACCGGCGGCCATCGTGCGGGCGGCCACGGATTCGATGTTCCTTACCCGGGGGTCGTCCGCGAAATCGAGATGAAAATCCAGACCACAGCCAAACGCCTCGGCCATCGCGAAAACGATATCCAGATGCCGCCCGGCGTCCAGGTCGTTATACGGGATTCCGCCCACCAGGTCCCCGCCCATCCGCATGGCCTCGCGCATCAAATCCTCCGTTCCCGGCTGCTGCTCGATGCCCTCCTGCGGAAAAATGACGAGTTGAAAATCCGCCAGGCCGGCGTATTTCTCCTTGAGCGCCAGGGCGACTTCCACCCCCTTCAGTCCGACGATGGGGTCGACCTCCACCTGCGCGCGAAACCAGGTGGCGCCGTGCCGGATGCACATGCGAAGCGCGCGCTCGGCGCGCTCCATCATGTCTTGTTTCGTGACGCTTTTTTTCAGGGCGAGCGTGATGGATATGGCGTCCTCGAGCGTGCCGGAGAGATTGGGCTCGCGTTCTTCCAGAAACGCCTTGTCCAGATGAATATGGCTCTCCACGAACGCGGGCAGCACGACGCGCGCGCCCAGGTCGATCTCCTCGCAGCCGGCATCGTTCGCGATTCCAGGCGATATTCCCGAAAACCGGCCTCCGGCGACGCACAAATCCACCAAGGGTCCCCCTAAGTCGATTCTGGCGTTCCTGAAAATTCTATCGTCCGTCATCTCGGCGCTCATGATCATTTAACCGGAGTGAAATATCACCTTAACAGAAACGAAACGCGCATCGGCCATAGTCGCAAAATGGAGAAACTCGTCATTGCGAACTCTATCTTTCCGCGCGAATTTTCGCCAGCGAAAAAGGAGGAAGCCAAAAAAATCCCGTTTCCCGTCAACTTGACCCACACCTGGAATCGTGAACATAATGAAGGATTCAGGGTCATATTTCATCTGCTTCTCACGCGGCTTGGCGACCCGGTGACGCGAGGTGGCGTTTGATCGTGCGGCGCGCCATTCCAGGACTAAAGAGAGACTTGCATGACCACTCTGAGTTTTACGAACATCCTCGTTCTCAGCTATAATTCCCTCTCCTACGCCGCGATTCTGTTTCTCCTGGCGAGCGGACTCTCGCTCATCTTCGGCGTGATGCGCATCGTGAACCTCGCTCACGCCGCTTTTTTCCTCTTCGCCGGCTATCTCGCCCTGGAATTCTACAACATCATTTTCGGCTCCCTGAGCCTGATGCCGCGAATCATCCAAATCGTTTCGTGGGCCCTGCTGTATCTCGCATGGCGGGGGCTCACGGAATACGTCGCTCCCAGACACGCCGCGCTGGCGCTCCTGCTGGCCTACATCGTCTTGGAAACCCTGAGCAGCCTGATATGGGGCTTCAAATTCTTCGAACTCTTCTTCCCGCACGTGCCCATCAAACCCGTCGACAGGATCAACTTCGCAGGGATGATAGCCGCCATCGCCGTCGCGATTTCCATCGCGGCGCTGTGCGGGATGTTCATCGAGCGTTTTTTCCTGCGCCGCCTCGGGCAGGACACGCTCTCGCAGGTGCTGGTGACCATCGGCTTCGCCTTCATCTTGCAAGACGGCTCGCTCTACACCTGGGGCGGGGACAACTTCATGCTCAAACAACCATGGCCCCTTAACTACAGCGCCGTCGTCTGGGGCCTGTCGCTGCCGCAGTACCGCGCCTTCATGATCGTCACCGCCGTCTTGGTGGCCGTGGTCCTGTTCCTGGGGATAGAGCGCACCCGTCTCGGCGCCATCATGCGCGCGGCGGTGGACGACCCCGAAATGGCGCGCGGCATCGGCATCAACACCAACGTCGTGCAAATGGCGATATTCGCCATCGGGGCGATGCTGGCCGCCACGGGCGGCGTGGTGGGCGGCGCGTTCTTCGGCGTCTACCCGGGGCTCGATTTCGAGGTACTCCCCTATGCGTTCGCCGTGGTGATCATCGGGGGCCTCGGCAGCCTGGGCGGCGCCGTCCTGGGCAGCATCGTGGTCGGCTTCATCGAGAACTTCGGGACCGCGCTGTTTCCCGAACTCTCCTATTTCGCGCTCTTCGCGCCCATGGCCATCATTCTGGCGATCAAGCCAACCGGCCTGTTCGGAAAGGGTTAAGCCTTGGCGGAGAAAAGAAGGGTGCTCATCGTGCTGGGCGTCTTCGTCGCGCTCGGCGTCGTCACGCCGTTTCTCGACCTCTTCATGCAGAGCCTGGTGACGGAGATCCTCGTCTTCGGCATCCTGGCAATGAGCCTGGACCTTCTCCTGGGATTCACCGGGCTGCCCTCTCTGGGACACGCCGCCTATTTCGGCGTCGCCTCCTACACCACGGCCATCATCATGACGAAAGAAGACTGGACGTGGACTTACGCCGCCTTCCAGTGGACAAACTCGCTGGGGCTGGGCCTTTTCTACATCTTCATATTCGCGCTGATCGTGGCCATGGCCTTCGCCGCGTTCTTCGGTTTTCTGGCCATACGCGCCGTGGGCGTGTATTTTCTGATGATCACCCTTTCTCTCGCCATGGTCGTCTGGGGTCTGGCCTATCGCTGGAGCGCCGTGACGGAAGGAGACAACGGCATCAACGTCCTGGGGAGACCGTCTCTATTCGGCATATCGCTGGAATCGGAAATTACGTTCTTCTACTTCACGCTCGCGGTGTTTCTCATTTGCCTGGGGCTGATGTACCTGTTCGTGAGAAGCCCCTTCGGAAAAACGCTGGTCGGCATCAGGGAGCGCGAGGAGCGCATGGAGATGCTCGGCTACAACATCTGGCTCCACAAATACCTCGCGTTCATCATCGCAGGCGTGTTCAGCGGCGTTTCGGGCGTGATGTGGACGCTGTTCAATCTCTTCGTGAGCCCGCCGGACATCGAACTCATCACCTCGGCCGAGGCGCTCTTCATGGTGGCGCTGGGCGGACCCGCCACGCTCGTCGGCCCGGTGATCGGCTCGGCGATCATCCGCTCGCTGCAACAATTCATCAGCATCTACGTGGAGCGATGGCCGCTGATTCTGGGCGCCATTTACATCATCACCATCATGTTGGGACGCCTCTACGGCGTCGAGGGAATTCTTGGATTGTTCGGCAAGTTTCGCAAACCCGCCGCCCCGCCTGAAACCCCGGAGGGTTGAGGACGGAGCGGCCCCGCGTCTCCTAAACGAAATGAAGGAGGAAAAAAGATGAAACGGAAACTCATCACCATCATCGCAGCGCTCGGCATCACCTTTACCGCCGGTCTCGGCGGCGCCCAGGCCGCCGAGGTGCGCATCGGGTTCATCGCGCCGATGACGGGCATCTTCGCCAGATCGGCAAGGACATGAGCAACGGCTTCAAGATGTACATGGCGCACACGAAGAACAAGATGGGTCCTCTGGACGTCAAGTTCATCCTCGAGGACTCCACCGGCAAGCCGGCCGTGAACGTGCGCAAGGCGCTCAAGCTCATCAAGCGCGACAAGGTGCACATGTTCATCGGCGGCCTCCTGGCCAGCACCGGATACGCGCTCGCGCCTGTGAGCGACCGCTTCAAGGTGCCCTACATCTCGCCCGTGCCGGCGGCGGACGACCTCACCCAGCGCAAGCTCTTCAAGCATTTCCTGCGCAGCGGATTCACGAGCAGCCAGAACAGCCATCCGCTCGGCGAGTGGGCGTACGACCAGGGCTACCGCAACGTGGTCACCATCGGCGCGGACTACGCGTTCGGCTACGAGACCGTAGGCGGCTTCCAGAAGGCCTTCGAGTCGCGCGGCGGCAAGGTTGTCAAGAAGATCTGGGCGAAACTCGGCACGAAGGACTTCGGCCCCTATCTGCCGCAGATACCCAAGGACGCCGACGCCATCTTCACGCTGATGGTCGGCCCCATGTCCCTGGCCTTCCCGAAACAGTTCCGCGCCGCGGGCTACAAGATGCCGATGCTCGGCGGCGTGACGAGCGCGGATGAGTTCATTCTCCCCAGCATGGGCGCTGAGGCGCTCGGCTACGTGACGGCCTCGCAGTACAGCGCCGCTCTCACGACGGACAAGAACAAGGCGTTCGTCAAGGAATATCAGCAGCGCTACGGGAAGATGGCCTCCTACTACTCGGAGTCCTGCTACACCACGGCCCAGTGGGTGGACCTCACGCTCAAGAAGATCGGCTACAAGCCGGAGAACACCGATGCGTTCCTCAAGGCGTTCAAGACCATTCGCATCGACGCCATCAGGGGGCCGGTGTATCTGGACGAATACGGAAACCCGGTGCACAACAGCTACATCCGCCGGGTGACCCGCGTGAAGGGCGACCGCCTGGGTCTGGGCGTGAAAGCGAACTCGCTCTGGAACCTCGTTATTAAAACCTACCCGGCCGTGGGCCAGTTCTGGAAGTGGTCGGCGAAGGATTTCCTGAAGGACCCCGTGTACAGCAAGAAGTTCCCGCCGTGCACACATTGTAAATAAAGGGCGAATTCCCCGCCGTCCGGACCTCCCCGGCCCGGGCGGCGGATTCGCGCCAGCGGACTTTCCGAAGGAGCAACCAGATTTTGGCGAACGGGCAGCAACCAGGGCTGGAACTGGAGAGCGTCACCAAGCATTTCGGCGGCCTCCACGCCGTCGAGGACGTGAACCTGCGCCTGAACCTCGGCGAGCGGCGGGGAATCCTGGGGCCGAACGGAGCGGGGAAGACAACGCTCTTTCACCTGATAACGGGCGTGCTTCCGCTCACCTCGGGCCGCATCCGCCTTTTCGGGCAGGACGTCTCGGGGTGGCCCACCCACAAGCGCGTGGCCTTGGGCATGGCGCGCACCTTCCAGATCACCAGCCTGTTCCCCAAGCTCACCGTGCTCGAGAACGTTCTGCTCGCCGTGCAGGGCTTGCGGAAGATGAAGATGATGATGCTGAAACCCCTCTCCAAGTACAAGGACGTGTATGAAAAAGCCGAAAAGCTGCTCAGCGACGTCAACTTCTGGCATTTGAGAGACCAGGAAGTCCGCAACCTCTCCCACGGAGAACAGCGCCAACTCGAAATCGTCCTCGCCCTGGCGAGCGACCCCAAGGTTTTGCTTCTCGACGAACCCTCCGCCGGCCTGGCCACGGGAGAATCCCACGAAATGGCCAATTTCCTGAAATCACTCGATCCGGAAATAGCCATTCTCATCATCGAGCACGATCTGAACGTCATATTCGAGGTCGTCTCCCACATCAGCGTTCTGCACTACGGCGAAGTTCTCGCCGAGGGGCCCAGCGACGACATCCGCAACGACCCCAAGGTGCAGGAAATCTACCTCGGAAAGGCGGAATGACGTGTCGGCCCTCCTGAGCGTGAGCGACATTCATACCTACTACGGCGATTCCTACGTCCTGCAGGGTTTGAGCATCCACGTCGACGAGGGGGAGACGCTGGGCATTCTCGGTAGAAACGGCATGGGCAAGACGACGCTGATCAACTCGATCATGGGTTTCGTGCCGCCGAGGCGGGGCGCCATCCATTTCCGGGAAGAAGACATCACCACCGCGAACAGCTTCGATATCTCCAAAATGGGAATCGGCCTGTGCCCGCAGGGAAGACGCGTGTTCCCGACCCTCTCGGTGCGCGAAAACCTGCTGGTGGCCCAGCAGGAGCACGACGCGGGCTATCGCTGGGATTTCAAGGAAGTCTATGAACTCTTCCCCCGTCTCGGGGAGCGAGCCAACCAGCGGGCGGGTTCGCTCTCGGGCGGCGAGCAGCAGATGCTGGCCGTGGGCCGCGCCCTGATGACCAACCCGAGTTGCCTCATTCTGGATGAACCCTCCGAAGGGCTGGCGCCCATGATCATCCAGGACATCGGAAACGCCATACAATCGCTCAAGGCCGAAGGACTCGCCGTCGTGCTCGTGGAACAAAACGCCGCCTTCGCCGTGAAGACGGTGGACAGGGTTTGCGTCATCGCGAACGGAAAGGTCGTCCATGAATCCTCGCCGCAGGAATTGTGGTCGAACGAGGCAATCAGAAAAACCCACCTGGGCATCGGCTGAAAAAACCCCTCGCAAAACGGAATGTTTTCATAGTATGGTTGGACAGTTGTGTCGGAAGTGAAACAGATGAACGAAGAGGTGCTTCCACCAGGGCGTTTCCGAAGTTTCATACCAGGAAACGAGTTCGAACTCTGGCGCACCTCTGCCCATCACCCGAAGAAAACCAGGCCGCGGCGAGAGAGTCGTGGACCCGAATCGGTGACCTGCCGCCGCACTCAACCGCTATGCCAGGGCGATGACTCTCGTGCAATTGGATCGCTATATCAACGCCATTCTTCGCCACCGGTGGCCGGTGGTCGCGCTGGCCGTATTGATCATGCTGGTCACGGGAGTCGGCGCGCTCTTCATCACCGTCACGAACAATTACCGCATCATGTTCGGCGAAGACAATCCGCAACTCGCCGCTTTCAAGGCGCTGGAGAACACTTTTTCCACATCCAACATGGCGATCATCGCCATCGCTCCTCGAAAGGGCTCGGTTTTCACCCGCGAGGCGCTCCGCGCTCTCGAGGAGTTGACGGAAGCCGCTTGGCGAACGCCTCATTCCAGACGGGTCGACTCCCTTACGAATTACACGCATAGCCGCGCGCAGGGCGATGAATTGATCGTCGAGCCGCTCGTCGACGACGCGCGCTCGCTGAGCAATGCCGACATCGCGCGAATCAGGAAAATCGCGCTTGAATCGGCCGATCTGGCCGGACGTCTCGTCTCCCGTGACGAGCGCGTGGGCGGGCTGGTGGTCACTTTCGTCCTGCCCGACAACATGTACGCCGCCGTGCTCAAGATAAACGACTATCTGAACGCCCTTCTGAAGCAATCCCGCGCGAGACACCCGGACATCGCCTACTACATGAGCGGCGACGTGATCATCAACCACGCCTTCGCCGAGGCGACTTTCGATGATTTCGTCACCCTGGGTCCAATCGTGTTTCTCATGATCATCGTCACCACCACCCTTCTCCTGCGCTCGCTTCTCGGCACAGTGTCCATCATCGTCGTGATCGGGTTCGTCGTCACGACCACCATGGGAATCGCGGGCTGGCTCGGTACGGTGTTCAGCCCCGCCAACGCCGGTGTACCGACCATCGTCATGGCGACATGCGTCGCCCACTCGGTCCACATCATCACGACCACTCTGCTGGGTATGGGCCATGGGTTGGACAAGGATGCGGCGATTGCCGAATCGCTTCGCAGCAACGCCTGGCCGGTGTTTCTGACCTCGCTCACGACCGCCGCCGGATTCTTGAGCTTGAACTACTCGGATTCGCCTCCATTTCGCATCCTGGGCAATCTCGTGGCGCTCGGCGTGGCGTGCGCCTTCATCTATTCGGTGACCCTGCTGCCGGCGCTGCTATCGTTTCTGCCCTTGCGCGCGCGCCGAATTCCCTCCGATAAATCCCTGTTCTTCGATCGCTTCGGCGCATTTGTGGTCAGGCGTCGCGCGTTTCTGCTCTCGTTCGTCGCCATTCTGACGCTCGTTCTCATCAGCGGCATTCCCCGCAACGAGTTGACCGAGAGGTGGGCGCACAACTTCGACGAACGCTATCAATACCGGCGCGACACGGATTTCATCTCCCAAAACCTGACCGGTCCCAATTTCCTGGAATACGCGCTGAAAGCGGGGCGCGAAGGCGGCATCACCGACCCCGGATACCTGAGAAAAGTCGAGGCATTCGCCGAATGGTGCCGGAAACAAACCGAAGTGACCCACGTCCAGGCTTTTTCGGACATCATGAAGCGCCTGAACAAGAACATGCACGGCGACGACCCGGCCTTCTACCGGCTGCCCGAAGACTCCAGGCTCGCCGCGCAATATCTGCTGCTCTTTGAGTTTTCGCTTCCCTTCGGCATGGACCTCAACAACCGCATCGACGTTGCGAAATCCGCGACGCGCATGACCGTCGTGCTGCGCAGCCTCTCCTCCCGGGACCACCGCGATTTCGACGAGCGCGCACAGGGCTGGCTCCGCGCCAACATACCCGAATTTGCGGACGAGGCGTCAGGCATCACCATGATCTTCGCGCATCTTGCCCTGAGAAATATCCACGGCATGCTTCGCGGCACGATCATCGCCATGCTGCTCATCTCTTTCCTCCTGGTCCTGGTTTTCAGAAGCGTCCGCCTGGGCCTCATCAGCCTCGTGCCCAATTTCATTCCCGCGGCCATGACCTTCGGCCTGTGGGGCTATCTGGTCGGCCGGGTGGGTCTCGCCGGCTCCGTGATGACCACCATCGCATTCGGTATCATCGTGGACGATACGATTCACTTCATGAGCCGATATCTCAAAGCCCGCCGTATGGGCCTATCCGCGCCTAAGGCCGTGCGCGCCACCTTTCGAATCGTGGGCCAGGCGCTATGGACGACGACCGCGGTCTTGACGCTCGGTTTCCTGGTATTCGCCTCATCGGGATTCGAGCCCAGCAGGGCGCTCGGCCTGATGGTGGCGATCACGCTCGTCTTCGCGCTCCTGGCCGATTTTCTGCTTCTGCCGACCCTGCTGATGGCCATCGACCGGAAGGAGCTATCTCATCTCACGCCCGGGGCAAAGGGTTCGAGATTGCGAGTAAATTCCGCCGGGGAATTTGGGCGAACGGAGAAACCGGAAAACCCATCCGGGATCGGCTGAAATGCATATTGCGCTGATGAACGAATTTGATAAGATGTTCAGGAAATGGAAAGAAGTTGTAAGGAGCCGTGAAACAAATAATTACAGGTAAGCATTCAAGAGGGTATTTTAACGGCTTTTCGAAAGGATTGCCCGAAAAGAGGGGCTTTCGTCGCCCGAGGCCGTGCGGTCAGTCTTTCGCACCGCAGGCCATGCGTTATGTATGACAACCGCTGTTTTTGCCCTGGGTTTCGTGGCTTTCGCCGTATCGGGATTGGCAAATGACAGGGCGCTCGGCCTCCTGCTCGGGATAACGATTGTTATCGCGCTCGTGGCCGATTTTCTGTTTCCGCCGACTCTGCTGATGGCCATCGACCGGAGAAAAAAATGACCCACGCTCATCCCGCCCGCACTACGCTCCTGCTTCTCGCGATCTGCGCTTGCGTTCTGGTTCATCCGCTTGCCCCGCCGCACGCAGAGGGCGCGACGCCCGAAGAAATAGGGCTGAAGATCGCTAGCGAGACCCGCGAGAAAGCGAAAGGTTTTGGGAATTTCACGGCTGAGCAGAGCATGGTGCTGCGCAACAAGCACGGGCAGGAGAGCAGGCGCCGGCTCCGCGTGAAGGTTCTCGAGACGGACGGAGAAGGCAACAAGAGCCTGTTCGTCTTCGATCGCCCGCGCGACGTCAAAGGCACCGCGCTGCTCGTCCACACACACAAGAAGAAGAACGACGATCAATGGCTCTACCTGCCCGCTCTCAAACGGGTCAAGCGCATCAGTTCGTCGAACCAGCCCGGCTCCTTCATGGGAAGCGAATTCGCTTATGAGGACATGGGCACCCAGGAGGTGGAGAAATACACCTACCGCTACCTGCGAGAGGAGCCTTGCGGCAAACTGACATGCACGGTCGTCGAACGCTTCCCGAGTAGCAAGAGGTCGGGCTACCGGCGCCAAATCGTCTGGCAGGACAAGGGCGAACTTCGCGCCTGGAAGGTGCAGTACTACGACCGGAAGAACTCACACTTAAAAACGCTCACGCTGGTGAAATACAAGAAGTATCTGGATCGCTACTGGCAGGCCGGCGAAATGAAGATGGTGAACCACCTGACGGGCAAAAGCACCGTGCTGAGCTGGAAGGACTACAAGTTCCGCACCAACCTCAAAGACCGCGACTTCACCCGGACCGGGCTGAAACGGGTGCGCTGATGCCGCTGCGCGCCGCTCTTCACCGCGCGGTGCTCGCCGCCGTCCCCATCCTGGCCGTTTTCCTTCTCGCCGGGTCGAGCCAGGGGGCCGAAAGCATCGAGCACGAACTCTCCGGCAGCCTGGACGTCGACAGCCGGTGGTATCCCCAGGACGCGGCCCATCCCGGCCAGCGCGCACATGTGAGCGGTTTCGCCGCCGAGCCGAATCTCCATCTCAAAGATGAGGGCAACTGGAGTTTTACTATCGCGCCGTTTTTTCGCTACGACGGGGCGGACTCGCGCCGCACCCACGCCGATCTGCGCGAAGCCTATCTCTTGGTGTTTGGTGAAATCGGCCATGGGGAATGGGAGTTACGACTGGGTGTGGACCGCGTGTTCTGGGGAGTCACCGAATCGCAGCACTTGGTCGACATCATCAACCAGACCGACCTCATCGAACATCCGAACAAAGAGGCCAAACTGGGCCAGCCCATGGCCCACCTCACCTGGTCCACAGAGTGGGGCATCCTGGAACTCTTCGCCCTGACCTATCACCGCGCGCGCACCTTCCCGGGCCTCCATGGCCGCCTGCGCTCCTCGATTCTCATAGACGATGAACACGTTTCATACGAGAGCGCCGCCAAGGAGTGGCGCGTGGACCTCGCGGCGCGCTACAGCCACAGCTTCGGGCCTTTCGACTTAGGGTTCAGCGTATTCGAGGGCACCAGCCGGGAGCCTTTTTACATGCCGCGCGTGGACTCTACCTTAAGTCAACACTACGAGCAGATACGCCAGTTCAGCGTGGACGCCCAACTCACCGTGGAGTCGTGGCTGTTCAAGCTCGAGGCCCTTCACCGCGAGGGCGCGCGAAACCTCCGGGGCGTGAAAGAGGACTACGCCGCTTTCGTTCTGGGCGGCGAATACACCTTCAACTCCATCTGGGGCTCGGCCGCCGACCTCGGCCTGCTCGCCGAATGGAATCACGATGAGCGGCGCGAGCATTCGAACTCCGAGTTCCAGAACGACTTCTTCCTCGCCGTTCGCCTGGCGCTTAACGACAACCAGAGCACGGAGCTCATCGCCGGCATTCTGGCGGATATGGACCATACCACGCGCACCCTGAGCGTCGAATTGAGACGCCGCCTTTCGAATCAGTGGTCCCTGAAGCTCGAAGCGATTGTTCTCATGGAGGTCGACGAAGAGGACATCATCTATGACACGAGGCGGGACAGCTTCGTGGCGCTGAACGTAACGTACAACTTCTAGGGTGGGTTTTTCTTGCGCCTCTGCGCCCTATGGAGTTGCCCCGTTTCGGTGGGCACCTTCGGACTGTGCGCAGGAGGTGTTCAGATGCCGAAAACCCACCCGCCCCGGATCCAGAAGCCATGGTGCGTCAGACGGGCAGTTCGCGCTTCTGCCCGGCGATGAGGAACTTCAGCTTTTTGCTCGGTTTCATCGACGGAAGCGGGCTGAACCGGAGCTTATAGTTCGCGGGGGACACCTCGAGGGTAAAGTAATGCGCGATCATCAGCACGTTGACGGCCAGTTGCAGTTCCACCCACCGGGAGCCGAGACACGTGTGCGTGCCCAGCCCGTACGGCGCGTACCCGGGGCTACGGTGCTCGTTGCGTGGAGGCAGATAGCGGTCGATATCGAATGAGTAGGGGTCCGGGAAGACGTCGTCCATGTAATGCGAGGCCGTCTGGGCAATGTAGATCCGTGACCCCACCGGTAGTTCGTAACCCTCGACCACAAACGAATTCATCACGTCTCGCATAGACATCGGGACAATCGGGTACATGCGCAGGCACTCCATGAGGAAGCGGTGCGTGACGTCGATCGCGGATGGGGTGAAGTCCTCGCCATCCGGATCGCCGTTGCCAAGGGCATCGGCTTCACTCCGGATTCTGTCGTAGAGCGCGGGCTGTGACGCCATGGCGTAAACCGCGAAGCTAAACGCATCGCCAAGGTACACGCTGGCAATCAGCGCTGCCGATAGAGCGAAACGCAGATTCGACTCCGGCACCAACTGCGGATCGCTCGCGTGCAGGCTTAGCAGGTCATCCGCAAGGTTCCGCGGGCAACCTGCCCGCTGGGCGGGCGTATGGCCGCTCTGGATCCGTTCCAGCAACGTGTCGACGGCTTTCGCCCGGCGTTTCATTCCCGGGGTCTTCAGCATGAATTTGGGCAGGGCTTTTACGATGTGGGTGTTGAGCGCCCGTTCCTTGTAGGTCATCAGATCGTCGATGATATCCTGCGAATCAACGCTGACGGAGAGAGGTGAGATTTGCGCGTTAATCATCCGTCGGCACATGCGCGTAGCAGGGTAGGAGTCACCAACCGCCCAATCCGCCATGAATTTACGGGCGTGATGGTAGAGTTGGTCCAACTGACCCGCCAGTCTCCCGCGTGAATACGCCGGCGACATAGCCTTGCGAAGCCGGAAATGATCGGCGCCATCGAGGGAAGGCAATACTCCGGACGCACCATAGGCTTTTTCGAAGTCGGCAAAATAGTCCTTGGCCCTCAGGTACATCCGCCCGTGCCGATGCCTCCAGCGGTTTATCCGTGGCCCGGCGAGGAAGATCATGGGTTTCGCAAACGGCCGACGGATTTTGAACACCGGCCCATACTTTTTTGCAAGGTCTGTAAAGATCGCGGGAATGTTGCCAGTACGCAGATGTGGATTGAGCAGCAGCCGATGAAGCGAGACAGTCGGAATATGCTTGTTCAGGGAGGAACGTCGAAGCATCGGGCTGGCGATATTGTGTTCGACCGCATCGGCTATGGAACGGCCGATCAGGTCCATCTTGCAGATGAACTCGATGCGCTCTTCCGCCACTTCATCAAGTTCGAATATGAAGCGAAAGACGTCGCACGTATTGACCAGGCAAATTATGATGATTTCTCTCGGAGCAGGAATCGTGGCGTTAAAGATATACTCGCTGATACGCGTTTTGATGAACTGACCTGCATTGTCTTCCTGGGAGTCGCCGTCCAAGCCCGCGTGCCGGGTAGCAGGAGCCAGCGTCCAGAACTCGCCGTCATGGTGTTGCAGGATATCGAGATCAACCAAGCGGTCCAGAGGTACGGACATCATGGCCTCGCTGTCCGGCGGCTCATAGCCGCGGCAAACCCGCCGGTTCTATGGGCGGTTGTTGACTGGAGATGGATCTCGATCTTCGCAACGCGGCTTGCGCATGAGAGCGTTAGTGAGTATGTCAGGGCCTGTACATGAAGCGATCTGACCCGCAATCCAATCGACACAGCCAGGCCAGGTGGGCCGGCCGGCGACTGCTTTGACGAGGATCGAGGCGGAGAAGAGACCGGATTGCATCGCTTCATTGAGCGATTTTGGAGATGAGTTCGAGTCGACCTGAACACGAGGAGAGTCCATGAGATTGATTTCACATCGGAAAAATTTTCGTAATCGAATGATCGTTGCGGTGGCCGCCCTCGCCGTGTTCCTTCTGCCGGCGTTCGCAACCGATGCGCGCGCCGCGGATTCGGGTGCGAAAGCGGCGGATTCGAAATGGTACGCCAGTTTTAACGTGCCGGTCATGTTCATCGACGACTCGGTGAGCGTCTCGGCAGGCACCGCCCCTGGCCCAGACGGCACGCCAAACCAAGTCCCGTACACTTCGAACGCCACCAACGAGTACGATACGGGGTTCAGGATCAGCGGCGCCGTGGGCTATGAATTCGGCTCTGGCTTACGTGTCGAGGGCGAGGTGTTCTTCGCCAGGGCCGACGTCAGCAAGCTGACTTTCACCGGAATCTCCAGTCCCTTGTTGCAAAAGTTTCCAAATGCCGAAGTTCCGCCCAGGGACATCCCCATCTCCGGCCCTGCGGGCCAATTCGGCGGCATGCTGAACGTCTGGTACGACTTCAGCACCGCTTCGCGCTGGAAACCCTACCTCGGCGGCGGCCTCGGCTTCATGCGGGTCAACCAGGGCGACCTGGAGTATGACCCCCGAGGACCCGCGATAGCGATTGCGGAAGCGGCTGCGCTGGCAAGAATTCCTCCGAACCTGCCTCCACAGGCCCTAGAACCAGCCCGACAACAAGCCCTGAGCATGGCCCGGGATAGTGTGCCCCCGGGGACCATACCCGAGGTTTCCGGCACCGACACGGGGTTCGCCTATCAGATCGGCGTGGGGCTTGGCTACGAGTATTCCGACACCATTACCTTCCAGGTGGGCTACCGCCTGTTGAAAACCAGCGAGTTTGAGTTCACCGGCCAGAATGCGGCTGCAACGGTCAAGGCGACGACCGATTTGCAAGTGCATCTTTTCGAGATAGGGATACGCTATCGATTCTAGGCGTCAGGTCTAGCCTTACGACCTCTCGCGACGCCTTGCTCATAGGCGAAGTCACAGCCTTAAAGCCAGGGGATGACGGATACCGATGAAAGCCGGTCGAAACGAGCTAAAAGACCTGACTTCGCTTTCTCCATTTCCGGAAGGCTGGTACTTCATCGCCGGCCGAAAAACGATAGAGAAGAAAAAGCTGATTCAAAGAACCTGGATGGGTGAGCAAATCGTCGTCTGGTGCGACGAGGAGGGACGCATCTGTGTGGCCGAGGATCTCTGTCCGCATCTGGGATCGGAACTCGGGCCCGAAGTCGGGGGCGTGGTGCGCAACGGTTGCCTCGTTTGTCCTTTTCACGGGTTCGAGTACGACGCCACCGGTCAATGCGTTGCGACGCCCTACGCGCCGGCGCCCAAGACCGCCAGGCTGAAGGTGTTCGAGACGCGCGAAATTCTGGGCCTCGTCTTCGCCTGGTGGGGCAGCGGCGGACGGCCGCCGCAATGGAGCCTTCCGGAAGCGCCGAGCGGAACCGACTGGTCCGAATTGGAAACCTGGAGCGTCCGGTTCCCGGGGCATCCTCAGGAAACGACCGAGAACTCCGTTGACGACGGACATCTGCGCTACGTGCACGGCTACAACAGTGTGAACCGGATCGGATCGATAGAGGTGGACGGCGCCTACCTCAAGGGTAGCTTCGACTTCAAGCGAACCCAGACCATCGCCGGGATAAAGGTCTACGTATACGATGTTTCCGCCGTCACCCACGTGTACGGATTAGGCTATTCGTACGTCGAGGTTCGCGAGCATGGCATCGGCATGGATACGCGTCTGTGGGTGCTCGCAACGCCCATCGACGGCAATGTCGTCGAAATGGTGCTGGTCAGCCAGGTGAAGCGAATACGGAAGCCGAAGCGGCCGATCATCGGCATGCGCTTCCTGCCGTCCGGCCTGCGCACCTGGCTCATGAGCAAAATCATCATAGCGGCCCTGAAGCGGGACGTTTTAATGGACGTCGTCATATGGGGCAGAAAACATTATGCGCCTCGTCCCCGCCTGTGCGGCTCGGACGGGGAGATTGGAGTATTTCGGCGTTATTGCGAGCAATTCTATCCGGATAGTCCGGATTGAGTTCAGACGGACGAGGCGATGCCTAGAAAAGTTGCCATTATCGGTGCAGGAGTCTCGGGACTGGGGGTCGCCTGGGCGCTGCATCAGCACCCTGATCGATTCGAATTTCGACTGTTCGAAGCGCAGGCTCAGGTCGGCGGCAACGCCATTACGGCCGACATGCCGCAAGACGACGGCACCTCGATTCCGTTCGATATTTCCGTCACCGCGTGCATTCCCTCGGTATACCACCATATTCTTCTGCTCATGCGGCGATACGGTATCGAGCTGGTCGATACCAGGTTCAGCTACAGCGTGAAGTATCGCGGCGGCGTCTACGCCCACGATTTCGACTCCGACATCAAGAGGCAGTTGCAACCGGAAATCGAGAAATTCCAAAAACTCCTGAGACGCCTAAAATGGTTTGGCCGGCTCAACCGAACGAGGTCCAGATTGCTCAATGCCCTCAACCCGTTCAACTACGTCAGCATGGGCGCGATTCTCAACTTCGGCAGGTTCTCCGGAGATTTCAGGTACAAGATACTGAAGCCCATGTTCGTCAACTTCCTGATGGCCACGAACGTGTTCGACATGCCCGCGTCCCTGTTTTCCCGGTATCTGGAGTTCTTTGATATTGAAACCGCAACCCCGATGCAGACCTGGGACCGGGGGACGCGGCGCATCTATGAAGAATTGTCGGCCGCCTTTCAGGACAAGATATACCTCGACCGGCCGGTTCGAAAAGTATACCGGCGTGCATCCGGCGTCGACGTAGAGGATGAAGACGGAAACACGGAGACGTTTGATGACGTGGTTTTCGCGTGCAACGCGAATCAAACGCTGATGATCCTGGATAAACCGACGTACCTGGAGAACTGGCTTCTCTCTTCGATCCGTTACGAGAGCGAACTGCACAACCATACGGTCGTTCATTCGGACGCCTCGGTTCTCCCGGACAACGCCGTCAAGCCGCTCGCCACTCGCAGCAACCACATCGAGCAATACGGTGTGAGACCCGACAACTACGAAATCACCTACATCATGCACAATCTGCAGCCCTGGGTGAGGCGATCGGACAAGCCATGCCTCGTGACCTACAATCCGATTAGTCGTATCGACGAAGGCAAGATCGTCAAGAAGTGGTGGTTTCAGCACATCGTGCACGACGTGCCTCACGTGGCCTTTCTCATCCATTTGTTTCGCTTTGTTCAGGGCAGGAGGCGAACGTGGCACTGTGGCGCCCACACTCTGATTAACAGCCAGGAGACCTGTTTCGTGTCCGGCCTCGTGACGGCGAGACAGATCGGAGCAGACTATCCCTTTCAGGATTCCGAAGCGAGGAAGTGGTTCAACTTTTACGGGCGCATGATGTACGGTCGGCGCTTCAGAAAGGCGTGAGCCAGGGCTTGATTTGCGCGGTGAGGGCGCACACCCATCTCGTCTGAGGAGCAGGGCTAAAAATCGCGCGCAAACTCTCGCCGGGGGGATTGCGGGCGAACGAAGAAGCAGGAAAACCCGTCCGGAATCGGCTGAAAAATCTATTGCATAAGAGAACGTATGGATAGTATATTAAAGGAGTTGTAAGGATATGTTAAAGAAAAATGGAACAAACGGGTGCAGAAGTTACCTTCACGAGGGCGTTCTCTAAGTTCTATCTACGCTGACGAGTATAAGTTCTTGACTTTATTCGATATGAATTCATACTTCTAAAGTCTTGTAGATTCGTGAACTCATGGAGCTAAACTTCGGGGAGGGTCTGATAAGATGACGGAAACCCCATCGGCATACGTTGAGGGTTACGAGAAGAAGGTTCTTCCCCACGATAAAGCCCCGGCCGACAACTATATCAAGCACACCATGATTGGCGACCCCGTGATGGACGAGATCATGGAGGAACTCTCCTCGTTGCCTCCCAGGAACCTGCATCGGTTCGTCGAGGCCGGCATAGAGCAGCAGGATGATACCCTGGCAATTGCGCCAAAAATCCTGCGCGATTTCTTCTACAATTTTGAAGAACCTCCCTGGCTCGATTACGAAGCCTTCCGTCCGGGGATTCGCTCCTTTAACGTAACCGTAGACCTCATGCTCACCGCATTCGTGACGGGGGTGCTGGTGCAGGGCTTCTCGACGCTTATCGCCAAATCTTTCTCGATACCGGGCGAGTGGCGATGACCAAAAGACGCCTCCAGCAGAACAACCGCCACATGATGGAGATTTTTTTTCCGGCGGGATGATGAGGAGCGGCGATGGATGGAAGCTGTCCATGCGGATTCGCTTCATTCATGCCCGAATCAGGCACCTGCTGAATAATTCCGAGGATTGGGACCACGGAGCCTGGGGCGCGCCGGTAAGCGCGGCGCACCTGGGTTTCGCCATCTCCGTCTTCTCCATGCGCCTGTTGGAATACTCGATGGCAATGGGCGCGCGCTACAACAAGGAAGAACAAGAAAGCGTTCTTGCCATTTGGCGCTACTCCGGCTATCTCATGGGGATACCCGAAACCATCCTCTATACCACAGGTGCTGAGGCGCAAAAATTATACGAGATCGGCTATATGTGCGAACCCCGGGCGGACGCCGACTCGGTAGCCGTGGCGAATACTTTGATCACGGCCATTCCGATAGTCGCGGGCGTAACGGATCCGGATGAGAAGAAAGAGTTGACGAATCTGGCCTACCGCCTTTCGCGGTCGTTGATAGGAAAAGACCTCGCTGAGCAGTTCGAATTCCCGAAGTTCTCTTTCTTTGAAAACGCGACGACCCTGTTCAGTTTCCGGATAAAACAACGCATCCAGCGATTTTTGAACAACAAACAGTTCGTCAGATCACAGAATTTCTCCCAGCTTATCCAAATCTCGGTGTAAGACGAGGGTGGACTGAGCTACAAGATGCCCGACCACGTACACACGGCAGAATCAAGCGACTGGTAAGCGATGTTCGTGATTTGGCGCAGCTACAAAAATCAGCCCACAGCCGCACCCGGCCCGTGATCCCAAGGCGATGAATCCCGTGCAATTGGACCGCTATATCGACGCCGTTCTGCGCCATCGGTGGCTGGTCGTCGCGCTCGCCGTATTGGTTGTGCTCATCACGGGAGCGGGCGGGCGCTTCATCAAGACCACGAACGATTACCGCATCATGTTCGGAGAAAACAATCCGCAACTCGCCGCTTTCAACGCGCTGGAGAAAACCTTCTCCACATCCGACACGGCGCTCATCGCCATCTCGCCCCGAGGGGGTTCGGTATTCAACAAAGATGCGCTCGGCGCGCTCGAGGAGTTGACCAATGCCGCGTGGAAGACGCCGCATTCCAGCCGGGTCGACTCCCTCACGAACTATTCCCACAGCCGGGCGGAGGGAGATGACCTGATCGTCGATCCGCTCGTCGATGACGCGAGCGCGCTTACAGACGCCGACGTAGCGAGAGTACGGAAAATCGCGCTCAGCGCCACAGAAATCGCCGGGCGCCTCGTCTCCCGCGACGGACGAGTGGGAGCTCTGGCCGTCACTTTCGTCCTGCCTGAGAACCTCGACGCCGCGGTGCTCGAAATAAGCGATTATCTGAACGCCGTTCTCAAGAAGGCCCGCGCGAAACATCCAAACATCGCCTATCATCTGACCGGCGACGTCATCATGAATCGCGCCTTCGCCGACGTCACGAAGGACGACCTCGAAATCCTTACGCCGATCGTGTTCGTCATCATCGTAGCCACCACCATACTCCTCCTGCGCTCCGTGCTCGGCACCTTGTCCATCATCATCGCGTTCGTGTTCATCGTCATGAACACCATGGGGGTCGCAGGCTGGCTCGGCACGGTGTTCAGCCCCGCCAATTCCGGTGTCCCGATCATTATTATGGCGGTTTCCGTCGCCCATTCGGTCCACATCGTCTCGGCCACGCTGATGGGCATGGGCAATGGTCTGGACAGGAACGCGGCGATCGCGGAATCGTTTCGAGAGAACGTCTGGCCTGTGTTCCTGACCTCGATCACGACCGTGATCGGATTCTTGAGCCTGAACGCCTCGGATTCGCCGCCTTTTCACGTCCTGGGCAATTTCGTGGCGTTCGGCGTGGTGTGCGCCTTCGTCTACTCCATGACGCTTCTGCCGGCGCTGCTTTCCATCCTGCCGCTGCGCGCGCCGCGCCGCCGCGCCGGGCGGCCCGCCTTCTTTGATCGCTTCGGCGCTTTCGTCGTCGAACGCCGCACGCCTCTGCTCTGGTTCATCGCCATTCTGACGGTTGTTCTCATCACCGGCATTCCCCGCAACGAGTTGACCGACAGATGGGCGCACTATTTCGACGAGCGCTACGAGTTCCGGCGCGATACGGACTTCGTCATCAAAAACCTGACCGGCGTGGATTCGCTGGAATACGCGCTGAAAGCGGGACGCGAAGGCGGCATCACCGACCCCGCATACCTGAAAAAAGTCGACGCCTTCGCAGAATGGTACAGGAAGCAGCCCCAAGTGAGCCACGTGCGGGCCTTCCCGGACATCATGAAGCGCCTGAACAAGAACATGCACGGCGACGATTCGGCCTTCTACCGGATACCGGACGACCCCAAACTCGCCGCGCAATATCTGTTGCTCTATGAATTCTCGCTTCCCTTCGGCAGCGACCTCAACAACCGCATCGACATCTCCAAATCCACGACGCGCATGACCGTCGTGGTCCGCAGCATATCCTCCCGGGACCACCGCGATCTCGACGAGCGCGCGCAAGCCTGGCTCCGCGCCAATTTACCCGAATTCGCGGCCGAAGCATCGGGCATCAGCATGATCTTCGCCCACCTTTCCCAACGAAACATCCACAGCATGCTGCGCGGCACGATCATCGCCATGGCCCTTATTTCGTTCATTTTGATACTGGTTTTCAAAAGCGTGCGACTGGGCCTCATCAGCCTCGTGCCCAACTTCCTTCCCGCCGCTATGAGCTTCGGCCTGTGGGGTCATCTGGTCGGCCGGGTAGGTATTGCCTCCTCGGTCGTCGTCGCCATCGCCTTCGGAATCATCGTGGACGACACGATTCACTTTCTGAGCAAATATCTGAAATGCCGCCGTGAGGAGGGTCTATCCCCGCCCGATGCGGTACGCGCCACCTTCAACACCGTAGGTCATGCGCTGTGGACGACGACTGCGGTTTTATCGTTGGGCTTTCTGGTGTTTGCTTTCTCGGGATTCGAACTCAGTTGGTCACTCGGCCTTCTGGTCGGGATCACGCTCGTCTTCGCGCTCCTGGCCGATTTCCTGCTTCTGCCGACTCTGCTGATGGCTCTCGACCGGAAGGAATTATGATGCGCGATCGTCTCACCCGCGCGAAGTGAAGGGACTGTAGGGGTCGCAGACCGGGTTGTTGAAAAAGCCCTCTCCGCCTCATCCTGAGTAGCGGTGAAGCCGCGTATCGAAGGATGCCCTCTCGCCCAGCGCGAGGCGTTCGACTTTCCTCGCCCTTCGATACGCCGCCTTCGGCGGCTACTCAGGGTGAGGAAAGAGGCGTTGGCGGTTTGCGGGGGTCGGAGACGGGGTTGTTGAAAAAGCCCCCCTGACAAGGGGGGTTGGGGGGGGGTTCGAAGGGAATGATGCTTCACCCGCCCCGCTCGCCCTCCCCCGGCTTGAAATCAACCCCCCTGGCCCCCCTTGTCAGGGGGGTAAAAACGATGCTCTCCCCGGCAAGGAGTTTTTCAACAACCTCGAAGAGGGAGCGATTGTTTCGACTGAGGAAGGAGGAATTCTTCCGAGCGGGGAGCGATGAATCACGCACGCGCCTTCAAAAGCGCCATAGCGACTCTATCCGGCGTCAAGGGCAAATCACGGAACCGGACGCCCGTGGCGTCGTAAACCGCATTGGCGATGGCCGCCGCGGTGGGCACGGTCACCTGCTCGCCGACTCCTTTCGCCCCGTAAGGGCCGTTCGAATAGGAATCCTCCACGATGAGGGACGCCACCCGGTCCGGCACGTCCTCCACCGTCGGAGCGAGGTAGCCATGCATGTCGGGGTTTTGCATCAAACCCTCCCGCTGAACGACTTCCTCCATCATGCAAAAGCCGATGCCCATATACACGCCGCCCTCGATCTGCTGCTCCACACCCATGGGGCTTATCGCCCGGCCCACGTCGTGCGCTGCCCAGACGCCCGTGATCTCCACCTCGCCCGTCTCTTCGTCCACCAGCACCTCGGCCACCTGGCTGCCGAACCCGTAGACTTCATACGGCTCGCCCAGGCCCGTTTCCTCGTCAATCTTCGCAGGCGGCGGAATGCTGTCCGCAGCGGCGATTTGTTTGAGTTCATCGGCGACAAACGCCTTGGCGATTTCAGAAAGGGTGATCCGGGTTTCCTCATGTGAGCGCGAGCGAATAACGCCGCCTCGCAGTTCCAGATCCTCAGGGTCCGCCTCCAGCAGAATTCCGCCGAGGCGCAACAATTCGACGCGCGCCTTGAGAGAAGCGTTGTAGACCGCCTTTCCCCCCTGCATGGTGATTCGCGAACTCGAACTGGTGCCACCGAACGGGTCGATGGCGGTATCCACGCTCTCCATCAAAAACTCCGAATACGGGATATCCAGCGTCTCCGAAGCGATCTGGCAAAGCACCGTCTTGCTCCCCTGGCCGAAATCCACGACCCCGGCGGCCACCTGCACCTTGCCGTCCGCCCGGAGAAAGACGTGCGCCTCGGCCGGGGAGTAGGCGTTGCCCGTCCCATACAGACAACTCGCCACGCCGCGCCCACGCAAACGGCCATCTTCGTGTCTCCGGTTTCCATTACCCTCGCTTCCCCAGGATGAGGCCTCCTCCACTTCCTTCAGCGTATCGAGAAAACCGACGCTCTCGGGCAAATGCTGGTTCCACGCCGTCCGGGCGCCGACCCGCAGCCCGTTGATGCGCCTGATCTCGATGGGGTCCATGCCCAAAGCCTTGGCGATCTGATCGATTTGCTGCTCGCCCGCGAAGTGAACCTGCGGACATCCCGGCCCGCGCATCTGGCCTCCGTAGGGATGGTTCGTGTGTACGCAGTGCACGTCCACCTTCGTGTTGGGCACCTGATAGGGACCGGCGGCATGATAGGTCGCGCGCTTGAACGCGGGCGGGTTATCCCCCCCGTTGGCCGCATACGCCCCCTTGTCCAGCCATACCTCCACCTCAACCGCCACCAGGCGTCCGTCTTTCGTCGCTCCCGTTTTCGAGCGGATGAACGTGGCGTGACGCTTCGAGGAGGCGATCATGCTTTCTTCGCGCGAATACACGAGCTTCACCGGCCTGCCAGCGGCATGGGCGAGGGCAGCAGCGCGCAGGCACACATCGAGACTCGCTTCGCTCTTTCCGCCGAAGGCCCCGCCAGTGATCGTCTGGACGAAACGAACCGAACTCTCGCCCTTGAGCTCCAGCATCCGGGCGACGTTCTGCCGCACCAGAAAGGGCTGTTGGGTCGAGCCCCAGATTTGAATTCCGCCGCCGGGGTGCGGACTCGCGCAAGCCGCCTCCACCTCGAGATAGAGATGATCGATGGAGGGAGTCGAATATTCACTCTCGACAATCACGTCGGCCTTCTCGAAGCCGGCGCCGACATCCCCTTTCCGTATCCTGGCCTGGTTCAGGACGTTTCCACCGGAAAAGAGTTTTTCCGCTCCCTTTTGCATCGCCTCGCGCGGATCGGAGACGACGGGCAGGGGCCGGTATTCGACCTTTATCAGCCGCATCGCCGCCTCGGCCGCCTCGAGCGTCTCCGCCGCGATGAGGGCGACCACCTCGCCCATGTAGCGCACCCTGTCGTAGGCGATGACGGGCATGGCCCGCTCGTGGGGAATGATGCAGGGATGGTTCGGCAGGTCATCGCCCGTGAGAACGGCGACGACGCCTGGGACGCGCAGAGCCTCGCGCGTGTCCACCGAGCGTATCTCGGCATGCGCGTATTCGCTACGAAGCGCCTTGCCCACCAGCATTCCCGGAAGCTGGAGATCGTCGAGATAATCCGCAGCGCCGGTCGCCTTTTCGGGGGCGTCCAGAAAGGGCAGAGATCCCCCTATTACGGCGCCGCCCATGTCTTTGGCTTCCGCCATGGCTTACTCCTGAGTGAAGAAGTGAATCCTAGAAAGTGAGGACCGATGGATGAACCGTCAATCTACATGCCCAGGTGTCGTTTGTCCACGAAATCGAAGGCTCGACATCGAAGGCTTTCCTCGCTCACCTCTCGATCGGGATTGAACTTTTCTCATCGACCGGGAATGAACCATCATGAGACGACCCCTATATGAGGGACGCATTCCCCCGCATTTGTGGTGGCGAGACAGGGATAGGGCGCGGGTATGGTGACGGGGCGAGCCGGTTTTTTCGGCCCAATCGTTCTGGGGGCGTGGTGCGGGGTTCGTCGGGTTCTTTCGGCATTCGAGATTCGTCATGGCGAGGCACGCTCGATTCCATAAAGAACGTTGTGGCCCAAAGTCATATCCCTCCCGCATTTACTATTCTCCCCCAAACTTGTTCAAGCCGGGGGCGAAGAAAGACCCTCCCGGCATCTCCCGAAAAGCCGGGAGTGAAACCATGTATTCGAGAATGTACGGGAATTTTCCGTTACGTATCGAAAGGCAGGGGACTTTGCTCCGTCAATTCATTCGCCGCCGCGCAACCGGCGGAAACGCGTTTTGGCACTCGCGAAACTTCTCCGTCCGGCCGCGACCCAGGAGGCGACGCCGGATAGCGCCAGCGCCCCCGCGAGGAGGAACCTCCGTCTGTTCAGGCCCATTCTCCCACCTCCAAATCTCCAGGCCCGGAAAGATGAGGAAGGCGAGAGTCCCCTCCCCATCCCTCTCGTTTCATCAAGGATTCATATCTTCTCGATCCTTGCTTTTACGTGCTTAAAGTCCACCTGGCCGGATACCGGATCAAAGGCCCGGTGCGTGACAGCGTTGACGAGCCAGCGGTTCTTCTTCGGGTCGGCGTTGAGAGGACGGGCAGGAACTGAAAGACGAAGACCCAATGCTCCGACAGGCATTCGCCGGGATGCGCGGGAGTTTTAATTCATCCGCTTTCGGTTTGATTACACGCCGCGGAAGGCGGATCCCGAACGGGACCGGGAACAATGCAAGTTTCCCAATGATTCCAATGGATAACGGGATTTCATCACAGATGAAGACCGCTCTCTGTCTATGCGGGCGGAATGTCTCTTTTTCTCTCTGATAGCGACCCAGGGATTTTCTTCCGCAAGCCGATAAGCCTGATGTTTCTGGCCTTGGGCTTGATCTACCTCATCATCGTTTTTCTGAAGAGGACTTCCCTGTTGAAGAAGCAGGGTTCCGCCTGATCCCCGTTTTCATTAAAACTGGGGTTTTCCTCCGCCCGCGTCCTGGGATTCATCGTCCAAGCCGCATGATGATGTTGTCGAACGCATCCCTGGTGACGCCGAAATCGGGGGGAACCAGTATGGTGGCGTCGAACTCCTGGAGGATGAACGGCCCTTTTGTCATGGTTTCATCGAGCATGGAGCGGTTGATGAGTTTCGCGGCGGCCCATCCCATCTCGGCGCCGAAATAGGCTTGCCGCTCGCCCGTCTTGGTTTTCAGGATTTCCGGGAACAGGAGCGAGTCGGGGAAACGCGGCGTTTCGGGAACGCCCGTGGCGACCAGGTGGAGGTTCACGAGTTCCACGAGTCCGTCGCCTCCCCGGTGTCCGTAGGTGCGCTCGTGTTCATCTTCAAAGGCCTCGGAGGCTTGCGCGAGCGCATCGCCGGCCGAGCCGTTCTCGGGCCAGGGAATCGACAGCTCATGCGTTTGCCCGTAATAGCGGAGCTCCCCGCGCCTGCGGAGGCGGCATCTCTCGCCCGGGTATCCCTCCCTGGAGAGCAAATCGCGCGCCTCGACCTCGAGATGCTCCCAACAGGCCTCGACCGACTCCGGGTCGAGTTCGTCCGTTCTTCCCAAAAGGGTTTGGGTGAAGTGGTGCTCCAAATCGGAATAAAGGAGACCGAAGGCGGAGAAAATACCCGAAGAAGGGGGAATGACCACTTGGGGGAGTTCCAGTTCTCGCGCCACGGAGGCCGCGAACAGCCCCCCGTTTCCGCCGAAGGCGAACAGGCTGAAATCACGAGGGTCCTTGCCGCGCTCGGTGGAGACCGAACGAATCGTCCGCGTCATGTTGGACGTCGCGATTTGAACGACTCCGTGGGCGAGCGTCGTGATGTCGAGACCCAGAGGCTTCGCCACTTTCTCGCCGAGGGCGCGCTCGGCGGCGGATGAATCGAGCTTCACCGAACCGCCCGCGATGCCCTCGGAATCGAGATAGCCCAAGAGCAGGCAGCTATCCGTCAGGGTGGGTTCCTCGCCCCCGAGTCCATAACATGCGGGACCGGGACTCGCACCCGCGCTCTTGGGGCCTACCTGTAGAGCGCCTCCCTTGTCGATCCAGACGATGCTGCCGCCGCCCGCGCCGATCTCCGCGATGTCGAGGGTGGGGGCGCGCAGAAGGTAGCCCCCGCCGCGCGCGAGGCGGTTCGACTGGGAGAATCCGCCGCCGACCTCGTATTCGGGGGAGTATGTCGTCTCGCCGTTTTCGATGAGGCTCGCCTTGGCCGTGGTGCCTCCGATGTCCATCGTGATGGCGTTGTTCACGTTAATGCGCCTGGCGAGGTGATGCGCCGCGACGACCCCTGCGGCGGGTCCTGATTCGATGATGTGAATGGGCTGCGCGCGGGCCACTTCCGCTGTCATGATTCCGCCGTTTGACTGCATGATCAGCAGCGGGGCCGTGAACTCTCTTTCCCGTAAGCCCGCTTCGAGCGATTCGAGATATTGCTTGACCACCGGCATCACGAAAGCGTTGATGACCGTCGTGCTGGTGCGTTCGTACTCCCTCATTTCGGGCAGGATGTCCGAGGAAATGGAGGCGTCGACGTCCGGGCTTTCAGCGCGGATGATGTCGTACACGGCGCGCTCGTGCGCGGGATTCGCATAGGAGTTCAACAGACAGACCGCGATGGATTCCACCCCCTGGCGGGTGAGTTCGGCGATGGCGCTTCGGGCCGATTCCGCGTCCAGGGCTTCGAGCGCCTCGCCCGTGTGGCTCATTCGCTCACGCACTTCCGCGCGGAGGAACCGCTCCACCAAAGGCGGAGGTTTCGTCCAGTTCAAGTCATACTGGGTGGGGATGCGGATTCGCCTCAGTTCGAGTACGTCCCGAAAACCCCGGGTCGTGATGAGGCCGGTCAGCGCGCCTTCGCGCTCGATGATGGCGTTGGTGGCCACGGTGGTTCCATGGGCCACCTCGGTGCAGTCCCCGGCGGATAAGCGGTTCTCCGCCAGCAGATTTTCAAGCGTTTCCAGGATGCCTCGCTCGTAGGCGTCCGTCGTGGAGATGGCTTTGGCCGTGTGAACGCATCCCTGCTCGTCGATTACAACGATGTCGGTGAACGTACCTCCGATGTCCACCCCGATCCGAAAAGATTGTCCGCTCATGATCTCGATTTCTGAAGGCGGAAGCGCCCGTGAATGGCGTCCCACCGTGATGTTATGATAGCTTCCCGCTCTACTTTGATAATTGAACCATCTTGACACGGAGAACACATGCTTGAAAAGCGTCTGGACCCTGTGACGACCTCCGTCGTGGAACGCGGATTGTTCAGCGTGGCCGATGAAATGGCCGCCGTCATCGTTCGTACGGCCTATTCCCCCCTGGTCCGCGACCTGCTCGATTTCACCGTCGCGCTTTGCAACCCGCGAGGGGAGATGGTGGTTCAGGGCGTGGGAATGGCGATCCACCTGGGCGCATTGCCGACCGCCGTGGCCGCCATGCTCAAAAAATTCGAGGGAAACCTCCGCCCGGGCGACGCCCTCATCATGAACGACCCCTACGAGGGCGGTATGCACCTGCCCAACATCGTGATCGTCACGCCGATATTCTGCGCCGATGAATTGATGGGGCATGCGGTCGCCATGGCCCACATGACGGACGTAGGCGGCCACGTGCCGGGGAGCGTTCCGGTGAACAGCCGGGAGGTTTTCGCCGAGGGTCTCAGGATTCCGCCCCTTTTGCTGGAGCGAGACGGGAGACGCAATGAGACACTCATGGCCTTGATTGAGAAAAATTCCCGGCTTCCGAGAGATTTTTTCGGCGACTTAGAAGCCCAGATCACGGCCTGCCGCCTGGGGGAGAGGCGTTTTTCCGCCCTGGCGCGGCGCTACGGCAACGAGGTGATGCGGGCCGCCATGGCGGGCTTGCTCGACCGCAGCGAGAAGATGGCGCGCGCGGAAATCGCCGCGATGCCCGATGGCGTCTACCCTTTTGAGGATTGGCTCGATAATGACGGCATGGATGGCGGGCCGCAGCGCCTTTTCGTTACCGTCACGATAGACGGGGATAACCTGACCGCCGATTTCACGGGCACGGATTTACAGGCCCCCACCGCCATCAACTCTCCTCTCGCATATTCGCGCTCGGCGTTCTATCTGGCGGTGCGCTCCATCATGAACCAGGAAATTCCCAACACGGCGGGTTTTTTCCGGCCGCTTCGGCTCGTGGCGCCGGAGGGAACGCTCGTTCACCCCAGCTTCCCGGCGGCCGTGGGCGCGATGGGCGTGGTGGGCTACCGGGTGGCGGATTGTGTTTTCGGCGCTCTGGGGCAGGCGGCTCCGCATCTGGTAAGGGCGGCGAGCGAGGGCGGCACCACGCGCTATACGGTGGGCGCGACGAAAAAAGGCGCGCCCAGCATACTCAGCGAAGCGCTCGTCGGCGCCTGGGGCGGTCATCCTCACATGGACGGCATCGACGGCGTGGCGAACGTCGCCGCCAACATGGCGAACTCGCCCATCGAGATGGTGGAGAGCACCTATCCGGTATTGGTGGAGGAATACGGCTACGAGCCCAATTCGGAGGGCGCAGGGAAGTTTCGGGGCGGTCTGGGCGTGCGGCGCAAGATTCGCATTCTCGCGCCCGAGGGCGGAGTGCTCCAGGTTCGCTCAGGAAGGGCGGAACACGCCCCGTGGGGGCTTCACGGCGGTCACGACGGCACCATCTGCCAGAATGTTCTCGACCCCGACACCCCGAACGAGAAGCGTCTCAAGGGAAACGAGACGATTCACGTACCCGAAGGAACGGTGTATGTCCACGTCACTCCCGGAGCGGGAGGGCACGGTCCGCCGCAGGAGCGTGAACCGGCTCTGGTGGCTCTCGACGTGCGGGACGGGAAAATCTCCGTCCAGCGCGCGCGGGAGGTCTACAGGGTCGCGGTCGATGAAGCGGGTGCGCTCGATGAAGCCTCGACGATGAAACTGCGCGAAGCGTAAAGATTCAAGGCGCGCTGCTAGCGTCTTCGTTTCGTCCGGCTCGTTTTCTTGCGCGTCATATTGAGCCGGCCCAGAGAATCCACCTCCAAGCGAAACGAGGGCGGGATGAGCACCGTGGAATCGGGTTGCTCGATGACTGCAGGGCCTTGAACCCGGTTTCCGCCTTTTAGAAGCTCCCGTTCATAGATGGGGCAGTCGATGAAATTTCCGGCCTCCTGGAAATGCACCCCCCGCGCGCCCTTGAACGCCGCCTTGGGACTTTGGGAGCCGGCGGCGATTTTTTTCGGGAGAATGCGGTCCGTGAGGCCGATGGCCGAGACGCGAAGGGTCACGGCCTGAACGCTTTCCGCCTCATCGCAATAGCTGTACTGGCGCAGATGCGCGTCGTGAAACGCCCTTCGCGCCTTGCCGAGCCACGCGGGGCCTATCTTTCCGCCGGGCAGCGACACGTTGATCTCATAGTTTTGAAGCGGGTAGCGCAGGTCGGCCGAGCGCACGAGCATGCGCTTCGCCCGGGGCGCCTTCTCGGCTATGAGCCATTCGTCCGCCTCCGCTTCGAGCTCGGCTATGAGAGCGGCGATTCGCTCCGCGTTTTCTTTGTCGAGGCTTAAGCGCGTCGTGGCCGTGAAGTCCGCTCTCATATCCGCCCAGAGCAGGCCGAGGGCGGAGAAAACGCCCGGCGCCTCGGGGATGATGATGCGCGGAATGCCGAGCTCGTTCGCCAGATCGGCCGCGTGCAGGGGGCCCGCGCCGCCAAAGCTGATGAGCGCGAAATCGCGCGGGTCATAGCCTCTGGCGACCGAGACCACGCGCAGGGTGCGAACCATGTGGGCGTTGACGACTTCGATGATACCCGCGGCGGCTTCCATGGTGGATAGCCCGAGTGGTTCGGCTATCTTCTCTTCGATGGCCTTTTCCGCGTAATCGAGATGGAGGCGTGATTCTCCTCCGACGAAATAATCCGGGTTCAGGCGGCCCAGGACGAGGTTCGCGTCCGTGACGGTGGGTTCCTCGCCCCCCCGGCCGTAGCAGACCGGGCCTGGTTCCGAACCCGCGCTGTGGGGGCCGACTTTCAAAACGCCCACGCCGTCCACCGAAGCGATGGAGCCGCCTCCCGCGCCGCATTCGGTCAGGTCGATGACGGGCGTCTTGACGGGATATCCCGTAAAGCGGACCGCCAGGGACTGGTGCATGCCCATTCCTATCTCGTATTCGGTGGTGGTCTTGTAGGCGCCGCCCTCAATCAGGCTCGTCTTGGCGGTTGTGCCGCCCATGTCGAAGGAGATGATGTCTGGTTCTTCGAGCTCTCGCGCGAGAACGGTGGCGGCGATGACGCCCGCCGCGGGGCCTGATTCGATGAGCGTGTGGGGGCGTTCGCGCGCAGATGCCGGCGACATCAGCCCGCCGGCCGAATTCATGATGAGGAGTTTTTCGGGGCGGTGCCCGAGCCTGGATACCTCATCGTGCAGCCTTTCCGTGTAGCGCGCGAATATGGGTTTCAGGTAGCCGACGAGCGCGGTCGTACTCGTTCGCTCGAACTCGCGAAACTCAGGCGTGATGTCCGAGGAGGCGACGATGTGGCGGCCCGGAAGCGCTCGAAGGAGATGTTTTTTCACCCGAAGCTCGTGGGCGGGATTCACGTAGGAGAACAAAAGCGCGATCACCACCGATTCGGCGCCCGAGGCATCGAGCGCATCCGCGAGCCGGTCGAGTTCCGCTTTCGTCAATTTGGTGACGACGTCTCCGTTCCACGCCAGCCGCTCGCTCACCTCGAAGCTGAGCCGCCGGGGGATGAGGGGCTTGGCCTTCACCTCCTGTAAGTTATACAGACTCGGCCTGCGCTGGCGGGCGATCTCGAGAATGTCCCGAAACCCCTGGGTGGTGACCAAGGCGGTGCGCGCGCCTTTTGATTCCAAAACGGTGTTGGTGGCCACCGTAGTGGCGTGGAGGATGCGCCCCACCTCTTCGGGGGATATGCCTCGCGTCGCCCTCTGGAGTCCGTTGACGAAACAGCCCTCCAGATTTACCGGCGTGGTGTCCACCTTGTAGGAGGCGATGAGCCCCTCTTCCTCTCCCATGAGGACGACGTCGGTGAACGTGCCGCCGATGTCGATGCCGACGCGGTATTTTTCTTTCTTTCTCGAAGCCATGCTAGAGCGCCTCCTTGCGTTTCAGCGCTTCATCGACCAGAGGCGCCGGGTAGGACGCCCTGGCGTATTCGAGCGAAATTTTCCCATCCGCGAGGTCGATCGCCAATTCCTCCGGTGAATGCTCTGCCGGATCGCCGTATCCACCGGCCCCGGCCGACTGGCACCTAAGCACCTCGCCCTCTCGAAACTCGTGTGGGCCGCCCTTGCTCGGCAGCTTCGTTTCGTTCGCCTCCCCGGGATTTTTCAGGTGTATTCCACGGGCCCCCTCTTTGCCGCCGAAAAGAGGCCAGGGGGAGAAATCGTGCCGGTCGGCGTGCGCGATGAAGCCCGTGTCGCTGAGCATCCGGAAATCCTTGCGCGTGGCGAGCCCGCCCCGGTGGCGTCCCGCGCCGCCGCTGTCGGGCACGAGTTCGAAGCGCTCCACCCGGATGGGGTATTCGTTCTCTAAAATCTCGACCGGCAGGTTCGGTATGTTGTTCGTGTGGATCTGAACGGCGTCCATGCCATTGCTCGTCTCGCGACCTCCCATGCCGCCGCCGATGCCGTCGATGCAGATGAACGGTCTTTGCCGGATGGTGTCGAAACCGTGGAGGTTGATGGAGGTGGTGCCGTGGCCGCAGGCGCACACGCGCTCGGGCGCCACCTTGGACATGACGCCGATGAGCAGGTCGGCCAGCCGCTGGCAGGTGGTGCCGCGTCCGCCCACGGGCGCGGGCGCGTTCGGGTTCACGATGCTCCCCTCGGGTGCGACGAGCCTCACCACGCGCTCGAAAGCCGCGTTCGACCAGAGTTCGGGGTCGATGGTCGCCTTGAGCGCGTAGGCGACGGTGGCGAACAGCGCTTCATAGACGACGTTCACGCCGCCCGTTCTCTGATGGCTCGAACCCGTAAAATCGAAAACCATGTGCGGCTCGGGGCTGTGGGCGATGGTGAGCGTCACCTTCAAGGGAACCGGGCCGGGCACATGGGCGTCGTCGTCGAGTTGGTCCTCGAAATCCCATGTTCCTTCGGGCAGTTCCTTGATCTTCGAGCGAATCGTTCGCTCGTTGTAGTCGAGCACGCCCTCCACGAGTTCGAGAAAACGCTCGGCGCCGTATTTTTCGCTCAACTCCTGGAGACGCCGGACGCCGAGCTGGTTGCACGCGGCCTGCGCGCGCAAGTCGGCCGGCCTGTCTTCTGAAAAGCGCATGTTGAGGAGAATGAAGGAGAAGAGATCTTCTTGCAGTTCTCCCTCTTTGAAGATTTTCATGGGCGGTATCCTCAAGCCCTCCTGGTATATCTCGTTGCAGCCCTCGGTCATCGCGGCGCCCGGCTTGATGCCGCCCACGTCGGGCCAGTGGCCCATGTTCGCGACGAAGCCGATGAGTCGTTTACCCTCGAACACCGGAGAGGCCACCGTGACGTCGGCGAGGTGGGTTCCGCCACCGTGATAGGCGTCGTTCGCCAAAAAAGCGTCGCCCGGTTTGAGTTCCTCGAGCGGATAGCGCTTCAAAATGTTGCGGATGATGCTCAGCATTGCGCCCAAATGCATGGGGATGTGCTCGGCCTGGGCGATGAGGCGGCCTTCGGCGTCGAATATGGCCGTCGAGGCGTCCTGGCGCTCCTTGATGTTCGTGGAATAAGCCGTGCGAATGAGCGCCGCGCCCATCTCCTCGGCCACCGAGAGCAGGGCGTTCGAGAAGACCTCGAGCGCGACCGGATCGGGCACCGAGGAAGCGCGCCGCTTCATGGGTTTGCGGCGCGAGGCCGCTTTTTTCGAGCTCGCTTTCGTGCGTCCGGCCGGCATGAAATTCTCTCTCCTTCACTTGGGTGGAATTAAAAGAGCGAAAAAGCGCGTCACTCATCCGTCAAAATCGTTTTCTGTTCTTCGTACAAGGCGCGGCGTTTCGCGAGCACGCGTTCGCCGCCGAGACGCTCTGGAGGCGAACGCACCAACTCATGCAACGCCCGGGCTTTTCGCTACAACTTCAGGGGAAAACCACACGCGCATTCCGCTTCCTGGGCGCAGCTTCAAGATAATGCGGATATGTCGATCCGGGGTTTTCGATAGGAAGTTTTACACGAGTTTCAAGCTTTTGGGCAAAGGCCTTAGCGAAGTCGCGCAACCCATCCTGCCCAGACGCCGCGCCAATCCGAACCAGGGTTCGTTCTCCCGCCTTTTCTCGCGCTTGGTGAAAGAGGGTGGAGAGGATTGTCTTTCGGTAGTTGTTCCGGAGGCTGGTTTGGATTGCGCGTGCACGGGTAATCGTGTTGTAATCTATCGGTCAATCACAATTTACCTCTTCATCTTTGCGGGGAATTTTCTACTTCTTCCGGTGAAGGTGTCGGAAGGCTTCCCTCGGAGAGGTTTGCGTAACTGAACCGGATTTGGAGACGCCATGGAAGAGATTCCATCCTGGGTCGATCAGGACGCCATGAACATCGATGCGCGGCTGGATGAGCAGCACCGCTGGATATCCAGCCCGATGAACGCCCTGGCCGCGCCTGACGCCGTGAACGCGCAGCCCCGGCGCATCGTCTTGCGCGACGACACGCTGCGCTCGGGCGCAAATACGCCGGGCGTTTACGCGAGCGTGGAGAAGAAGCTCCGTATTTCCGAACTGCTCGACGAGGCGGGCGTACAGGAGGCCGAGGTGGGTTACGGCTCGCTGCCCGATGATCAGAAATTCGTGAGTGAACTCAAAAAACGCGGCTCCAAAATCATTTGCGGCATGCACGCGCGCTGCTGGCTCCCGAACTGGAAATCCGACATCGACGGCATCGCCGGTTGCGGGGCCGACATGGTGAATTTCGTAGGGATGCAGGGCTACACGATGACAGAAGCGCTCCACCCGACGCTCCGGGGCGAGTCGTTTCTCGTGCGCATGGAGGAGTGCATCGCCTACGCGAAGGAAAAGGGCCTCAAGGTGGGTTTCGGCACGGATCATCCACGCGCGGACCTGATTCCCGAGACGATTCGCCGCGCCGTCGCCGCCGGCGTGGACAGGTGGGTCTGCTACGATCCGCGCGGGTGGTTCCTCCCGCAGACGATGGCGATGGTGGTCCATGCCGTGCGTGTGGCGAGCGAGGACAAGATAGAAGTATCCGTTCATGCGCATGATGATTTCGGCCTGGCCACGGCCATCACGTTCGAGGGCATCAGGGCGGGCGCCATGGGGTGCGACGTGTGCATCAACAGGACGGGGCACCGCTGCGGCAACGCGGGCTTCGAGCAGATCGCCGTGGGGCTGGAGTATTTCTTCGGGTATCAGACGGGAATCGACCTGAAGAAAATCACCGAGCTCAGCCGCCTCGTCTCGGAACTCTATGAGATTCCCGTCGCCGAGAACGCCCCGGTGGTGGGGCACAACATGTTCAGCTACGGCGGGCTCCACATTCCCGGTATTCTGCGCGGGGACTGGTTTTTGTGGGAGAACCTGAGGTCGGAGACCGTGGGCACCGGCAGGCACATCGTGTATGGACCCACTGCGCTTCAGAAAGGCTCCGACAGCCCCCTGGACGCCAAGGTGAATCAAATGGGCAAAAAGGCGGACGAGGCCCAGATGGACCGGATCATCTCGGGCGTTCGGGCGTTGATCGAGGAGAAGAGCTCGGCGACCGACGCGGAAGTCGAGCGGATTATCAGCCGCGTCATGGGGTAGCGGCGATGGCGCGGCTGCTCTCATAGGCCGAGGGTAGGGCGAGAGGCGGAGTTTCATGGCCGAAACAGTTGTTCAGAACCCAGGAGGGGCGCTCGAGCGGTATTTCCACGCGCCGCTCAGAAGGCTGCGCGCGGCGGGCGTCACGCCGTTCGAGGTCGTCACGGTCGTTGTGATGACCGTGGTGGTCCTGTGGTTCGTCCTGGCCCCCGTTCTCAACCTGTTCTACGGCGCGTTTCAGTCCGAGCCTCCCGGGGAGGGGGGCGTGTGGACGCTCGAGCACTTCCGCGTCGTTTTCGGCAATCCGGGCTACTGGCGCACGGTGGGCAGAACCCTGCTGGTCGGCTTCGGCGTGGTCTTCCTGGCGACGATCATCGGCTCTCCTCTGGCCTGGCTGGTCGTGAAGACCGACATGCGCGGGAAGCGCTGGGTGGAGCTTTCGGCCATTCTTCCTTTCTTCACCAGCACCTTCGTCGGCGCGCTCGCCTGGATTTTGCTGGGCAACCCCACCAACGGGATGATCAAACTCTGGACGGGGCTTCCCATCAACGTCTACTCCGTCTGGGGGATCATCTGGGTCTCGGGCATATACATGGCGCCTTATATGTTTCTGTTCACCTCGGCGGCGCTCCGCTCGGTGGATACGACGTATGAGGAGGCTTCGTTCATGTCGGGAGCGGGCTTGTTCCGCACCCTGACGCGGGTGACGTTTCCGGTCATTCTTCCCGCCATCCTCTCGGGCATGACGCTCGTGTTCGTCATTACGATGGGGATCTTCGGCGTGGCGGCTATTTTGGGTTTCCCGGCGCGGATCGTGTTGCTGGCGACGGATATTTTCGCAAAATCGGTTTTCGCCCCGCCCCTGTACGGGGAGGCGACCGTCGCCGCCCTTACGCTGATGGCCATCACCGCCATTTGCATCCTCTTGCAGCGGTGGATTCTCAGAAAGGGTTCCTACGCCCTGGTGAGCGGACGTGGGTTTCGCCTCAAGCTCTACACTCTCGGCCGCCTGACGCCCTTCGCCTATTTGTTCACGGCGCTCTACGCGCTGCTCGCCGTCATCCTGCCCGGGCTGGTGCTCATCAAGGTCAGCATGCAGCCCTACGCCACACCCAAGTTCGGGCTGTGGACGATGGAGAACTGGGAGGTCTTTTTCACGAACCCCGATTTGCTCGATTCCTTCATCCGCTCGATGTATCTCTCCACGGGCGGGGCGACCATCAGCGTGCTCATGACGGCCGTCATCGCCTACATCATCCACAAGAGCAAATCGCCCGGTCGCGGCATTCTCGAGCAGGTGAGCGTCATGCCGGTGGGCATTCCCGGAATCGTCATGGGCCTGGGGATGATATGGGCCTATATCCAGTGGCCGATTTGGGCGACCGTCTGGATTCTCGTCGTCGCGTACCTCACCCTGTTCATGCCCTACGGCGTCCGCGCCCTGGGGGCGAACGTGGTGCAGGTTCACGGAGAACTCGAGGAGAGCAGCCGGGTTCACGGGGGTAGCTGGTTCCTCACTTTCCGGCGGATCATCTTCCCCCTCTTGCGTCCGGGCATTTATTCCACCTGGATTTTGCTGTTCATCATTTTCCTGCGCGAAATATCCACGGCGGTCCTCCTGACTACGCACGAGACGCGCGTTCTTCCGGTTTTGATCTTCGAGCAGTGGACGGACGGGGAGTTGAACATCATGTGCGCTGGCGCATTGCTTCTGACGGCGATCATGTTCGTCGTCATTTCCGTGTTCAAGTGGGTTTTCAAGGTGGATGTGACCCCCGTCTACCGATAGTGGAGGAGAGGTTCCTTGCCATCGCTGACCATCGAGAATCTATCGAAACACTTCGACGAAGTGCGCGCGGTGGATGACCTCGACCTGGAAGTCGAAGAAGGGGAGATGCTAACCCTCCTCGGCCCGAGCGGATGCGGCAAGACGACGACGCTCCGGTGCATCGCGGGCTTGGAACGACCGACCGCCGGGCGCATCATTCTCGGCGAGGGTGTCGTCACCGATATCGATGGCGGTGTTTTCGTTCTGCCCGAAAAGCGCGAAATGGGCATGGTTTTCCAATCCTACGCTGTTTGGCCGCACATGACGCTGTTCGAGAACGTCGCCTATCCATTGAGGGCGCGGGGCATGCCGCGTGGAGATATTTCCGAAAAAGTCATGAACACGCTCAAGCTCGTTCAACTCGACGGCCTGGAGCACCGCTACTCCACCCAGATAAGCGGCGGCCAGCAGCAGCGCGTCGCCCTCGCGCGGAGCCTGGTTTCGGAACCCTCCCTGCTGTTGTTCGACGAACCCTTGAGCAACCTCGACGCGAATCTGCGCGTGCAGATGCGCCTCGAGATTCGGGAGCTGCAGGAGAGGCTGAATTTCACGGCTGTTTACGTCACCCACGATCAGACGGAAGCCATGGCGCTCTCGGATCGCATCGCCATCATGGATCACGGGGTGATGCAGCAGATCGCCGACCCGCGTGAAATCTACAATCGGCCCCAGAACCGCTTCGTCGCCAGTTTCATGGGAACCACGAACCTTTTCGAGGGTGCGAAGAAGGCGGGGGCGGGAGGTGAACCACTCGTTCTATCGGATGAGGGAATCGAGATTTCCATTGGCGACCAGCATATGCCGGATGGGGAGAGGGCCTACGTCTCGATTCGTCCCGAGGCGCTCCGGCTGTCCGGGTCTCAAGGTGGGAGCGATTCACCGAATCATTGGAATGGCAGGGTGATTCATTCTACTTTCCTGGGGGAGTCGACCATATTTGCGGTCGAAGTTTCCGGAAAGACGATCGAGATACATGCGGAGCCAACGCAGGTGTTCGAAACGGGTCAGAAAGTGGTCGTCTCCGCCGAGCCGGAGCGATGCGTTGTCGTTGAATCGTAGCTGTCTTCTCAATCTCAAAGGAGGTGCAAGATGAAGAAGTGGACAATTCCCATCATGTCCCTGGGGCTGTCGGTGGGTCTGGCGGCGGGCGCCGCGCACGGCGCCGACAAGGAAACGCTCAAAATGGCGGCCGGCACCAAAGGCGGGCAGATCATCGTGTACAACATCATCTTCAAGCCCGCCCAGCGAAAACTGAACAAGGCGTTCAACAAGAAATTCGCCAAGTACGGCATCAAGGCGAAGATGATCCGGAGCCAGTCCGGAAAAATCGCCAATCTCTACAAGCAGGAGCTGCGGGCCGGGAAGGTGCGCATGGACGCCATCTCCACCGCCGATCCGGGAATGTTCCTGAGCTTCAACAGAAAAAACCAGCTCACCCGTTATTGCAGCCCGAACTACAAGGACTATCGTGACTGGGCCGTGGCGAAGGATTGCGGCTACTTCTATCACACCTCCTGGCTGCAATACATTTCCTACAACCCCGAACTCGTCAAGGGCGGCGACATCCCCAACAGTTGGCTCGATTTCCACAAGCCCAAGTGGAAGGGCAAGATCAGCTTCGGCGACCCGAAGATCGGCGGTGGACACTATTACTTCGTGTTCACGATGTACAAGCTATTCGGGCGCGACTGGTTTATCAAGACGCGCGACAACAACGCCATGATGGTGCGCAGCCACGGCACCACGAACAACAAGGTGAAATCGGGCGAGCGCCACTTCGGCGTGAATCTCTCCATGCTCGTTCGCCGCGACGGCCCCTACCCGGGCGGCAAGAACGCGCCCATCAAAGAGGTGTTCCCCAAAGAAGGCGGCGCACTGCTCGTCGCCCCGATGGCGATCACCAAGGGCGGCCCCAACCCCGCCGGCGCGAAAGTGCTGATCGAATGGCTATCGAGCCTCGAGGGCCAGAATGTGGTTTCCGACAAGGGCAAGTTTTCTCTGCGCAAGGATTTCACCAGCGTGGAGGGCGTGAAGCTCTCCGACCTCAAATACCACTGGTGGGACCCGAACGAGATGGACAAGATGCGGGACAAATGGACCAAAGACTCGCTCAAGATACTGACCGGCAACTAATTTCACTTGCTGGATGAAACGGCGCGCCGCGTCCGCTCGGGTGCGGGCGCGGCGGCGCTTTTTCATCGCACCCAAGGGATACGATGAATCGCTCGAAACAACTTGCCGGATTCATGTCGGGGCTGCGCCTTGAGGATATGCCCAGGGAGATACCCGATTTCCTGAAGCTCTGCTTACTTGATCACGTAGGCTGCGCGCTGGGGGCTCAGGGAACCGAGGAGGCGGGCGTTCACCTGCGCGCCGCCGAGGCGGCTTCGGGAAACGGGCCCTGTATGATTATCGGCCGGGATTTCGGGGCCGACCCGGCCACCGCCGCGCTCACGAACGGCGTCGTCTCTCACGTCCTTATCTTTGACGATCTGCACCGTAAATCCAAGCTCCACCCCGGCGTGGCCGTAATCCCGGCGGCTCTGGCCGCCTGTGAACTCGGGGGAGCGGACGGCAAGACTTTTTTAGAATCGGTATCGGCGGGTTATGAGACGGCGGCGCGGGTGGGCATGGCGGTCAACATGGCCGAGCATCGCCTGATGGGATGGCGGGCCACGGGCACATGCGGTTCCTTCGGGGCGGCGGCCGCCGCATCGCGCGCCATGAATCATTCGCCTGAAACCCTGCACCACGCCATCGCAGCGGCGGCGGGGCAGGCTTCGGGTAATTTCGCCTTCACGCAAGGATCGGGGATGGAGCTTTACCTGGCGGCGGGAACGGCCGCCAGAAACGGCGTGGTCTCGGCGCTTCTGGCCGGGGGCGGCTTCAGAGGCTCCTCCGATCCCCTGGAAGCGGCCGATGGGGGCTTTTTCTCCATGACCACAGAGGACCCTAACCCTGAGATTCTCACCAACGGCTTGGGCGATCGGTATTGGCTCATGGACACCTCCATCAAACTCTACCCCACCTGCCACAGCAGCCAGACGGGCATCGACGCCGCACTCTTTGCCCGCCAAAAGCATGGCCTGAAGCTCGAGGACGTCGAGCGCACCTCGATTCGGGCCGGTGAGATTACGAAAATCCAATGCGGCTGGGATTATGAACCGGGTCCTCCCGCCAAGATGATCTTTCACATGGGATACGCCATGGCGGTTGCGCTGAGGCGGGGCAAGGTTTCACCGTCTGATTTAGAGGGCGAATCCTTACACGATCCGGAACTTGTGCGATTCGCCAAAGCCACCCGGGTGGAGGCCGACCCGGAGCTCACGGCGATTTACCATGAGAAAAAACCGTGCGACGTGACGTTTCATCTCAAAGATGGCAGTCGACTTCATAAGCGCGTCGAATACTGCCGGGGCGATCCGGAAAACAGGCCCTCCGAGGAGGCGGTCGTCGAGAAATTCCGTGATCTTACGGCACCCGTGCTTGTACGGGGGAGTCAGGACGCCATCATCGATTTCGTGATGAGTGTCGAGGAGCAGCCCTGTCTCTCGCGACTGAGGGAACTGACAACCCTAAAGGAAACCCAGGCGGTGGGAAGCTAAAAAATGAAAAGAACGTAAAATCCGAGAGGTCCATATTTCGCCGTATAGGAGATGCAAATGGCCATTCGCCGCAACACCACCAAGTTCCGCGCCCTGCTGAAAAGGGGAAATTTTATCTTCATGCCCGTCGCCTACGATCCCATCGGGGGCAGGCTGGTGGAGAGCCTGGGCTTTAAGGCGACCTATACGGGTGGTTTCGTGACGGGTGGTTCGCGCTGCATCACCGAGCCGATGGTGACGATGCGCGAGCAGGTGGACGTGGCGGGAGACGTCGCGAACGCGGTGGAAATACCCACCCTCGCAGACGGCGGAGCGGGCTTCGGCGAGCCGATGCACACCATGCGCTCCGTGCGGGAATTCATTCGCGCGGGCATAGCTGGAATCCACATCGAGGATCAGTTCTACCCCAAGCGCGCGCACTATCATAAATACGTCGCGCACGCGATTCCGGCCAGGGAGTTCGTCGACAAGATCAAGATGGCGTGTCGCCAGCGGGATGAGACGGACAAGGATTTCGTCATCATCGCGCGTTCGGATACGGCGCGCTTCATGGGCATGGGCGAGGCGATCAAGCGCGTGAACATGGCCGCGGACGTAGGCGCGGATATGGGTCTCGTCTTTCCCCGGAACCACAAGGAAGCGCTCGCCGCTCCCCAAAAGTCCAAGATTCCCCTGGTGTACGTCCAGAGCCGGGGCAACAGGGACGGAAGACCGCTCTACTCGGAAACCCAGATGGCCGAGATGGGCTACGTCGCCTGCATCGACGCCATTTTGTATCTCACCGTCAGTTTCCATTTCATGAAAAAGGCCTTACAGGAAGTGCGCAAGACGGGCGATTACACGGGCATGACGCATGAGGAGTTCACGGCCGCCCGCCAGGGGGTAGAGGATTTGATAGGCCTCGAGGGCTTCTATGAGATAGAAGAAGAGACGGTGGAGAAGAAAAAATGGGGCAAACGCTAAGGGCCGGTTTTTGAGAAGAAAGAAGGGCGTCAAACCATGAAGCGCAGCACCGAGAGAATCTCACGACCCACACGGAGAGACTGCCGCTTCCGCAGTAAGTGGTCGATTTATTGCCGGCCCAGGAGGAAGACGGTGCTGATTCCGGCGATCTCGATGCCGCCGCGGCGCGCGCGATAGAAGACGTCGTGGAAAAACAGTTGGAGGCGGGAGTCGACGTCATTTACGACGGCGAGCAGGCCCGGCCCGATTACACCACCCACGTCAAGGACAGGCTGACGGGATACGAGGGGCGAACCGGTTCGTGGTCGAACTCGCGAATGACGACAATCTGAACGGGATGGCGATGATACCAGGGGAGGTGGTTGTTTAGATAGACAGCCAATCTTTCCTCGGTTAGAGACGATTCGCCCCTAAAAAAACCTGAGGTGTATCCTCGGTATTATTTCCCATTGACATCTATATCCCCGTAATCCGTCTCGCCATATCCGTGAAGCGCCGAACTTCCTCGGGCTTAAGAGGGCGTCCATGGAGGCTGCTCTTCATCTTCATTCTCGTATATCATTTCTATCTCAGGTTCCGGAATTTCTCACATGAACCCATGAGGCGCGCCCCGCCGGAGGTGGTTCCTGAGTAAACGTTGTGGGGCACAAGAACGTAACCGTAAGCAAGGTGTTCGAATCAGACTTTGGAAGATGGCTGCGCAATCGTCCGGCACGGACTCGCCGGGATGCGGCGGAGGGGCTAATTTTCCCGCATTTGCCGTCATCGGACTCAAGGCGCGCGCGTGTATGATTGCGAAGCGCATCGCCGCGTTCGAGAATAAGGAATTTCTGAAAATATCGATAAATTCACGGGGTTTTTCGATAAATTGACGGGGTTTTTCTGGAATTAACGAGGTGTTTTCCGAGAGATTCCCGGCCCGATTAAGGCCAGTAATGCGGAGCATCATACGCCAGCCCGGAGGAATCAAGAAGATGCAAATGCGAGGAAATGCGGCGCGCGCGCTTTTCCCGGAAATCCCACAAGTCGTTGATTTATATGCGAAAGAAACGGAAGGACTCCCCGAGGGGACATTGCGGAGAACGAGAAAGGAGAAAAGTTGGGGCCTGTGGTCCATCCAGGATCAGGTGAGCCACGTGGCGTCTTTGCCCTACCGGTGGCTGCTCATTCGCTGGGGAGCTATCCTCTTCGGCGATGATCTTCCGCGCGATAAGAAGTTGTTCGAACGCTTCGATGGGCGAATGATGAAAGAGGATGATTCCCCGCAAATTCAAGACCTTATCGACGTCATGCGGGATTCGTTCGCCCTCGTCTGGGAGGTGCTGGGAGCGGAGACGACCGAATCCATCTGGGATGAGAGAAAGATTTCCGAGCGTGTGCCGCACGGCATGATACGGCCCGGAACCGGCGAGAATGTCCGCCAATGGCGCGAAAACATCACCCTCAAAGCCCATCGCACAGGCGTGTGGATTGACCCGGAGGATACGGAACTATTTCATTTCAACCTGGAATACACGTTTCGCCACATGCTCTGGGAGGCGTATGCACACTTGAAAACCATCCAGATGCACAAAAAAGAGGAAGACTTGGAACCGCTCGTCAGCATTCCGCAAGAGGGTTACATCTGTGTGCTGAAATGGGAATAATACCCATATAAACAATCATTTCTCAGAATAGAATCATTCCCGTCCAAACCCTGGAGGACAACCAAACATGGTGGAAAGCACAAACTATCCCTGGCATGAGAGCACCGTGCCCGGCGAGAGACCAATTGATAAACCTGAACTTCCAAAAGACGGTTATGAGATCACCATGCTCGCAGAAACCGAGACGATGGACGATGGACAACTCAAAATCGGACGCTTCCGGCATTTTGAGGTCTTTAGCGATGAGCCCTCTCGCATCGGAGGAGAGGACAGGTATCCGCAGCCTCTCACATACATCGCCATGGGAGTCGGCTTCTGACTGTTGACCCAGCTTGGGCGGTACGCCCATATGACGAAAACCACCTTCGAGAAAGCCACCTGCCGCGTTGAATTCGATTATTTTCTACAAGGTTCCGTCCTGAGAGGCGATGTGAATTCAGGGTGCCGAAGGGTGCGTACGCATTTCAAGGTGGAATCGAGCGAAGCGGAAGAGAATATCCTGAACATCATCCGATTGGCGAAGCAAGGCTGCTATGCCGAGCAAATGGTTCAGACGGCGGTTCCACTCACGAGCACTGTCGAACTAAACGGAAAAAACCTTGAATTAGAAGGAATCACGAATACGGATTGACTCGGACTAAATTTCTTGCAGACTTTCTGGTGCCACGGGACGGAATTGAACCGCCGACACGAGGATTTTCAGTCCTCTGCTCTACCGACTGAGCTACCGTGGCAGTATGTGGAGCAATCGACAGACAACCAAGGGTTGTTCCTTATCGGCCCATTTTCCGTAAAAGGCAAGTGTTTCCATGCCTTTATCAGGAAGACGGGATTCTAAGACGCTCCACCCCGGGCGTCAACATTGAAACGCCTTGTGCTCCATATATCTGGCTTGATGTTGCTGAACCTCCCACTTATGGTAAGAGGATGACGAATAAATCTTCATTTCCCGTAGGTAAACTTCCGCCGGACGTGCTGGACGCTTTACTCAAAAACGCGAATCCTCACCCGCGCCTCATCGTTGGTCCACAGATTGGAGAAGACGCGGCCGTTATCGACATGGGAGATCGTTATCTCGTCGTAAAATCAGATCCCATCACGTTTGTGGAACATCATATCGGACGCTACGCCGTTCATGTGAACGCAAACGATATCGTTTGTATGGGAGCTACCCCTCTGTGGTTCCTGATGACTCTCCTTCTGCCGGAAGGACGCGCTGATGAGGCGATGATAAAACGTATTTGGGAAGAAGTGGGAGATACCTGTACTGAATTGGGCATTACCTTATGCGGCGGGCATACTGAGATTACATCGGGATTGGAATTTCCGATTCTTTCGGGCCACATGCTGGGTGAAGTATCCAAGGAGAATTTGATACGAGGCGCGGACGCTTGTACGGATGACTTGATTCTGCTTACGCGCCCTATACCTGTTGAAGGAACTGCAATCCTGGCGGATGCAAAATACGATTTTCTGAAAAGCATCATGGATATCGAGATACTGAAGAATGCAAAAAGATACCTGGTTTCTCCCGGCATCAGTATAGTGTCGCAAGCTCTGGCAGCAGCCGGAACAGGCTGCGTGCACGCGATGCACGACCCAACCGAGGGCGGTCTCGCCACAGGAATTCACGAAATGGCGGAAGCTGCAGGCTTGGGGGCAATCGTGGAGGAGAGTCAAATCCCCATCTCTTTTGAGGGCGGAAAGATTTGCGAAGCATTGGGACTCGACCCCTTGGGCGTCATTACATCAGGAGCGCTTTTACTGGCGGTTCCAGCCGAAGGAGAAGAAATCGTGCGGGAAACGCTCATAGCGACGGGCGCGATGGGTGTTCGTATCGGCAAATTATGCCCGCCTGAATCTGGTGTGATGATTCAACGCGGCGGAAAAACCTCTCCGCTTCAACGATTTGATTCCGATGAAATTTCAAAAGTGCTGTGAGGAAGCAAATATGAAACGAGCCATGGAGGGTGTGTTGCTTGATTTTGACGGCACACTCACGAAACCCGCCTTTGACTGGCCCACGATGAAAGAGGAGATGGGATTGGTCGATGGGGACATTTCTATTCTGGATCACCTCCCCACACTCTCTCCCGAACGCGCGCATGAAATTTCGAATATCCTTGAAATACATGAACTTAAAGCCGCCGACATGGCCGAAGCCAACGACGGCGCGCACGAGTTGGTTGCGTATCTGCGAACGAAAAGAATCCCCTTCGGCATCGTAACGAACAACGCGGAGCGGCATGTTCTTAAAATGGCGGAAAAAATAAATATCTCGTTCGAAGTTTTGATCACCCGGGATATAGGCTATTGGAAGCCGGACCCGAGGCCCCTGCTCGCAGGAGCCGAGGCAATCGGCGTATCACCGGGGAAATGCATCGTCATCGGGGACGGCAAATACGACATGATGGCCGCCAAGACGGCCGGAATGTTGTCGGTTCATCTGTCGGAATATTCCTTTATTCCTAGCGATTTGACCCTTCCATCCCTGCTGGAAGCGCCGGCCCTGCTCGAACAACTCCTTGATAAATAAAGACTAGGGGCACGCCCCTAAGGACATGCCCCATTTTGGAAGGAATTCGCTCAAAAACAGCGAATCATTCGGTGAGATGTCAGTGAATCAGCATCGGGGGACCCTTCAACTGATCACCGGGGAGAAAAGGCTCCTCTATTAAAGGCGCCCATTGAGGGCAGATGGTTCACACCCCTATATAATGCACGAATCATGCCATATAAGGTCTATTTCCACCGAACAATCAGCGAGTCCTGTAACTAAAGACATATCAGCAGGATATAAGACCTCCTCGGCGTGAAAAACCCAGGAAAACGCTTATGGCTTCCGGAGAATGGCCTCACACCTTGACTATTTTTCGGCAATTGGCGGCTTTGGTCTGACATAATGTCAATCTTGAAATCCGGATGAGCGCTACGAGGCCTTAAATAATGAAAACAACACAAAAAGCCCCCGCAAATCCGCGCATTTGCCGTCATCGCGGCAGGCGCGGGCCATGGCAGAATTCCCTTGCGCTGCGAAGCGGCTGCGTCTTTTCCCAAGAAAAAAATCTTCATTTATTTATCGAAAGACACGTTCATGATTTCGTCCCATGGACAATCGTACTACCAGATACCCTGAAACATGATAACATGCTGTATTCAAAGCGGTAATTATCATAATTTCTTTTTCGCCTCCCCTTGCATTTACGTCAGACTTACGCTTTAATGGACGCACGTTTGATGCCGGACGTATGCGATTTGATTACGTATTGTCCATATCTTCCGGCCTGTGACACGATTTTCAGGGAGCGCCCATGCCGAGAAGAAGCGAACGCAAGCTTACCAAACGCGTCGTCGACGCGCTATCTGTCGAGAAGAACGACGCCGCCTTCTGGGACCGGGACCTGGCCGGCTTCGGGGTGCGTGTCTACGCCACGGGCCGGAAGGTTTACGTGGCGCAGTCCCGGGGACCGTGGGGGCCGAAGCGAGTGACGCTGGGCAAACACGGTGAGTTGTCGTGCGACGAGGCGAGGAAACAAGCCGCTCTCGTCATCGACCGCATCAAGCGTGGCGAGGAGCCCGAGCCCAAGCCGCCCGAGGCGGAACTCACGGTGGCCAGCCTTGCCGAGCGCTTCATGCGCGACCACGTCGAGACGCACTGCAAGCCCGACACCGCTGCGTCGTACCGCTCCTTGCTCGGAAACCACATCATTCCGGCGCTCGGCGCGATGGGGATCACCGAAGTCGGCCGGGCGGAGGTCGCCGCACTCCATCACGGCCTCCGCGCGACGCCCGCCGTGGCTAACGCGGTCTTGGGGCTACTCTCTAAAATGTTCAAGATGGCCGAGGCGTGGGACCTGCTTCCGGCCGGGAGCAACCCCTGCCGGGCGGTGCGCCGCTTCCGGACGCGTAAGCGGGAGCGGTTCCTGACGCAAGAGGAGTTCCGCCGCCTGGGCCGCGCGCTCCGTGACCTGGAGGCGGAGGGGAAGGCGTGGACGCCTGCGGTGTCGGCGATCAGGCTCCTGGCCCTGACAGGGTGCAGGCGGAGCGAGATACTGGACCTTCACTGGGACGACGTGGACCGCACGGCGGGGGAGTTCAGGCTCAGGGACGCCAAGGCGGGCCCGCGCATGGTTCCCCTGACAGCGCCCGCTCGGAAGGTGCTGGACGGGATTCCCCGCTCGCCGGACAACCCCTGGGTGATCCCCTCAAGGTACGGGAAGAACCGCCTGGGGAACCTCTCCTACTACTGGGGGGCCGTGAGGGAGCGGGCGGGGCTCGACGACGTTCGAATCCATGACCTGAGACATAGCTATGCATCGCGGGCGCTGGCGCTGGGCGAGAGTCTCTCCGCGATCGGCAGGCTGCTCGGCCACCGTCACGTGGTGAGCACGGCGCGCTACGCGCACCTGATGCGAGACGCCGAGAAGGCGGCGGCGAACCGTGTGGGGGAGAGCATCGGCGTCCACGTCGTGAACGGGAGGATGGAGCGATGACGAAGCCAATCATGAAAACGCTCTCGAACCGCGCGGTCGCGAAACTCACGGTCGAGAAGGACACCGTGTATTGGGATCGCGACCTCACCGGCTTCGGGGTGCGGGTATATCCCACTGGGGCCAAGGTGTACGTCGCCCAGGCGCGTGGTCCCGAGGGGCCGAAACGGGTGACGGTGGGCCGCCACGGCGTGATACATGCGGAGGAGGCCAGGAAGCGCGCGGCGCTCGTCATCGCACGAATCAAGGCGGGCGAGGAGGCTGTGCCCAAGCCGCTCAACCCCGCAGGCGGTCCCACGGTGGCCGAACTCGCGAAGCGCTATCTCGCCGAATACGTCTCCGTGCGCTGTAAGCCGCGCACCGTGAAGACGGTCCGCTCCGTGGTTTGTAAGCACATCGTGCCGGCGCTGGGAAAGCTGCCCCTCGCGTCGGTCGGGCGCAAACACGTGGTGGAACTCCACCAGCGGCTGCGCGCCACGCCCGCGGCCGCGAACCAGGCCGTCCGGGCGCTGTCCGCGATGTACAAACTGGCTGAGAGCTGGGAACTGGCGCCTGACGGATTATCAAACCCCTGCCGCGCCATCTCCGAATACCCCGGCCGCAGGCGGGAGCGCTTCCTCACCGAGTCGGAATTCGTGCGCCTGGGACGCGCCCTGGACGAGGTGGAGGCGAAGGGCGGCGCGTCGGTGAGCGCGGTGGCCGCCATCCGCCTCCTGATGCTGACCGGCTGCCGGAAGTCGGAGATCCTTGGCCTGAGATGGGAGGAGGTGGCACCGGACGCGGCGGAACTGCAGCTCGCAGACTCCAAGACGGGCGCGCGGGTCGTTTCGCTCTCACAGCCCGCGGTCAAGCTTCTCGCCGCTCTCCCGCGCCTGCCCGGCAGCCCCTGGGTGATCCCCGGCAGGAAACCGGGCACGCACCTCAGGAAGCTCGATGACGCCTGGAATACCGTCCGCACGCGCGCGGGGCTTCACGACGTGCGCCTCCATGACCTCCGTCATTCGTTCGCCTCGCGTGCCCTGGCGCTGGGCGAGGGACTCACCGTGATAGGCAAACTCCTGGGTCACGCGCGGATCGAAACCACCTCACGCTACGCGCATCTCGCGCGCGATTCGGTGCGTGAGTCCGCCGAGCGGGTGGCCGCGAGCATCGCCGAAGACATGCTGTATTGACTGCTGCGTACGGAAGAAACAACCGTGAATGCGGGTTTCCTATATTTCCATCAGGCGCTCGAAACGCGTCCTCTCCATCGCCGGCGGCCGCCCTTCACCCGAATGCAGCGCTTCGGTCTGCTTCTCCGTCCCGATGCTCCCGGCCTTGCCCGCTCCGAGCGCCTCCAGAGCCGCGATCCGCTCCCCCGTCGCGGCTTCCAACCGCTCGCACAGGGCCTTCGCGTCGTCCGTCACGAGTTCCGCCCGGTCCCGGGCGCGGCTGATCTCGACGTAGAGCGTCTTCTGGTTGGTGAGGTCGGGGTGGTTCGCCTCCATGGCGGCGATGACGGTATCGACCGTCCGGCCCTGGAAGGCGTGGACGGTCGAGGCCCATGCGCGGTCGACGTGGCGAAGCTGGGGATCGGCGGTCGTCATGTCGAGGACGCGCCCGTCCTCGATGCGGAAGGTGACGCGGCCGCCCCTGACGTCCGTCACCTCGGCGCCCTGGCTGTTCATGAGACCGAGGTCCGGATCGTTGCGGGTCCAGCGGACTTTGTCGCCCTGACGCAGTTCCATCCGCTCGACCTTGTAGACCTCGACACCTCCGCTTCTTGCCGCGAGACGGCCCGGCTCCCAGCGGACTTCCCGTCCATGCCTGCCTTCCAGGATGACTGCGCCGTTCGCGTGGTCCACTCCCGCCACGCGCAGTTCATCCCCTTTCTCGACGCCCAGGCGCTTGTAGGGGCGGTGGAAGGCGACGACGTCGCCGGGTGAATAGTTCGCGGCGAGCGATTTCTCGGGGTTGGTGTAGCCGCGCGAGACGAGTCGCTCCGTGAGGAAGGAGGGACCGCGTACGACGCCGTCCCTGATCAGCCGCTCGCGGACGATGGCGTTGATCTTCTCGCGAATCGCGTGGCTTGGCGCCATGAGTCCGGCATTTGCGCGCGCCTCGGGGGAGAGCGCTATCCAGCGCGCGGCGGCGGCGCCCGCGAGGTTGTCGGGCCTGACCTCGGCCACGTTCGAGCCGAGTTTCTCGAAGGCGCGCCTGACGTCGCCCGTGAGAGTGGCCTCGACGGCCGCTTTCAAGTCCGGGTCGCGCTGGCGCATGATCTCTTCCATCACCGCCGTCTTCATGCCTGCTTGTTGCAATTGCGCGAAGGGTTTGCCGGCGTCGACGGCGTCGAGCTGTTTCGCATCGCCCACGAGCACGACCCGCGGCAGGCGCAGGACCTCCGAGATACGGAGTAGTTCACGCACCTCGCGCGTCGAGGCGAGGGAGCCCTCATCCACCACGAGGACGGTCTTCCCGTAGCCCGCGCGCAACTGTTTTTGGGCTTTCCTCTTCAGGCGGCCCTGGGCGACATCTGCGTATCGCGTGAGGAAGCGCTGGAGCGTCTCGCTCCCGCTCCCGGCCTCGGCTTCCAAAGTCCGCGCGGCCGAGGCCGAAGGCGCCAGGCCCCGGACCTCGTAGCCGCGCTTCTCGAGAAGCGCGCGGGCGCGCCTCAGCATCCTGGTCTTGCCGGTGCCCGCGTATCCCTGCACGCCGACGACGCGGTCGGGGTCCGTGAGGATGAGTTTGACGGCCTCGCGCTGGCCATGGGTCAGCGGGCCGTTTCTGAGCGCCTTGTCCACGGCGCGGCCGCGCATGGCGGGCGCGCCCCGTCCCCTGCCGGCCTTAATCTGCGCGATGGTCTCGCGCTCTGCCGCCGCTGCCTTCTCCGTCGTGATCATATCCTTCGCTCCGGGCAAGTCCGCCGCGTGCAGGACGCCCGTTTTTTCGAGTCTCGCCACCTCGCGCTCGGCGCCCGCCATCGACACCGCGCCGGGCCGCCAGGCGAGCGCGCCCGCGAGCAGGTCCGCGCGGTCGAAGACGGCCTCGCGTTCCGCGAGATGCGCCACGGCCCACTCCATGGCCTCGCGGGCGGGTTCGACGTCCGCCGCGCTCCGGCCGGAGTCGCGGGATAAGGCGCTCCTCGCCATCGCCCGGGCCTTGAGGGCAGCGGCGTCGAAGCCCACCTCCTTCGCCTGCTTCTCCCAGGCGGCCATGAGCGTCGCCTTGTCGGCCTCCCGTTTGCGATCCCTCGTCATGAGCGCGACCCGCTGGGCTGCGAGCTGGTTCTCCGCCGTGGCGCCAAGCCCCCGCTCGGACATCGCGGCCTCTATCTCCGCCCGCCGGGTCGAGAACGCCTCGATCACGTCTCTCGGGACGCCCGCGACCTCGAAGCGCCCGTCGGCGTGGGTCTTCTCGACCCGGTAGCCGAACCATTCGAGCCCACGTGCGAGTTCGGTCCGGTAGAGGGCGCCGATCAGCATCTTCTGCGCGTAGAGCTTCTCGTTGGACATCGTGCGCCACTTGCCGTCCGTCCCCCGGACCATGTTGGCGATAACCGCGTGCGTGTGGAGCAGGGGGTCGAGGTTGCGCGACGTATCGTGCCTAAAGGTCGCGATGACGCTCTTCTGGTCCCCCGCCCGGACCATGCGCCCGGTCTTAGGCTCGCTCATCCTGGTCTCGGCGACGTTTCGCTCGACCCAGTCGAGGGTGCGCGCGACGGCCACTTCGTGGGCCCTGATCGCGCGCGCGTCGCCGCCGAGAAGGGCCAGGAGGGAGACGGATTTCGGGGCCGATAGGGTGAGGTCACGGCCGGGACGGTGTTGGAACGCCCCGTCCTTCCCCGGGCGCCCGAGCCGGCGCCCCGAACCGTCGGGCACTACGCCCTCGAGGACCGCGCGGAGGATATCGGGGTCGACCGGACCCGACAGCCCCAGGTCCTCCGCGCCCCTGCCGCGCCAGGCGCTCGCCTCCCGGTGGTTCGGGTCGTCCTTCGCGTAGTAGTCGTCGCGCTCGAAGTAGGCGGCGCACTGCGCGGGAGCGGCGACGGCGCCGATAGATGCGACCATATCAGTAGTTCCTCAGGTTTTCCGGCTGCGGTTCCCCGGATACGGCGACATCACTCTCGCCGGATTCATGAGCGCTGGCCACACCTGTCTCTTCATCGGCGAGAGTGTCCACGATCTCGGGCGCTTCGGTTCCCGCGCCATCCTTCACCTCGGGAAGCATCGCGCCCTCTCTCGGGATGAAGCTCTCGGCCGTCTTGGGTCTCCTCACGTAGTCGAGCTTGATCCGGGCCACGGGCCAGGGACCCGGGAACTTGAGGTAGCCGTCGAGGTTTTCGAGGCGCATGATCTCGGAAGGCAGGGCCAGGGGTCGCATCTCCCGGCGCTGGGTGAGCGATACGCCGTCCCTCATCGCGCTCGCGCCGTAGCTCAGCCCCTCCGCGTATTCCGTTATCTCGCCGCGACCGAGACTCTCGGCCGACCAGCGCGCCGTCTCCTGTTCGGGCGCGGCCAGCACCACCCGGGTGCAGCAGAGGCCCGACACCGTCTCGGCGCCGTTTCGCCCGTAGAGATCGCGCAGGGCGGAGATCACCTGGATCCCGAGCACGAAGCACCCCCCGAACTGGCGCGATTCTGCGAGCCCGGGCTGGAGGCTCGGCACCTGGTGCAGGGTGGGAAGCTCGTCCAACACCACCCAGACCCGGCGCGCGTCGTCCCGGTCGAGGGACAGGAGCGCGTTCACGGCGATCTCGAGCCAGGTCGAGATGAGACCCCGGAGACTCGCGTGCTGATCCCCTCGCGAGGTCAGGAACAGGAAGCCCGCCTCGTCCTCGCGTTCCACCCACTCCCTGATGGAGAACGGCTTCCCTGAGTCGGGCAGGCACTCGAGCGCGCCCAGGTGCGCGGTCAGCATGGCGCGCACCGAGAGAGCGGTCTTGGGGTTCTCGGGGTCCACGATGGACTGCGCCACCGTGCCCTCCATGGCCTCCGCCAGGGAGGTGAGTTCGGTCTTGAGCAAATGATCTACCAGGACGCTGTTTTCAGTGACGCCGCGCTTCCAGAGGACGCCCGCGCCGTTCGCGAACAGCTGCCGCGCGGCCGTGACCCAGAAGGGGTCCACCGTGTCCTTCTGTTGGGGGATGAGAGCGGCCGCCATCGTGTCGAAATCCCGCGGCGTCCTGGCTTCCAGGAAAGGAGACCACCGCGGCGCGCGGGCGTCCAGGGGATTCATCAGCACGTCGCGGGCGGGGTCGAAGAAAGCCCGCGTGTAGCTCCCCATCTTGTCATAGAGAATGCAGCGCTCCCCCCGTGCGCGGATCTGGGCGACTAGGTCCGAGATCAGGACGGTTTTGCCCGAACCCGTGGTGCCCGAGACGATGGTGTGCTGCGTCTCGGCGCGCTCGGGCCAGGGGACCCCCGCGATGCGGGGCGAGTCCCCGCGCGCCGCCGGAAACAGCATCTCCGCCAGGCGGCCGGAGAGAGGCCGGACGCGTCTTGCGAGCGCCTGAGCCGTCGTCATCTCGGCGCCCCGCACCCTGTGCGCGCGGGCCATGCGCCGGCCCAGGAACCAGAAGATGACCGCGCAAAAAGCTACACCGCCCAACCCGATCCAGAGACCCAGCCACGCCTTTGCGTAAACGGTATCGAGCATGCGTCTCCTGATTCGTTCGATCCTGGGGTCACCCGCGATGACGGCTATCCGCTCGATCGTTTGTTCGCCCTCGCGCCACTCGTAGGTCTGGCGCGAATCGGGGTCGTATTTCAGGCCGAGCTTGAACTCGGCCAATACGCCGAGTCCCAGGACGCGCCATTCATGGGCGCTCGTCGTCGTGAATAGACTCACCGCAGGCGTCAGTACGATAGTCAGGACCAGCCCTAAAATCCCCCAGCGGACGAGCTGGCCCCACATGCGGGCGTCGTGAAGCAGGGTCTGGCCGCCGCGCAGTGTGGCGTTTCCGATGGTCATACGATTCTCCTTTTTCATACTGTCTGCATGGTGGTGCTGCCGGCGTCCTGGCCTCGCGAAGCGCCGCGCGGAGGTCGAGGAGGGCGGGGCCTGAAGCGAAAGAGCGGGGTCCCGGGAGAGTCCATGGCGCCCGCAACTTATCGACTCGTAATCCGGAAGGAGCGTTCCATGAAAAAAGAAATACCATCCGTCAAGGCGCGTGTCCTCGTCCTGATCGGACCCGCCATCGCGTTTCTTTTCACTCTCTACGTCATAGGCGTAGGCGGCGGCGCAAACCTGCTGTTCGCCGTCTGGTTCCTGGCCGTGATCTGGACTTTCCTGACAGCGTTCGCGGGCGCCCTTTGGCATGCGTTCAGGGGGGACCGCACCGTCTTCACCGGCTACGAGCTCCCCGAAGGGGACGGCGATCGCTTCGACTGGGCCACCCGCACGGGCCGCCATGCCTGGCGCAGGGAATACGAGGAAGGTGAACTCCACGCCCATGACGACTATCCCGGTCACGGCCCCATCACCTGATCGCCCGAAAAGCCACTCCCGCCTCCGCTTTCTTTCTTCCTCTCCGGTTCGGGCTCGGCTTTCTTCCCATCCCCCCCGGGCGCCGCGTTCCGCGCGGTGCCGTAGAGTTTTCCCCCCAGCCATTCACCGACGATCGGAACGTCCTTGACGACGTGTTCCGAGAAGGTTTTGTTGGTCTCCGCCGCGATTTCAGGACGCCCCTCCCCGATTCGCTCCCCCGTCACGCCCCTGCGGGCCGCCCGTCCGGCTTCGCGGATGTCGAGTTCGGTCTCGATCTCCGCACGGCCTCGTTCCGCCCGTTCACTGGCGTCCCCCGCCCCAGGCGTCCCGGCGCCGCGCGCGCGTTCGCGCACCGCGGACGACCAGTTATCCCAGGCCGCGTCAGCCTGACCCACCCCCGCTTCGCGCAATCCTTCCCTCGCATGATCGAATTCCGACCGACCCGGCGGCGGGTCAGGCCCTCCGCCTGCCGGGAAACGCTCGGCGATGAAGGCGGCGGCGTGGGTCCTGAGCACCTCGGCGTCCTCTGCCGACCGGGGCGAGGCCAGGCGCATCGCGCCCGCTACGCCTATCTCGCGCCCGTCGGCGCCCTCCCCGCGCTGCGAGCCACGAGAAGAAGGGCTGGCCGAGTTCGCTCTCGATAGCACGGGAGTTTCCGCGTACCTCGGCCGCCTGGCTCGACCAGTTCGTGGCCTCCCTACGGCTCACCGCCTCCTGCTCTGAGAATCGGCGCATCTTCGTGAGGTTCGCGCCCAGACTCTCATCCAGGCTCTTCATTTCGCTCTCGCCCGACGCCGTCGTGTAGCGCCTCGAAGCGTCGGAGACACGCGACCAGAGGTCGAGCAACCCGTGCTGGCCCGCGTAGTCGGTCATCCGGTTCCAGGCCTCCCGACCGAATGTCTGTCCCCGCCAGCTCGCCGACCCGTTGGCGCCTACCTTGACGATGAAGTCGAACCCGCCTCCCATCCTCGCCTCGCCCGTCAGGACGGCGGCCTGCTCCTTCGTGATGCCGCCGGCTTGCGAGAGTTTTTCGAGATGGGATTCGAGGCTCTGCGCGCCCTGATTCTCGCTCTCCGTCACCCCCCGTGCGTGGGTGAGGCCGCTTCTCACGTCGTTTGAGAATCGCTCGACCATGGCGGCGGAATCCGTAGCGGCGGCCGTTCGCGCGGCGGCGGCTTCCGCCGAGAAGTGACGGGCCTGCTCGACGGCGGCGCCGGCCCGGACCTCGTGGCTCTGCGCCAGGGACTCGGAGAGCCTGACGCCCGCCGCGGGCACCCGGCTCGTGGCGGAACCCGCGTCCATCACGGCTGCGCCCTCGCCGGTCACGGTGTAGGCGGCGCCGCCCGGTGCGAAACCCGTGTAGCGGCCCGCGTCTACGTTCGCCGAGGTGCGAAGCTGGTGTCCTTCCACCGACGCGAAACGGTGCGTATCTGCGCTGGTGTTTCCGAGCGAGATGTTGCCCGTGGCGCCCTCCTGCGCGGCCGATGAGGCCGCGTCCTGTCCGACCGAGAGGACCGAAGTGGCGAGGCTCGTCGCGCGGCCAACCCCGTATGCCAGGGCCGCGGCCAGGAAGGGCACCGACATCGAGAGGTAGCCCGACATCACGGCCACGTCTGCCGCCACCGCCCTGATCCCCGCCTGGGCGACGAGCGAGACTCCTATGTCGCCGCCCGGCATGAGCGCACCCGCGCTCATGCGCGTTGCCGCCTCGCCCATCGCGACACGGTGTAGGATGGCGTAGAGCGGACCCCAGCTCTGCAGCCAGACGAGGCCCGAGAAATAGGAGCGGAATATTGTCCCGCCCGCGGGCGTCAACATCAACAGGACCGCCATCGGGAACGCGCCCACGTAGAGGCACTCGAAGACGATCCGAAGCATGGGCACCCAGGTCTCGGCCTGTCTTCCGATCGCCCGGTAGGCCGATACGGTCTGCGCCTCGGCGCGAGCCTCGGTATAGGATCTGAGCGCCGCTGCGTTTCCGGCCTCGGCGCTCCACTGCTCGCCCGCGTCGTGTACGGCGTTCAGCACCATCTGCTGGCGCAGCACCTCGGCCGCAGACCTCGAGGCCCCGATCAGGTAGTCGTGAGCGGCGGGAAGCGCGGCCATGAGTTCCGCCCGCGCCAACGCCTCGCTCGCCGCCCCCGGGAAGAGCCTCATCCCGAAGACGCCCGAGGCGCGCGTGATCTCCGCCCCCCAGAGTGCGTCGAGACGCGACGCGGCCGTGGCGCACGTCACGATCCCGCGGTCCAGCGTCGTTGCGCCCGTGCCTGAGGCCGCGCCCCTGCTCGCGTATTCCACCATGCGCGCGGGCGATGCGCCGGCCGAGGGCGATCCGGAAGCAGTGACGAGCGCCCAGAGGTCCGTGCTCTCGCGCAGGTCGTCTGCCGATATGTGGCCGAGCAGCAGAGAGTAAAACACGCACTGTCTCGCATAGGCCCTCAGGTTCCTCCCGAAGACGGCGTCGGTCACCTCCATCCGGGTCGCGGCGGCGGCGAGCCGCGCGCCGAAGATGAACCCGTATCTGCGGTAGGCCAAATCGTCCGGAAGGGAGAAGGCCTGTTCGGTCAGACGCGTGAGTCCGTCGCCCACCCGGCTCGTGAGCGATGCGAACAGCGCGAGCCCCAGCGGCACGTTCGCCACCACCGCAGGCGCCAAAGCGGGGTCGAGCCTGTCCACCACGCGCACCGTCGCCCTGGGGACCACCAGCGCACCCCAGACGCAGGCGAATAACAGGAGCCACTTTGCGTTGTCCTTCCACGATCCCCCGAAGGCGGTGCGGAACAGCGCCCAGGCGAGTCCCGTCACGCCCGCAATCTGGGCCAGCGTCACGAAGGCGCCCCCTCCCGTGATGGCGGCCACGGCGTTTAAGAGGTCGACCAGGTAGGTCCCGCCGCCCAGGGTGAAGATTTCATACATGGGTGTTGTCCTCTAGCGCGCGCCCGCTGCGCCGCGCGAGAAGGCGAGCGCCGAGCGCAAATCGGCCGAGAGCGCACCGCTAAGTTCGGTCTCGATGAGACGGAGTTTTTCGACCACGGCGAGCGCGGTGTTGAAGCGTTTCAGGCCCTCGTTCCGGTGCCTGGCGAGGGCGGTGCGGTTTCTGCGCAGCCCCTCGCGCCAGTGCGTGAGACGCTCGCCGTCCGCGACGTCCATGGAGCCCGCGCGTTCCTCGATCGTGCGGTGAAGGTCCGAGACCCAGACCTGGAGCACGTCGAGCGCCACCGCTTCGGCGAGTGCTTCCACCTCCTGTTCCACCACCGCGCCCCGGTAGGCGGCTGCCGCGTTGACGAGCCGGTAGACCGGAATCGTCGTGAGGTTCACGAGTCCCAGGGCGTCGGCCGGGGGAGCCGTGTCGGCGCGCACCGCGTCGATGAGGCTACGGAGCAGTTCCGCGACCCGGTTCCTGAAACCCCGCGCCGCGGGCACCGTGAGCCTCCCGAGCGTGGGGTTGAGACACTCGACGGGAGTGTCGCACCGGTAGACGGGCAGTTCGCCGCCCCCTTCCATCAGGACCTCGGTCACGCGGCGGTCCAAAGCCAGGGGCTCCAGCACGCGCACGCGGGGACCGGAAGGGTCCGAATCCGATAGGGGCGCGGTTACGATCACGGAGCCCGATACCGACATGGCGAACTCACCGAGGTCCCGGTCGGACGCCAGGAAGCCCGAGGCCCGCACCGCGCGCCAGGCGTAGTTCACGTTGACCGGCGCCTGTTCTTTCAGAGGGCCCGTAGCCGCGGCCATGGTCGAGTTGCGTCTGCCGTCCGCGCCGCAGCCGTGGCGCGCGGCGGCGTAGTCCGAAAAAATTCCCTGCCGCGTCCCGATAGCGGCGCATATGGCGGCGCTCGCCCGGTCGTTCTTGGACCACACCGCGCCGACGAGCGCCTGGGCCGTCTCGCATGAGTTTACGTTCTGGTTGTTCACCCACTGGGCGAGCGCTCTCAGCTTCGACATGGTCTCGGCGATCACGGGTGATATGGTCTCGAGCGCCAGTTCGAATGCGAAACCCGCGGCGTTCTGCGCGACCGCACGGGCGAAGGCGATCATCTGGTCTGAATCGATGAAGGAAAAGGCGCCGGCGAACGCGTCGATGCCGCCGCAACCGGCGCGGTAGGAGGGCAGGCTCACCGTGGCGACCGATTCGGACCTCACCGGCGCGCGCAGGTAGAGGTTCCCGAGCGTCCAGTGGCCGGACGCCTGGCCGTCGAAGGCGGTGGGTCCGGTGGTGTTCACGGCAGCGCCCCGCCAGAAGTTCTCCATCTCCGATAAGACGTCCGCGCGCGCGGGGACGGTAAAAAGGAGGGCTATGAGCAGGGCGAAGAATGAAATTTTTTGGCTAGTAGTCACTTCCGACCTCCCTGGCGGTGAGGGCGAAGATGCGCTCGGCCAGCTGGTCCTCTGCGACGACGCCGAACGATACCGGGATCGCGCGTTTGTCCTTCGTGTCGTAGAGCACGACGGCGGGCACAGCCCTGGCATGAATGCCGAGACGCGCGGCGCGTCCCGCATCGGGGACAGCTTCGGGCCAGCCCTCTAACGCTCCTCCCGTCATTGATACGGCGAGGACTTCCAACCCGTGACGAAGCGCAAAGGCGCGAAGGAGCGGTCCGAAGACTCTGCAGGCGGGACACTTATCCGATCCCAGGTAGATGAGTCCGTAGCGCTTCCCGAGCCTGGCGAGCGAGGCGTCGCGCTCGGCGCGGCGCTCTTCCGACCAGAGCCTCTTGGCGAGCGCGCCCACCGGGCGTCTCAGCGTGTAGTCGAGACCCGGGTTCGCCCAGACCGCTCGGCGGAAGGCGTCCGAGAACACAGCGGCGCTTTGTAAGACCTCCTGCTGGAGGCGCATGTAGGCCGTTACGTTTTCAGGGCTTGGCTCCAGGATCGCTTGCGCGCGGGCTTCTTCCAGAGCGCGCCGCATAGCCATGATGCGTTCCTTGGCGTTTGGAGGCTGCACGGAAGGTGAGGCTTTCGTCATCGGCGCTTCATTGTCCTTCTTTTCATTGCGGTCGCAATAGAAGTGCCAGCCGAGGGGGGAAGACGCTCCCTCGCCGCACCATGAGCGCCACTCCCGCGCTTGTGCAGGCAGTGTGGTGAGCGTCAGGAACAGGCTGGCGAGGGCGAGTTTATGGACTACTGACATTACGTCTCCTCACTTGTTCTTCGTATAAAAATCACTGATCCGTTCGCGCATCGCCGCACCCGCCCCGGCCGCTTCAGGGAGCGCGATGGAAGGTTCGCTCGCGCCGTCCACGAGGTCCTCGGTGAACTCCGAGAGGTCCACGGCCTCGAAGTCGATTCGCTCCATCTCCTCCACGGTGAAGCCTCGGCAACTGCCCCAGCCGAGCCCCAGCTGTTCTCGCGCCGCCTCCTGCAGGATGCGGCCGAGCTTGGAGCCGAAGACGCACCAGACACGCTCACGGCGGATACAGACGCCCAAGATTCGCTTGGCGCACCGCGTTCCCAGGTAATGCGTGTTCCCGGCGTGGCGCTCCTCTGCCAGGAGGCGCTCCGCCTCGGTGCAGTCGCCGAGACCGATGAGGAGACCCGAATCCTTGCAGCAGTTCGCCAGTCCGCCCCACCTGATCCGGCACGCGCGCCGGTTTCCGCGGAAGAACAGCAGGTTCCCCCGGTCGAATTCATCGCCGCCCAGTTCCATCACCATGTTGAGTTTGGCGGTCGAATCAATGAACCCCGTGTTGGCCCGAGAGGTCCTGGTCTCGCAGTCAGCGCCGGCGCACCAGGCGACCGAACCGCAGGTACCGCCCGATTCGGCCCGGTCGAGGCCAGCCGCGCAGTCGGATACCGACCCCGACGCCAGGCCCGAGGCGCCGAAGCGAGAAGCCTCCGGCGCGCCCTGGATTTCACCGGCGCGTCCTGCGATGGGGTCCTCCGTCGGAATCGATTCGTCCGGTCGCGCGGTCACGCCCTCGATCACGGCGCGTCCGGCCAGACCGCCTGGGTCGTCGGGATCGGCAAGGACCCCGTTCGCTGCGTCTTCCAGGTCGGCCGCGCCCAGGCCACGTTCGGGTACGTTCGTCCCGGCGTAGCCTGGCACCTTTGACGTCGAGGCCGGATCCCGCGCGAGCGCGGCTGCCGCCGCACGTCCCGCATTGCCTATTGAGCGCGCCACGGCCTTCGGGTCTTCGGCGATAGCGTTGGCGATGCTGAAGTGCGCGAAGAGAAGCAGGATGGTTGTTTTCAGCCATGGAGTCCGGCTCATGGGTATTCTCCTCTCAGTTTATCGAGATGACTCCGCGCCGTATCGCGACCCGGCCCGCCCTCTGCCGCGATGATCGAAAGCGCGGCGTCGAGGCCGATGTTTCCTTTGACAAGATCGTGGGGAGGCGCGGGGTCCGCCGCGCAGCCACGGCTCTTACAGGGCGGGACGCCGCCCGGGACGACGGCGACGGCAGGGACTGCCGTGACCCCGAACAGCCGGAAGGGGCGCGGGTCGATAGCGGCGCCGGCGTTTGCCGGGAGATGCGCTCCGATACGCTTCACCGTGGCTCTGAGTCCTCCCCGTGCGACGCCGCGCAGGACGAGTGGGATGCCTGCTCGCGCCGCCTCCACGCTCCACTCCCGCCAGGCCGCTGCGGGAACCGAGAGGCTCATGAAGACGATGACCTCGGGACCTCGTGGAGGTTCGGAGAGCCTGCCCGCCAGTCGGCCGGCCTGATCCTCCGCCGGGAGGGGGGCGGTAGTTTCGGAGGCGTTCCTGCCCGCGCGACCGAGCGCGCGCTCCAATACCGAGCGCGACCAGGAACCGAGGTCGGCGGGTGGGGATTTTTTCGTATTCCGTAATGCCCTTTCCACCATATCCCGGGCAGTCTCTTCGGCCGTTTCCTGCGCGAGAGCCGGAGCGGACAACGCCACGAGGAGGAAGGAGCAAAAAAGCGCCATAACAGTCATATTGATCACTTTGCAGCCCATTATGAATTTCCTTAGAGGAGGCAGCAGTTGCGCTTGCGCCAGAGGAGGTACCCGAAATTCTCCCCCGCGACCGGAAGCTCGCGGAGTGATTCCCAGAGCACGGTGGAGCGGCCCGTGGGGTTGCAGCCGGTCAGGGCCGAGGTGGCGGGGACCGGCTGGGTCATCTGCCAGCGGTACTGAGATTTCTTCATGATCGGCATGGGGTAGCGGCCGCACAGGGCCGCCGATCCCGAAGTCCCCCACGCGAGCAGGGTCCGGTGCAGGCGGAAGACGAGACGTTGCGCGGCGAGCAGCGAGGCCTGCACGCCGCCCACGTGGGCGCCCACGTTGCCGGTCAGGGGATACATCGCGCCCTGACAGCCCGCGCACCAGTACAGCGGATCGAGCGGGAGTCCCGCAGAAGCCGCCGCGCAGTCCGCGGCGCACGCCGCCTGCGCCGGCAGGTCCGCGAAGAGCGCGGCTTCGGGATTCAGCAGAAACGAGAGTTCGTCATCTCGCCAGGCGGGGTCGAGCTCCGAGACCCAGGCGATGTCGAGTCCGCCTCCTTCCAGGCAGCCCAAGTCAATCAGCGCCCCGATCCAGGAGAGCAGCGGGTAGACGTAGTAGTGGACGTGCCAAGTGGAACCCGCAGCACCATCACCTCCAGAGGAACCAGTGCGCCCGCGACCGGCGGGGAGGCCTGCGTCTATGGTCATTCCGCCCAGGTTCGGGAAACACCAGGGTGTCCTGCTCGCGTCGATCAGCCGTGCCGGCTCCCAGACGCCGAGCGAGAGGCCGATCCGTGGGATGGGACTCCCGCAAAAACAGATGGGAGACCCCGGGTTGGGCGTGTCCGGCGCGCCTGCGGCCGCGCCTATCCGGATGGGGCCTATCGATATCGGGAACAGACACTCCCAGCACACGTCCGCTATGGGGTTCACGAAACGACCCGTGCAGGACTGTGCAGAGGCACTCTGTGTCGAGAGAATGCAGGAGAGGAAAATGATTGGAATGATAAAAATTAGGGGCCTCATGGGCGGCCTCCTTCGTTCTCGGGATTCCCTTCGTCTTCCAGGGGGACTTCCGTGATCCGCAAAACCGGCCCCTCCGCTTCGAGCAGGGACGGCGTGGCGGCCAGGCCAAAACGCCTCGCGAGACGTCCGCCCTGATCGAAGTAAAACGCCCGGCCGTGCTCCCTTGCCAGGTCCAGCGGACGACCCGCGAGCAATACGATGACCGAGGTTTTTTTATGGCTAAGCGCCCATGCGACCTCGACCGGACGCGTCCCGTCGATGAACAGGAGAACGCGGGTTAAGGGGTGTTTTTCGAGGGGATTGATCCGCGTCCCCCGAGCCGCGAGCAGCACTCCGTCCGGCGCAAAGACGTCTTGTTCGACCATGACCGATGGATCGAAAAGCCGTGTCCCGTGTTCGCGCGCGGGCGCAATGCCCGATACGCGGGGAGGCGTCTCGATCCGCGCCCGCGCCAGGACGAGCGCCTCGCGTTTCATGCGTGCGAGTTCGCCCGAAGATTTCATATTTCCAAGTCTTTTTTCTATCTCATCGAGGAGGTTCGGTTCCTCGACCGGCCAGACGGCGCCGCGAACGCCCAAATCCTTCGCCGCAGCTGTTCCCGCCGCGAGAGAGAGGGTGCAGGCGAGCGCCGCCGCAAAGAACCTCCGGGGAGGAAGCCGTTTCATGGCCGCGCCTCCTCGGGTTTCGCGAGAGGGCCTTCGAGCCCCAGCCAGGGGAGGTCGGGAAGCGGAAGGGCGCGGGCCCGGATGCGCTCGCGCGGCACCAGACCGATCTCCTCGTAGCGGCTGTCGTGGCTGTCCTTGTGATCGGCGTGGACATAGTAGCGGCCCGGCGGGATGACGCCGGGCTCTATCGCTTCCAGGGCGCGGCCGTTCAGCGCGCGCCGCTTGGCGATTCCGATGAATTCTCCCCTCACGAAGACGCGACGCTCCGGGTCCACCGCCACGCTATCTCCCGGCAGGCCGATAACGCGCTTCATGTAGGGTATAGGCGAGCCCAAGTCTTCTGGCGGGTCGAAGAGGACGAGGTCGCCGCGTCCGGGCGCGCCCATCATCGGCAGCGCGAAATACCCCCATGCGCCGTCCGAGGTGCTCGCGTTCACGTGGACGCGCGAGGCCGCCGCCAGCCACAGGCTCGAGAGGACGGCCATACAGACCAGGAGCCTGAAACCCCGGGGGTTGGCACGGCCCTTCACGGCATCATCGGTCATCAGCATTTTTCTTCTCCTTGTTCGGTGATGCGCTCTCCGCCATCACAGCCTCGACCTCGGCGGTGACGTCCACTGCGCCCGCGGCGACCGCTCCGGCGCTCAACAGGACAACGCCTCGGCGCGCCGCCACTTTCGCGAGTGCTTCCTCGAGCCGTTTCGCCCAGTCGCGGGCCGCGGCCAGCGACTTCTCCGAATCGCCTCCCGCGCGCAACGACCTCGTCACGTAGTCCGCCGTGAGGCTCGACAGACGCACACTCGCGATCCGCGGGGGATTTTCGAGGGAAAACCTGAACGTGACGGCCGATACGGCGGCGGCGACACCTGCGGCGAGCAGGAGAGCGGCCGCGAACGCGGAAACTCCGTTCATGTTCGTTCCCCCGCGGCGCAAAGCGCATCTTTCATCTCGACCCACTCCGCGGCGTCATGACGCCTGAACCAGGCCGTTCCCTCCTCGTCATGGAACATGTAGTGGAAGCGGCCCGCGTAGAGGCGCTCATTGGCGTCGGCCGAGAGCACGCCCGAAGCGATAGCCGCGCGGAACACGGCGTCGGTGTCCTCATACACCCGGATGAAGCGCCCCCGTTCCGAGCGCCGCCTACGCTCAGGCCGCATCGCGCGAACCTCCCGCCTGAGGCGTTCCTGTTTCTTCTGTCGCCGTTTGTGCTTGCGTGGCATGTGGTTCCTCCTGCCGCCTCGAGTGGTCATCTTCGCCCGGCGCATTCGTTTCGGATGCGCCCGAGCCGGGCGTTTGCCTGAGCGCGCTCAGGCGCTCGATCCAGAGCTTCGCCGCACGAGCGGGGGGAAGGGACCTGATCCTTCTCTCGAGCGGTGGAAAGGCGACGACCGGGGGTGCGTTCCCGCTTGCTCCCGGCACGTCGCGCACTTCTGAGGCCTCCGCCATCCGCGCCACGAAGCACACGAGTTCCGCATGCGCAGATGTTGGTTTCGTACCGAGTCCGGCCGCCTCGCGCACGGCCCGGTCTATTTTTTCACCGAGCCGTCTAAGGCGCGGCGTCGGTCGCCGCGAGGGGGCGGCGTCGGGACCAAGCCACGCGACGCTCGCCTCATAGAGCAGGGCCAGGAGCGCCGCCCCCCGGACGTCCTCGCCCCCGGGGCCGCCCAGCTCCTCTATCGCCTCGCTCATCGTCACCGCATGGGCGGCCAGGGAATGGAAGCGCCTGAGCCGCCCGTCCCGGCGGCATGTGTTGGCGAGCACGTGAGCCAGGGCTTCGAAGTCGACGGCTTCGGCCGTCAGCGATTCGGGGTCCCCCGGCCAGACGAGCGGCCTTTCCTCCGCACTGCCTGGGTGCGCTCTTCTTTTCGCGTTCATGTGGTTTCTCTCCATTCGGGTTGATGTTCGTTTTCAGGTGTCAGGTGATATGAAGCCTCACGGCGCGCCCTCTTCGGCGACCCGCGCGACGGCCTCCTCGGTGGTGAGACCCTCACTTTTAAGTTTCTCGATGGCGGCGAAGGCGGGTCCGCGCGAGGAATAGAGCGCCTGCGACCAGCGGTCTAAGGCGAGCCGCGCCACCCGCCAGCCGTCCGGGCCGTGCAGAACCAACTCGGCGTGGCGCCCGTCCACGGTGGCGAGGCTCTTTAACGCGCGCTCCATCCCGGGGTCGCAGTGGATGCGTTTTTCCTGCTTGAGTAACTCGACGGACTCGTCCTTTTGCGCGAGGAATATCGTCCAGTCGGAGTTGTCCCAGGCCGCCCGCGCCGCAGGATTCGCGTAGTAGTCGTTCACGCTCTGCGTGCCCGTGACGAGCGCCCCCCGGTACTTGCGCGCCCGCCTAGCGGCGCCCTCCAAAAACGCCTTGCTGTCCTCGCCCGAGAGCAGGTCCCATGCCTCGTCAATAACGATAGCCTTGGGCCGCGTCCTCGGGCCGTGGTACATGCGCTGGGTGGCGAGGAAGACCACCAGCATGAGCACGACGCCCTGGAGATCGCCGCGTCCCTTGAGCTCGGCGAGTTCGAACACGGTGAGCGCGGCATCCAGCGCCGGCGTCCCGCCGCCCTCGAAGAGGCGCCCCATGGCGCCGCCCGGCCGCCAGGGGCCGAGCGATACGCTTAAGTCCGACGCGCGCCTGTCGCCCACGGCTTCCAGTCCTTTCTGCACAAGGCCTAAGTCCGCATCGTTTCCGGCTTCCTCCCAGGCGCGCGCGATGGCCTCATCAATGAGCGCCGCCTCGATGTCGTCGATCCGCCCGCGCCTCCTGCACATGCGCCCGACCACCGAGGCCAGCATCGCGAAGCACTCCTCCCTGTAGTCGCCGTCTCTCGCGGCGGTCTCGGCGTCTATCATGGCGAAGGGGTTAAGCCTGGCCGGGTCCTTGCCGAAGGCGATGAAGGCGCCGCCCAGGGCTTCGGCCGTGTGCTGGAAGGATCGCCCGTCGTCTATCACGACGGCCTCTCCGCCCGCGCCCGCGATGCCCGCGACCAGTTCCTGCATCAGCACCGACTTGCCCGATCCTGACTTGCCGGTCACGGCCACGTTGTAGTTTCCTGCCTCGTTAGCGAAAGGAGACCAGGGGGCGGGCTGCCCGCGTCTTCCCAGCAGCAACAGTGCGGGCGGCGCGTCCGGTCGCGCCCTCTGGCCGCGCCACTCGCCGTGCACGGGCGCCAGGTTGACGGCGGATGAGGTGAGTAGCGTCTTCATCCGGCCCATCCGGGCGAGGTCGGCGTCGAGTCCGCCTGCTGCGACCATGGGCAGGCAGGAGAGCCAGGCCGGCAGGTGCGCGTAGCGCTCCGCCCCCAGCCGCCAGCCCTGGCCGTGGTAGATGGCGCGCACCGCCTGTTCGGCCTCGTCTATCGCGTCGAGCGGTGCGTAGACCGCCGCCATATAGGAGGCCCGTACCAGGCGCTCGCCCTCTTTGAGCCGTTCGGTCACGAAGCGCCAGTCGCGCGCCTTCTCGGGAAGGCCGGGCAGATAGCGCGCGATCCCCGTCCCCGCCTGCTGCGTCGCGCGGGCGGATTTGAGAAATGCGCGCTCCCCGTCCGAGGCCTCGCCCATCATCACGGTGAGCGCGGTCAGAACCGGCGCGCCGGGTTGTAAGAAGTCGCGATAGAAATCCCCGATCAGCGCGCCTCCCCGCCAGCCGGGCCAGACTTCAGGGTAGGCGCGCGCCGAGAGTACCCGCACGGCCACATCCGTGCCGTCCGGGTGGTGGAAGACCAGTCCCGCCGGCGCCACGCTCATCGCGCGTCCGGGCGCCGCGCATTGCAGGTGAATCGGATCGCGGGGCGACCAGCGCCTCTCGGGGCGCTTAAGCCCGCCGTCGTGGACGCCTTCCGTATCGGGCGAGGCGAGTTCAGCGGCCAGCGAGAGCAATTCGTCGGGCTCCATCCTCCGCGCCCAGGTCCCGATCGAGGCGAGCGCGCCCTCGATCGCCCGGCGGAAGCCGCCGAGCGCGGTCTCCGAAGCCGGTCCCGGCCGTCCCGGCAGGCTTGCCGCGAGGAATACCCGGCAGTCGTTCAGGGTGAACGGCGGTCCGCCCGGGTGGAGCGGCCGCCAGCCCGCGCCCGTGAAGAGCGCCGCGCGGCGTTTCGCCATCACCGCCTGCAGCCCCCCCGCCCCCTCCCTCGGCCCGGCCCACTCCGCGATCGCGGCGCCGTAGCGCGGGCTCGTCCAGTGGATCACCTGCACGATGGAGCGATCGGGCGCAGAGTCCGCGAGCGTTCCCGCCAGGGCGTCCAGCGTCCCCTCGTCCACCCCGGCGAAGGGCGGGAGTTCCAGGACGAAGCCCAGGCTCCCCGCGTTCACGTAGAACTCGCCCGCCTCGTCCCAGGCCCGCCAGGGGAGGAGGTCCACGAGCGGGGCCGGGACGGCCGGAAGCGTCCAGGGCGTAAGCGCGTCGGCGCCGCCGAACATGTCCTTCAGACGCTCGATCACGGCAGCCTCCAGACAGCGGGTTCAATCACCGCGCGCACCCAGCCCCCCTCGCGGTAGACGCCGATCGAGTCCACGTAGGGCGCGATCCATATCCGCGCGACGCGTTCTTTCGTGCGGAGGTTCTCATTCGGCTTGGCCGGAGTCTCTTTCGTCGACTGTGGAACGATCAGCGGCTCGGCCGTGGCCACCTCCACGTCGTCTTCGCCTGGCGAAAAGAGTTCCACGAACCAGGCGATGATACCGTTCAGGAACGAGGTCCCGGTGGTTTCCGTGGAACGAACCGGGGAGGAGGGAGTCTTTTCCAGCGATTCTCCCTGCGCCCGAACCGCGGGGTCCGCCTCCGAAACGCTCGCGCACGCCGTCCCCTGCGCGATGGGGCACTGCCAGCTCTCGCCCACGTGGCTCCCTCCCGCGCAGCCCGTGAGTAGCAGGACGGCCAAAAGCGCCGTCGGCAAATGGAATCTTCCTGTCGATAATGGATGGGTATTCGTTCTCATCTGCTCCTCCCGTGGTTGTTGCTCTTCCTGTCTTCTCTCCCGTCGATTCGGGCGCCCTCGATGAACACGACCGTGACCCGCGTTCCCGTCTGGAGCTGGATCACCGGCTGGTACTGCTCGGCCCGGCGGATCAGGTAGTCCGCCACCCGGCGGCCGGCCGATCCGGCGCCCGCCCCCAGTCCCGCGCGTCCCAGGTCGCTCAGGCTCGCCGCGTTCTCGGCCCCCGCCGTCCCGGCGGGCGCCTGGAGCACGTTGGCGGCGGTCTCGCCCACACCCGACACCAGGCCCGCGAGGAAGGCCTTTTCCACGAGCGCTCCCTCGCGGCTCACCACCGGACCCCGCACGCCGGCCTTGCCGCCGCCCGCCACGAAGCCCGAGACTTTTGTCTCGATCACGGTCCCCGCATCGGATCCTGAGCAGGTCATGGTCTGAAGCCGCACGTATACTTTTTCGGACGAAAGATCCCCGTAGGCCGCGCCCGTCAGCGTGCAGCCCTCGACGTCGGCTTCCATCGCTTTGCCTTCCGTCGCAGCGCTCCGCGCCTTGCCCGTGAGGCGAAGCAGCACCGGCCGCGGGTCGCCCTGGGAGGAGACGCCCGCCGAGGCATCCACGCCCGCCAGCACCACCGCCTCGGCGTAGGCGCCCGCGGGCAGCCAGGAGGAGAGCGGCCGGGGACCCGTCACAGGAACACGTTTATCCGCCTCTCCTGCGCCGGCCTGAAACTCCCGGATCATGGGCCCGGTCGGGGCCGTGGAGGCCTTACCGGCAGGAGCCGCACGCTTCGCCCGGACGGGCGCGACGGGGCGGGTCTCCAGTTTTTTGCGCAACTCGTCGATCGCCGCCGCCTGGCGGTCGATCACCATCCGTCCGTCCGCCGCGCCCTTCGCGAGGCGCGCCCTGAGCCGCGCGTTCTCCTCCTCCGAGCGCCGGCTCTTCGTCTCCATCTCGCGGAGCCGCGCCTCCATCTGCCCGATCCGGGCCTCCGATCGCCTGACCCAGACGGCTTCCGCGGACCTTGCGCCCGCGAGCTCCGCTCGGACCCCGCCCCGGGTCGGCGGCGCCTCGCCACCTCCCGCCGAGAACCAGACCGCGAAGGCGACGAGCACAGCAGCTGCCAGGCCCGAGAACAGGAGCAACTGCCGGCTCCGGATCTTCCGGCTCTCGGGGTCCATCGTCGTTTTGTCCGCACTACTCATCACGGCCTCCCTCTACGCCCGACCTCACGCACCGTCACGACGAGCCGTCCGTCCGAGGGACCGCTCGCAGGCTTCCCCGCCCAGAGCGCGGCTGCGCCCGGCGCCATGCCTTGCATGAGGGCCTGGGGGTCGTCGCCCTGGGTCGAGTCCATCTCGTAGACGCGCGCGGTGAAGCGCCGCCCGCGCCAGGTTTCCAGGAGCGCGAGGCCCTCTGAACGTGACGTTTCGGATGCCGTGTGAATCACATAGCCGGGGAGAACCTCGCGCAGCACGACCGCGCGCACCAGCGCCACGATCGCTCCCACGCGGCCCTCGCGGGGAGCGGGGCTTTCCGCCCGGGGCGCCGCGGCGGCGTTTCGGATCATGATCTGCGCGGAATCCCGCGCGGTGGTCCTTAACGTCAGCCGGTAGGTGAAACCCTTCGCCGTCCCGATGAAGAGCGTCAACGGCGCCCGCGCAGGGGCGGTGGGTTCCAGGGGCCGCAGGTAGAGGTCCCCGCGTGACTTGTCGTGTTCCACCGCGAAGCCGTCCGGCCCCCGGATCACGCGCGCGACACGATCGCCGGCCAGCGTTATCCGGCTCACCGCACGGTCGGATATCTCGGCTTCGAGTTCCGCGTGGTCGGCGGCGTCCAGTATCTGCATCGCAGACGCCGTGGATCCCCACGGCAGGAACGCCGCTACCAGAATCAAAGTGGTCAGAGTCATCGAAATTCTTCTCGTTCGCATCATCCTATTTACGATCCTCCAGTTCCTCGAAACGAAGCAGGCCGATCCGGCCCGCGTCCACGCGAAAGGACAACCGGTAGCGCTTCCGCTCGCGCGAGACGGGCTCGCGCCCCACCCAAGTCGCGAGCTCCCCGCCCACGACGACCATCAGCCTTTCGGGGTCCGCCTCTATCCGTCCGGGATAAAACGCCGTCGAGAGGTCGCGCCGCGCCATGCGTCCGGCCTCGGCAGCGACCCAGGCGCCGATCGCGCCGCGCGCGGAGGCGTGAGCGAGCCGCGCCGCCGCCTCGCGGGCGTGCTCCGCATTCTCGGGCGTCAGCGTCAGGAGCGTCACGGCGACGGTCCGCCCCATATCCTCGAGATACCTTCGCCCGGCGCTCCCGCCCCCGACCTCCCACGCCGGCCCCGCCACCGCGGGCACCAGCACCGTCATGCGCTCCACAGAGGCGAGGCCCATGCTCAGTCCCAGATTGGCCAGCAGCGAGAAGCCGAGAAGTATTGCCAGCGCCGCGCGCCCGTCCCTCACCTGCCGCCTCTGCGCCTCCATCAGTTCTCGTTTCATCCCCTAAAGCCTCCTCATCCGATAAAGCGGCGCAGGTGGCTCGGCGGCGCGCCCTTGATCCCCAGCGCGAAGCCGGGCAGGAACCAGTAGAGCGCGCAGATTGCGACATCCGCTCCGCCGCCCCGCTTCGCGCGGCGCAAGAGCGCCCAGCCCGCGAGGCCGATTAACAACCCCGTCAGGAAGGCGTTCGCCGCCAGGCCCAGGAGAGCCGGCCCAAGCAGGGCCGCCGCTTCGTCCAGGGTCCAGAACAGCCAGCGTTCCGGGTCGTCGAGGCGAGAGGGGATTGCGTGTTTCGCCTGATCGCTCATCCGTCCCCCTCATATGATCGCCGTGCCGACGAGGCCCGTGACGACGCCGGTGCCTGCGCCCGCCGCGATGCCCACCCCCACCGCGCCCGCGAGTTGGGCTGCGTTGAAGCGAAGCACCGAACCCACCAGGGCGGCGCCCACGGCGAGCGCCGCCGCGAGCTGTCCACCCGTGCCCGAGACGATCCCGGTCACCGTCCCGAGCGGACCCGAGAACGTCGTGTCCGTCGTCGCCCAGGCTTGGTCGAATCCCCACAGCGCCCAGAGGAGCGCGGTGAGCACGCATCTGCTCAGGAAAGAAACTCTGTTCATCGCGCGATCCTCCCTCCGTCGTCGGACGTGGACGCCCGCCGACGCGCCGAGGCCCAGTCCTCGATATCCGCGAGCAGGTAGCGCACCCGGGAGCCGAAGCGGTGGAAGACCGGCCCCCCGCCGCTCACGCGGTAGCGTTCCAGCGTCTTCGGCGAGAGGCCGAGCCACGCGGCCACCTCCCGTGTGCTCAGGTAGTTCCCTCTGTTCCCGTTCATCTGTATCTCTCCTTCCCGTTCGATGTCGGCCCCGGTAGAGGGGGCCTGTGCGTTGAATGCGCCGGGCGCAGCGGGCCCGGCGGGTGGAATCATTTCGTTCGTCATCTCCGTCACCTGCGTCTGAATGGCCCTGAGCTCCTTTTCGCTCGCATGAGCCTCCATCCAGGCGCGCACCCGCTCGACCGTGCCGAGCCACGGCGAGACGCCCCGGCGCAGCTTTCCTACGAACGAGGGGTCGCCTGTGGTCTCTTCGCCCAGCATCGTGTGCTTGGTCCCCGTCACGGCCAGGAAGGCCTCGACCTCGCAGCGGAAGGCCGGACCCAGCGCCGGCTCTCCCATGAAGGCCAGTACCCGGTCCGCCGTCTTCAGCCGTATCGAACGGCCCCGCATCAGTGAGAACACGAAATCCGGATCGCGCATCGCGGCCATCCCGAAGCGTCTCGCGCTCACCCAGTGGCGCGCGCGCCAGGCCGCAACGCTGCTTCGCAAGTGATCGTCGAGGGGGATGTCTTTATGGTGGGTGAGCGTCTTCATGCGAATGAATATATATAAATATATTATTTTTATCAACATCTAATTATACCTAGTTTCCAACGGCTCATGCCCATGCATGGTCTAACCTGCGACCGGCTACGCGGGGATGCGACAAAAAAGGGGGATTTTCCGCGGCGATGGAATGTATGGGAGCAGGGTGGACCCCCGCGAAATCGCACGGGAGAGAGTCTGTCCGGGCTTGACCCGGGAAGCGGCGCGCCCTCCATTCGGGACTGCATGAAATCCGCAACGTGGTTCACCCGACCCCGAACGCCGGCAAGCCCGTGCGGCCCGCGCACCGCCCACCTCCCTTGAGCCCCGCCCCGCTCCGGCAAGAGGCCGAGCCGAGCGTGGAGAGGGCGGATCCGGGAAGTCCGAGAGGGTTCCCGCGACGTTCCCATCCCATCCACAGGAGGAGACACCCATGACCCATCCTGAACCAACCGTCCGTAACATCCCGCTGAGCCGGCTGGAACTCGCGCCGGAGAACGTCAGAAAGACGCCGGAAGACCCGGCCGCCTTCGCGGAGCTCAAGGCTTCCATCGCGGCCCACGATCTGCTGGAGAACCTGATCGTCAGGATAGAGCACCCCGGAGGTGACCCCGGATCGGGTCCGGGGCAGGCTCATGTCGAGCGTTGCTCCGTGGTCGCCGGCGGACGCCGCCTCGCCGCCATGAAGGCCCTCCTAGAAGAAGAGGTGCTGGACGCGGACCACCCCGTACTCTGCCGTGTGATCGGCGCGGCGGAGAACGCAGGAGAGTTTTCACTCGCCGAGAACGTGGTCCGGGTCGCCATGCATCCCGCCGACCAGGTGGCCGCGTTCACAAAGCTCTCAGAATCGGGCGTCTCCGTCTCCGCCATAGCCGCGCGTTTCGGACTGGCGGAACGCCTGGTCGAACAGCGCCTGAGTCTCGGCGGCGTGGCGCCTGAGTTGCTCGACGCCTACCGGGAGCAGGAGATGGACCTCGACACCCTGAAAGCCTTCACGGTCACGACCGACCACGCCCGCCAGAGGACGGCCTGGGAGGGGGTGAAGGAGCAGGGCTACCGCCCGAGCGGCTGGCAGGTGAGGCGCATGCTGACCGAAGAGAGCGTGCCCGCCGTCTCGGCCGTGGCGCGGTTCGTGGGCGTAGAGGCCTATGAGGCGGCGGGCGGGACGCTCACCCGGGATCTCTTCGCGGGAGAGGACGGGAGCGGGACATGGTACGACGATCCCGCGCTCCTGAACGAACTCGCGACGGAAAAGCTCCATGCGGCGGCGGACGAACTTAAAGTACGCTGGAAGTGGGCCGAGGCGGTCCTCGATACCGACTGGAGCGCGCTCGCGGGCTTCGGGCGGATATCCCCCGAGCCGGCCGCGCCCACCGAGGAGGAGAAGGCCGAGCGGGAGAGCCTGCGCGTCCGCCAAGACGAACTCGCAGATCTGGATGACGACGAGTGGACCGAGGAACTCGCCTGCGAGGTCGAAGGGATCGAGGGGCGCCTCCGTACGATTGATGAGGCCGTGGAGGCACGGGCCGCGTTCCGCGAGCAGGATTTCGCGATAGCGGGCTGCATCGCCACGGTCGGCCACGACGGCAGGCTCAAGGTCGTCGAGGGTCTCGTCAGACCCGAAGACATGCCGGAACGGACGGACGCAGGCGGCGAGGGTGATGGAACGGACCCGGGCCGCGTGGACGCTTCGGCGATCACGGAACCCCTCGCGGCTCCCCCCGACCCGCGCGCGAGGGTCCGCGAGGAGACAGGGATCGGTATCGGACTCGCCGACGATTTGCGCGCCGTCCGCACGACGCTCGTCAAGGCGCACTTGTCCGGGGATTTCGAGGCGGCCTTCGACCTGACGCTCTTCCAGCTCGCACGCGCCGTCCAAGCCGATCTCGATGCCGGCCGCTCGGCCGTGATCCAGCTCGTCTCCACGGGAGAGGCCCTGATGGAGCGGAGGATTGCGGAGATCCCGCCATCCGAATGGGACGACCTGTCGATCGACCTGACGCCCAGGGAATACGTGCTCGACTTCCTGGCGCACGCCTTCCCGGTCCAGCTGCAGGAGCCCTTCACCGACGAGGAGGGGAACCTCATGAGCCGGCCCGCCGTCGATGAGGACGGGAACCCCGTGCTATCCCAGGAGGCCCTCGCCAAGCGCGAGGCGCTGATCGGGAAGCTGGCCTCCCTCCCGCCGGTGCCCACGGCGCTGGACCAGGTCGTGCACCGCTTCGGCCACGACGCCGTGGCCGAGGTCACCGGTCGCTCCCGGAGGGTGCTCCGGATGGAGGACGCGCAGGGCGCGCGGCTCGCGCTCCGCCCGCGTCCCGCATCCGCAGGCCTCGCCGAGACGGCGGCCTTCATGGAAGGTGAGAAGCGGATCCTAGTCTTCTCCATGGCCGGCGGCACGGGTAGGAGCTACCACGCCGACCTGGGCTGCGCCAACACGCAGCGAAGGGTCCACTACCTGCTGGAGCCCGGCTGGCGGGCGGATCAGGCGATCCAGGGACTCGGCCGCACCCACAGGACGCACCAGGCATCTGCGCCGCTGTTCCGGCCCGTGACCACCGACGTCAAGGGCGAGCGGCGCTTCATCGCCACCATCGCGCGGAGGCTCGACTCCCTGGGCGCCATCACCCGGGGGCAGCGCAACTCGCAGACCGCCATGTCCGGGAGCGAGGCGACGCTGTTCCGCGCGGGCGACAACCTCGAGAGCCCCTACGCCCGGGCGGCGCTCCGCCAGTTCTACGGTGCCCTGTGGCGTGGAGGTGTCCCCGACTGGCCGCTTGCGCGCTTCGAGGAGGCGACGGGCCTCAAGCTCACGTACGAGGGAGCGCTCAAGGAGGACCTCCCTCCCATGCCTAAGTTCCTGAACCGCCTGCTCGCGCTTCCCATAGAGGAGCAGAACGCGCTGTTCGCAGAGCTCGAATCGCGCGTCGAGTCCAATATCGAACAAGCCGTCGAGGCGGGGACCTACGAAGTCGGCGTCGAGACCCTGCGCGCGGACTCGCTCACCGCGGCCGGGCACGAGACCCTCTACACCCACCCCGGGACCGGGGCTGCGACCGGCCTAGTCGAAATACTCCGCCGCGACCGGCTCGTGCCCGTGACGGCCGACGCCGCGCTCGATATGGCCGGGAAGGCCGGGGAGCCTGCGCTCGTCGTCAACGCGCGCTCGAAACGGGCGGCCTCCCTCCTGCCGGCGCCCTTGATGATGTTCGACGACGGGGGCGTGCAGGAACGGGTGCGTCTCCAGCGGCCCGCCGCCCGGGAGGGCATGGCGAGAGCCGAACTCGATGCCTCGAACTGGCGCGAGGCGGAAGAAGCCGAATGGCGCGCCCTCTGGGAGGAGGAGGTCGCCTCGCTGCCGGCGCACACCGAATCGCGATTCTGGCTCGTCACCGGGCTCCTCCTGCCGGTCTGGGACCGGCTGGGCGCCGAGAACATGCGAGTGCGCCGCCTCGACACCGACGACGGTGAAGCGATGATCGGGCGCGCCTTGGACGCCGCCGGTGTCCGCGCCGTGCGCGCCGCCTTCGGTCTGGACGGCGGTCCCTCTCTCAGCGCCGGGGAGGCCTTCGATGCCGTCATGGGACGCGGCGAGGTCCTGACCCTCGCGAACGGCTGGCGCCTCGCGCGCCGCCGCATCATGGGGGCGCAGCGCCTGGAGATAGAAGGACCCGACGACCGCCACGTCGCCGACTTGAAGCGTGCGGGCTGTACGGTCGAGATCGTCTCCTGGAGCGCGCGGGTCTTCGCGCCCGACGCAGCCGTTCTCGCCCGCGTCCTCGAAAGCCGTCCCCTCGCCGACTGAACCCGCACGTGCGGCCGGCCCGCATACGTATGGCCGGCCCATCTCCGTCCGGCGGGGGGCCGTTCCGCAGTCGTTATCCGTATCGCCGGCCGCCCGGCGCCTGTCGCCGGGGGCGGCGACAAATTCCGCCATCATTCAAGGGAGTTCGTTCCATGACCTCACAGACACTGCCGAAAGTTACCGACTTCGCCTTCTGCCCGTCCTACGGACCCGATGACGAGCCGCAGGAAATACGCCTCGTCATCGACGGAATGACCGGGAGCATCCCCACCGCCCTGGTCGCCCTCACCCTGGAAGACGCCGAGCGCTTCTGCGACAGGCTCAACGCCCGGCTCGGAATGGACCGGGAGGCCTGGTCCGCTCTGGCCGCGCGAACAATGGGCCCGGCGCAGGACGACGAGGCCGCCGGTTGAGCCGCCCTCATTGCAATGCAGCCGCCCCGGTGATGTCGGAGGACGCTCACGCGCCGGCTCTTTTTTTGCCCGTTATCCAGAGGAGGTCCGCCATGTCCCGAACACCATCTCCCGCGGCCGGGATCGCCGCCGCGCTCGCCTCGCGCGCCGAGGAAGTCTGCCGCCGCTATCTGCCCCGGGGCAAAAAGCAGGGCCGCTACTGGGTCGCGGGCGACGTCGACGGCTCGCCGGGACGCTCTCTCTTCGTCCGCCTGAAGCCTCCGGGCGCGCCGGGCAAATGGACCGACGCGGCCACCGGGGAGCACGGCGACCTGCTCGACCTGATCCGCAGCCGTTACGCCTCGCCCACGCTCCGCGCGGCCATGGACGAGGCCCGCGCCTTCCTCGCCCTGCCTGCCCCACATTTGCCGGCCGGGGGGCCGCCATACGACGCGAGGGAAGCGGCGCGGCGCATCTGGCGGAGTTGCCGCCCGATTGAGGGCGGCCCGGCCGATGCCTACCTCCGCGCCCGGGGCATCACGCGGTTCCGCTTCCCCTCCCTGCGCTTCCACCCGGCGCTCTACCACCGCGAAGCCGACCGCCGACTGCCCGCCCTGGTCGCCGCCGTGACCGACTCGGGAGGTGCGCTCCACGCCGTGCACCGCACCTGGATCGATTCCGATGCGCAGACGAAGGCCGGCGTCCTCCCCTCCCGCAAGGCGCTCGGCCGGGTCTTCGGACGCGCCGTGCGCTTCGGCGCACCCGGCGCCACCCTTCTGGTCGGGGAGGGCGTCGAGACCGTACTCTCGATCGTCACCGCGGCGCCCCGGGTCCCCGCTGCGGCCGCACTCTCCGCAGGTAGCCTCGGCGCCTTCGTCCCGCCCGAGGGGGTCACCCGCCTCGTCATCGCTCGGGACAACGACGTGGAAGGGGAGGTGGCGGCGGAACGCCTGGCCAAACGCTGCGCCGGGATCGGGGTCGGCGCCCGCGTCATCGTTCCGGAACGCGGCGACTTCAACGACGACCTCGCTGCGCTCGGCGCCGCTGTCCTCGCGGCACGGCTCGGGCCGCTCTTCCACTTCGCGTGAGTCGGAGAGGAGCGGGCCTGAGCAGGAAGGGAGGGTTTGACAACCGCCGCCCTGCTGCGCAGCCGGCCTGCCGCCGGTGGGAGGGAGCAAGGTGGAACCTACGGGCCTTTGCCGTATGTCTGGCGCGCCAACTCTCCCACTCGCCGTTTCTGCATATCGCTCAGCGAGCCGAACGGCGTCTGGGCCTTGGCGCCGTATACGAACAGCGAAGGTTCGCCCGTTATCGCGTACCACCTCGCATCGACCGGGTACGGGCGTTTTCTGAGCTCCCCGCTTATCTTGCGCCGGAACTCGTGAATCCGCCGCCAGTCGTTCAAGGCCGGGAAGCGTCCCTCGATATACTCGCGGTCTTTCCTCTTGACGCTCAGCAGGACGATTTCCGGCTTCAGGATTTCCAGCAACCGGCGCCACAGAATGCCGCCTTTCCCCTGCAGCGCACGGTGTTCCGCTTCTCCAAGCCCGCTCCACGTCGGATTCGTGGCGACGGGCGAACCAAAGTCCGTATGCAGGGCCGTCGAGGGTTTCCGGCCCGGATAGTAGCTGGCCTCCGCTCCTCCCAGCGCGACGTCGTAGAACCGGAACCATCTGCGATAGGGGTCAGCGTCGAAGTAGGAACACAGGCCTCTCAGGTAGCGCTCGCCCTCGGTCGCCGTGATCCCGGCGCATCCCGGAAACCTCCGGAACGGAGAACCCTCGGGGAATTCCGCCGACGAAGGATTCGATCCTACGGTCACCACCCGAACTGACGAGGCGGAGTATGCCTCCAAATCGCCGAAGAAGAGAATCGGCATGGCGGGATGGACGCGCGAAGACGGAGCAGCGCATTCGAACGCCTTCCAGGCCTCCGCCACCAGCGAATTCAAACCGCCCCTTTCGATACGCCTGTCCATACCTCCATCTGACACGGACCCGGGGCAAGGGCAAGTCCCGGCGGTGTCGGCGAGTGGTCCCCACCGGATGAGAACCTCCCCCCGAGAGTAAGAGCGAAGCACGGAACCGGGCAAAGGCCCGGTAGGGAGAGGGAGACGGTCTTCCGACCCTGATGCCGGGGGCGACAACCCGAGAGGAGGCTGGACCATGTATGAGAACGACTACGACATCGAGATGTTCACCAGTGACGAACTGCTCGCCGAGATCGGACTCGACGCGTACACGATCCGCAAGTTGCGCAACGAGGCGGACGGCGAAGTGGAGTTTTGTAGCGTTTAGGACGAACCGGGTGGAGAGAAAGACTCTCTCCCTCCCATCACTTTTTCACACTCACACCACGAAGGAGTACTACCATGGCATTCGGACTCAACAGAGCGGAACTGATCGGGCGTCTCGGCGCCGACGTCACCATCAACCATCTCTCGAGCGGCGGGCGCGTCGCGAATCTATCCATCGCCACCGACGAGGGCTACGTCGACAAGCAGTCCGGCGATCGGGTGGAGAAGACCGAGTGGCACCGGGTCGTGACCTTCCAGCCGGGCCTGGTGGATATGTTTGAGAAGCACGCGAAGAAGGGCCGCCTGGTCTACGTGGCGGGTAAGCTCCAGACCAGACGCTGGAAGAAGGACGAGGAGGATTCCGATCGGTTCTCGACCGAGATCTTACTCGCCCCCGGCGGGCGGGTGCAGTTCCTGGAGAAGATGAACGGGAACGGCAATGGCAACGGAGGCGGCGCGCACCCCGAGACGGCCGATGTGGCGGCCACCGCGGGCGTAGTAGGCGAAGATATTCCATTCTGATCACGTCAGGGGTCGGCGTTACGGCGCCGGCCCCTTTTTTTGCTCGTTATCCAGAGGAGGTCCGCCATGCCCCGAACACCCTCTCCAGCGCCGGGATCGCCGCCGCCCTCGCCTTTCTCGCCCTGCCGGCCCTCTCATCTACCGGGAACACCCGGGAAATCTCCGGTTCCGTGAACGATAAACCATGTTCACGGAAGATCGGCATGCACCTGCAATCACCGCATACCCTGGACAGTGGTTCGGTCTACCCCCCGCTGCGGGAATTTTGGGCCGGAAAAAACGGCCCAAAATGACCCTCTCCGCAGCATGAGAGATTGTTTCACGATGAGCTTCGCCTTCATCGTGAAACAACCGGAAGCTCTTGTGTCCCGGTGGCGATACTACCCTCTCTCTCTTAGCGTCCTCATTTTAGCACGAACGGCGAGCAATAAAGGGTGGCCGCTAGCGGCCATCATTTGCCGGTACCCCCCAAAAAACGTCGAGCGGCAAAAAACGAAAGCGCCGCTCTATGAAGCGTGTTTTTCGGGAACCCCCCGGAAAATGACGAGCCCTTGATTCGCTCGCCTACGGGCATCGGGAACACCACCCGATGCCCTTACGTGCTGAAAATGGGGCGCTAAGAAGCGCATCCGTTAACTCTCTGGAAAGGAGAAAGGCATGGAAACCACCGTGGTGAACCTGAACGACTATGTTGCGCCCCAATTCGGAAGCGGCTGTCTCGTCGTGATTGACAGGACGACGAAGTGGGGAAATCCCTTCCGGATCGGCCAGGACGGCGACCGCGCCGACGTGATTGAAAAATACCGGCAATGGCTCTGGAGAAAAATCCAGCAGGAGGAGATCAACCTCTACGAACTCGCCGACCTTCATGGCTGCGAACTCGGCTGCCACTGTCATCCCCTTCCATGCCACGGCGACGTCCTCGCACGCGCCGCCGCGTGGGCAGCCGACTACCTCGGCGACATGCCCAAAGAAGTGAAGCGAGACGATCTCGGCTACGCGCTGCCCCAATACGACTATTCCCTCGCTTGAGGACAACCGAACCACTGGCCGAAAAGCCCGGCTGGAAAACCCAATCACTGAAAGGAGTGAACGATGACTGCCACCGCGACACACGACCACAAGGAGAGCATCATGCACGAGCACACAGAGCACGAAGCACAGAATGAATCCTTCACCGCCATGGTCTGCGAGCAGGCAGCGCTGTTCGGCGCAACCCCGGGACCCGATGAGTTCGACAACCGACCCGTATGGGACCAGAACGAATCCACAGACGCCGTCACTCAGGCCTTCCGCATCCTCGCGCAAGCCGCACCTGACGGCACGCAACTTGCGGATGAGCGAGCGAATCTCCTCTGGGGCTTCGTCAACACCCTGGACGCCCAGACACAGCGCCTCGACCGCGCCGCCGACAGGCTCATCCCCGGCATACGCGAACTCCAGCGCGAACAGGACGGCTCCGAGATCAGATCACGCGAACTCGAACTCACGACCGACCGCGCGCAAAACCTGAGCGACCGCCGAGACGCCTTCGAAGGACTGCGCGACACCGCCGCCGAGGCTTATCGCGTAGAGACCGGCGAGGTCTGGCGGCCCAGGCGAGGCTCCCACGTCTCCCAAACCGGCAAGCTGACCTCTGCGGTGATCGAGGCGCGCGACTTCCAGCGCGCCAGAAAGGACCGCGAGAACACCGCTCATCTTCCCCAGGGAACACTCGTCGCCGTCGCGGGCGGCAAGGAGGCGAACGACGTAAGCAAAATCATCGCGCATCTCGACAAGCTCAAGGCCAAGTACAAAGACGTGGTGCTCGTCCACGGCGGCGGCCCCGGCGCCGAGAAGATTGCAGCGGGATGGGCGGAGCGAAACGGCGTCCACCAAGTCGTCTGTAAACCCGACTGGGACGCACACGGCAGGGCCGCTCCCTTCAGGCGCAACGACGACTTGCTCGCACTCCTGCCCAAGGGCGTCATCGCGTTCCCGGGCAGCGGCATCACAGACAACCTCGTCGACAAGGCCCGCACCCTCGGAATTCCCGTCCAAAAAGTAGCGTGACGTGAACGCTCAACGGGTCGCGTCGTCGCCGCCCGGCGGCGCGGCCCGTTGCGTCTCGTCGACCAACGCTCGCGCCACTTGCGCCGGCATCGATGATGACTCCGCTGGTCTTGCCGCAGGAACAACTCCCCGCATTGCTCCTCCCGCTCAATCGCCGCGGCGGCTCCCGCTCGCCATTATCATCGGCAAAAATTTCCCCGACTTGCGTTTCAAAAAATCCCTGCGCTAGCCGCCCTTCGGCGTTTCGTTCAGTACACCCGACGCAGCGGGCTGCACCGGCTCCAGAGGCTGCGAATGACCGCGATCTCCTGCGCCCGGCTGTTATGGTTCATCCCCCCGCGCATCCCCGTCATGCCGGAAATAGTGCGTCGTATTTGCGACGATCCCCTGATTTTGATAATTATATCAACAGGTTAGAGAGAGGCTGGATGCGGTTTTTGCGGTAGCGTTTCTCCTGCAGATACCAATTGCGTCGCAGACGGGGGTGCGCACGAATATGATCCCACTCGGCCTGCGTCGCAAATGCGACGCAGGACACGGATGCGCAGGACCATGATCGACCGGCGCAACCCGGCCCGGGAATCCGGTGAGCGCCCGCTGTTTCGGCTTCCGAAAGGCGCAGGCGGGAGCCGGAAACATCTCACATGAACGACCATTCAGAGGATAAAACGGGGGAAAACGGCATGGGAAACACGATCAACAAGCACATCCGCGTTGACGAAGACCACTGGAAACGGATCGAAAAGGCCGCTCATGAGCGGGGGATTTCACCGAGCCGGTTGATGATCTCGGCGGCGCTCGAGGCGATCGAGGGACGGGAATGGCCTCGTACGGAAGCGGAAATCCATCTGTTGCGCTCCGCAATGTTCGCCGCACAGGCCATCATCCGCGACATGGAGAGGGCAGGGCGAGAGGAAGAGATCGAGCAAATCAGCAGAAATATCTCCGAAGTCGCGACCGAATTGCCGGGCAAATCGGGGCGGGATTAAGTCGGCTTCAAAAAAATTTGCGGGTGATGCGGGTAAGTTTCGGATGAGAATAGTAGTGTAGCTGACGGAAAGACAACTTTAAACGTTCGGGTTCGAGACGAAAAAGGATGAACTTTTCAAGGCAAAATCGGTCAAATAGATGCAAATTTAGGGAATTATAAACTTAACTATGCAAATTAGCTCAAGCCCTTCAATATCTTTAACCTGTTTGAATTTTCGAAAGGCTTTCTTTGATATCTTCAAGTTGTCTGATAATTCCCGGATTTTCTTCCGTTCCATCCAGCAATCTATTCAAATCTTCTCTTAACAATTGATTACTTTTATCTATTCTGTCTGCCATCTTTTTTGCTAACATTCCAACCTCCTTTTCTAATTTATTCAAACGTTTCTTAATTGTATTTATATTGTTTGTCATAACCCTCTCCCTAAAAAGAAATTCAATTTAATCTTTTTCAATAATATCCATTCCGGTATAAACCTTCAATCACTCCAACAAAATCAATATTTCTTAAAATAAAATCAAAATATCTTATAATAACACTTGACATATATTGCATTATTTGATATAATTTTATTATTGAATAGGAGATACACTCAATGGCACACAAAGCACCCGGCAAGGCATTCAGAGAAGGTATTTCACTAATCGACCTTTTCAAGATGTTCCCCGATGAGGAAACCGCCACCGCATGGTTTGAATGCTTGAAGTGGGGCAAAGACCTTGAATATCTTTGTTGTCCTCGTTGCGGTTGCATGGACAAAGTAAGTGTAGTCCCTTCAAAAAAACCTATGCCCTACTGGTGCGGTGATTGCCGACGCAATTTTAGTGTTCGAATTGGAACAGTCATGGAAAAATCAAGGATTCCCCTTCAAAAATGGGCAATCGCCATGTACCTGAATGTAACAAGCCTTAAAGGTGTTTCTTCAATGAAACTTCATCGAGACCTTGATATTTCCCAAAGGTCTGCTTGGTTCATGGGCCATAGAATCAGGGAAGCTATGAATAATGAAGAAGGATTGTTTGAAGGCCCTGTTGAAATCGATGAAACTTATGTAGGTGGTTTGGAAAGGAACAAACACGGGAAGAAGAAACTCAAGGCAGGACGCGGTGGAGTAGGTAAGGAAATCGTAGTTGGAATCAAGGATCGCAAAACCAATAAAATTCATGTCGAAGTGGTGGAAGATACCAAGCAGGAAACATTACATGAAGTGGTGAATAGAAACGTTGATGATGATGCTGATAAGTTCACTGATGAAAATCGTTCATATAGGGGATTGAAGAACCACAAGAGAGTGAACCATAGCATGGGCAAGTGGGTTGATGAAATGGCTCACACAAACGGCATTGAATCCTTCTGGTCAATGTTCAAGCGGGGATTTCATGGAACCTACCACCGGATGAGCCGCAAGCAGTTGCATCGCTATATCAATGAATTTAGTGATAAACACAATATCCGACCAATGGATACTATTTCCCAAATGGAAACTCTTGCCGGTAACATGGACGGCAAGAGACTAACCTATGAAGATTTGGTTGCTTAATCATGACGAAAATAGAAAACGATAAGAAGAAAGAAGAACAAAAGAAAGCGCGAGATTCTATCCCTTCGGAAGTGCATGAACAAGTAGAAGCCGTAGCAAAAAAGATTCTTGGAGTTCATAAAAAGAAGAAAAAGTAAGATTTTCTTGTATAAATAGAAACGGCGACACCCGGCAGTGGGAATTTTCCCTCGGTTGCTCTAAGGCTTGGAGGTAAGGCCACATCCCAACGCGGTGGTGGCACGTCCCTTAACCTGCCGGGTGTCTCGCCGCGCCGTTCCTTATCTTAATCATGTTATCCACTTCAAGTCAATTTCTTATACCCAACACAACCACAATGACACGAATCACAAGAATGATAATGAATGAAAAGAGACAACATGATATCCATGAAGAAGCAATGGAATGGGTTAATGATAGTGTGATGTCTTGGATTCGGAATGGGGATGTTCTTGAGGAAATAATCAATAGAGGCTGGTTGTATTATGGAATCGTGGCGTATCGTGTGAACCATTCAAACGAGGACAAAAATTGAAAATCTTCCGTGAAAAAATTCGAACAACAAATGAAAAACGATGGGTTCAGGCATCCATAGAAGATAAGCATTGCATCAAGATACGAAGCAAAAGGAATATGGTACGACTTCCCGATGATCGTGATGATATGTATTCAAGTCGTCTAGGCGTCAGGACATGGAAAAACTACCGGAAAAACCAATGGAAAATGATTAAATTAATTTAATCTTGACTTTCTAATTTTTGTTTTTTCGTCAATTCTTCTAATTTTTTGGTATTTTTCAAATCGCCAACAACTCCCTTCTCAATAATATAGGTCTTTTATGGTAAAAATGCAAATTGTTCCGCTTCCGACTTCTCCCGGTTGAAATTGAGTCCATAATCGTAAATAGTGGGGATTACCCATCGCTCTTTTTTTCCAGACAGGAGGACTCAACTCTAATCTGGAACGACACTTCTTTCCACGAGGTTAACCGATGGGTAATCCCCTGTCTACTTATTTCGCTACAGCCCTTGGATTGTTGTGTTGATATGGTGGTTGATTCAATTTCTCAATGCTCTTAACTTATAGCCTTAAAACCATTAACTACATTATTGTTGGTGGTCTCAACGAGCTTGCACACAACTTTAAGGCCGTTGTCCAATTGATCAATCCGGCCATCCATTTTGTCGAGCCGGCCATCCATTTTGTCGAGCCGACCATCAATCTTGTCGAACCGAGCATCGTGCTCATCAAACCGACCATCAATCTTGTCGAAGCGATCATTCATATCACCGCGAAATTCCTTAAATGTTTGTCTTGTTTCATCGTCCATAGATCAAACCTCCTTTACCTTCCTCCATTCTGTTTCATGGGTGCGAGGCTACACAATGTATAACCCCGCACCCAATAATTCTTATTTCTTTTCCGCGCCGAATGCGCCAGCAACTATTCCATTCACAAAATTACCATTGAACTCGCCGGTAGCCATAGTGGGAGCATCATCCCCACCGCCGCCGTATAGCATTCCTTCATAAGGCGCGTCGGTCCCGCCACCGTTCGTCATGCCGGAGAAAGCACCCGTGCCGGGGGTAATTTCTCCCTGTTTTAGCTTGAGCACCCAAGCGTTCATTTCCCCACCCGAGAGGTCGAAATTTGTGACCATGCCCTCGATAGTGTCCGCTTTGTTCACCGAAACGTCGTTCCCTCCAAATGATGCGGTCAGTTCCACATCAGCCATGAACGAGCCAGCCGTCACCTTCTCCTTGCTGCCATCCGCCTTGAGTGTGTCATAGGTGTAAACACCCGCCGCATTGCCTTCATAAGTCGCCGTTCCCTCAACGTTGCTGTAATCAGGAGTAGTATCTGCATCCGCAAGAGACACGGCTCCGTGGAAGGTCTGAACGGCGCTGTACCCTTTATCGTTCTTCTTGAGCCAAAAACCGTAGTAATGGTAATCGGTATCCGCCACGTCAACCGTTGCGCCCGCGTCCGGCGTAAATCTGAACGTGCCCGTGAACGCCGTCGTAACGCCCATATGGTTTACAGTGGCGGAACACCCACTACTATCGGTACAATCGAAAGTGCCCTTCGCTCCATCGAATTTACCCCTATGCTTACCCTCGTCAGTTGTCGTAGTACTGTTGTCCGTGCGGAATGATTCTTCTCGCGTCTCACCTTCACGAGCGGCGGGGATGCCGAGGTCTATCTTACCCTTCATGGCATCCACCACCTCCATTGTCTGGAAATCTTCTCTGGAGGTGGCTGGATCATCAATCAAGGTTAAAGGATGAACCACGCCGAAAGGCGTGGTTGTCGGGGCCTCGATGTTAGTATACGCACCGATGATCTCCGTATCCTTGCCAATGGTCCTCGTATGCTTGCCATCCATCATCTTGAATTTTTGGTCGGATTTTCCGAGGTTGGCCGGGTCCATTACCTCAATCATAGGACCGTCTTTATACGTGATTTTGAGGTTATACATGGTAGTAACGGCGGTTTCATCGTAAGCCCCGCCACCATCAAACGGCCTGATATCTACGGCGGTTGCCCCACCGGCCTCGGCCATCATAGCCTTAGCTTTCGTCTCGGCCATTTTTGTAGCAGCTTTCCTCATTTCAACTTCACGCATTTTCTCGTCAACCATGTTCTGCGCAGTCCGCACCATGCCAGCGTACTTCACAGCATCATCTCGTGCCGCTTCCGCCATCATCTGATATTTCTTAGCGTCTGCCGTATTATCCGCTGCCTGAGCCATATCGCTGTACATCTTTGCATCTGCCGCCGCATCAACCGCTCGCGTATGAGAAGGCACGTCTGCATCCGTCATGCTGACAACACCACTCACCGCAGCCATAGCAGCCGCATAAGCATCCATTGCAGCTTTTTTGGCGTCCGCAATCGAAGTGTCCGGCATCGTCATGGATGTATCGTCTTTCGATGTATCGTCTTTCATAACTGATCCACCACCGCCTCCACCACATCCAGCAATGCCGAATGCCGCGATTAGAACGAGGGCCATTGAAAGAGTTTTGAATCTTTGCATCATACTTCCTCCTTGAGAGTTTACTGCGTGAATTTCCGATGTTAACTGCATGTTTGTTTTATAGATAACCTGCCCCTCCTTGAGCGATTTTACTTCTCTGCATATTGGTTAGCTTCGATTGTCCGCCATGAACAAATCAATGTCAACCTGAAAAAATTTGACTTATCATTCATTGGCAATCAACCCTTTAGCCGGGTCGGTTGCCAAACGCATCTCACATAAAGTGGAGTCCCCGCATATTCTCACTCCGGGAAGGAATGATCTTGTATTCAGCAAGCGGCCCGGTTCTCCAGACCGAGCAACTTTTTTTGGCAAATTAATACTACTAAAAAACTCCTTTGTTGACAACTTGATCTTTCAAAAGCATTCGGAGATAGGTTCCTCGATATCCAGACTACGCACCACTTTTATTCAGTAACCACTTTCTATGCAATCAACCCTTCGGGCTGAACATTACGCAATTAACTCCTTATATTTAAGCCGCTTTTGACTCATTCCATTAGCGATAGGTTTAGTATATTTGGTGGCCCCGGTGCCAGCTAGGTAAGGTGGGAATCTAGGCCGTAATCCGTACGGGAGTGAACCCCCCCTAAAAATCCCCGGTGCCACCTTCTTTATTTATACAAAAAGTTCTGGAATTTTGCATAGTTAAGTTTATAATTCCCCAAATTTATAAAAGAAGTTGTAAAATGAATGGTTGATACATTGTGAAAGAACATCCGGGTCACGAATTGGCAATGTAAAGGCGTTATAAATGAGGCCGAAGAGCGGGACATTTCGTCGAACCGTCTCGTGTTAGAATGTGCGGCGCTCTAGAGGAAGATACATACCCTCCGGAGGCATTCTGTCCACCAGAGCTGGGTAAAACTCGTTCACCAGCTTTCTCCCACCTCGGGGGCCGAGGACGATGGTTCTCGACCGTTAACAGAAACGAGGAAACTCTATGAAGCAGGTGTTACGCTCCAGCGGATTGTTTTGCGTGAATGGAAGCGTGCGACGGGACGGGGTGCGAGGGTGTCGGAATCAGATATCCCGGGAATGATGAGGGGTAGGCGCAGACATGTCGAGCCGTGTATGCATGTTGATCAAATCCGGTTACGAAACAATTACACAACCCGGCAGGACGTCATCAGGAGGACAGGGGGAGACGGAAATCCTTGTCAATAAACAGACGCAGGACTCCCAAGAGCGTGGAAATTTTCCAGAACTACGAACGTGTCAGTGATGATTGAATGCGATAGAAGTCCTGGACGACACTCGATACGTCGATTCTTTCCGACCGCAGAGCACCGTGAGCGATCTGGTTACGAACATTATAATGCTGCATCGCCCGTTTCCAGTACTCCGTGCCCTTTTCGAGGACAAGCGTCAATCGGTCCTCCAAACTTAGACCTGATAGCCTTCGGTCTTCCGGGTTGTATAGCGACCACGCCCGACGGTAGTTCCAGTCTCCGTGCTCCTGCCCGCGGCGAATTGCCTGTCGGCATGCCTCCTCGATTTCCGCCTCGAGTTGCCCCCAGGCCAACACGAAGTACGCCTGATCGTTGATTCGCTGCTTTAGCGCGATCCGCTCGTCACGCTCGGCGGCCACGCCTGCCACATCCCGTTGGCTTTCCAGAAAATTGTCTATTTGCTCATAGACTGCGGCGATGGCCTCAAGGTCCTTCACGACAGCGCCTGCTTGAGCCAGCTTTCCGTCAGGTCGACCCGGTCGAGCCGCTGCTCGGCGTTCGCAACCTGCCAGTCCGGCGTTTCAAAACTGCCGGCCACGTCAACGATGAGGTAGTGACTGCTCCCAAACTTCATGTCAATCCGGCCATTCGCGCCGATGATCCAAAGTCCGCGCGGTTCGAGTCGCGCACTGTTTCCCGAACCGTTGACGAGCAGGAGCGTTGGAATCTGCCTTGCCGCCACATTGAACCTGCGCATCATTTCTTCGTGCATGCACACCGTCTCTCCCTCTTGCGCGGTCCAGCCGTCCGGCAGCCACTCGCCAATTTTGGTGTAGAGGTTCTCCACGCGCTCTTCCCAGTCGTTGACCCGCCGATTGATATGCCGGGCGTCGACTTTTTCGTCGGTCACGTCATCAAGAACGTTCTTCATCTCACTCACCTCTCGGGGAAGACAACGGACAACCTGAGATTATCCAGCCAATCCAGGATTCCGTGTGTCACGGAAGGGCACACCCGCAAGCTTGCAAATTGAGTCTTCACCTCCTGCCACCACATGCTACAATGATCGCAACGACCTGCACAACGCCAAGGGAGTGTCCTTCGCCAAGACCCACACTCGTTTCCTCCTCCGCTCCCGGGATATGGCCTGGGCGTCAAGCATTGCCATAGCCCTCGACTCAAGAGGGCCGGACTTGGGCGCGAAATCAGCCGTAACATCGAAGTTGTGCCGCAAATGCCAGCAATAAACAGCGAAACAGGAGCTTGAATAGTCCAATCGGTCGAGCTCTGCGGACGATAATGCGTGAACTTGAAACCCGGAGTCGCGCGGCGCAGGCAAACAAGATTACGGGCCCGTGAAAAAATCATTGAAATTCCGGCCCGTTTTTGCCTAGTTTCTAAAATGATTATCAAGGCCCGTCATGTTCACGAGATTCCTCCAGCCATTTCCTTTCATTCATCGCTTAAGTACCCTGCCGCAATATCTGACAACAGTTTGCAGTTTTCAGTATCAGTACGGCATTCTCTGGTCTCTGCGGCGTAGTTGATATTTTTCGTCGTTGGCAAGATCGGCGAATGGCCGAGATGATCTACCCGATATGTAGTTAATTGTATGCTCAACAGCTAGGGTGATATCCGTCAGAACGTCGTCAACCGACCCGGCCAAATCGGATGGTCGACCATCGTCTTGTTCAAAACGAAAGCAGACATCTATTTCGAAATCAGTGTTACAAAGCCTTGGTGGAAGTTCACCTTTTTTTATAGTCTCATCCTGACGGACACGATAATCGTCTGTAAGACCACCTAGTTTGGGTTCAATCGAAACTAAATGTCTGTGTTTATCCACATTACAAAGGTATGCTAAATGACTAAACTCAAATGGATTGGCGTTGAGATCGTAGGAACCATACTCACCTACGTGAGCGACAAACCCCTGGTTCAATAAAATTTTGGCCTTTTCCTGTTCACCGACTCCTTTAAGCGCTTTGTTGTCTATATATTCACGTCCTTTCTTCACGTATTCAGAACCTTTTTCTGAATAGATTACTTTGTGGATAACTTTGTCTATCTCCCAAACGATGGGGAATGCGTTTTGTTTGGTCGGATTTCCACCGTTTTCACAAACGAGTTTATAAACCAAATGATCAAGCGACGATCTGAGATGATAAGCTATCTCTCCTATCAAGATGGACCATTTTATCGAAGGCGCATCGAATTTATCCGTAAGTTTGGGACTCCAGGACTTCTCTCCAGTTTGCATTACCTGTACTTTGCCACGCTGAGTTTCGGCAAATGCCTGAATGTCGGCGCGTAGAGCATCTAATGTGCGACGCGCTGCGTCGAGTTTCGCTTGTATGCCTTCATCATTGGTCGTCATTGATCACGCCTTCTTCTCTGCAGCTTTAGATTGGATAAGCGGGGCATAGCCCAAATCAAGCTGGCACTAGCGTCAACGGACTTTGGCATTTGTATGTAATACCCTTTGAAATTAGGGAATTCCCAGTCATTTTGCATATTAATAAAAATGTCCTATGGAATCGTGAAGATTGAGCAAGAAAATCACAGCCACTCTTCAACTAGCTCAGCGTCGGTATGATCACTGTTCATCTCCCGCTTTTTTTATTCCCCGTCGATGCCTGCTAAGAAGCCCTATCGTGCAGGGCAATCCATTCCTCAGCCTCTTTCTCTGTATATGTCCCGGTATGGGCCCCCATACCTTCCCACGGCTTGCAACAAGGCGGCTTGTCGACATGCGGCTGTAGCATCATGCGCAACATCTGCACATCCCCACAATAGGATACACCCGCATCAGGACAATCATTTCTCAAATCGGACAATCCCTTGGCAAGATAATCCACGTATTCTTTACTTAACCCACCACTCAATATAACCTCGGAAAAATCGGTTTCCTTCCCGATAGCCTCCTTGATGCGCTCTGGATAAGACATTTCAACATCCCATATAGAATTTCCGGTTCCTTGCATATGCACCTTGGCAAAGAGAGTCCCCTGCATTCCGGTCCTGTAAAAATAAGCCCCTTGCATTTGCGTCTCTGATAGGTGAGCGCATTGCATCCGTGTTCCCAGCAGATAAGCGCCTTGCATCTGTGTTCTCGCCATCGTAGAACTTTGCAAGCAGGATCTTCTGAGATCAATTCCTTGCATCTGTGCTCCATTGAGATTGGAACCTTGGAGATATGAATCTCCAAGATAAGTCGCTCGCATATGCGTACCAGCCAGATTGGCCCCTGCAAGGTGTGCTCCCCCTAGATCCGCTCCATTCAGCCAACTCCCCTGCAAGTTGATGTGAAGAGCTTTGAAGACTTCATGCTCCTGCACGAAAAGCAGAGTCAGCAAACTTTGAATTTCCTCTGAGGGTTTCGACTTGTACTGTTCCCGATACTCGTCTTCGCCCGTCGTGCGGCGTATATAGGCGCAGAGGATATCCAGAACGGTTTGACGAAGGTCTTTGGTATCTTGCGCCAGATGGAAGAGTTCATAGGCCCCGCCAAGACGCACGGATTCCGAATCGTGCCCCAGATGCTCGATGGCGTTTCTCAGGCGCTCCTGCCGCAACCCCTTCTCGGTGTTCTGGTTGGCTTTTGCTTGCTCCGCAGTAGCTCCGGCCTGCGCATTCGCAGCATCCTCCATCGCTTTGGCGCGTTTGTAAGATAGTACGGCCTGGATGGCGAGCAGGATGCCGCCCATAGCAACGCCCAGAAAGTTCAGAATTCTGAACTTGTCGGATATTCCAAAGAGCCTGAAGGCCCACACCGGTTTTACAGTGAACATGACGCCAGCAAAAGCGGACAGCAAGGAAGTAAGCAAAACAATCAGCAAAACTATCAGAACATTTGAGGATTTCAGCCCGTTCAGCATCAGCATCGGTATCTCTTCGTCTCATTTTCATCCGGTCGGGAAAACACAGTCAAAAACACTCTTTGAGAAAGAGTCAAGCGGTTTCCGCACTTCAAGACTTGTCGGTATCCAAGTATGTGCGCCGGAGCTCAGACAAGACATCGGCCTGCAGGTCGTTGAAACACTTCAAATCCATCATACCGGGCGCGTCTGGATGGGCGAACGTATTCCGGTAATCCCGATGCCTTTGATTGAAACTCTGACCAACCTTAATGTAATTTCTTCTGCGTCTCAACAATTAACCTAGAGATACGAACGACGATCCTCGAGTACATCCAAGGCGCTACAGCCCGAACCGCTACGGCTCTATCTCAGGCACCTTGGTCCCAAAGATTTTAAACGGGCTGTGGCGGTAGCTAGACCGCTGGCGACGGATCAGACGCTATCATGGTGCGCGGAGCGGTGGCTGCTGAACCAAGACTGTGGATCGCTGGTGACTGGCCGTGCTCAAGCCGTTGTTAGCCAGGTTTGGGAGGACTCTCCGACAAACCCGCGCCGAGATGCGCGGGGGTTTGATTCTCCTCGTTTCCGTTTTGATTACACTCTGCGAAAGGCGAACCCCGAGCGAGATTACGAATATTCAACATATTCCAATGAAATCAACGGGATAATGAGATTTCATTACTGTTGAAAATCCCTAACTGTTCTGAAGACGGACGACGCGGTGGATCGGTCCAGATTACGTTCATAAAAAAGATGGATAGGTGGCTCCCGGGCAAGATACACAACAGGAGTCTGGCGACCCCTCTTCTGTTACAATACATATTAATGGCTTTAACCAGCAGAAGGTGTTGAGTTAATTCAAGGCATTAAACTAGGGAATTCCGATTCTTCATGTATACATTTGAAGATTAACCCGAAGAGAGAATATGACTCAAGTTGGTGGCCCAGCCGCGATCAATGGCTTTCTCTATCAGATAATTCACCATATTAGCTGGCTGTCCAACGTTACCTTGAAGGGTAAATTGGACGGTCAGGTAGTTGATGACGCATGTTTGGTGCTGGAGCCTCGCAGTGGCGGCGATGCCCGTGCGGAGGCATCAGGCATTTATATTGTAGAGCAATACAAGACCCGTGCAGACGGCACGTGGTCTCTCTCCGACATGGAAGCTGTCCTGTGCGACCTCCAAAAGGCAATACCGCCATCGTTTCCGGCGAATGCCCGTTACCGTTTCGTAACTGACGGCCGATCCGGCAGATTAGATACCTTCAAGGCGTTCCTTGCCGATGTGAAGGCGGCTGACGGTCCGGATGACCTTGATAATGACGAAAAGAAAAATTTTAGCACTGACATTGTTGCGACCAACCGCGAGTTTTTCGACCGCATCAACAACGCAACAAGGCACGGTATTCCCCAATCGACCGCCGAGGAGCGCGTTGCCACCTTCCATCTATTGTCACGTTTTGAAATGGAATTTTCCGTCAGTGGCAACACCCATGCGGCAGCAATTGAGAGGCTCTTGCGGTGTTACGCGCCCGATCTCGGGGATGAACGTGGGATTCGGGAGCGTCTGGTCGGCGTACTGTTTGAAAAGCTGGGCAAGGGTGAAACACGGCTCGATGCTTCTGCCATAGATGCCATATTCCGGGTTGTCGGCCTCAACCCGGACCGGCTGCATAGGTTGGCGATTTTGCCTGAGACCATGAGTGAATTGACTTGCCGCCGTCTTGCCGGACTTAAGTACCAGCTCGATCGAGACGTACGAGGTGCTCCCGAATGGCCGGCGGGAAAACCTGTATTGCTCATTGCGGGAGAAAGTGGCGTTGGCAAGACTTGGCAGTTGGGACGATTGCTGGAAGCGCTGGGAAAGCAGCGTAATTTCGTCACCTTGGTGCGTACAGCCCAAACTCGTGAAGACTTGCTGACCCAAGCTTCACGAGATTTTTGGCAACTAGGCCTCGGCGAAACATCCGAAAAGTCGCTCCTTGCCGTGTCGCTTTTTCTCCGTGAGCTGCAGCCACATCAGTCGACACCTGGGCTGGTCGTCGCACTCGACGACGTTCAGGACATCGATCTCGCCAGGGATCTTGTCCGCCAGGATTGGGCTGACCGGGGCATTCGCCTGGTATTGACCGTTCCGACCACAGTGGCACAGGCGCTTGCTGTAACCGACAGCGATGTAGTTTGCGAATATATTGTTGGTGATTTTTCGATCCAAGAACTTGATTCACTCTTGAAAAGGACCGGTCGGCGATGGGCCAATCTTCCGTCAGATCTGAAGATGCTTCTGCGCAGGCCTATTCTTGCCGGTCTCTTCCTTGAACTCCCATATAGTTCAGTGCAGAGCGCTCCGCGCAGCGAATATGAGATATTCGATCGGTTTTGGCAGAGGATCTCAGCCAAGGGCAGGCACGGAGACGAAGGAGTCGTGACGGCCCTCGCCGCTCATGTTCTCGCAGGGAAGCCCTATCCTCTTTTGCGGCCGGAGTGGTCCGAGATTGGCCTAACCGAGGATGAAACCGTTGTGCGACTCGAAGCCACTGGCTGGTTTCGAAGCACGAAGAGTGGCGAGGTAGTGTTCGCGCATGACCGTCTCCTAAATTGGGCGGTTGCAAAGTCGTTGGTACAACAATTCGACCGCGGGGAACTGTCGGTCGACGATCTCGGGGAGATTCTCGCGGACCAACGCGGAAATCAAGCTCAACGCGCACGGAGCCGGCTCGACTATGTTCCCATGGATGTGCTGTGGTTGCTTGCGGAAGACGAACAGAACTCCCGGATGCTCAGCCGGCTTATCGCGCGAATGGAGGACAGAAGCGAATACGGGAGCTACGGTGAGACGCTGTATGTTCATCTCCTGCCAACTCTCGGTCAGCGCGTGGTGCCGATTCTCTTAGAGCGACTGGATGAAATCACCATGGGCTCGGACGGAGACTACCGGCTCGGGTTCATCGGTAAGGCTTTTACCTCCCTCGTGCAGCAGGAAAATTGCGAGTTGAAGGAAGCCATCGATTCTCTGTTGAGCGATTCTTCCCATGACTTGCAGAATGTCGCTTTAAAAATGCTTACGGCAGTGCCCAGTACAGAACATCTTGACCGTGTTTGGGAACTCCACCAGCAGCGTCTTTACGAATTGGAAGAGAAAAAAGATGTCTCAAGGCATAGCGACTATCAAACCAGTTTTGCAGCTCTACTCGCCGGAATTGCGCTGGCCCCCCGTTGGCTCAAAGATCGTATCCTTGCGGCCGACGCGAAAAAGGAAAGTGTATCCGAATTCGGATTCTTGCTGAATGCACTGGAACACCCAGATGCACCTTCTATTTGGAAGGAGGCAGGGCATGCATTGATGACCAAAGTTTCAGTCAACAAGCCGCGTTGCTTGCTGTATTGCATCGCGCGCTTTGCAGATAGAGATAATCTGGATTTTGTGAACCGCCACCTGTCAAGCTCCGAAGATTTCGCTAGCAGCGCAGCTCTCACAGCCCTATCGATCCTTGACCCTACAGCAGCCATCGACCGGCCCGTCGAGGTTGGGGATGCAGATCTTTATTTTTTTCGCAATCATTGGCTTCCGATTCTGCTGCGCGCCCAACCGGAACTGACCCGCCGACGTATTCTTGAGCTCGCCGAAACGGATCCCCCAAAACTCCGATTAATAGTGGACCTTTTCTGGGAGCGGCCAGACGAGGTGGACTGTACTATGCTTCGTTTTATATTGCGCACATTGGAAAATGACTTTCGTACGCATCCTCAAGGAGCACTTAGAGGAGATCAACTCTGGCTCTACCATCCGCTGGACTTCCTTGGGCGCATTACCCGCCTGGAGCTATTGACCATTCTCGAAGCCGAAGCGGGCGGGGAATTGGAAAACATGATCGTAGCCGCTGCGTGCAATCGCTTACATACAAACAGCAATACCCGCGACACCATTCTCGAAAATGCACGCCGTGTCCTTATTCTCATGGGTGGCGATGGCATCGCAGACCTGATCAAACGCGAGTTGGAGTCCGAGCATTTTGGGGTTCGCCATGGTGGTTTGAATTGGGCCGCCGTACGTGTTGACGACGGTATCGTGGATCGGCTTACGGTATTAGCGTCCCAACCAGTGCCGCAAGATGCTGACGAAAATATGAAGTCTCGCTTTTATCAGGAGTTCTGCCAGTCGATGACCGCACTCGCTTCGTTGGGCGCCGATACGGCTTTGGTCGAAACACTGAATAACAGTGGTTTGGTAATGGTATCGCCCGATCTTGCCCAGCTTCGAGCTCACCGAGGTCCGATGCCAAAAGCCCTCACGAACCAGACGCTTCAAACACTTCAAAATGTAAAATCATCTGAGGATTTGCTGCTAACCGCACTGGTAATTGCTTGGTTAAGTGGTGATGCGGATCTGATCCTACCGGTGCGCTCTGTCTTGGAGAAAGCGGACAAGGAGGGGCGAGTCGCCGCAAATGCCTGCATCACGCTTCAAGCGCTTGGTGATACCTCGGATGATTTCGCACAGCTTGCTTATTCCCTGCTTTACACTGCAAGGAATTCAGAGTGGGGTCTGCAAGCACTAATCCGTATGGGAAACCAGGGGGCAAACCTACTGGTGAACTATTTGAAGAGTAGGACCCCTCTGAAGCGAAACAATCTTGACGATCTGATAATTCGTGTTTTGTATGACAATCCTGCGACTAGAAAGCTAAGTATCGATACAGCTGTTGAACGTTGTCGCCGGGGACAGGTATTGCGCGACTGCCCCTATGACATTGCTGCCGAAGGGGGTGACGCTGCGTTGAGGGAACAAATTCTCGACAAGGCGTTTGCCTCTCGTTCTTTCTCTATAATGCAGCCGCTTCGTGCCATTGAGGGTTTGGCGAAGTTCGATGTTACGCGAGCTGTCGAGGCGATCGAGCTTGCGTTCCAATTCCACTCAAAAGTTGAGCGGGAGCTATGTAAGCTGCTCGTACGAATCGCGCCGGAGTCCGCGGCAAGGCGGCTAGTCGATGCTGCAGTCCCTATCGAACGGAAATCCTTTCGCCCAGCCGTGGGTAGGGCATTGCGATGTCTCGATTCGGGTGTTGTTTCGCGTCTATTGGTTGAGCGAATGAATGGCTTGTTGTCTGAACGCAAGATAGCCGCGGAACTTGCCAGTTGGCTGCCTACATCAGCGATATCGGATGCAGTCGGCAGGCTCGCCGATCATGATAGTGCCAACGAGGTCAGGCACGCTGCGCTCGCAGCGCTTGAGTGCCATCGACGGGAAATCAATGTCGCCGCCCTTCTAGCGGCCTTCCCAATGGCAACTCCGGACCGACGGTGGAGTTTGTTGATTGCGATCCTGGAAGCTGGCGACCCGTATCTGCTCACTGACTATGAAGATCCACTCTGGTTGGGGAACATACTTACGGAGGACTTACCGGCCGTGTACGAACATCACGCGAACGGTGTATTGCTGCAACGCAAGAAAAAGGAAGACTGAAGAGTGGTTTTCCCTCTCTATTGAAGGGCTTCGATAAGCCGGGTCTGCTTAGCAATGGGGTGTCCCGCACGTACATCGGGAGCGAGACGTGCATAGCCGGAAATACGATGGTTCTATTTCCGGTAGAAGAAATGAACTTAAGGCGAGCGAACTTCCAATGCGACTCGGAATCCTGCGCGCGTGATAAGGTAATTAAGAGATAATTGAGTATCTGTTTGGTAGCGCCGGATGAAAATTTGACACAAACTCGCTAGTAAGCGCAGGAGTTGTAATTCGTCCGCTTCCGATTTGATTACGTATTGCAGATAATCAAATCCCCAACCAAGCTCGAAAAAATAAATATCTGCAACAGTTTCAATTAACTACGCAAATTTCACGCCTGTTGAAAATCCCCCACTGTCTGAAAACGGGCGATAAAAAGCTTGTGCAGATTCTTTTCGTCTGCTATTTTCCTGCCGGCTACACACTTGCCAGAGGACGTTTTTGATTTTCTTGATGCCCGAGAGGGCCCACGAGGGAGACATTGCGATGAGACAGTACTTGTCCACCATAGTATGCGCGATTGTTGTCTTGGTATTGACCGCAAGCGCCGCGTTCGCCGCAAGCGCGACGCTGGAGACGGTGAAAAAGCGCGGCAATCTCATTTGCGGCGTCAACACCGGCCTCACGGGTTTCTCCTCGCCCGACGACAAGGGCGTCTGGAGAGGTTTCGACGTCGATTACTGCCGCGCCGTCAGCGCAGCGGTTTTCGGCAATCCCGACAAGGTGACCTACAAGCCGCTGACCGGCAAGACGCGCTTCCCGGCGCTTCAATCGGGTGAGATCGACGTTCTCTCCCGCAACACGACGTGGACCTTCAAACGCGACGTGAACCTGGGCTTCGAGTTCGTCGGCGTGATGTATTACGACGGGCAGGGCTTCATCACCCGCAAGTCCCTCGGCCTCAAGAGCGCCAAGGAGCTCGACGGCTCTTCGGTCTGCATTCAGACGGGCACCACGACCGAACTCAATCTGGCCGACTATTTCCGCAGCAACAAGATGAAGTTCAAATCGGTCGTCGTCGAGGACGCGGCCGAGGCGCGCCAGAACTACGCCGCCAACCGCTGCGACGCCTACACGACGGACCGCTCCGGCCTCGCGGCCCAGCGCTCCGTGCTCAAGAACCCGGACGCGCACGTGGTCCTGCCCGAAATCATCTCGAAGGAGCCCCTCGGCCCCGTCGTGCGCCACGGCGACAACGTATGGGGCGACATCGCCCGCTGGGTGCGCAACGCGCTCATCGTCGCCGAGGAACTCGGCCTCACTTCCAAGAACGTCGACGCCATGAAGAAATCGAACAACCCCGAGATCAAGCGCTTTCTCGGTCAGGAAGGCGACTTGGGCAGCATGCTCGGTCTCTCGAAGGACTGGGCCTACAACGTCATCAAGGGCGTGGGCAACTACTCCGAGATCTACGAGCGCCACATCGGCCCCAAGACGGCCATCGGCCTCGCGCGCGGCTACAACAACCTGTGGACGAACGGCGGAATTCTCTACTCGCCTCCGTTCCGCTAGGCTGCTTCTGCAACCGGTAACATGAACCCGCTCCGGCCTCGGGGATTTCCCCGGGGCCGGAGTGGCGCGTTTGCAATGAGTGGAGCGGTCGTATAATAGCGACGCGTGTAAAAACATTCAGGCGTCGAGTGAGATCGCCGCCAAAGGCAGTTGTTGATATTGCGCGGCGTAGCCGGTTTGGACCCATGCTTTTCTGACCGCCATCACCCCACGGTTGAATGGTTACCGACAAAGACCCGCCGGGATACTCGGGAGTTTGAATTTCCTCGTTTCCGTTTTGATTACATTTTGTAGAAGGCGGAACCCAAATGGGAATGGGAACAATACATGTTTCCCAATGATGTCAACAGGATAACGGGATATCGTCGCCGCTAAAAACACTCCTCCGTCTCTATGCGGGCGGAAGGCATTGATGTTGGATCCACCGGAAGGACCCCCCGCGGTCGTTCACGACGCCATAGGCCGGAGCGGATCAGTGTACAATCTCAGACCCGCCGCGTTCTCTGACCAGTACCCATTCACCCCTCACGTGGCCGCTCCCCCAGTTGGAGCCTACCCTGATCGAGAGGCCACGTTCCTTCTCGCCGTGAAAGAAGGCGAATGAGGCGTTCACGTCCCATTCCTCATAGTCGCTCTCCTCGTGTCGTGGGGCGCTTCGCAAAGCACCACTGCGGGTTATTCCCGACCGGGAAGGGTAGGGCGATCCCTCCCAAGGACCGCATTTGTACAACTTCGCGCCCCGCCTAGAAACTCCACCCGAAAGTGACCCGGCCCGAATACTGCGCGTCGCCCGAACTGAGGCCGCCCACCGAGACTTCCGCTCCCACCGAGAAGCGTCCCTTGCGATACGTCCCGCCCAAACCCAGCAGGAGACCCGTCCTGGCCGACTCGGAAGAAAGCCTCTTTCCCGAAACGTCTACATTCGTCTCCGCCCCGCCGAGGGTTTGTTCAAGGTCCACCGAGCCGCGAAGGGAGAACGCGCCGCCCCGCCAGTTCCGGGCCTGCGCCGTCTCGACCGCCACCCCCAGAGCGCCCGTGAAGCGGACGGCGTCGCCCACCGATACGCGCGAGTCCACCGCGTCGGTGAAGTCGCCGACGTCGACTTCAGTGCGCGTCAACCGCACCCGGGGTGTCAGGTACATTTTTCCGCCCGGCTTCGTCCGCCTGCCTGCCTCGAACTCCAGGGTATGGGCGCGCGCCTCGACGCCCGTCACCAGACGGCCCAGTTCGTTCGACGAGAGGTCCGCGGCGTAGCTCGCGATGGAGAAGCGCCCATGCGCGTAGTATTCGTTCTCACCGCTCAGGGAGACGCCGAAGGCCAGGCCGAACCCGTCAGCCTCGATCTTCCCGCCGCCCGTCGGCGCGGCGACGTTCGCCGAACCCTTCACGTGGCGCACGGAGACCGAACCCGTGGCGTTCTCCCCGAGGGAGACGTCCAGACCCGCCTCCGCCGAGAAGCGGCTGAAATTGAATTGCGCGCCCACGCTCGCGCGTTCCGGCTCGTAAGACCCTCTGCCGCCCAAGAGTTTGACCCACACGGGCGAACCGGGCGAGGAGACGCGCTTCCCGAAGAGTCCCCCTCCGTTCAGGCGGAGCAGGAAGCCGGGCAGGGCCTCGTACACAGCCGCGCGCGGCGCGTATTCCTCCATCATCGCGGGCGGCGGAGCCATGCAGTCCGGGGGCGTGCCGATTTGTCCTTCCGGACAGGTGGGCGGTGGTGGCGGTGGTGGCGGTGGTGGCGGTGGTGGCGGTGGTGGCGGTGGTGGCGGTGGTGGCGGTGGTGGCGGTGGTGGCGGTGGTGGCGGTGGTGGCGGCTTCCTGCGTTCGTTAAAGTCTTGCGCCGAGAAATCCCGGTCCGCCACGACGTCCGCAGCCGGGTCACTCACGACCCAGTTCGCCGTGTCCGTCATGCGATCCGTCACGGTGACGCCATCGGCTCGCATCCGGACGTTCCACGCCCCGTTCGAAGCTTTTCGCCCCGTCACGCCCATCTCGGCGTCGTGGAGCTTCACGTTGTTGACGTAGATGGTCGTCCCGCCCCCGTCGTTGATGATCCAGTCGTCCCCGATCGCCTGCGACACCCGCCGGCCGCCGAGGTTCATGTCGACCCGGAGTTTGGGCTTGATGGGCGGATCGTTGGCGGGGTCCGCCCCCGGGGTGTCGCCCGTCGCGAGAATCGCGATCCCGGACTCCGAATTGATGCTTCCCCGTGGTCCGATGACCACCCGGCCGCCGCCCGCGAGAAACACGCCCTCCGCAGCGCTCCTCACGGCGCCGTTCACAGTGACGGTCTGCCTGCGGTAGTCGTCTATTCCGATAGCGGCGACGCGAGCCAACGCGCCGGAACTGAGGGCGCCCACCCGGACCCCCTGCGCGCCCGCTCCGTTCACATCGATACTGCCCCCGGCGTCGATCGAGATGCTGCTGGTGGGCTGCGCCGTGTCGTAGTGATAGGCCACGATGCCGTGGGCGTTAGCGCCCGTCGTGGTGATGGTGTGGCCGCCGCCCGTGTCGATCGAAATGTCGTCTCCGTTCCCAGCCTCCAGGTCCCCCCGGATACCGTAGGAATTCGCTCCCCGCGTCTCGATGGAACCGCCCTGGACATCGATGTCGATGCTTCCCCCTTCTTCGACGGGGCCGTCTGCCAAAGACGTATTGTAATGCCTAGCGAAGATGCCATGGGAAAGGGTGAGTCCAGACTCATTCACTGCCGTGCTTTCCGTCACAATGGTTGTATTGCTGGCGGCGATGACGATGTCGCCGGAGTCTTCATGAAAGCCATAGATGCCACCGGATGTCAGGCCTTTTGTCGTGATGCTCCCGCCCTGAACGTTGATGGTGAGGTTGCCGTCGCCTCTATGAATGCCATAGACGCCGTGGGAGTAAGTGCCTGGTAAGCTGTCAGAATAGATAGCTGTGCCTTTCGTCATGATGGTGCTGTCCCGAATGTCGATGATGATGTCACCGACTATATCCCCTGTGATATATCCTAAAACGGCGTAGGATTGCGTGCTATTCGTGGTGATGGTTGTATCCCGCACATCGATGTGAATGTCGCCGTTTCCCTCATCTTGCCAGCCAGTTATGCCGATGCTTCCCTGCCCGCCCGACGTTTCGATAACGAGATTGTCAGCGTAGATGTTCACATTGCCGTTTCTTGGAAAACCTCCCGGCTCCCGTTTAGCAAAGATTGCGTAGGCAAAATCACCTCGAGTACGAACAGCCAAGTCTCTGGCGTCAATGAAAATATCGCCCTCGCTTTGGTGCAAAGCGCTGATGCCCCAACCACTGAGGTTCGTTATGATGGTTCCATGTTGAACATCGATTTGAATCTTGCCGGAGCTGACCTTGTCTTCAGAGTTTCTTCGGTGCCAGGCCAAGATACCATGGGCGCTGTTGCCCTCCGTGGTAATTTCCACATTGGTTGCCGTGATGGAGGTGTTGTTGACGGCGTCTTCCGGGAAATCCCGTTCCGTCGGTTCAATGACTCCTGTGATGCCGTGGGCGCCCTTGGCCGCGGTGGTGATTCGGACGTTTGAAGCAACGATGTCGATGTCGCCGAAACCTTCGTGCCCGCCATAGATGCCATAGGTATGTGATGGATAATCGGAGAGGTCTTCATAAGTGCCAGTCGTATTGATGCTCCCGTCTCCAAAGTAGATGTCGATATCGCCGTCGCCTTCATGAAAGGCGATTACACCGCGGGCTCCCTGGCTCGCTGTTATGATGTCGGTGAAATTAACGTCGATGTCGATCTTGCCCGTGCTCGTATGATGGCCGTAGACGCCGTGGGCGCCCTCGCCCGCCGTATCGATGGTACTGTTGATGGCTTGATCGTTCGCATCAACTCCGGAGAGGACGTCGATATCGATGGAACCCGTGCCTTCATGCTTCCCGTGGACGCCGTATTCCATCGGTTCCGTCGTATCGATGTCGACGCCTTCAGCGTCGATGTCGATGTCGCTGTCGCTGGTGGAAGTGGCGTCCTCGGTGCACTCGATTCTCTCTCCGATTGCGGGCGTGTTACTGCACACGGCGGTCGTCTGGGCCTGCGCGTTTCCCCCCCAAAGGGCGAGCGCGAGGAGCAGGGCGAGAGTGGCGATCGACGCCCACGGGCCCGGTTTCGCCAGGACGAAGTAGGAATCCACAGCTTCACGCAACTTGTCGTAACTTCTCTGCGCACCGGATGCGGCCGATGATTCCCATGGGATAGCCGAACCACGCCTGCTGCGTGAAACCCCGAAGGTCTTCTTTCTGCTTTCGCTCATCATTGAGATCCTTTCTCGCCAAAACGCAAAAATAGTAAATAGCTGAATTCCGTATATCGCTAAGTTGGTTCCCTGGCGAAAATCCGCTATCGTCTTGTAGCTCGGCGACGCACCCTGGCACAGCAGGCCGCGCCTGACGTCGAAGTTGGCGTCGGGCTCGAAGCTTCCCGTGGAGAACCCGCCCAGGCGCTGCGTCCACACGCGCTCGGCACCTCCCGAGGCGGCCCCCTAGGCGGAGCCCATACGCACCGAGAGGCCCGGTCCGCCCGAGCCGGGTGCGAAGCGTACCGAACCGCTCACGCCCCATTCCTCGTAATCGCTCTCAGTGTACGCAATAAGCCCGCGCGCGCTCAACTCCATCGTGAGGGCGCCCGCCGCGTAGGTGAGCGAGCCGCCCACTTCGAGGCCCTCTCCCGCCTCCGCGTCGCCCCCGTCGTAGCGAACGCCCACCTCGACGGTGGGCATGAGTACGCCGCTATCCCCTACCCGCAAGCTGCGCGAGCCCTCGCGCACCAGTTCGCTCAACTCGTCCCGATAGGCTGGATTCGTAAAGGGAATCGTCGTATCTTTGTGTATGGTGGTGCATCTCCTATGTGCTGAATGACCGGGCTTCTGACAACCCTATTTCAGCAGGAATGCGCGCCGCCTACTGAGACTGTGAAAGTATCGACCCTCGTAGTCTCCAGAACGGGGCTCGCTTACGCTTGCAGCCGGCAGGCCGATGGCCGGACACTGTCATCAACCAGGGGAGCAACAACACCGCAGAACCGGGAGAGAATCGCCTCGGCGGCCGAGCAGTTCGGGGTCGCGGTCAAGTCTTCGGGGAATCGGGGTCAAGTTCACACGCCAATTGTCCCCAACCGCTGTTTTTGCAGACAATACTCCGCAAATGCAGCTTCGCCCAACACATTCATTACCTGCTTGAAGTTGTAACCCAGCGTCATCAGGCTGAATTCGCCGCGGCACTTGCCGAGTCCGCGCATCAGAAAATGCTCCATCCCCGCCCAGCGCCTGAGTGTACCGAACGGATGCTCGACGAGTTCGCGTCGCCCGCGCATCAACGGCGCATCGGCGCTCATCTTCCTGCGATGCCGGTCCACCACGTCCTCATGCTCCCAGCGCTGTATCCTGCGCGTCGATCTCGACTTCGCCAGGCATCGACCCGACAACGAACAATCCCGACAAACAGCCGCCGTCCCGCGATAAATGAAATACAACTTGCCCTTGTTGATTGCCGAGCCGCCTCTTGCCAGCCGCTCTCCGGCCGGACAGACATACGTGTCATCCTGCGCATCGTAACGGAAATCATCGGCGCCGAATCGCCCGTCCCTGCCCTTGCGGACCGCATGGTCCGGTATCGAAACATACGCCTCCATGCCCTTCTCTTCGCAACTCTTCAACCCGGCACCGTTGAAATAGCCCGAATCCGCCAGACCCACCAGGCCTTTGCTGCCCATGGCTTCGCGGGACTTCGTCATCATCGGCTCCAACTGAGCGGAGTCATTGCCGTCCTGCACCACATCCTCCGCGACAATCAGCTTGTGCCTGTCGTCCACCGCGATTTGACAGTTGTATCCGCCCACCATCTTGCCCTTCTTTATCAGCAACCGCGCATCGTCATCGACCTCGGATACCTGACCCTCTCCGCTCTCCAGCAAGCGCTTTTGCAATGCCTTCTTCTTTTGTTGCCTCTCGACCAGGGCCTCGAGCTTCGACGCCAGTTCCGGATCCTCCGAACCGTCCGCATACTCTTCCGCATCCGCCTCGTCCATCTGCCGGTGATACGCCGCAATCTGCTCGTCCAGACGCTTCAGGTATCTTTCCAGGGATACCCTGGTATGGAAGCTGTCCGGATTCGCATCGGCCTTCAGATAAGTCCCGTCAATCGCCACCCGGGTGCCGCCCAGAAGTGAGAGTTCGCGGCACAAGAGTACGAACTCCCGGTTGACCGCCCGAAGAGCAGCCGCATTGTTCTTGCGAAAATCCGCTATCGTCTTGTAGCTCGGCGACGCACCCTGGCACAGCCAGATCACTTCCAGATTGCGCTGCGTCTCGGCTTCGAGCCGACGCGAACTCCGTACCCGGTGCTGGTAGCCGTACAGATACAGCTTCAGCAGCAGCGCCGGGTCGAACGCCGGCTGACCGGCGCCGCAGTTCGCTTCGGCATGCTCGAATCCCAGCGCCTGCAGATCCAGCGTGCCGACGAACGCCTCGATCGCGCGCACCGCATTGTGCTCGGACACGTAGTCGTCCAGACACGGCGGAAGTAGCATCATCTGGCTTCGGGACTGCACCTCCTGATAACGTCTCTCGGACATGGTGGTGATCCTTTATCTGGTTGTCTCACTCGCTGATAATGATAGCATCTACAGACAATCCGGCCTTCATTCGCCATCGTCTCTCACCTGACTCGTTGAATATCCCCTCATCGAGTCGCTCGACGCTCGTGGGAATACTTTCACAGTCTCAGATCGCCTCTGCATCCGAGGCGTCGTTTTTCTGACGTTTAACGTACGCCTTCACATATCGCGGTGGCATGATCTTCACCTCATGGCCGATTTCGCCAATCTCGCGGCCCCAATAGTGCGCGTTCCCGCATGCCTCCATCGCGACCCGGCACTGCGGCTGCGATTCTAGAAAACCCAACACCTTCCCCCGCGTCAGCTTCTTGCGGAACGCGACCGACCCGTCAGGGTTCGCACCGTGAAGTTGAAAACCGTGTTTCGCCAAGTCGATGCCGATGATGTGGACCTGTTTCATCTCGCTCCTCCCGCAGGGCGGCAGACCATGTCAACACGCCCAGTTTGATGGCGCCGGGAGGGGCGCAGAAATGCCCCCTCCTACCCGGCCACAAATTTTGTAAGCATTCGGTCGAGGGGTGATGGTGTCCGCGTAGCTCATTCCGGATAATCGAAGAGATTCCCGTAAGGTGCTGGTAACATCTTCCGGCATGTGGTAATCATGTCGGCATGAAGATTTGCACGGAAGCTGTCGAGACGGAGCCGGCGTTGGTCGAGAGGCCGGATGAGCCATGGCCTCATCCCCCCGAGTTGTTCACAACCGGAGAGGCGTACTGGCGTTCGCTGTACGAGCGCGAGCGTGCGCGCGCGGAGGCGGCGGAAGCGCGCTGCGAGGAGTTGCGGTGGAAGGAGGTGGATACGCGCACGCGGGCGGGTTCGCTGAAGTGGTATCTCGACAACTGCCGGAGGAAGCTTGCCGCGAGCGTCGGGAAGTTGAAGGAAGTCCGCCGCGCGGCGAAGAAGGACATCCTGGCGCTCGAGGCGGAAGTGGCTCGACAGGAGAAGCTTCTTCGCAAAGCCGGTGTCGAGCCGGGCAAGCGCAGCCCGCTCGCGTCGCTGCGCAAAGAGGTGGCCCGGTTGCGCAAGGCTCTCTCGGGCGCGTTGCCTCCGGGGGAGGCCGCGCGGCTGCGCAGAGTCGTGGAGAAGCGGGAGAATACGATCGAGTCTCTGCGCAAGGAGATTGAGGGGCGGGAGGAGGCGCTCGCCCGGCTGAAGAATCGGCTGGCCTGGGAGAAGCTGGAGACGAAGTCTCAGAAGAAGACGGTCCAGTGGCGTGACGAGGAGGTCATCCGGCTCTGCGGGAAGTTGCGGGAATTGCGTGACGATTTGCGGGTCTCCCTCAGGGCCGCGGACGTCGCGAAGGAACGGCTGAAGGAGCGGTTGTTGCGCGCGAAGGAGGCGTTGCGCTCGAGGTCGCCGTCTCGTTCGGACGCGGAACTTCGCAAGGCCCTGGGGAGGTCGCGGCGTCAGAAGACGGCGCTCAGGTCCCTCTCCAGGGAGAACGGGCGGTTGTGCCGTGCGCTTCGCAAGTCGGAGACCCACAGGGCGCGGCTGGAGGCCGAGCTCGCGAAGCTTCGCGCCACCGGAGCGGTGCTGGCGAGAAGGCTGTTCGGGCGCGGGAGCGAACGACAGGAGAGGCCACGCTCGGAGCGCAGGCGCGGCGGGCAGCCCGGCGCCCAAGGCCATGGCCGCACCCCGCGGCCCGCGCTCGGGGAGAGGACCGAAGTTCGCAACCCGCCGGCCAGCGCGCGCGTCTGCGCCGGTTGCGGGCAGCCCTACGTGGCGAACGGCGCACGCATGTCGAGCATCGTCGAGATCGAAGTCTCGGCCTACAGGCGGGTCATACGCCGTCCGAGGTGGCGCCGGGTGTGCGCGTGCGCGTCGTCTCCCATGGAAGTGTCGGCGCCGCCTGCGCCGCGCCTGTTTGCGGGCACGTCTTACGGGACGAGCGTCTGGGCGCGCCTGCTGTTCGAGCGCTACGCCTGCTTCCGCCCACTCAACCGGGTCGCCGCGTGGCTCTCCGACCAGGGACTTCCGGTCTCCGCGGGCACGCTGGGCGACAGCACACACCGCTTCACGCCGCTGTTCGAGCCGCTGGCCCGGGCGATCCTCGCCCGCCAGAACGAGGCGGCGGTGCGCCATGGGGACGAGACGACGTGGCGCGTACAGTCGCTTCGCGAGCAAGGACGCTCGAGCCGCGCCTGGCTGTGGGCCTCGGTAAGCACAGACTCCGTCTACTTCCACGTCGACCCCTCGAGGAGCGCCGATGTCGCGATGAAGCTGTTCGGCGCGGCCGGCCCCCATACAGTCATCGTCTGCGACCGCTACAGCGCCTACAAGAAGCTGGCGCGCGAACTCGACGGCGCCGTGAGTCTTGGCTTCTGCTGGAGCCACGTTCGGCGCGATTATATCCACTGCGCCGCCGGCGATGCGCGGCTGACGTCGTGGTGTGAGAGATGGATCGGGCGGATTGCGCTGCTCTACCGCCTGAACGAGGCGCGCCTGGCCCGTTACGACTCAGGCTTCGAACGCCAGGACGCGGCGTTCGAAGCGGCGCAGGCCGCGCTCAAGAAGGCGCTCGATAGCCTGTTCGCGCAGGCCCGACGGGAACTGTCGGCCCTGCCGGCGCAGGTGCGCGAGGGCAAGGCGCTTCGCTCACTGCTGAACCACCGCGAAGGGCTGAGCGTCTTCGTCGAGCGCCCCTCGGTGCCAATGGATAATAACGCCGTCGAGCGCGCGCTTAGGGGACCGGTGATCGGGAGGCGGCTCTCGTTCGGCTCCGTGAGTGAGGCCGGCGCCAGGTTCTCGGCGATGATGTACTCGGTCCTCGGCACCCTCGCGTCGAACGGCATCGACCCGCTCCGCTGGCTGGAGGCATGGCTCACGGCCTGCGCGGAGAACGGCGACCGGGCGCCCGGGGACCTCTCCGCGTGGCTGCCCTGGTCGATGAATGAGGAGCGCAGGCGCGCCCTCATGGCGCCGGGATGACGCCGTGACCGAGTGCCGCTACTACGGGCGCGACTTCACGACGGAAGAGATGGCGCTGCTGCGCGCGCTGATCGCAGGCTCTCCTGCGCTCAACCGCCATGCGCTCTCGAAGGAGTTCTGCCGCCGCATCGGCTGGTACAAGCCCGACGGCGGACTCAAGGACATGATGGCACGGGTGACCATGCTCGCCATGGACAAGGACGGCCTGATCACGCTCCCCCCGCCGATGCGGCCACGCCACGCGGCTCGGCCAATCGTCTTCGGACCCGACACCGAAGCGCCTCTCATCCCGTCGCCGACCACCCTCGATGAGGTCCGCCCCATCGGGATGCGCATCGTCGTGCGCGGAACCCGCGAGGGCCAGCTCTGGAACGAGTTCGTCGCCCGCTACCACTACCTCGGTTACAAGACCCTCGTCGGCGCACAGATGCGCTACGCCGTCCACGACCGCGACGGCAGGCCCCTCGCCATGCTCGGCTTCTCCACCGCCGCGTGGAAGCTCGCCCCGCGCGACAGCTTCATCGGCTGGACGCCCAAGCTGCGTGAGAAGAACCTCCCCTTCGTGGTCGACAACCCGAGGTTCCTCATCCTGCCATGGATCAAAATCCCCAACCTCGGCTCGCACCTCCTCGCCATCATCCGCAGGCGCCTGCCCGGGGACTGGACCGAACGCTATGGCGTCACCCCCGTGCTCGTCGAGACCTTCGTCGAAACGCCCCGCTACACCGGAGCCGTCTACAGGGCATCGGGATGGATTCCCGTTGGAACCACCCAGGGACGAGGGCGCTACGACAGGGACAGACGCTACGACAAGCCCAAAAAGGACGTCTGGCTAAGGCCGCTCCGCAGCAACTGGAAGCAAGTCCTCAGCCGCTGAAACAAACCCCATCACCCCTCGACCGAATGTGTATGGACGCGCCCCAAAATGCAAGCTTTTTCTTCGGACAGTTCGGCGCAATGTGGTCAGGCGCAGTCGTGTATTCGGCCTCTAGATTGCGGCGTTTCCCTCTTGCCACGGGCCCGTATGGAGATGCGCGGATCGGGTCCGAATCGCTTACGCGAGCTTGAAAGCTCTCCATTCAGGTCCTGGTTTTCCCGATCCCGTCTCATTGACCGTATGCCCCTTACCTGTCCTCCGACCTGCTCACATTCCCGGCATTATCCGCTCGCCTGCCGCTCAGGCGGCCGGCACCGGCTCCTTGTAGACCTCTTTTTTCGTCATCAGCGCCCAGGCGATGCGCGCCATCCTGTTGGCCAGCGCCACCGCGACCAGCATACGCGGCTTTCGCGCCAGCATCCGGGCCAGCCATGAGCCCGGCGGAGCGCCGCGCCGGACCGCCCAGCGCACCACCGTCATCGCGCCTATGATCAACAACCGCCTGACGTCGCGCTGGCCCATCTTCGATATCCTGCCCAGCCGGGGCTTGCCACCGGTGGAGTGCTGCCGCGGGACGAGCCCGAGCCAGGCGGAGAAGTCGCGACCGCGCCGGAAGCTTTCCATCGGCGGCGCGAAGGCCTGGATCGCCATCGCCCCGATCGCCCCGATCCCCGGTATGCTCATCAGGCGCCTCGCCTCCTCGTCTTGGCGCGCACTCGCGAGAAGTTGCCTCTCCAACTCCCCGATCTTCGCATTGAGGCCGGCGATCTGATCGAGCAGAACCCCGCCCAGATCGCGGACCGCCTCGGGCAGGCCCAAGCCCGGATCTGCAACGGCCGACGCCAGCCGCGCGACATGGGCGGGACCCTGGGGAGCAACGACGCCGAACTCCGCCAGATGGCCGCGCAGCGCGTTGATCGTCTGGGTGCGCTGTCGCACCAGCAAATCGCGCGTGCGGAACAGCATCCCTCGGGCCTGCTGCTCTTCAGTCTTCACGGCCACGAAGTGCATGGTCGGGCGAGAGGCCGACTCGCAGATCGCCTCCGCATCAGCCTCGTCGTTCTTGTGGCGCTTGACGAAGGGTTTCACGTAGATCGGCGGGATAAGCTTCACCTCATGGCCGAGCTTGCCGATCTCACGCCCCCAGTAGTGCGCGCTCGCACATGCCTCCATCGCCACCAGGCACCGCGGCTGCGAAGCCAGAAAGCCCAACACCTTCGCCCTGGTAAGCTTCTTCCGGAACGCGACCGATCCGTCCGGGCGCGTGCCGTGGAGTTGAAAGCTCTGTTTTGCCAGATCGATGCCGATGATGTGAACCTGTTCCATGGATTCCCCTCCTGCAGGGCGGTAACGACACCACCTCACCACAGTGTGATGCCTTCGGGAGGGCGCGTCCATCCCATCGCTTACCAAATTTTCGGACACATATACACCAGGATGCGCAGAGGTTTTAATGAATCCGCTTTCGGTTTGATTACGGCCTGCGGCAGGAGAATTCCAACAGGTATGGACAGGTCTAATATCTGACATAATATCAATAGGTTATATGGATTCTGCCGACGATGAAAAAGGCCCGAAACATCCAATGCACCTGATTTATCGAAAAACCCCGTGAATTTATCGATATTTATCGTATTTTTCAGAAATTATTATTTGCATAAAATGGCGTTTCATCACTTCCGAACGAGCCCAGCCATCTTGTTCCACTTCGAACCGAAAAGCATCCCCGCTTCGTCGTCGCCTCACGCTTGGTAGTAACGATCATCCTCTTCACTCCACCTCGGAGTCACCCGGAATCAGAACCGGCGAAAGCGCCGCTTCGGGTGAGCGCGCCATTCCAGATTCCAGGATTTCACGCTCACGGCAAATGCGGTGTAGAACCCGACCAAGCAGGGCTGTTGAAAAAGTCCTGATTTCGTGCTTTGGCGAATGGTACCAACCGGGCAAGGGTTCCGTAGGGACAGGCCCCCGTGCCTGTCCGAGGTCGCTACGAGGCGGTGCGGCTTTGTTCGTCATTCCGGCGAAAGCCGGAATGACGGCGGTGGTCAATTCCGAGCGAGGAGGGGTTTTTCCAACTACCACGGGGAGCGAGCGTTTGCCGACCGATGAAAGAGGGTCAGCGAAAATTGGGTCGTGGATTTAGGCTTAGAAAAAAAGGCTACGAGAAATTCAGGAATGCCGAGGTGCCTGCCCGTATGAAAGTGGCGGAGAGGGTCGACCTGTGACTGATCAGACAGGACTAAGCAGGTCAGCAGCAGAAGGCGTGGTCGATGCCGCGTTCAAGACGGTTGGCGAGGCCCTTGCAAACGATCAGTCGCTTTTGGTCAAGCCGGGTTCGAAAGGTACAATAGTCAACCCCATGTGTGTGGGATGGGGTGCGTCCACGCCTTACAAAGAGATTGCCAGAATGGAAATCGAACAAAAACACGCAGTCAAATTGGAAATACCCAAAATAGAAAAATCAAATTTATCGCGTGCCGTCGATTACTACCGGAAAATATCTTACCATCGAGGGTTGGTTCTCGAGGGAATAAGGCTCTGTGCGATGAGGAATCGCGGATTTTGGCACGGAATATACGAAGAGCTATTACAGGAGAAACGGAGACCGGTTAAACGAGAAGTGGTCGAGGAGCGCATACGCAATATCCAGAAAGAAAGAGGTGAGGCGGCGTATCAGCAGGTTTTACGGGAGTACAACAACCAACGGATCGAAGCAGGTCTAGATCCGGCAAAGGATGGAGGTCCCTTCTGGGTTGCACATGAGGTGAAGTCATCCATGGAGCAGAGATTGGTAGTGCCAATAACGTTTTTCAGCTGGGAAATATACATGTGTCTATTGTACGTAGAAATTGAAGCGTACAGATCGCATACGCAAGGATTCCAGAGTTAGGAAATAAGGGGATAGACAAGTTTTTCAGGAAGAATCGGCGTATTTTAGGTGCATTGAAAGAATACAGGGATAAAGTGCTTCACCCGCAGGCAAAGGTAAGTGAGGAACAAGTAGCCGACCGGTTCTTCGATTTGTTGGAGAACACCAGCAACAACGAAATAGATTTGGTTTTTACAATACAACGGATGATTGATTGTCACATCCAAGGCGTGGGGTTGGGAATCATCCAGAGTATGGACGCAGAACTGGTTGAACTCTTAGATATACTCAAGTCGGGACAAAGACTTCCCATGAAAGGACATGATAAGTTCGAGGTATGGATGGACCAAATTGGGTATATTACACCAAACACAAATCTGATGACGCCGGAACAGTTCGGGGGCACCACGAGGGAGGGTCAGGCGCCAAATCTCTCAATGACAAATGTGGTAGGGCTAGTTTCAAGAATGATGGAACACCGAACCAAGCGAGATGGGCCTACTGGGCAGGGACTAGAACTACCTGGAGACACCGGTTACGGACGGATGCTAATGAGGGCTTTCATTCTCATGTCCGAAGGAATGGGGCTCGTGGACACGGCGAAGTTACTAGGGTCGGAAGATCCAAGAACTTTACCGTTGTCAGAGATATGGAAGACCGTGAAAGAGGGGGCCGAACCAGAAACTCGACAGGAAGTGCAAAACCTGATGGCATTGGAACGCGTAGCGATCGCAATGATTCATGAACCGATACGGACCTACCACAAGATGGTGAAAAGGCACAGGGTTCGAGTGCCAGAGTGGATGGCACAGTCCATTCCGACGGAGAAAACATATCAGAAGCTGCGCGACTTCAGGAACGTAGTTTTTCACGTAAAGGTCGAGAAACACAGTCCGGACAAGCTTGAATGGGGATGGATACAACACACGGCAAAGCACCCAACAATCGACATAATTCACGCCTTGCTCACGTTTTACGGATTTGGGAATGGGTTTGAGGAACTACGTGCGCGGGCGCGAGATAACCGCGGGGTGTAAGCGGTTTGCGGGGTCGAACCGGAATGCGCGGAGGTCGACGTATAGGCGGTTCGCGACCGCGGCGACCCGCTGGACGATCTGGCTTATTTCCGAGGCTGGGAGAAGGGGATGGAAGCGGTGGCAGAGTTGTGGCGTGTGCGGCCATGATCACCGACCAAGAGAAAAAATCGTCCGGGCAGCGAAAAAAGAGGGCGGCGGCGTCATCATCAACCCCCTGTTCAGTGACATGACCTCCAATGTGATGTGAGTCGCCTTCGTCAAGCGCTACGGCCTGGGCAGCGGCTTTAAGCTCCGCATCGTCAGAAAGGGAACTGGCTAGACCGTCGCGAATGCCGCTGCGCCGGCAGCACGTATTGCTGCGGGATTTTAAGCCGCGCGAATATGCAATGGCGAGCCCGCGCGGGATATGGACAGGCGGTACGTCTGTAATGTTCGGACTTGAGACGCGACTTCCGTGCCGAAGCCGAGGAAGGTGGCCCGCATCTAAGGACAAACGCTTCAAACCCGCAAAGGAACTCTTCCCTCCTCGGTCAGTAAGAGCGAGAGGCCGGCGTAACTGCTTTATATGTCGTGTGTGGTTTCTAAATGAACCCGGCGACGGTGCCCTTCGCCGCGTCGAGGAAGCTGCCCGGGAAGATGCCCAGCAGCAGGGTCGCCACCACCAGCACCACCAGCGCGAAAAACAGAGAAGGCGCGCTCGAAAGACTCATCACCTCCTGGCTCTCTCCCCTGTTCTCCATAAACATCACCATCATGATGCGGCCGTAGTAGTACATCGAAACCGCGCTCATGAGAAGCCCGATCGCGGCGAGCCAGTAATACTCGTTTTGCACCGCCGCGGCGAACAGGTAGAGCTTGCCGACGAAGCCGGCCGTCGGCGGAATGCCGCCGAGAGATAGCAGGAACACCACGAAGGCCATCCCCGCCCAGGGGTGCGCCTGCCCGATTCCCCTCCAGTCCTCGATGTTGTCACCCCGGTAGCCCTCCCGGCACACGAGAACCAACATGCCGAAGGCTCCCAGGTTCGTGAACAGATAAGCAAGCAGATAAAACACCACCGCGCTGATGCCGATGGAAGTAAACGTCACCTTGCCGTCCACAATGCTCATGGTGGCCACCACGCCCATCAGCACGTAGCCCGCGTGTCCGATGCTCGAGTACGCCAGCATCCTCTTGAGGCTCGTCTGGGCGATGGCCGCCACGTTCCCCCACACCATCGTGAACGCCGTGAGCGCCCACAGCAAGGTGTTCCACCTATCGGCCATGGCAGGGAGCGCCACGAAGAATATCCGCATCAAGGCGGCCACGGTCGCGAATTTGACGGCCACGGACATGAAGCCCGTAATCGGGGTCGGAGCGCCCGTATAGGCGTCGGGCAGCCACATGTGAAAAGGCGCCATCGCCAGCTTGAATCCAAAACCCGCGACCAGGAGAATCAGGCCGAAAATCATCAACGGGTTCTGCGCGATGGCCGCGCCCCCGGAACCTGCGAACGCCGCCGCTATTCCGGGAATCGAGGTCGTTCCGGTGAATCCGTACGTCAGGGCCATGCCGTAGAGGAGAACGCCGGAGGCGAAAGCGCCCATGAGGAAATACTTGAGGCCCGCCTCCCGGCTCAAGGGGTCGTGCCGCATGAACGCCACGAGCACGTAGATGCTGATGCTCATGGTCTCGAGACCCAGATAGACCGTTATCAAATCGTTGCCCGATGCCATCACGAGCATCCCGAACACCGAGAAGAGCAGCATGGCGTACAATTCGCCGAAGTTGATCTTCTCCACCTTGGCGTATTGAAGCAGCATCAGAATGGAAATGGCCGTGCAGAGAAGCACGCACACCTTGACGAACACGCTCAAATTGTCGACCACGTAAAAGCCGCTGAACGTCGTTCTCGAACCCTCGCCCCATTGCCCGAAGGCGACGAGCCCCAAAATCACGACCCCCACGAACGCCACGACGCCCACGCGCGATTTGTTCTCGATCGACACGAACAGGTCGAGGATGAGAACCGCACAGACGAGTACGGCCAGTCCTATCTCGGGAGCCGCCAGGGATAAGGCGATATCGGGAATCACCACTTGCATCAGAAAGACTCCATCAAATCAAGCGAAATCTCGTTTATTTTCTCTTGAGCTTCGTCATTTTACCGACCACGGCTTTTTGCGGAACTGCCGCCACGTTCACCATCTTCACGACTTTCTTCACGCTCGCCTCCATCCTTCCGAGGAACGGCTTGGGATACAGGCCAATCCAGAACATCAGGACGATCAGCGGCAGAAGGTAGAGAACTTCGCGCGCGTTGCAGTCGGTGAGTTTCTCGTTCTTGGGATTATCCAGATTTCCGAAGAAAACCCGCTGGAACAGCCAGAGCATGTACGCTGCTCCCAGGACGATGCCCACCACGGCGAACGCGGCGTATACATAGCTCTTCTTGAACGCGCCGATGAGAATAAGAAACTCGCCCACGAACCCGTTCAGCCCCGGTAGCCCGATGCTGCTCAGCATCGTGATGGCGAAGAACACCGTGTAGACAGGCACGACTTTCGAGAGGCCGCCATATTCCGAGATGAGACGCGTATGGCGCCTTTCGTAAACGATGCCCACCAGAAGGAACAAGGCGCCCGTGCTGATTCCGTGGTTGATCATCTGAAGCTGCCCGCCGAGCACGCCCTGCTCGTTCAGAGCGAACACGCCGAGCATCACGAAGCCCAGGTGACTCACGGAAGAATAGGCCACCAGTTTCTTCATGTCAGTCTGCGCCATGGCCACCAGCGCCCCGTAGATGATGCCGATAATGGAGAGAAGCATCATGAAGGGCACGAAAACATGACTCGCCTGGGGCAGCAGGGGCAGGGCGAAGCGCACGAATCCGTAGGTTCCCATTTTCAACAGGATACCCGCCAGAATCACGCTGCCCGCCGTGGGGGCTTCCACGTGCGCGTCCGGCAGCCAGGTGTGAAAGGGGAACATGGGAACCTTGATGGCGAAGCCGATGAAGAACGCCAGGAATATCCATATCTGGAGCGAAAGCGGTATCTTCGGCCCCACGGCGTACAACTCGACCAGATTGAACGTGAGGGTTCCGGTTCCCATTTTGAAGTTGGCGAAGTAGAACGCCAGAATCCCCAACAGCATCAACACGCTGCCGAACAGCGTATAGAGGAAAAACTTGATCGCCGCGTAGAGTTTCCTCGGCCCGCCCCACACGCCGATGAGGAAATACATCGGCACCAGGGTGATTTCGAAGAACACGTAGAAGAGGAAAATATCGAGCGCGACGAAGGTGCCCAGCATACCGGTCGCCAGCAAAAGGAGACAGACGTAGTATTCTTTTTCACGCTCCTCGATGGAGGTGAACGAGCACAAGACCCCCACGATCATCGTCAGCGTCGTGAGCAGTACGAGCAGTACGCTGATTCCGTCGATGCCGACGAAATAGCTCACGCCGATGGTGGGTATCCAACTCACCTTCTCCACGAACTGAAATCCGGCTTCGGCTTTATCGAAACGGAACCACAGGGGAAGTGAAATCAGGAAGTCCAAGACCGCCACCGCCGTGGCGAAACCCTTGATGGCTTTCGTCTGCTCTTTTTTCATGAAGAGCATGATAATCACCGCACCCGCCGCGGGCAGGAAGGTGATCAGCGTAAGAAGCGGCATGTTACTCATAGTTCCTCCAAAACCTCATCGCATCAGCGGAAAAGGTACGCGCTCAGCATCACGAAGATGCCCAACAGCATCACGAAAAGATAATTCTGAACCATTCCGGACTGCATATATTTGAATACCTGGGAGATAAAGCGGATGAAGCTCGCCGTGCCGTTCACCGCGCCGTCAACCGTCCGTAGGTCGAAAATCCCGGAAAGACGGCTCGTCACGACGGTGATGAGCGAACTGCCGTTCACCGCGCCGTCCACCACCTTCGCATCGAAGGTCCACAAGCCGCGCATGAGCTTGTAAGTCGGCTCGACGATGCAGGCCTGATAAATCTCGTCGATATAGTATTTGCCCAGGAGCAGATAATATATGCCCGGCATGCGTCTGTATAAGCGCCTCGGCGCTTCGGTGTCCTTCACGTACATAAGCCACGCGAGGGCGATGCCGCCCAGGGAGATGGCGATGGCCAGGATGATCAGGTACACCGCCGCGGGCCCACTGTGGCCGCCGCCATCGGTCGCGGCGTTCATCAGGCGCACCCCCTGGTCCATGGCGTGGCCGCCGGCCGGCATCTTCGCCAGCGAGGGCGCCAAGAAGCGGTGTATCCAGCCGCCCTCGGGCGGGAAACCGGGAATGACGCCGCCAATCACGCTCAGGACCGCCAGGATGACGAGCGGAACCGTCATCGTGGGGGGAGATTCGTGAATGTGCTCGCGGGCGTGATGATCGACGCGCATCTCGCCGTGGAACGTCATGAAGATGAGCCGGAACATGTAGAAGGCCGTCATGAAGGCCGCAACGCAGCCCATGACCCAGACCGTGTAGTGCCCCGTGAAGAAAGCGTTCGCCAGAATCTCGTCCTTGCTCCAGAAACCCGCCAGCGGCGGCACGCCCGCGATGGCGATGGCGCCTATCAGGAACGTCCAGTACGTCACGGGCATCTTGTCTTTCAAGCCGCCCATGTAGCGCATGTCCTGTTGCTGTTCCTCGGGCGCATGGTGAAGCGCGTGGATCACGCTGCCGCTTCCCAAAAAGAGCAGACCCTTGAAGAAGGCATGGGTCATCAGATGGAAGATGGCGGCCGTGAAGGCGCCCACGCCCAGCGCCATGAACATGAAGCCGAGCTGGCTCACCGTGCTGTAGGCGAGTACGCGCTTGATGTCGTTTTGCACCAGTCCGATGCTCGCGGCGAAAAGACCCGTGAGCGCGCCGACGATGGCGATGACGCTCAGCGCGTCCGGCCCCATGACGTAGATGGGACTCGTGCGCGCGACCATATAAACGCCCGCCGTCACCATGGTGGCGGCATGGATGAGAGCGCTCACCGGCGTCGGTCCTTCCATGGCGTCGGGCAGCCAGACGTAGAGCGGAATCTGCGCGCTCTTGCCGGCAGCTCCGACGAACAGCAGAAGGCCGACGGCCGTGGCCGCCGCCGCGCTCATCTCGGGAGCCGCCTTGAAGACTTCCGAATAGGTGAGGCTGCCGGTCACCGTCCAGATGAGGAACATGCCGAGCAGAAAACCCGCATCGCCGATCCGGTTGACGATGAACGCCTTCTTGCCGGCGTCGGATGCGGATTTCTTCTCGTACCAGAACCCGATGAGCAGATAGCTGCACAGGCCCACGCCCTCCCAGCCGACGAACATGACGAGATAGTTGTCCCCCAGCACCAGGAGGAACATCGAGAGCATGAAAAGGTTGAGATAGGCGAAAAAGCGCGGATAGCCCGGATCTTCGTGCATGTAGCCCACGGCGTAGACGTGCACCAGAAAACCCACGCCCGCCACCACCAGCAGCATGATGGTGCTCAAGGGATCGATCAGGAAGCTCATCGACACGCTGAGGCTGCCCGCCTCCACCCACGTCCACAGCGGAATGGTGTGGCTGCCGCCCGCGCCGAAGATCATCTCAGAAGCTATGCCCAGCACGACGAGAAGGGACAAGCCCGCCATGACGGACGCGAGGGGGCCCGCCTTCTCGCCCACGTGCCTTCCGAACAACCCGTTGATCAGAACCCCGATCACCGGGAAAACGGGAATGAGCCAAGCCAGTTCGATCATGATTCCCCTACCACTTCAAAAGGTTGACTTCGTCCACGTTGACCATCGTGCGGTCGCGGTTCAGGGCGATGAGAATCGCAAGTCCCACGGCCGCCTCGCACGCCGCCACGGTGATGACGAAAATGGCGAACACCTGGCCCGTCATATCCGCCCAGTGGCGCGAGAAGCCCACGAAGGTCACGTTCACGGCATTGAGCATCAATTCGATGGACAACAAGATGATGATGGCGTTTCGGCGCATCAGCACGCCCGCCGCGCCGATGAGGAACAAAATGGCGCCCAGAGCGAGATAATGAGTCATCTGTATCATAACGGGTTCTTTCTCCCCTCTATCGGTCTATCGTGCGTTTCGCGAGGACGATGGCGCCGATCATCGCGGCCAGCAGGAGGATGGAGGCCACCTCGAAGGGGAACAGGAATTTCGTGTACAAGACCGCGCCCAGGGCCTCGACGTTGCCCGGCGTGGCTCCTATGGACCACCCCCATTGCCTGGGCGTCGCGAACTCCACATCCCCCATCACGGCCCATATTTCCAGACCCAGCAAAACGGCCGCCACGAGCACCATGATTCCCTGGCGGTGCCACTGCCGCATCCGGACGGCCACTTCCACGTTCATCAGCATGATCGAGAACAGGTACAGCACCATGATGCCGCCCGCGTAGAGCAGAATCTGCACCGCCGCCAGAAACTCCGCCCCGGCCAGCACGAAGATGCCCGAGAGGAAGAAAAACGTCAGCACCAGCAACAAGGCCGCGTGAATCACGTTCGCGCGCGTGATCATCAGCAAAGAGGTGATAATCATCCCGCCACCGAACAAATAAAAGAAATATAGCTCCACCCTGCGTCTCTCCCGCGATTTACAAGAACAGGTACTTCAGGAATCCGGTCAGGAAAATGTTGAACATCACGAGCGGGAACATGAACTTCCAGCCCACGCGCATCAGCTGATCGTAGCGGTAGCGCGGCAGCGTCGCCCGCAGCCATATGAACACGAATATCATCACGGCGAGCTTGAGGACATACCAGACGAATCCGGGAAGCGGAATGAAGTCCGGCCCCTGCCATCCGCCGAAGAACAGCGTGACGCCCACCGTCGAGACGACCACGATGTTGGCGTATTCCGCCAGGAAAAAGAACGCGAACTTCATCCCGCTGTATTCGGTATGAAAGCCCGCCACGAGTTCCGTTTCCGCCTCGGGCAAATCGAAAGGCACGCGGTTCGTCTCCGCAAGCGCTGCGATGAAGAAGACCATGAACGCTATGGGCTGATAGAACACGAACCACACGTCGCTCTGGGCGTGCACGATCCCCTGCATATTGAGCGTGCCTGCGAGCATCAGCGGCCCGATGACGGAGAAACCCAGGAAAATCTCGTAGCTCAGCATCTGCGCCGCGCTCCTGAGCGCGCCCAGAAGCGAGTATTTGCTGTTCGAGGCCCATCCCGCCATCACGATGCCGAACACGCCGAGCGAGCTGATCGCCAGGATGAAGAACAGCCCGATGTTCACCTGCGTGATATAGAACGTCGCGCTGAAGGGCAGCACCGAGTAGACGACGAAGGCGGGCACCAGCACCATGATGGGCGCCAGTACGAACACGATCCGGTCCGCCTTGTCGGGGATGATGTCTTCTTTCAGGAACAGCTTCAGCCCGTCCGCTATCGGCTGGAGAAGGCCGTGCCAGCCCACGCGCATCGGCCCGAGGCGCATCTGCGCGTGCGCGATCACCTTTCTCTCGGTATACGTCAGATACGCCGCCACGAGCTGAACCACGTTCAGCACGATGAATATCTTTATCGCGGCGACCGCGACTTCAAGTGCCATGTCCAACGAAACTACTCCTTACCGATCACACTCGCCCAACACGATGTCGATGCTTCCGATGATGGCCACCACGTCTGCGACCAACTGCCCGATGCACAGCTTCTTCAGCCCGCCCAGGTTGATGAATGAGGGCGGCCGAATGCGCACGCGATAGGGCGTCGTCGTCCCATCGCTCACGATGTAAAAACCGAACTCGCCCTTGGGATTTTCAATGCTGTGGTAGATCTCGCCCTCGGGGGGCTTGATGGTGCGCGGCGTCTTGCAGCTCACCGGCCCGCCGGGAAGCTGCTTGAGGCACTGCTGGATGATGCGGGTGCTCTGGCGCATCTCCTCGACGCGCACCAGATACCGATCATAGATATCGCCGTTCTCACCGACGGGCACGATGAAATCGAGATAGGGATACGCCGCGTAGGGCTTGGCGCGCCTCAAGTCCCAACGCACGCCGCTGCCCCGGATGATCGGGCCCGTCAATCCTAAGTCCAGCGCGTCCTCGGCGGAGATGACGCCCACGTCGCGCGTCCTCTGCAGCCAGATGCGGTTGTTGGTGAGCAGCGTCTCGTAGTCGTCGATGCGGCTCGGGAAGATGTCGATGAACTCCTGCGTGAGTTGCAGGAACTTATCCGGCACGTCCTCGTGCAGACCCCCGAGACGGAAGGCGTTCACCGTCAGGCGGCCGCCGAACGCCGTCTCGAAGAGATCGAGCACCATCTCACGCTCCCTGAAGCACCACAGGAAAACCGTCATCGCCCCGATGTCCAGGGCGTGCGTGGCGAGCCAGAGCAGGTGGCTGGCGATGCGCGAGAGTTCCCCCACCATCGAGCGGATGTACTGCGCCCGCATGGGGATCTCCCAGTCGAAGAATTTCTCCACCGCCGTGACCCACGCCAGATTGTTCGAGGGAGCCGCGATGTAGTCGAGGCGATCCGTATACGGGATGAACATCGTGTAGGTGATGTTCTCGCCAATCTTCTCCGTGCCGCGGTGCAGGTAGCCGATATCGCAGTCGAGATCGTTCACCGTCTCGCCGTCGAGCTTCAGGATGACCCGGAGCACACCGTGCGTGCTCGGGTGCTGGGGACCCATGTTGATAACGAGTTCTTCTGTCCCGTGCAGGATGCTCTGCTCGATGCGAGACGTATTCGCTACGCCGACCATACCCTTATTCCTTCAAAATACGCTGCCCTAATCACCGATTTCCTTGCGCTTCGGCTTGGTGTAAATCCGCTCTCCCCTGCCCTCGAGCGGGTAGTCCTTTCTCATCGGATGGCTGCCCCAGTTATCGGGCAGGAGTATCCGCCGCAAATCCGGATGATCCTGAAACTCGATGCCGAACAAATCGTACACCTCACGCTCCATCCAGTTCGCGCTGCTCCATATTCCCGAAACCGTTGGCACGGACTGACCATCCTTGATCCGCACCTTCAGGCGAAGCCTGCGGTTATGCTCGATGCTATAGAGGTGATACAGCACCTCCAGAGGATTTTCGGCCTCCGGGTAGTGCACCGCGGTCTGGTCGGTGAGGAGTTCGAAATGCGAATCTCCGTGGTCGCGCAGATGGGTGGCCACGCCGAGGAGGGAATCGAGTCCTATCACGAACGTCGCCTCGTCCTCCTCGTCCCGATAGGCGCTTTGCTCCAGGACGGCGCCCGGAAACTTCGATTCCACCAGTTCTTTCAAATCCTCACCGGGCGCGGTCTTCACCTCTTCGGGGGATTCATCGGAATCCGGCGCGCCATTTGCCTGTTCGCTGTTTTCCACCACTTCGTCCGGCATCTTCTTCCCTTAGTCCGCCGTATGGCTTTTACCTGCGGATGTATTTTTCCTGTTCAATCTTTTTCTGAAGCTGCATGACGCCCCACATCAAGGACTCGGGCCTGGGCGGGCAACCCGGAACGTAGACGTCCACCGGGATGATTTCATCCACTCCCTGCATCACCGCATAGTTCGCATACGGGCCGCCGCAGGTGGCGCAGTTGCCCATCGCGATCACCCAGCGTGGCTCGGGCATCTGATCGTAGACCTTGCGAATCGCATCCCCCATCTTGTGGGTGACGGTGCCCGCCACGATGATCACGTCGGACTGCCTCGGCGTGGCCCGGAAGATGACGCCGAAACGATCAAAATCGTAACGCGCCGCACCTGAGGCCATCATCTCGATGGCGCAGCACGCCAGACCGAAGGTCATCGGCCAAAGCGCGCTTTTCCTCGCCCAGGCGACCAGGCTGTCGACTTTCGACGTGATGAAATTGTCGCTGAATTTACCCTCGACTATGCCCACTCCAACGCTCCTTTTTTCCAAGCGTAGAAATAACCCACCAACAAGATGGCGATGAACAGCATCATCTCGATAAATCCGAACAATCCGAGGGCGTCGAATCGCACCGCCCAGGGGAAGAGGAACAAGGCTTCCACGTCGAAAAGCAGGAACAGTATGCCCAGTAAATAAAAACGGATGGAGAAGCGCTCATGCGCCTCCATCAGGGGGGGCATGCCGCACTCGTAAGGTGAGTTCTTCTCGGGATCCGGCAAGTTGGGGCGGATAGCCAGCGCGACAATCAGTACGCTCGCGGCGAATGCGAACGCCATGAGCGTGAACAAAAATATGGGGATATAGGGATTGATGACCTCATAATCCCTGAAAAAAGCGCCTACAACCTCCATCGCATCCATGCGTGGCCCCCACAAAAACACAACTAGCCAGGGGTGATGAAAAATGCACCGCCCTCATCGCTGCCGCGAGGCGGACATTTCCCTCGAATACCCCTGGAACAAAAACCTGAAACCGAATAAACCGCCATGACTTATATCATGGCGACAGCCCAAAAACCAACCCCTGGGGGTCAATTAAAAAAGACCGTGGAGCGATGCGCGAAATCGAGCACCGAGGAGGGGAAAATCCCCAGTTGCAGGGTGCTAGCGACAGCGAGCGTCAGCGCCGCAAGCGCATAGGACCAACCCGGATGCGGGCCGCGCCTCGTGGCTCCGCCTTCGGGTTCGCGCATATACATCACCACGACGAGCCTCAGATAATAGTACACGGCCACCACGCTGTTGAGCACCGCGATGACGGTCAGCCAGACATATCCACCCTTCAGGGCCGCGCTGAAAACATGGAATTTCGCCACGAAACCCCCGGTGGGCGGCAGGCCGGCGAGCGACACCATGAATATGGCCATCGCCGCCGCCAGCCCGGGCCGGAAGGAGGCCAGACCCGCGAGATTATCCAGTTGCGTGCCGCCGTCCTCGCGCATGTTCGAGATGAGGACGAGCACGCAGAAAGCGCCCATGTTCATGAAAACGTAGACGAGCATGTAGTACAGGAATCCGCTCGTGGCCAACTCCGGGCTCGAGCGCGAGACCACGAGCGCGACCATCAGATAGCCCGCATGAGCGATGCTCGAATAGGCGAGCATCCGCTTCACGCTGGATTGCCAGATGGCGACGAGGTTCGCCAGGCTCATCGTGAGAACGGCCATCACCCACAAGACCGAATCGAAACTCCCGCCGGCGTCGCCCGCCGAGAGAAAAACCCGGAAAAACGCGGCGAATGCCGCCGCCTTCGGACCCACGGACATGAACGCCGTCACCGCGGTGGGCGCTCCCTCGTATACGTCCGGCGTCCACATGTAGAACGGCGCGGCGGCCACCTTGAAGCCCAGACCCACCACCATGAAGCCCAGACCTATCAGGAAGACTGCTCCTCGCGAGGCGGGATTCTCGTGAAGCCGCGTCGCTATTTCGATTAAATCGACCGAGCCGGTGGCCCCATAGACGAGCGCCATGCCGTAGAGCAGAAAGCCAGAGGCGAACGAGCCGAGCAGAAAGTATTTCAAGGACGCCTCGTTACCCTCCGGACGGGCGCGCAAATAACCCGCCAGGACGTAGAGCGACAAGGAGAAAACCTCGAGACCCACGAAGATCATCAGCAGGTTTCGCGTCGCCGCCATGAGCATCATGCCGGAGGTGGCGAAGAGGATGAGGCCGAAATACTCACCCGCCGGGGTATCGTCCAACTCCCGCTGCGCCGCGGCGATGAGCACCGAGAAAATGCTCGCGAACAAGATGACGACGTATAAGAACTGTGTGAACCCATCGAAGAGATACATGCCGCCGAACGATGCGGCCAGACCGGGTAGAGCCCGCGTACCAAGCGTCACGCCCAGAGCGGCGGCCAGTGTCGCCAGCGTGATGGCGATGATGGCGGAGCGCTCGCCTCTAGAGAAAAAAGCATCCCACATCAGCACCAGCACCGCACCACCCACCGGCAGAATCACCGGCAGCAGATATCCCCAATGGATCGTAGGATGAACGATATCCAAAGTTATTTCACCTCAACTCTTTGAACATGAGCGATCACGCTCTTTTGTATTTTCCGCTCAGGCGCGGCTTCGACGCGCAGCACCCGCCGGTTCACCTGCGAGAGCCAGGCCTTGGCCGAGGGCTCGATGCGGTTGAATAATGGTTTGGGATAAAGCCCGATCCAGAACATGAGGGCCACCATGGGCAGCATGACGAGCCACTCACGCCTGTTCATGTCGGAAAGCCCCAGGTTCGCCCGCACGTTCACCTCGCCGAACAAAACGCGCTGGAGCATCCAGAGCATATAGACCGCCGAGAGAACCACGCCTAGGGCCGCGAATACGGCGAACCAGACGTTGCGCTCGAACGCGCCCAGCAGAATCGTGAACTCGCCCACGAAACCGTTCAGTCCCGGAAGGCCGATGCTGCTCAGCGCCGTGATGATGAAAAACGTCGAAAACACGGGCATCACCCGAATGAGGCCGCCGAATTCCTCGATAAGCCTCGTGTGCCTCCTCGAATAGATGAAGCCCACGATCAGGAAGAGCGCCCCGCTGCTGATGCCGTGGTTCACCATCTGCAAAACGCTTCCCGAGGCGCCCAGAAGGTTGAAGGAGAACAGCCCCAGCATCACGAAGCCCAGGTGACTCACCGAGGAGTAGGCCACGAGTTTTTTTACGTCGGTCTGCACCATGGCCATGAGCGCGCCGTAGATGATCCCCACCAGCGCCAGGCATATGATGAGAAACGCGAACTCGCGCGCCGCCGTCGGGAACAGCGGCATCGCCAGCCTCATGAAGCCGTATGTGCCCATCTTGAGAAGGACGCCGGCGAGGATGACGCTTCCCGCCGTGGGCGCTTCCACGTGGGCGTCGGGCAGCCAGGTGTGAAACGGGAAAATCGGCACCTTGATGGCGAAGGATATGGCGAACGCGGCGAACAGCCACGGCTGAAGGGCGACGTCCACCGGTTCGCGGAGATGGTCCAGGATGTCGAACGTGCCGACCCCGCTCGCGAAATACAGCCAGATGATCGCCACGAGCATCAGCACGCTTCCGGCCATGGTGTAGAGGAAGAACTTCACGGCCGCGTAAATCCGGCGGTCTCCGCCCCAGACCCCGATGATGAGGTACATCGGAATCAGCATTCCTTCCCAGAAGACGTAGAACAAGAAGAAATCGAGCGCGAAGAACACGCCGAGCATCCCCGTCTCCAGAAACAGCAGGGACATATAGTAAAGCCGCGTCTTTTTCCGCACGTCATCGAAGGAGAAGAGAATCGCGATGGGCGTCAGAATGGTGGTCAGCATCACGAGCAGGAGGCTGATGCCGTCCACGCCCACTTTGTATGCAATCCCGAATCTCGGGATCCACTCGGCTTGCTCGACGAACTGCATGCCCGCGAACCCGGGCCTGAAGCCCACGTACATCACCACCGAGAGGGCGAACGTGGCCAGGGACACCGCCAACGCGAACGCGCGAACGCCTCCGCTTCCCTTGCGGGCGCCCTCGCGCGCGAAGAGAAGCAGCAGACCCCCGAGCATGGGCAAAAACAAAATCGAGGTGATTATTCCAGGCACTCGCCCCTCACGCTCCTCAAAGAATCGAAAAAATCATCAGCTCGCCGTGAGATACAGCAAAATCACCAGCGCGCCGACCAGCATCGAAACGGCGTAGCTCTTCACATAGCCCGTCTGGAGATGCCTCAGGACGCCGCCCAGGGATCGCACGAAAAAGCCCGCCCCGTTCACGGCCGCGTCCACCAGGCCGTCCTCGAACACTCTCCAGCACCAAATCGACGCCCGCTTCACCGGTTGAACGATCAAGGCGTCGTATATCTCATCCACGTAATACTTGTTCAACAAAAGACGGTGGATACCCGGCCAGAGCTCCGCGTAGGCGCTGCCGCCGTCGTTTTTCAAGACATACAAATTGTAAGCCGCGTAAATGCCGATGAAGGCGATGGCGAGCGAGAACACCATCATCAGAATCTCGAACACCACCTCATGATGCGCCTCCACGTGGCCGCCGAAAACAGGAGCGAGGAAATCTCCGAAAACGTTCGCTCCCGCGATGAGGGGAATCCCCACCCAGCCGCCGACGATAGAGAGCGCCGCCAGCGCCTGGAGCGGAAGCGTCATGTTGGTGGGAGACTCATGGACTTTCTGCTGCTCCGCGAGGCTCAGCTTACATGCGCCGAAGAAAACCCGGAACAGGAGCCGGAACATGTAAAACGCGGTCATCAGCGCGCCGGCCGCACCGGCGAGCCACAGGAGAATGCCGCCGCGCTCGGCCGTCATGGCGGCGTAGAGAATCGCGTCCTTGCTGAAAAAACCCGCGAAGGGAAATACGCCTGCAATGGCCAGTGCGCCGATAAGGAAGGTGTTGCTCGTTCGCGGGAGCGCCGCGTGGAGTCCGCCCATCTTGCGAATGTCCTGCTCGCCGTCCAAGGCATGAATCACGCTTCCCGCGCCCAGGAACAAAAGCGCCTTGAAGAACGCATGGGTCATCAGGTGAAAAATCGCCGCGGAGAACGCCCCCACGCCGCATGCCAGAAACATATAGCCCAGTTGGCTCACCGTGCTGTAGGCGAGCACCTTCTTGATGTCGGTCTGAACCAGGGCGATGGACGCCGCCATCAACAGCGTGAGCGCTCCGATGACGGCCACGACCAGCATCGCCGTGGAAGAGAGTTCGAAGAGCGCCTGCGTTCGCGCCACCATGTAGACGCCCGCCGTCACCATGGTGGCCGCGTGAATCAGGGCGCTGACCGGGGTGGGGCCTTCCATCGCGTCGGGCAGCCAGACGTAAAGGGGAATCTGCGCGCTCTTGCCCGTCGCGCCCCCGAAGAGCAGCAGGCAGATAATCGTCGCCGCCGCGCTCTCGGGACCGAGCAACTGCGGGGCCTTTGCGAACACCACCGAGAAATCCAGCGAGCCGACGACGCTGTAGATGTAAAAAAGCGCTATCAGGAAGCAGAAATCACCCACCCGGTTCACGATGAAGGCCTTTTTGCCGGCCTCGGCCGCCGCCTTGCGCTCGTACCAGAAACCGATGAGCAGATAACTGCAAAGCCCCACCGCCTCCCAGCCCACGAACATGACCACGAAGTTATCGCCCAAGACGAGCGTGAGCATGGAGAGCGAGAAGAGGTTCAGATAGATGAAATAGCGCACCACGCCGCGATCGCCGTACATGTAGCCCATCGAGTAGAGGTGGATCAGCGTCCCGACGCCGGTGACGACGAGCGCCATGACGGCCGAGAGCGGATCCAGCGCGAAGCCCGCGTTGACCTCGAGAGCGCCGATGGGGATCCACTCGAACAAGACGACGCGGATGAGCCGCCCCTTCTCGGGCATCCCCAGAAGGCGGAGCCAGCTCAGGAGCGACGCCGCGAACGCGAGCGCCATCGCCAGCGTCGCGGTCCAGCCGGCGAATTTCTCCCCGCGCTTCCAGCCGAAGAGGAAGTTCACCAGCACGCCGATGAGGGGGAACGCCAATATGAGTGTCAGACTATCCATGATTCCTTGCTCTTATAGCTTCAGTAAATTGATTTCGTCTAAGTCGGTGGATTCGCGGTTGCGGTAGATCAGCACCACGATGGCCAGCCCGATAGCCGCTTCCGCAGCGGCCACCGCCATCACGAAAAACACGATCATCTGCCCCGCCATCGAATCCAGGAAGCGGCCATACGCCACGAACGCCAGATTCGCACCGTTCATCATCAACTCGATGCACAAGATGACGACGATGGCGTTTCTGCGCACCACGACCCCGACGATCCCCAGGGAGAAGAGGATCGCGCTCAAAATCAGGTAATGCTCGAGTGGCGCCACGTCCCACCCCTCCTAGCGGCTTCGCCTGCTCGCCAGTACCACGGCGCCGACGATTCCCACGAACAACAAAACGCCCATGGCCTGAAACGGCAGGACGTAATCCGTCAACAAGAGATTTCCGATCACCTGCGTGTTGCCCAGTTCGCTCACCCGCTCGAGCGGAAAGCTCCCCTTCTTGCCCGTCATGAGGGAGGTGGAGAGGAATACCTTGAGCAGCACGCTGAAAACGGCGAGCCCCGCAATAGCGCCCAGCATCTTCTGACCGGGCAGGCGCAACTCTCTTTTCTCCTCCCGGCCCAGGTTGATCAGCATCACCACGAACAGGAAGAGCATCATGATCGCGCTGGCGTAGATGATCACCTGAACGATGGCGACGAACTGCGCGTGAAGCGAGAGGTACAACCCGGCCAGACCCAGAAAGGTCAGTATCAGGGCGAGCACGCTGTAGAGCGGGCTGGGAAACGCGACGACTGCTATCGCGCCCACCGTCGTCACCACCGCCAGGAAATAAAAAAACAAGGAACTGGCCACTACCGCCCATCCTCCAGCGGGCGAGCGCCCGCCTGAAATCGAACCTTATACATACGTCAGCAGGTTTTTCTCGTCATAGCGGGCATGAAGCTCCGGATAATCCTCGGTTCGCTTCACGAGCAAATCGCCCTTCTCGTAGAGGAACTTGCCCCGATCGTCCTCACAGAATTCATATTCGTTGCCCAGTACGACAGCGCCGACCGGGCAGGCCTCCTCGCAGTATCCGCAAAAAATGCAGCGAAGCTCGTTGATCTCGTAAATGCTGGCGTAGCGCTCGCCCTTCGAGGTGGGCGCGGAGGGGTCGTTCTCCTCCGATTCCACGTAGATGCAGTCCACGGGACACGCCGCGGAGCAGAGCTTACACCCCACGCAGCGCTCCAGGCCGTCCTCCCAGCGCAGCAGCTTGTGGAGGCCGCGGTAGCCCACGGGCATCTCCTCTTTGACCTCGGGGTATTGCACGGTCACGCGGCTTTTGAAGGAATGCCTGAGAGTCAGCCACAATCCCCTGCAAATCTCGCCTAACATAAAACCTCCCCCCCTTTCGAGCGGCCCGCTAGCCCATAAAAACGACGGCGCCGGCCGTGAGCATCACGTTCAGGATGGAGAGGGGCAGTAGCACCTTCCATCCGAAACCCATCAGTTGGTCATAGCGCAGGCGCGGCGTGGAGGCGCGCAGCCACATGAAGAAGAACATGAACGCCAGCACCTTGATCAGGAACCAGACGACGGGCGGCAGCAACGGCCCGCGCCATCCGCCGAGGAAAAAAGTCGCTCCCACCGCCGAGAGCGTAATCATGCTGCAGTACTCGGCGATGGAGTAAACCGCAAAAAGCATGCTGCTGTACTCGGTATGAAATCCGCCAGTGAGCTCGCTCTCGGCCTCGGGCAAATCAAACGGCGCCCGGTTCGTCTCCGCCAACATGCAGATGACGAAGATCAAAAAGCCCAGGGGTTGCAGGATAATATAGGGCAACTCGGCCTGACCCCCGACGATTCCCTTGAGGCTCAGGGTGCCCGAGAGCATGACCACGCCCAGAAGCGACAAGCCGAGCGAGAGTTCGTAGCTGATCAACTGGGCGGCGGAGCGAAGCCCGCCGATGAGCGGATACTTGCTGTTCGACGCCCATGCGCCGAGCACGATGCCGTACACCCCGATGCCCCCCATGGCGAAGATGTACAGGATGCCGACGTTGACGTCGGCCAGCACCAGATCCACCTTCTGGCCGAACACCGTCACCGAATCACCGAAGGGCACCACGGCGAAGGCGGCCAGCGCCGGAATGAGCGTGATGGCCGGCGCGAGAACGTAAATCACCTTGTCCGCCTGGGTGGGAATGATGGTTTCCTTGAACATGAGCTTGATCCCGTCGGCGATGGGCTGTAAAAGCCCCGCCGGACCCACGCGGTTGGGCCCCACGCGCACCTGTATGAGCGCGAACACGCGCCGCTCCATCCAGGTCATGTAGGCGGCGAGCAGCAAAAGCCCGCTGAAGCCCACGAGCACTTTCCCGATAATAATGAGCAACGAAATCATCTAAACGCCCACCTCTTGGGGTTTCTCCGCTTTACGGGCCTGAATCTCAACTCCCTGGCGGCCCGGCTCACCGCCGGTGTTCAGCGCCGAGGCCCCATGCGCGCGCAAATAACCCTCCGGCGCGAAGGCGACGCCCACGGGCGCATTCTTATCCACGTGTACGGGAAGCCGAACAACCTCGCCGCCCACTTCGAATTCCACGAGTTCGCCGTCCATAACGCCCAGATTCTCCGCGTCGCTCGGCGAGATGGCGAGGGCGGCGCCGGGCATGTCGGCCAGATGATAGGCCGAGGCCGCATAGGCTCCCGAGAGCCACAAGACGGGCGTCAACAGCATCCTGAGTCCCGGCTCTTGCGTTTCTTTCTCGGGAATCTGCGTGATCTGATAGGCGCGCTGCCCCTCTCTTCTCAGATGCAGACCCACATCGGGAATACGGCCGAAGGCGTCCGCGTAATCACCGACGAGCGAGCGCGCCTGAATCCGAATCTTGTCCAGCGAGTTCGCCCGTAAGGGCCGCTCCATCGCTTTTGCGATATCGGCGAAGGCCCGCCAGGCTTCTGGCGCCATCTTGTCGATCATCGGCTTGAGCGCGCGAGGGAGCGACTGCGCCCTGCGCTCTAAGTTCGTGACGCTGCCTGTTTCCTCATACAACGTGGGCGCGGGAATCACCACATCTGCGTACTGCGCGCTGGCGTTTAAGTGAGACGTCTGCAGGACGATGAAATCGGCCTTTTCCAGCGCCTCTCTCACCCGCGCTCCGTCTGGATACTCCGCCACCGGGTCGCAGCCCAGAATATAAAGGCCTTTGAGTTCACCGCTCATGAGTCCACCCAGTATGCCGCTCGTGTTTCTGCCTGCTTGCGCGGCGGGCGGCTTGCCCCACGCCTCCTCGCAGGCGGCGCGCACACCCTCATCCGACAAGTCGCCGCCGGGCAGGCTCTCTGGGTGCAGGCCCATGTCCACCGCGCCCTGTAAGTTCGGCGCGCCGGTGGCGAAGAGCATGTTGGCGCGGAGCAACAGTCCCAAATTGATCGCCTCCGAAACGGCGACCTTCCCCGTCTCCCCCGGGCCGGAGAGTATGCTCACGCCGCCATCAGCCACCAGAATCGCCCGGGCGGCGGCCATGAGGTCCTCGGGCGCCACGTCCGCCTCTTCACACAGGCGGTTCAAGTCCAAGGAATCGAGGAGCGCGGCGTATTCTTCCGCGTTCGCTCCTTCGGGTCTCGCGCCGCCGTCCACGAGGTATGTCGCCAGCGCCCGCAGCGTGCGCGAAATGCCCCCCAGCACCGGCACCAGATGATGCACCCTGCCCTGAACGCGCAAATCGATGCGCCTTTGGTTCACGTTGATGATGACCGCGCCCGCCCGGTGCGCTTTTCTGATCTGAAGCGCGAGTATGGGATGCTGCGTGAAGGGGTCGCTGCCCACGATGACGACGGCCTTCGAGCGGCCCAACTCCTCGATGGAACCCACGCCGCCCACGCCGCCAAAGGCGGCGCGCTGTAAGTCCGTCTGTACGATGTCACGCGTGTGAATCCGGCTGTCGAGGTGGTTGGTTCCCAGAACCGAGCGCATGAAGGCGCCGAACTGATACGCGGTCTCGTTCGTGGAAGAGGCCCCGCCCAGCCCGGCGATAGCGCCGCCGCCCGCTTGCTCTATGAGAGCACCGAAGTCTCTCGCCGCCTCTCCGATAGCTTCCGCCCAGCCGACGGGCGTCAGTTCACCGTCTTTTCTGATCATCGGCTGTGTGATTCGCCCTTCTCCGTGCGCCCCGCTCCAGCCGTAGCGCGCGACGTCGCAAATCCAGGTGTCGTTGATTTTTTCGTTCTCAGCCGCCGTCACGCGCTTGATCTCGCCGTCTTTCGTCCAGACGCCCTGGCGGCAGCCCACGCTGCAAAGCGTGCAGGGGCCTTGGGTTTCCTGCATCTCCCACACGCGCGCGGTGAAGCGATATTTGTTGTCCGTAAGCGCGCCGACGGGACAGATGTCGATGACGTTGCCCGAGACGACGCTCGTCACGGGCAGGTCCTCATAGACGCCCACCTCGGTGAGATCGCCCCGCTGCGCCCAGCCGAATTCCGCCCCGCCGTCGATCTCCTCGGTGAAGCGGATACACCGGGTGCAGTGCACGCAGCGGTTCATCTCGGGCTTGATGAAGGCGCTGATCTCCTTGCTTGGATAAATGCGCCTGAACTCATGCGTCCTGCTGATCGCCTTGCCGTAGGCCATGGTCTGATCCTGCAAGGGACATTCACCGCCCTGATCGCACACCGGACAATCGAGCGGGTGGTTTTTCAGCAAAAACTCAAAGACCCCCTCCTGCGCTTCGATAACGCGCGGGGTCACGGAACTGACTACCATGCCCTCGGCCGCCGGCGTGGCGCAGGAGGCCTGTAGTTTCGGTATCGGCCTGCCGTTGCCCGCGTCGAGCACTTCCACGAGACAGGCCCTACACTGACCCACGATGGAGAGATTCTTGTGATAGCAAAAATTCGGAACGTGCGCGCCAACGCGCAGCGCAGCCTCCAGGACGGGCAGACCCTTGTCCATCGTGATGCTCTGATCGTTGAATACGAAGGTTACTTGCTCATTCGACATCTATCGCCTCTTCCCCATCACGTCGCGGCGGGATACGGGCTGTCCAGCGGACAGCGGCCCAGAGAGATGTGCGCTTCAAATTCATCGTGAAATTTCGTCAAAAACGCGCCGAACATCATGGCGCACGCATCCGAGAGCACACAGATGGTGTTGCCGCGCATGTTGGGGTCTATCGACGCGAGCGTCTCCAAATCGTCGGGTACTCCCGCGCCCCTCTCCATCCGGGCGAGAATCTCGGATACCCAGCCGGTTCCCTCCCGGCAGACCGAGCATTGTCCGCAGGATTCGTGCTCGAAAAAGGCGGCGAGCCTGCCGGCGGCCTGCACCATGCACGTTGTCTCGTCCATGACGATGACCCCGCCGCTGCCGCCCATGCTGCCCGCCCGGGCGAGGGAGTCGAAATCCATCGTCACCTTGTCTTCATATACTTCCTTCGCGGTGAGGGCGGGCGCGCTCGCGCCGCCGGGAATCACCGCTTTCAAGGCCGCGCCGTTTCGCATGCCGCCGCAGTGTTCGTGAATCATCTCCTCGCACGTCAGGCCGAGCGGCAACTCATAAAGGCCCGGTTTCTCTACGTGGCCCGAGACGCAGTACATGCGGGTGCCCGAGTTTTTCTCATCGATTCCGATGCCTGCGAACCACTCCGCCCCCTTGTTCACGATGTGGGGGAGATTGGCGAGCGTTTCCACGTTGTTGATGACCGTGGGCCGCGCATACAGACCGACGACCGCCGGAAACGGCGGCTTGAGGCGCGGATGCCCGCGCTTGCCCTCGAGCGATTCCAAAAGCCCGGTTTCCTCGCCGCAGATGTAGGCCCCCGCTCCGCGGTGGGTGTAGATATCGCACGAAAAACCACTGCCCATGATGTTCCGGCCGACGTAGCCCTTCTCATAGGCTTCGGCCAGAGCCTTTTCCACCGCGCGCCAGGGGGCGACGAATTCGCCGCGAATGTAAATGTAGGCCTTTTCGATTCCCACCGCGTAGCAGGCGATGAGGATGCCCTCGATGAGTTGATGCGGGTCGCGCAGCATGAGCTCTCGATCCTTGAACGTGCCGGGCTCTCCCTCGTCCGCGTTGACGGCCAGGTATTTCGGCCCGTCCACCTGGGGCACGAAACTCCACTTGAGCCCGCAAGGAAACCCGGCGCCGCCTCGCCCGCGCAGGCCCGAGGACTTCACGAGTTCGATGACGTCTGCGGGTTCGACACCGCCCAGAAGGCGTCTTATCGCCTCATAGCCGCCCGAGGCCTCATAGCCCGCGATATGCGGCGCATCGGGATTATCGAACCGGCCCGTCACGATTTTTTCTAAAACCAACGCCATCTTCAGACCCTCAGCCTTGGCCTTCGCCGTCTGTTTCTTCAGCCCCGGCCAGTGCGGGCGACGCCACCTCGTCCGCCCCGATGGGCGAGACGGACTCGCCTTTTTCCAGCGCGCTCAAGATATCGTTCATGATCTCGGGCGTGACGCACTCGAAATAATCTTCGTTTATCTGCACGCACGGAGCGCCGCCGCAAGCGCCCAGGCATTCGACCGCCTCGACCGAGAATTTCCCGTCCTCGCGCGTGTGTCCGGCCCGGCAATCCAGGCGGTTTTCAATCTCGCGCAACAGCCTGCCTGCTCCCATGAGGGCGCACGAGAGGTTGTTGCACACCTGAACGTGGTACTCCCCGATGGGCTGGGTCTTGAGCATGGTGTAAAAGCTCACCACGCCCCACACTTCCATGGGAGAAACCTCGAAAATCTCGGCCACGTGCTGCATCACCGCGCTGGTGATGAAGCCCGCCTGCTTCTGGGCCAACTGGAGCGCGGGGATGAGCGCCGAGCGCTTCACCGGATACTTGGCGATGACGCGCTCGAGTTCCGCGCGGTTCTCGGGCGAGAACTCGAAGCGTTCTTCCTGCTCGGAATGGGGAAACCGTATCAACGCCAAAACGAGGCCATCCTCTATTTCACTCTAACGATCTATCTCGCCCAACACGATGTCGATGCTGCCGATGGCGGCCACGACGTCGCCCATCAGCCCGCCCCGGGTGATCTCGGAGAGCGTATGGAGATTCGCGAAACTCGGCGCGCGCACTTTTACCTTATAAGGACTCGGGCTGCCATCGCTGATGATGTAATAACCAAGCTCCCCCCGGGGGGATTCGATGGCCTGGTACACCTCGCCCTCGGGCACGCTGTAGCCTTCGGTGAATATCTTGAAATGATGGATCAACGCCTCCATGTCGTGGGCCAACTGCTCCTTGGGCGGCGGCACCACCTTGGCGTTGTCCGCCATGAGGGGACCCTCGGGCATTCCCTCGAGCGCCTGCATGGCGATGCGCCGCGATTGGCGCATCTCGGCGATCCGCACCAGATACCTGTCCAGAATGTCGCCCCGCTCTCCCACGGGAACCTCGAAGTCGAACTCCTCATACCCCGAGTAGGGCTCGTTCTTGCGGATGTCGTAGGGCACGCCGCAGGCCCGGAGCAACGGCCCCGTGATGCCGAGGTCATAAGCCTGCTCGACCGTCATGGCGCAAACGCCCTGCGCGCGGCGTCTGTAGATGGGGTTGTTGGTGAGTAGTTCCTCATACTCGTCCACGCGATCGGAGAAGGGTTCCAGAAAATCCCGGCAATCCTCATAAAACGTCGGGTAGGGTTCGCGCGCGACGCCGCCTACCCGGAAATAGCTCGTCATCATGCGGACGCCGGAGACTTTCTCGAAAACCTTGAGAAGTTGCTCGCGTTCTCTAAAGCAATACAAAAAGACCGTCATCGCGCCCAGATCGAGCGCGTGGGTGCCGAGCCAGACCAGATGGCTGTTCAGGCGCGTCATCTCCGCGAGCAGCACGCGCAGATACCTGCACCGGCGGGGAACCTCCATATCCAGGAGTTTCTCCACGGCCAGAACGAAGCCCAGATTGTTCGACATCGGCGCCAGATAGTCCATGCGGTCGGTCATGGGGAGGGCCTTGTTGTAGGTTTTCTCCTCCATGCTCTTCTCGATGCCGGTATGCAGGTAGCCGATGATGGGCTTGCACGAGAGCACCGTCTCGCCGTCTAGTTCGAGCACCACGCGCAGAACCCCGTGGGTGCTCGGGTGCTGCGGCCCCATGTTGAGCGTCATCGTCTCGGTCTGTATCGGACCGAGCATGTCGCTGTCGAGTGGGTCTGCGCGCTGCGCTTGCGTGGCCATCGAAGGCTCCCGTGATCCTTATTCCGCCGCCTTGGGCTTGCCCGCGGGCGTATCCCTGAAGGTGAACGCCACCGGCTCGGATGAGATGTCGAAATCCTTGCGGTGGGGATAGCCCTCGAAGCCCTCAGGCGTGAGGATGCGCTCGAGTTCGGGGTGTCCCTCGAAATTGATCCCCAAAAGGTCGTACGCCTCGCACTCATGGAGCCTCGCGCCGGGCCATATCCCGCAGATGCTGGGCATCGTCGGCTCGAGATCGTCCGCGCAGGGGGCTTCTATGCGCAGACGCCGCGACTTTTCGGGATTCAGCAGCGAATACGTCACCTTGAACCGGTAGGAAACCGGCAACTCCAGACAATCCACCCCGCAGACGAAGCTCAGGAACTTGTACCCTCTCTCATCGCGCAAGAATCGCACCGCATCGAGCAAGGCGCCCGGCGCGACCTGGGTGGATATCTGGCCGCGATGCTCGCCCGCCCCGAGAAAGCCGCCCCCGATCTTCGCCTGCAACAAAACGAGGTCGGGGTTTTTTCTTTCGATCGGCTCCTCGGTCGGCTCTTCGACCTCCCCCTGCTCCTCTTCATTCAACGGCTCAACCCCTCATTTTCCAAAGGCTTACATCCACTTCACGAACAAGCTCTCACCCCGCATTTGCGTCGACTTTCTACTCACATGGCGTGGGGAACTTTCGCACATCATCTAAAGCGAGGTGATGCTGGAATCCTCTCGGTAGAGCGTTTCATCCGCTATCTTCGCCTGGAGCTTCATGATCCCGTCGATGAGCGTTTCGGGACGGGGCGGACAGCCCGGCACGTAAATGTCGACGGGCACCACCTCGTCCACGCCCTGCACGAGCGCGTAGTTGTTGAATATCCCGCCCGTAGACGCGCACGCGCCCATGGAAATCACCCATTTCGGCTCGGGCATCTGATCGTATATCTGCCGGAGCACGGGCGCCATCTTGCGCGACACCCTGCCCGCCACGATCATCAAATCCGCCTGGCGCGGTGATGCGCGGAACACCTCGGCGCCGAAGCGCGATATGTCGTATTTCGCCGCCGAGGTCGACATCATCTCGATGGCGCAGCAAGCCAGCCCGAAAAGCGCGGGCCACAGGCTGTTCTTACGCGCCCATTTGATGACGTCGGTCGCGCGGCCCAGTACCACCTGGCCTTCTAATTGTTGTTCTAGTCCCATTCGAGCGCTCCCCTGCGCCACTCGTATATCAGACTGGCCACCAGCAAAGCCATGAAAGGCAGAATCGCGAGAAACCCGTATACGCCCAAACTCCTCAAGTTCACCGCCCACGGGTACAAAAAGATGGTCTCCACGTCGAAGACGATGAACAAAATCGCCACCAGAAAGAATTTCACGCTGAAGCGCCCGCGCGCGTTCGTTTGGGGCACGATGCCGCACTCATAGGCGGAGTCTTTCTCCACCGTGGACTTGCGCCTTCCCAACAGGAACGTCATGCCGAGGTTCATGATGGCGAACGCCACCGCCAGGGCTATCAAAATCAATATGGGCAAATACTCTTCCGGCATTTCCCGCCCCCACGGCGCTCAGAAGCGCACTTTTTCCTTATGTCGAATAGGTCGTCGAATCGAGCGCATCTTACGGCTGGCATCCCGTGGTGTCAACAATTCGCCGCCCGGATGCGCCATAAACCGAAACCCGGCCCGACTTCACCGGACATGTATTCCACATCGCCCCCTCCACTTGGAAATTTTGGTGTTTTTCCTCCCTTGAAAATAGGGTATCTTGAACCTGTAGCACCTTCGCCTCATCCGCCGCCTATCGCTGTGGAAGGTGGGGCGTCCGGACGAAAACCCGAGGCATCACTCTCGCGTGCGCGCAGGAGGGTTTCAGCCATGAACAAACAAAATCCACCAACCCGGGCGCGCCTCGACGCCCTGCTGCATGATTTCGAGGCTCTGGCGCAGCGGCAGGTAGGCTACCCCTGCAACCAGAATTTCGATTTTTCGGATTTGCTGCCCTTTCTGGAATACAGCCTCAACAACGTGGGCGATCCCTTTCACGACAGCAATTTCCGCAGCAACACCCATGAGATTGAGCGTGAGGTCATCGCCCGGTTCGCCTCTTTGATGCACCTGGAACAGGATCAGACCTGGGGCTACGTCACCTCCGGCGGAACCGAAGGCAACATGTACGGCCTCTATATGGGTCGCGAACTGTTCCCGAGCGGCATGGTGTATTTCTCGCAGGATACGCACTACAGCGTTCTCAAGATCCTGCGCGTACTGAACGTGCGCAACATCATGATCAAGAGCAGCGAGAACGGAGAGATCGACTACGAGGACCTCCACGAGACGATACGCATCCACCGCGATGCGCCGGTCATCTTCATGGCGAACATCGGCTCCACGATGAAAGGCGCCGTGGACGACGTGAGCAAGGTGCGCGGCATCCTGGACGACCTGGCGGTCACGAACGCCTACATTCACGCGGACGCAGCCCTGAGCGGCATGATTCTGCCCTTCGTCGAGGAGCCCCAGCCCTATGGCTTCGACGCGGGCTTCGACAGCGTCTCCATCAGCGGGCACAAGCTCATCGGCTGCCCGCTGCCCTGCGGCGTCGTACTGACAAGGCGCGATTACGTGGCGCGCATCGCGCGCTCGATAGAATACGTGGGCGTACTCGACACCACACTGCCCGGCTCACGCAGCGGGCTGACGCCGCTCATGCTGTGGTACGCCTTCGAGCGCTATGGCCTTGACGGTTTTCGAGAACTCGTGGCGGAGATGCTGGCGGTCGCAGAGTATGCGGTCGAGCGTTTCAACGAACGCGGCGTTCCCGCATGGCGTCACAAGAACTCGGTGACGGTCGTCTTCCCGAGACCCCCGAGCGAGGTCTTGCGCAAGTGGCAAATCGCCCCGCTGGGAGACATCGCCCACATCATCACCATGCCGCACGTCACGCGCGAGATGATTAACGAGTTCGTCGATGACTGCGTGAAACTACAACACAGGCAAACGGCCTGAGGAGGAATTTCGATGAATCGAATCATCATCACGGTGCGGGACGAGGTCGGCGTCATTGCGGATATCAGCAAGGCGCTGGCCGATGAGTCCATCAACATAGAAGCCTTGAACACCGAGGTCGCAGGCGAGAAGGGCGTCGTCATCCTGACCACGGATGAGTCCGACCGCGCCCTGCACGTACTCAAGAACGCGGGCTTCCGGGCAATCAGCGATGAGGCGATGATCATCAGGCTGCGCGACGAACCAGGGGCTCTCGCCAAAGTGGCGGAGAAATTCAAGCAGGCCGGGGTTAACATCCAGAGCATGCACATACTGAACCGTCATGCCGGCTACGCGAACGTCGCCCTGACCGCGGATAATGACGCGAAGGCAAAGATGCTGCTCGAGGACGAAGACGTGCTTTGAAGAGGGAATGCGCGCAAGAGAAATACCAAAGCGCGGCCTCTAAAATCACTCCCCCCTTGAGGGTCAATTCTGACCGAAGAGGGGTTGTTGAATAACCCGGTTTCGGGAGCGGGCGGTATGGAGGGTCACGCGGCGGCGGACAGGAAGCCCGCGCAGCTTGCGAGGCCGCGATGGACGCACAGAGGCTCTTCCCGGGCCGACCAGGCCCTCCAGAGGGCGAATAACCTTGCAGCAAGTGCGGCGGAGAGCCGCTTGAGGTTGATCGCCGCCGCCGTCAGGTAGGACTGTATCTTCATGTTCTCAAGACCGCGCCGCACCGCGCGCGCAAGCCCGTGCCAGGTCTTCGCCTCGCCGTGGTAGCCCTCCGAGCGCCACATATGACGCCGGTACATCCGCCGCTCCTCCTCCCTCCATCGCGCATGGCGCCGGCGCGCGCGCAACAGCGCCGGATACGCATGCGGAACCAACACCACCTTGCTCGACCACGCCTTCGGCAGGCAATCCTCGCGAAGCGCGCAGCCCGCGCAATCACGGGTCTTCGAACGATAATAACGCCCCCCCTTTGCGGGCCGACGGGGGCTCAGTATCTTGCCGCGCGGACACTTCACGATGTCGTGCCGCGCGTCGTAGCGGAACAGGCGCAACGGAACACGGCTCTGCGAGGGTTCCCTCTTCGCCGGAATGAGCGCGGCCACACCCCGGCGCTCCAGGGCCGCGTAGACCTTCGAGTAGGCGTAGCCAGAGTCCGCCGTCACCATCGCGGGCGCGCGCCCCGATACCTCGCATACCGCTTCCACCTGCGATTCGAGCACCTCACGCTCGTTCACCGTACCCTCCGTCACCGATACGTCGAGCACCACCCCGCGCGTGTCGTCCACCACAGCGTGCTGCTTGTAGCTCGGCTCGAATCCCCCGCCCGTTCTCGCCAGCCGCGCGTCCGGGTCCGTCCGGCTCACCTTCCCGGAACCCCCGCCACGGCGGCCTCCTCCACCCTTCTTCCCGGCCTCCTCCTCGACGGGGTTCTCCGCTATCACCTCGTCCACGTGACGCTCCACCAGACTCTCCCAACTCACGTCCGCGCGGATCAATGAGGCGTCCACGTGCACGACTTCGGCCTTGGCCACCTTCGCATCCAGGCACGCACGGACCGTGCGGCGGAATATCTCCCGGAACCGGGCCTCCCCCCAGCGCTGCCGTATCCGCGTCAGGCTCGAATGATCCGGCAGCCGATCCTCCAGCCCGTAACCGATGAACCACCGGATCGCGATGTTCACCTGCGCCTCGCGCATCAACCGACGGTCGTGCACGAACCCCAGCAGAAGGCCCGCCAACATCAACCGAACCGCCACTTCGGGGTCGATCCCAGGACGGCCGTTGTCCGCGCAATAACAATCCGCCACTTCCTCGCGCAGCCAACTCAGGTCCAGAACGCGGTTCACGCGGGCCAATATGTGATCCTCGGGAATCAACCTCTCCAGCGAACCGGTGATGAACAAATCCATCTGGGCGCGGTTCTTGCGTCCCAACATCGCGGATATTCCCTTCTCGGGCGCGTAATATCCATACATCCAAGCATAGAGTCAGGGGTTTTTCAACAACCCCGAAGAGGGAAGGATTGTCGCAGAAGCCGAACCTCTGGTGAAGGCTGATGCGGTGGGGGTACGGTTCCAAAACAAAAGCTCCCCCCACCGGTTCGTTTACGGGCTTATGCCCTTACCTCACCGACTCCCCCTCAAGGGGGGAGTGGTTCCCCTCACTTATCAATCGTCATCGACCTCAACGGGAAGTGATATTGAATGTGTATCTTCTCGAAGAAGTTTCACCCGCCCAGGATCAGCAAAATGATTCCCGCCAGAATCACCATTCCCCCCAGGAGCGTTTCGCGAACGCGCTCGCGCTCCTTGAAGAAGACGTAGCCGATGCCGATGGCCAGGAGAATCTCGACCTGCTTCACCGATTCCACATAGGAGATGAGCGTGAGGCGAAAGGCCTCCGCCTGGGCGAGGCTCGCGATGAAGGCGAACAACCCCAGGGAAATGAAGCCCTTCCAGAGTTTGGGGGCGTCCTTGAAGTGCTCGGCGGATTTCCACAAGGTCAGCGGCAACACAACGACCGTCGCCGCCGCATAGGTGGCGAACGTGCCGAAAGCCGCGTCTGAGAGCACTGCCGCCTGCTTGAAGGTAATAACCGAGGGCGCGTACAGCAGCGAGGCGAGCACGGTGTAGCGCATCCCCTTGTCGGTGAAGAGCGCGCGAACAGGCTCGAACCAGCCGATTCGCGCACGCGAGACGTTCAGTCCGTAGACGCCCGCCAGGGTGACGAAGATGCCCACAAGCCCCCAGGCCGAGGGCGCCTCGCCCAGCGTGATGAAAGCGAGCACCACCAGCCAGATGGTCGCGAGCTTCCACAGCGAGGTCACCACGCCCATCGAGCCGTACAAGAGCGCTTTCGAAAGCGAGAGCGTGGCCATGGTCTGCAGGAAGCCGAACAGGATGCAAATCCACCAGAAGCCGGGCTGTATCTCGGGCACGCCCTTCATCCACACCGCCACGGCCGCGAAGGGGAGCAGGAACGCGAATCGCCCCAACACGTTGATGTACTCATCGAGCTTGTGGCCGATGGATTTCATCGCCGCGTTTCTGAGCACCTGCGCGAGAGCTGCGATAACGGCAAGCGTTACCCAGTCCATTCCATACTCCTCTACCCATTCGCCATACGATGAAAACCAGGGCCTTTTCTACGCGCACAATAGGCCTAAGTCCAACGGCGACGGTGTTTCACGGGGCTTGCGCCAAAACGCCGTCTTAAGCCAAGCCGAAAACCCCTCCCCCGTCTGACACGGCCGCGCGCGGTATGCTAATCTGGCGATGGTTATCCGTTTCCCTGCAAGGAGCCTCGCGCCATGATACGCGACGACGTATTCGTCTTTGACAACGTGGTGCATATGTACGATTACTCGGATGAGAACCTCATCTCCGAGAAGAGCGAATACGACCGCCACTACCACGTGAGCAAGGTGCTGCGCAGAAGACAAACCGCGCCCACGGACGTATACGCGGGGTGGGACCCGGTGGAAGGCTTCAAGCGCCGCTGGAGCGTCGAGGACATGGGCCGCCTCGTGTTCGAGGATTCGGGCACCGATATGGCGATGGCCCAGGCCGTACCCCTGTTCGACCTCTACAAGGACGGCTTCGCGCCCGTGAAGGCGCAGTATGCCTTCTCGCAGGCGTATCCTGAGCGTTGCCTGTTCTGCGGGGCCGTGGACCCCATGTACCCGAGCGTGGCCGCCGCCTGTGAGGAGATGGAGCGCCAGGTGAAGGAGTGGGGGGCGAAATCCATGAAAATCTACAACGCCCACGTGGACGGGAAATCCTGGGCGTGCGACGACCCCGAAATCGCCTACCCTCTCTACGAAAAAGGGCGTGAACTGGGCATTAAAGTCTTTCAGTTCCACAAGGGAAATCCGATAACGCGGGCTAGGCTGCGCGACCTCTCACCGCTCGACATCGAGGGCGCGGCTCTTGATTTTCCGGATCTGCTCTTCGGCATCCATCATCTGGCGGTGCCCTATTTCGAAGAAGTGGTCTGGATGGCGAACCGCTACGAGAATGTCTTTCTCGTACTCTCGGGTATCGGCCACACGCCCATGATCGCGCCCAGAACCTTCACCGAATGGATGGGCCGGCTCCTGCGCGACGTGGGCTCCGAGAGAGTTCTCTGGGGTTCCGAGATGGCGCTCCTGGGAAACGCGAGGCCCGTCCTCGAATGGATATGGGAGATGGAAATCCCCGAATCCATGCAGGATGACTACGGCTATCCGCAAATTACCGAAGAGGACAAGCGCAATATCCTGGGCTTGAACCAGGCGCGTATCTTCGGCGTGGACGTGGAGGCCAAGAAACGAGAGCTCTGGAACGGAGCATCGCGATGAACGAGCACGACGCCCTCATCACCGACGTCGAGGACATCATCGAGACGCAGATTCGCCCGCTCCTTAAGATTCACGGCGGCGGCATCACGCTCGAGCGCGTGAGCGAAAAAGGGGAAGTAGCACTCCGCTTCGAGGGCGCGTGCCGGGGCTGCATGCTCAAGAGCGTCACCTACGCGCTGGGCGTGCGGCAAAAGCTCATGCAGCACCCGGGAGTAACGGACGTTTCCGTCGAGGGCGTTCGCATCTCCGATCACGCCATCAAGCGGGTGGAGAAATTCTACTCCGGCTATTCGTTTTGGGTGGGAGATCCGCTCAAAAACCATCCCTCATCTTGATCGCCTCGCGCTACCAGATGAGCAAAGTACTGCGCCTGTGGTACGGCTGGGTGATCCTCCTCAGTGTCTTCATCATCCTGACGGTAGTCATCGGCATCAGAAATTCTATCGGCATCTTCTTTAAGGACATCTCCGGCGAGTTCGGCTGGAACCGCGCGCAGACGGCCGCCGCCTTCACCATGGGCATGCTCGGCCAGGCTGTGGTGGCCCCCCTCGCGGGCTGGGTGCTCGAGCGCTTCAACATGCGCTGGGTGATCGGCGCGGGTATTTTCGTGAACGGAGCGGCGCTCATCATCGGTGCCTACATCGGCGCGCTCTGGCATTTCTACGCCATGTATTTTCTGCTCTCGGTAGGCTTCGCCTTCACGGCCAACCTGCCGCAGGTGCAACTGCTCTCGAACTGGTTCGTCGTGAAGCGCGGATTGGCCATGGGCTTCTCGCACGCCGCCCAGGGCTTCGCGCCCATCGTGAACATTTTCACCCCGTTGCTCATCATGAGCCTCGGCTGGCGGGGGAGCTATCTCGCGCTGGCGGGAATCGTGCTCCTTCTGCTGCTGCCCTTCGCCGTGACGCTGTTGCGCGACCACCCCAGAGAGAAACGAACCGCTCCCGACGCGCCCTTTCTCACGTCCGAGGAGTTCTCCCGCGCCCGCGTCAGAAGCGCCGTCATCATTCCAGCGGGCAAGGAAAAAGAAGCCTTCTCATTCTCTTTTTTCTTCACCCGCAGGTTCATGCTGATCGGAGGTATTTACGGCAGCATCGCGTATATCTTCACCGCCGTATTGGTGCATTTGATCCCCCACGCGACGGACCAGGGCTTCTCCCCCTCGGGGGGCGCCGCGCTCTTCGCCCTGTATGGAGCGGCCCTCGTCGTGGGAAACGGGTTGAGCGCGGTATCGGATCGCATCGGGAGGCTCCCCACCTTCATGGTGGGGGTGGTGTGCGGCGTGGCCGCGTGTTATCTCCTGGCCGCCTTCACGCGCGCATCGCCCGAGTGGCGAATATACGCGGGCGCCATGGGGGTAGGTTTCGCTCTCGGTTTCGTCCGGCCCACGGCGTCTTCTCTTTTGGCGGATCATTTCGCGGGGCCGGGCTTCGGCCTGGTGAACGGATGCGCGATGATGGTCTTCTCCCTCATAGGCGCTTTGGGCCCCCTCGTGACGGGGATGCTTTTTGACGCGAACGGAAACTACTACGCGGGCTTTCTCCTCGTGGGCGGCATGTTCGCCTCGGGCGCGGTTTTCGTCGTAAGCCTCTCGCGCATGCCGCCAGAAGAGCGCGGCTAGCACATTGACTCCCATGCGAGACGAATCGCGCCTCTGGTACGGTTGGGTGGTTCTGGCCGTGGTCTATCTCGCCATGATCACGCTCATCGCCTTTCGCGCCACCATCGGGCCCTTCTTCAAGGAAATCTCGGGCGAACTGGGCTGGAGCCGGGGGGCGACGGCTGCTGCTTTTTCCATCGGCATGCTGGCGCAGGCGGTCATCTCGCCGCTGGCGGGTATTCTCTCCGACCGCTGGAGCATCCGCGCCACGATGTCGGCGGGCGTTCTGGTGTTCGGCCTCTCCTTGCTCATCGGAAGCTGGATCACCTCGCTGTGGCAGTTTTATCTCATGTACATCGGCCTGTGCGCGGGCTTCGCCGCGGGCACGTGGGTCGCCCAGCTGCCCACGCTGTCGAACTGGTTCGTGAAAAAAAGAGGGTTCGCCCTAGGCATCGTCAACACGGCGCAGGGCGGCGCTTTCGTCTTGAACATCGCGACCCCCTACCTCATCGCGGCCCTGGGCTGGCGGATGAGCTACCTGGCGCTGGCGGGGGTGACTCTGCTGATCGTACTCCCCATCTGCATCGTTTTTCACAGAGACCACCCCTCGGATAAAGGCACCATCGCCGATGCCCCCTTCGTTGGGGACGCGCCGGATGAGCAACCACCGAAACCAGCGCCTTCATCATCCGGCGACACGCAGGTCCCATTATTCAACCTGCCGTTTTTCTTGTTTCTTGGCTCGTTTCTGCCCATGGCGTACGCCTTTTCGGGCATGCTCGTCCATCTGGTGCCTCACGCCACGGACCAGGGATTCTCGCTCCAGGCCGCGAGCGTCCTGTTCGCCATATGGGGATTCTGCCAGATGGCGGCGAACCTCATCAGCCCGGTTTCCGACAGGCTGGGCCGGGTGCCGACGTTCATGATCGGCGTGGCTCTGGGAATCGTCTCCGCCTTCGTTCTGGCCACTTATGAGCAGGGCGACCCTCAAATCCGCTTCTACCTGGGCACGATAACCAACGGCTTCGCCCTGGGCCTCATGCGGCCCACCGGCTCGGCCATCCTGGCGGATTATTTTGAAGGCCCGGGCTTCGGGCGCGTGAACGGGGTGGTGATGATGGCCTTCGCCCTCTGGGGTTCGGCGGGGCCATGGGCCACGGGCGCCCTGTTCGACCTGCACGGCTCCTATCTGTGGGGCTTGTCGATGTTCGCCGTCATGTTTTTTCTCTGCGGCGCCTTCGCGGTGTTGCTCGTGTGGATAAAACGAGAGAGAAAGCAGGAATAACAAGTCCATCACTTTGTCCGTGGTGCGTTCGAATATGATATCTATCTGTTTTATTCATTTATTCTTATATTTTCTCATCTCCCGCATCCCCGCCAGGTTAATGCTCAAATACGCACCGGTTCGATGCCGCTCGTATGCGCTTTGATTGAAGATTTATCCCGGAGGGGGCCATACCCAGAAGAAGCGGGCGCAGGATCACCAAGCCCGCCGGCGGGACGCCCTTTGTTCCGAGGCGCCTCATGGGGTCCATGACATGAACCACACCCTAATTCTGCGACCCCCGGGTTTGCGCTGCGCGTTGTTCCACATAATCTTCCAACGAGAAAGGCGTGCCTGCGTTTTCGGGTGCGGCGGTCTCAACGCCGGGGAAGTTCGACGCCTCCTCGAACCAGGTCCGTTGCGCGGGCAAGCCCCATCCTCCCTGATGGATACCTGAAACGTCCCATTCCACCGGCTCTATTTCCATGTCCAGCATTTGATGCGGCGCATCGAGAAGTATTTCGCACCGGTGGCCATCGGGGTCGCGGATGTAGACATACTGGACGTGCCCCATCGTGTGCCGACCGGGGCCACGTTCCACGGCGTCACCGTAACCCATTTGCCCGGTGATATCACAGGCGCGCATCATATTCTGAAATGAGCGCGTGACGTAAGCGAAGTGGTGCATACGCGGCCCCCGACCGGTAAGAAAAACGATATCCCAGGGAATGTCCTTGCGGTAAGAGAAGACCCCCAGTACGTTGTTCCCTCCTTGCGCCGTCATATAGTCGCTGACCCTGAAACCGAGCCTGCTGTAAAGGTCGAACGCGCTCACAACGTCGGCTGCGTGGAGCTGCATATGATCGAAGCGCAGACCGCAGGCTCCTTTGTGCGCGTTGTGATCCGAATCGGCGCGATTGACGCGGTCCATGCGGGCGCAGAATTCCAACGGGACCCCGCTGGGGTCGGAAACCCGGAGCGTCCGGCCTTGATAGGGCGTTTCAACCCAACTTGGCGCGAGGTTCTCGGCAATGAAGAATTGCTCGGCTTTTTCGAGTTCTTCCTCCGTCAGAACACGGAAGCCGACGGCCTCGCAGACCGGTTCGGCATCGGTGCGCTTGAGCACGAGGCTGTGGTGGCAGGCCTCCTCGATACCGCGAAGGTAGACGACATCGCCGTCCTCTTCCGTCACGACCAGGCCATACACTTCCATATAGAAATCCCGGCTGCGCGCGGGATCACGGATGGTGAGAACGGTGTGGCTGATGCGGGTGATGTTGAACGGTGGGTAGAAGACCGGAGAGGGAATAGGCATTGTTTGCTCCTTTTCACCAAAGTTGCGCTCTTCATCAGAGGCAGATCCGGCGGAGTCGGCCGCACGGTGTGCTCTGCGTTTTTCCCGCTGCCGAGGGACATCCGTCAGCAGCTTCATAGTCATTCGGGACCCGGGTTTCCCACGAAATGCGATATGGGAGCGACAATGCAGCCTTCGGAAATCGGAATGCACGCGGGCGAGATTTCCTGTTTGATCGCGATACCGCGATCACGCGCTTCATCGATGAACCGGCCGAGGTGCCGCATGGCGCCGGTGGGAATGTCGTGGAGGACCATGACGCTCCAGTCCTGGCCCTCGCAGTGTTCGAGCGCCGTTTCCACCCAACCGTCCGGCTGCTCCCAATCGCGCGGGATGCTGTTCCACAGCACCATGGTGAAGCCATCTTCCAGGAGTATGTCCCGCGCCTGCGGGCTGAGCAGATGGTCGCCCAACAAGCCGCCATCGCCTTTGGGACGAAACATGCGGCGGTTCGAGCCGACCTCATCGATCAGTGCTTGAGTCCCGCGAATTTCGCGCTCGACGACCTCATCGAGTGGCTGACGGCCCAACGGTACCGAATGCGACCAGGTGTGGTTCCCGATCCAGTGCCCTGCTGCCAGCACGCTTTGCGCAAGCGGACGACCGTCCGGCAGCGCCAGCCTCTCGCCAAGCATAAAGAAAGTGGCCAGAACTTCCTTCTCCTCCAGCACGCGGAGAACCTGCGGGGTAACGTCGGCAAACGGGCCGTTGTCGAAAGTGAGGGTAAGAGATTTCGTCATGGGCTTAGAAAGGCGCTGAAGCACCGGAGGGAAGGTCGAACTCGGCCGCGTTGAGAGTTGCCGCGCCGATGATGTAATGCCCGATGAGACCCGAAATCTCAATGATGCCAGGAACACCGAACCTTTCCCGCACCGCATGGAACTGCTCGTCGGACACGCGGCGGTCCTCGAGCAGGGTCTTCACATAGGCGTACACCGCTGCTTCGGTGTCGTCGTCGAAATGCGGGGGGCGTCCGGTGCGGATGGACTCGATTATGTCGCCGCTCAACCCGTTCCTTCGCGCAATAGGCTCGTGCACGAGCCACTCGTGGTAACAGCGCCAGTCGCGGGCGACAGTCAGGATTATCAACTCTCTGATGTTGCCTGGCAGCGACGCCTTGAAACGCAGGTATTCGCCAACCTCCTGGGTGCGGTCTGCAAAATCGGGCTGATGGAGCCACAACCCCATAAGTCCCGAGGCATGGCCGCGTCCACCTGCGATCATCCGCTCCGCCACTTCACGCTGACGGGCTGTCATATCTTTTTCGTCGACGCCGTAAAAGCGAGCCATGAACCCCTCCTCACCTGGATTCTGGAAGGAACGAGACCATGTCGGCGTTCCTTCCCTTGGATTTACCATAGTTTCACGAATCCGCTTTCATTTCGATTACATACTGCAGAAGATAAATTCCGAACCAAATTTGGAATAATGAATAATTCATAACAATGCCAATATGATAAAAGGATTTCATGGCTTATGAAAACGGCTTGATGTATCTAAAAAGATATGAGGGAGAAATCTCCCGCCTGAGCGATCTGACCATGAATCAGAGGATGAACATGCCTATCGAAAAAGTCGATGGATTCTATTTTCACCCCGACTCGCGTGATCGCGTCCTGGCGCAGCGCTATGCGGACCGGGCCAAAACGCCCTGGACGCCGATGGAAAAACCGCTCGAACAATGCAAGGTCACCTTGGTCTCCACGGCCGGCATTTTCATGAAGGACGACGTCTCCTTTGATTATGAGAGAGAACACCGCGAGGGCACCTGGGGCGACCCCACCCACCGGGAGATTCCCAAAACGGCGGGGCAGCACGACGTGGCGTATTCCCACCTGCACGTCGACACCTCGTTCATGGCTGAGGACAGAAACGTGGCCTGGCCGGTCGACATCTTTTTCGATTTCGAGAGGGAAGGAAAAATCGGCGCGCTGGCCGATACGCTGTATTCCATCATGGGCTACATCCCGAATTTCAGCCCGCTGGTGAAGCGCACGGCACCTCTGATGATCGAGAAGATGAAGGAAGGGGGCGTGGACGTGGCTTTTCTCTACCCGGTCTGACCCTTGTGCAACCGGTCCGGCGGACTGCTTCAGCGCGAAATCGAAAAGGCGGGCATTCCCACCGTCATCATCTCCACGTGCCAGAAACCACCGAGCGTGTCTGCGTGCCCAGAGCGGTGTTCGTCCAATATCCCTTCGGACGTCAACTGGGCCTCGTGGGCGATTACGACGGCCAGCGCAGGATTTGCGAGGACATGGCGAGGGTGCTGGAAGAAGCGCAGTCACCCAACGACTACCGGCACCTGCCCTATGAGTGGCCCGAGCCGCCCGAGACCACCAAATGGCGTCCGGATGTACCGCCTCCCATCTTCGCCATCCGGCAGGCCAAAGAGGGTGGACACAATCTGATGGATGATTTCAAGGACGAGGAGCGGGCCGCGTATTCGGACACCAGTCGCTAGCAAAAGGCCCGGAGCGCGCCGTCGGCCTTACCGCGCGCTCCTTTTATGACCCCCAAATTACGCTTTTTCCAGCCTGGCGAAATTGAGATAAAACCGCCCGTCTACCTCCGTGCGCGAGAGGGTTTGCGCAAAATCTTTGGATTCAACCCGGTAAATCTGCTCTTTTCCTCGCGCTCTGGCAACCTCGGTGAGCGCCTCTCCATCGAGACCCTCAGGCGGCTTTTTCCCTATGAGAGAGAGTATCGTGGGAGCCAGGTCTATGTTGCCCGTCGGCGCGTCCACACGCGCGCCCGCCGGAAAACTGGGTCCTTGGGCAATCAGGAAATTACAAAGTTCATACGGGCTGCACGAGCCGTGCGTTCCGCCGCTTCCCTTGTTGTTGGCCGATGAATATCCCCAGCCCGGAAGTGCGCCCTCGCGCTTCTCACCTCGCAAGAATCCATCGCCCCACTGAAAGCCCATGAGCAAATCGGGCGCGCGGGGTCCGCCGCAGCCCACTAGCCTTAAGGACATCGTTCCCGGCAGCGCGCCCGCGGCTCCTTCGCCGCCTTTTGAAAACAAAGGCCCCGCCCAATCCTTCGTCCGCAAAAACGCGACAAGCTCCAAAAGCGTTTTTTCCGATTCGGCGTAAAAAAGGGCGGCCCCCTCGCTGTGCGCCACCTGCCACCTCTCACCGCGGCCCGGGAGGTCTGCGAGTTCGGCTTCCAAATCGATCATTCCCGCCGTCGCCACCACTCCGTGGTCCGAGAACAAAAGAAGATTCGTCTGCAATAAATCATCGCGCTCTTTTCTCAGCCTCTCCCAGAACGCGCCGAACAACCGATCCACTCCCGTAAGCGCTTCGAGATAACCCGCCCCGGCGGCGCCTTGGTGATGCTGGGTGCTGTCCGGCTCGCTCAGGTGAACCACGAGCACGGCAGGTTCTAATTCGGGGATCACGTAATCGAGCGCGAAATCGAGCGCCCAAGCGCAGCGCGCAAGGTCGGGTTCACCGGCGGCGGGGATTTCTGCCGCCTTCTCGAATTTTCCGCGCCATTCAGCGGGATGCGTCGCCTTTGGATGGATCAGACACGCAGGCCGGCCCGCGTTCCAAAGCCAAGCGGAACCGCTCGACGCAGCACTTATGATGACGCCGCCGCCGAGACGCTCGAAAAAAGTGTCCCGCAAGAGAAGACGCCCGCCCAGGGCGCGCTCCCAGGCGAGGAGGCTCTCGTAGCGGCCCGTGGTGATGGTTTCGCCCAACTCGCGCGCGAAGAGCGAATTTCCCGGCAGGCCGTGCTTTTGGGGGTAGACGCCGGTGGCGAGGCTCGAGACGCAAACCCTCGTCGAAGTGGGAAACACGCTGCGGTGATTCTGAAACCACGTGCCTCGCTCCGCCGCTGCCAGGAGATTCGGCGTTATCTGCTCACTCAAAGCGTCCGCGCGCAGACCATCGAACTGAATTGCGATGACTCGTGGCGAGGCCATCCGTTCCTCATCCCGCAAAAGAAAAGCGGCGGGGGATTCCGCCCCCGCCGCCTGGAAAGATCGTGCCCCCGATCAGGTGGCCTGTCCCGCCGCCTGTGTGGCTTTTTCGAGTTCCTCGGGCGTTAGGGGATCGCCCACGCCGATCATCGAATCGCGCGTTACGAGCTGGAAGAGTTGCGCTTCACTCCAGTCTTCGGTTCCCTTCGGACGCTGGGGGATGATGAGGTAGCGGCAGTCCGCGTTCGAGTCGATGACGATGAGTTCCACATCATCAGGCGCCTCGAAGCCCATGTCCTTGAGGGTGCCCCTCGGGTCCGTTACGGCTTTCGAGCGATAGGGGAAGCTCTTGTACCAGGTGGGGGGCTGTCCGAGGATTTGCCTCGGGTAGCACGAACACAGCGTGCACACCACCATGTAGCGGGTCGTGTCGGTATTCTCGAGAGCCACCACGCGGTTGATGCCCGTGGTATCGACGCCCATTTCGGAGCAGGCGGCGTCCGCGTCCGCCAGGAGCCTTTCCTTGAAGCCCTCATCCACCCAGGCGCGCGCGATGATGCGCGAGCCAATAGCGGGGCTTTGGCCGTAAATCTCCTCCACCGCGCGCCTCATCTCATCGGTCGTGAGAATGCCCTTCTCGCGGAGGACGCTCATCAGGGCCATCATGCGCACCTGGTAGTAGTCCAGATCGTGCTCCACCTGGGTTACGGCCCCCTCGCGGTAGGCGTCGTCGGACTGCATGCGCGCGTTGTGCGCCGCGGGGTCCTGACTGTAGGTGTGGGGATGGTCGCCGTGGTGGTGAGTATGTCCGTTGTGATGATCGTGAGAGTGCGCCATGGTGTGCTCCTCGTTCACGGGGGCGCCGGCGGATTCGTTCTAGACCGGCTCCAGCCAATGTTCATAAATTTCGATATAGATTTTGTCCTGTTTTTTCCCCGCCTCGTGATCCCACAGATCGTTGATGTCGAACTCCACCCAGTAGAGTTCCCTGAGCGGCAGGCCGTCGCCGCCGTAGGCGAGATTTTCCGGGTTTTTGTATTTGCCGAAATAGCGGTTGACCACCCCGGTCTTTCCCTTCACGAAATATGTCGTTCGATGATGGCCGTCGGGGTACATCTCCTTGATGCGCACCCTGTCGCCCATGCGGAACCGGGTTTCCTCCATCAGAACATCCCCTTCTCAGTTGGAACGACTCGACAAAGAGAACATTTCAATTTTACACCGCGAAGACTCTTTGTCCAGTCCCTATATTTTAAGCCCATAAACGCGCCGGGCGTTACCCGTGAGAATCATCTCCTGCTCGGACTCCGAGAGCCGGTTCAAGCCCGGAATATCCCGTGCGGGCTGGTGATAGCCCATATCCGCCGGATAGTCCGTGCCGTACAGAATCCGCTCCGCTCCCAGCGTTTTGGCCGCAAATTCGAAGGCGTCCGCGTTGTGGATGATGGTGTCGTAGTAAAAACGGCCAAAATACTCCTCGGGGTCTTTCGCGCCATAGACCTTGGGTTCTCTGCGCTCGCCGTAGCCGTGTTGCCAGCGGCCCCGAATCCAGGGCACGAAACCGCCTACGTGGGAGAGATAGAAATTCAGTTTCGGGAACCTGTCCATCACGCCGCCGAAGATGAGGCACGCCACCGCGATGGTGGTGTCGAGCGGGTTTCCGATGAAATTCCTCAAGTAGAAATCCTTGAGACGATCCTCTGAACCAAGCACGTTCGTGGGATGCACGAACACGGGCATATCGAGCGCCTCGGCCTTGGCCCAGAAGACGTCAAGTTCCCGATCGTCGAGGTTCTTCCCCGCCACGTTCGAGGCGATCATCACGCCGAGGTGGCCGTTCGCCTTCGCACGCGCAAGTTCGTCCGCCGCGGCCTCGGGCGCCTGAAGGGGCGCCGTGGCCATGCAGGAGAATTTGTCGGGATACTCCCTCGCCAGCGCCGTCAGGCCGTCGTTCAGCGAGGCGGCCAACTCTTTGTTCGCCTCCGCTTCGAGCGTGTAGAGCGTCATGGCGGGGCCGATGGAGAGCACCTGATGCGCGACGCCCATGCGCTCCATGTCGGCGAAGCGCGACCCCAATTCATAGTAAAGGGGAGTGAGCTTGTTCCTGAGTTCCGTCTCTCGCCCCAGAACTTTTCCTCGGGTGATGAGCCACTCGCCTTGCGCGTCGGCCTCTATCGTCGCCGTGCGGCCGAAGCGGCCCGCGCGCACATCCGCAATAAAACCCTCGGGGTAGATATGGGTATGGGGATCGATCGCCGTCATCTTCTTCTCTATCTCTGCTGGGGGGAGGCCCACTCGGGCCTCCTCACCGCATATTTGTCGAGTTGCTTTCGCCGCCGCAAGCTCTTACACATCCAGTTTGTAGAGCTTCTTCACGTTTCCGTAGAGCATTTTTTCCTGATCTTCTTCCGAGAAGCGCGAAAGCCCCGGAATTTCCTTCGCCCCGGCCAGATAGCCCATGTCGAAGGGATAGTCCGTACCGTAGAGAATCTTGTCCACGCCGAGCGTCTTCACGGCGAACTCGAAGGAATCCGCGTTGTGGATGATGGTGTCGTAATAAATCTTGCCGAAATACTGCTCGGGATCTTTCGCGCCGTGCACCTTGGGTTCTCTGCGCTCGCCGTAGCCGTGCTGCCAGCGGCCCCGGATCCAGGGCGTGAAGCCGCCCACATGCGAGACCAGAAACTTGATGTTCGGGAAGCGGTCGAACACGCCGCCGAAGATGAGGCAGGCGATGGATATCGTGGTGTCGAGCGGGTTGCCGATGAAGTTTCTCAGGTAATAGTCCTTGAGCCTGTCGTTGACGCCCATGACGTCCACCGGATGAATGAAAATCGGCACGTCGTGCTCGCACGCTTTGGCCCAGACGACGTCGAGCGCGGGGTCGTCCAGGTTCGTCCCCGCGACGTTCGAGCCGATCTGGCAGCCCAGATGACCGTTTTTCACCGCGCGGTCGAGTTCGGCCGCCGCCGCTTCCGCGTCCTGGAGCGGAATCTGCGCCATGCAGAGAAAACGCTCGGGGTGTTCTTTCGTGAGTGCGGTGAGCGCATCGTTCAAAGATGTGGAGAGTTCCCTGTTCAGGCCCGCGTCGAGCGCATAGTGCGTCATCGGCGGAACGACGGAGAGAATCTGTATGTCCACGTTCTGGTTGTTGTCCATGTCGCTCAGGCGCATTTCGACGTCATAGGTTTCCTTCGGCAGCGGGTTCTTGTGAATCCGCTCTTCGCCGAGGACGGTGCTTTTCGTGACGAGTTGCTCCCACGGATCGCCTGCTTCGATGGTGACGGCGTCGCCGAAACGGCCTTGGCGCACGTCTTCTATGAAACTCTCGGGAGCGATGTGGGCATGGGGGTCGATGATCACCGGAACTTCTCCTTATCGGTACGTGAATGAGGAAAACCTGTTTTCAGAAAAAAGATTTTTGGAATTTTCGAGGGCCGATTATGCACATTTTGCCGCCGCCACGCCAGAGCGCGGGGCCTTGCGCCGTTAAAACGCCTTGTCGATCACGATTCGCACGTCCTTGGCTCCCACCCGCACGGGGCGCGCCGTGCGGCCTTCCAGATCGCCTGCGCCGGCGGGACCCGCCGAACCATCCGCGTCCAGGCGCGCTGCGAGCGAAACCATTCCCTCGAAAGGAACGCCGGGAATCATCACGTTTCTCTTTGATATCTCAAACGCCAGCGGGAACCTCGGATTCGCCACGCGCACGACCGCCAGCGGGGGACCTCCTCCACCCTTGCGCGCGATCAAAAACAAGACGGGCTTGCCCCCGGTCTTGGAGCGCAAGGCGGGAGCAACCTCGATGGTGCCCGAAATCACTCCTTCTTTCCCTTGTGTCTGAGCGGGTTTTCTCTCCCCTGCTCCTTTTACCTCTTGCGCCAAAAGGATCTCCACATCGCGCGCGCCCACCTGAACCGGCCCGCGAGTGCCGCCGAAAATATCGCCCGCCTGCGTCCCGACCTTTCCGTCGCCATCGAGCTTGGCGATGAGGCTGACCTCACCTGCGAACGCCACCCCCTGGAGCATCACGTTTTGCTCGCTCATGGTGAACTCCAGGGGAAAGCTGGGATTGAGAATCCGCATGACCGCCAGGGGCGGGCCGGGCTGCTTACCACGCGCGATGATGAAAATAGCCGTCTTGCCCTTCGCCTTTTCCGCCAGTGCGGGGGCGACGCGAACCACGCCGCGAATCGTCTTGCCACTCGCGGTGGGTGGCTTTGCCTGCGAAGACGAGACCGGCTTTGGAAGAGATTTTTTCACCACCTTCGGTGGGGGCGCGGTACCGATTTTATCGATCACCATGTCCACGTTCTTCGCACCCACGGTAACCACGCCGGAGGTCCTCCCCTCGAAATCACCTTTGACCAGTGGCCCGGGGACGCCATCCGCATCGAGGCGGGCGCGCACGCGGACACGGCCGGCAAATTTCTGCCCGCGAATCATCACGTCGTCTTTTGTGATGACGTAGCTATAGGGAAACCTCGTCTCCACGAGACGCTGCACGGCCAGGGGCGGGCCACCTCCCTCGCGCTCCAGTATGATGAAGAGCGTGCGCGTGCGCCACGCCTTTACAGGCAGCTTCCCGCTCATCCGAATGACGCCCGAGACGGATTTTTCCGGCGGGCCGAGTGCGGGCAGCAGATCGCAACCACCCAGAATCAATGAGAAACAAATCGACGCAAGAGCGACGCAGGAATTTTCGAATATGCGCATCATGGGCTTTTCCCTGGTGAGTTCGCCCGTAAAAAGGCTTCCACCTCGTTCAGGCGGGGAATCGCGGCCCTTCCCCCGAGAGCGGTGCAGTTCATCGCGGCGACCGCGTTTGCGAAGCGCAACGTATCCTCAAGACCCATCTTTCGCAATACGCCGTACAAAAACCCGGCATGAAACGCATCCCCCGCCCCCGTGGTATCCACCACATCCACGTGAAAGCCCGGCGATACATAAAACCGCGCTCCATCGTATGCGAGCGCGCCGCAACCACCCAGGGTGACGCCCACCACTTTGGGCCCCATCGCGTGCAGCAAGCGCAAGGCTTCGCGGTGATCGGAAACGCCGGTGAGCAGAGCGGGGAAATCCTCCGCCGCCATCAGGTAATCCGTGAGTCCGATGAGTTCTTCGATTCCCTCGGGCGCGCGCTCCGCATCCAGGAACACAGGCGCGCCCTCCTCGCGCGCCCACCGGGCGGCCAGGATTTCCGCCTCGATTTGGTGGCCGTCCAAATGCAGGGAGCGGCCTGCTCTCACAACCTCCTCGCGCACATCTTCGGGAGCCAGTGAGACCTCGCGCCGCCACAGAATCGTCCGCGAGCCTTTCTCCTCCTCGTCGCCTTCTTGCTGCACGATGATCAGGGCGAACTGGCTCGCGCGTCCTTTCTGGGTGATGACGCCGTCTACGTTCACGCCCTCCGCCTTCAAACTCGCAAGAGAAAACGCGCCCGTCTCATCGTCACCCACCGCGCCGATGTAGGCCGCGCACAAACCCAGACGCGCCAGCGCCACCATTGCCGTCGCCGCCTGGCCGCCACCCTCGCGCGCCATCTCCAGAATCCCGCTCTTGGTGTTGGCCTGCGGATACTCATTCACCACGCAGAACTGATCCACTGAATTCAAGCCGATTCCCACGACGTCGAATTTTTTCTGCGTCATGAAAGGAAGTTTCCGCTTCAGATGAATTCGCGCAGGCGAACACCTTCGGGGTCTGCGGCGCCGAGTGCGGCGCGCTCGGCGGCGGTGGGTTCCGGCGTGGTGGGCACAGGTTCCAGATCGCCCAGGTCGAATCCCGTGGCCGCACGCAAGGCATCGGGCGTCACATCCTGGTGAATCGACTTGACCCGGAGGCGGCCATCCACCTTTTCAAATATGCACAAGGGAGTCACGACCCCCTCCACGTTGCCCGAGGCGGTCACGAAATCGCAACGCTCCGGAAAGCTCCTCGCGTCGTGCACCGTCCGCCAGAGCACAGTGCGCCTGGCCGTGGGCAGAATATGCGCACTGCCCGCACCACCCGGAAGGCGCACCTTGGGTGCCGCAGGATCCCCGATGAAGGAGAGGTTCATGTCACCGCGCTCGTCGATTTGCGCTCCACCCAGGAACGCCAGGTCGAGCTTGCCGCGAGCGGATAGATCAAAGATTTCCATCAAGTTGAAATAGGAAAGCGCGCCTTCCATGAGCTGCCGCGCCACCGTGGAGCCCGGAAGATAGGAAGGCCTGGGGTCCACGCCGCCCGGTATGTTCAGATAGGTCAGGTTCGGCGCATGGGTTTTCCGGGCCATGACGATCGCCGACATCGGCAGCGGAGAGGCCACGCCGTGGAATACGAGTTCCCCATCGCGAATGAATCTGGACAGGAAAACCGCCATCTTATCGGCGAGGGCGCACACCTCCTCGGACGCGCCTTCACGCAAGTCGACGCTCATGCGACGCCCCCGGAGGCCGCCGCGCTTACCGCATAATCGTGCTCCTCCCAGGAATCCAGATGGGCGCGCAGGGTTTCCGTACGAGAGGCCGAATCGAGGTACGCGCCCACCGCGTCCTCGTCGATATCGTAAAACGGATGGCATCCCCCGGGCCGCGCTCCTCCCGGCGTATGCACGACCGCCTGCACCATAAAGGCGGGAATCGCCGTTCTGTCGGGTTTCTCGACGAAAAACGCGGTCTCCTCGATTCGCTCTGCCGTCAGAATCACCGCCTCGGCCGCTCTGGACATCAAGACGTCCTCGAACGCGCCGCCATCTATCCGCGCGTTCCCCTCCGCGTCGGCATACGTCACGTGGAGAACCGCGAACCGGGGCCTGATCCTGGGAACCATATAGACCAACCCGCCCGTGTAGGGATCCTTGACCTGCCGGAAACCCGTATGCGCCGCCACGTCGCTGCCCTCCAGACCCGCCGTGGGCTGGCTCGGGAGACCATAGGCGGAAGCCCTGAGGCCTGCGATGACCGTGGAACAGGCGTGTTCCACCACCTGCACGCGGCCTTCCTCCACGCTGCGGCGGTAGGAAGGCGCCAAGCCGAAGAGGTTCTCGAATCCCACGTAGCCCGTCTGCGTCTGCGCCACGGCCCCCGCCGCACACAGCAAGTCGACATCATAGGCGCCGGCCGTCTTCACGAGACGCAAACCCTTCCGCCCCTGCCGAGCGAGTTCCCGGACGAAGGCGGCGGGAATCCTCGTGAGCGCGTTTCCGCCCAAAGCGAGCAAATCTCCATCCTGCACGAAGGCTGCCGCTTGCGTGAGAGACATTATCTTGCCTGCCATCGACTCCTCCTCGTCGTGATTACCAGAACCCCGATTATCCCCCAGAGGCGCGCGCCTCTCAAGGCGGGCGAGCGGACGCACCGCGAAGTTCACGCATAAGGGGTTGAATTTTTTTCAAAAAGACAGATTTCCCCTATTTGACAAGAACATCCATATTTCCTAGGCTTAAAAGTAATTCTGGGGCAATGGAGAGCCTCCCCGCCCACAGGCTCGTCAAATTGCCCGCCTAACGCTCCTCACGTTCCGCCCATCCGGGGTCTGCATGAATCCCCAGAAAAATACACTGGCTCCTGAAGGTCCGGCTGCGCCTTCAGAGGTATTTGATCTGGCCGACCTCCCATTGGGCCGGGACATGTCCGCAGGAAATCCCGAGAACTGGGAAATCCTGGAAACTTCTCCCGCGACCGAGGCGGATTCTCCCGTGAGCAGCGTCGCCGCTCCCGGCATTCCCGATGATTCGGAGCGATTCAACGTCAAAATCGACGTCTTCGAAGGGCCGCTCGAACTGTTGCTCCATCTGGTGCGCGAGCACAAGCTGGACATCCACGATATTCCGGTCGCCTTCATCACGGATCAATACCTGAAATACGTGGAACTGCTCAAAAAGCTGAACATCAACATGGCGTCGGAATACCTCGTCATGGCTTCCTACCTGGTCTACATCAAAAGCAGAACGCTTCTGCCCCGAACCGAAGATGCCATAGAAGAGGAAGACCCCGAAGTCCTGCGCCAGGAACTCCAGCGCCAGCTCATCGAATACCAGAAATTCAAAAAAATCAGCCAGGTGTTCCGCCACGCCGAGGAGGAGCAATCCTGGCTCTATACGCGGAGCGGTGACCCTCTCCTGCTGGAGGATAACGAGGAAGAAGAAGCGCCCAAACTGCAAGTGACGGTGTTCGACCTCATCAGCGCGATGCAGCATCTCATCGAATCCATCGGGGAAGAGGGCGTTTACCTCGTGGACATCGATGAGCTCGAAGTCGCCGACATGAGAACCAAACTGCTGGACACCCTGGAGAATGCAGGCGAGCAGGGCATCTATTTCCACTCATTGTTCCAAACGAGGCGCACGCTGGAAGTGGTGGCGATATTTCTGGCGCTCTTAGAACTCATCAAGGGAAATCTCATCGTGGCGCATCAGGCGTCGAATTTCGGAGAAATCCGTATTACGAAGGCGGTGAATGATGAATAATTCTCAACCAGAAAATCAGGAAACAGCGCAGATAGAAACGGAAGCTCCCTTCGAACTCGCGGAGGATGGGGCGTCGTCTCCGGACGCAGCGGCCAAGGCTCTGGCGGAGCATCAGATGGAGGCGATGGAGGAGCTTCGCGAGGAGACGCCTTTCGAAATCGATGAGTCGCAAGATCGCCTCGAAGTGGCCGAAGACGCGCCCGATGACGAGGAAGCCGGAGAAATCGATAAGGACGCGCCGCTCGTCATGGACCTCGTTGAGACGAAAAAAATTATCGAATCCATCCTCTTCGTCGCAAGCGAGCCGCTCAGACCACGGGACCTCTCTTTTCTGTTCAAGGGCGTATCCAACGTGAACGCCAAGGTCGTCCGAAAACTCCTGGCCGAACTGGTGGAAGAATATCAGGAGAAAACCTTGCAGATCATCGAAGTGGCTGAGGGCTTCCGCCTGTGCACGCGCGCAGAGTTCTCCCCCTGGGTGAAACGGTTCTCCAAAACGGCAAAGAAAACCAAGCTGTCCCAGGCGGCGCTCGAAACCCTGGCCATCCTGGCCTACAAGCAGCCCATTACCAAAGCGGAGGTCGAAGAGATCAGGCGGGTGGATTGCGGCGGCGTGGTGCATACCCTGCTTGAGCGCGGCCTCATCCGCATCCTGGGACGTCGGGATGTCGTGGGCCGGCCCATCGTTTATGGCACCACCCCCTTGTTCCTGGAGCATTTCGGCTTCAAGAACCTCTCGGATATGCCGAAGCCCGAGGAGTTCGAAACGTCCGAAAGACTGGATTTAGGACCATCGGAAGGTATAGAGGAAATCATCGCGCTCGACGCCGAGGAAGAGACACCGCCACCCAACGGCCAGTCAAACGGACATGAGAACGGCCATGCGGACGCGGGCGCCGTCCCTGACGAGGCGCTCACGGAAGCGGCCACTGCGCCCGAAGATCTCGATAAGAAGTTGGAGAACACAGCCTGACGAAACCCTCGCGATTCTGGTAAAACCAAAAGGAGGAGAGCCTGGGCTTTCCTCCTTTTTTTCCACGCGCGGCGGGGTTAAACCGTCTTCTCTTAAGGGTCGAACATGCGTTTTGGAATCATGGCGACAGGAGGCGTGGGCGGCTACTTCGGCCCCATGCTGGCGAGGGGCGGTAAAGATGTCGCCTTCATCGCGCGCGGCGCGCACCTGGAAGCCATGCGAAAAAACGGGCTTCGCGTGGAAAGCGTAACCCCCGGAGAATTCAGCGTACAAGAAGGAGTGTTCACGGATTCTCCTGTGGAAGCAGGCGTGTGCGACGTCATTCTCTACTGCGTGAAAACGACCGCCAACGACGCCGCCATTCCCGCCATAGCACCCATGGTCGGCCCGGACACGGTAATCATCAACCTGCAAAACGGCGTGGACAACGAGAAAAAACTCGCGGCCGTCTACGGCGCTAAGCGGGTGATGGGGGGGGCCGCCTACATTTTCACCTCCATCGCGGGACCGGGGCGCATTCGGCAAATCGGCGGGCCGAGGCGGCTGGTTTTCGGCGAACTTAGAGGAGGCGCAAGCGAACGGGGCGATGAGATACTGGCCGAACTGAAAGAGGCGGAAATCAACGCGGAATACTCAGTAGACATCGAGGCGGAGCTTTGGACGAAGTTCATCTTCATCTGCGCGGTCGGCGGAATGACGGCGCTCACGCGCTCTACCATCGGCGAAGTCATGGCCTATGAGGGCACCCGGAAGATGATGCGCGAGACGATGCGAGAGGTTTATCTCGTAGGCCGGGCCAGGGGCGTGCGCCTTCCCGAGGGCGCGGATGAGGGCCGCTACCGCTTTTTGGATGAGCAAAACCCGGCCAGCAAGGGCAGCCTGTGCCACGACCTGGAAGCGGGCAGACGTCTCGAGGTCGACGCGCTGTGCGGAACAGTCTCCCGCATCGGGACGGAGGTGGGCGTGAAAACGCCGTGTAACGATTTCATCTTCCACACACTGAAACTCGCCGACCTTCAAATTGCGGGCGAAGTGAAACCCGCATCATGAGCGCGGCGATCACTCACTTACATTTCCCCGCCATACGCGACGTGGCAATCTTTCCGCAACCCCCATTCACCCACACCAATACATGGAGATGCGCTTTCGATGGCCCGAAAATACTGGCTCATGAAGAGCGAACCGGACGCATATTCGTTTGACGATCTGATGGCCGAACCCGAGCAGACCGCCTGTTGGGACGGCATCAGAAACTATCAGGCCAGAAATTTCATGATGGAGATGAAGGTGGGCGACTTCGTTCTCTTTTATCATTCGAGCGCGAAGCCGCCCCACGTGGCGGGCACCGCCCGGGTGGCGCGGGAATCCTACCCCGATCACACCCAATACGACGAGAAATCGAAATACTACGACCCGAAAGCTCCCGCCGACGCCCCCCGCTGGCACATGGTCGATTTACAGGCGATGGAAAAACTCCCCCGGCCCGTTTCGCTCAACGAACTGAAGGAAAATTCCAGGCTGGCCGATATGCGCGTCACCCAGAAAGGACAACGCCTGAGCGTTCAGCCCGTGACCAAAAAGGAATTCGACGAAGTGTTGCGCATGGCGAGGAACTGATGTTCGCAGCGCGCAGAACCGGCGCCTCCTAGCTCGCGAGACGCTGCTTCATAGCCTCGAAGTCCGCTTCGAAGAAGAACTCATCCTCCCCGAACGCAGGTTTGAGCCCGGTGAGCCAGGTGGTGTTTTCGTCATACTCGGCGAAGAAGACGCGGCCCATCCATTCGGGGTTTCTCGCCTGAAGGAACTGAAGCGCGAACACACGCTCGCCGCGGATCTCCTCGACCCCTAAGACTTGCACCTTGCCGGGTGCTGCGCTCATTGTGGGCCCGCGCGCGGTTCGCGCCAGACCCGACACCTGGGAGATGGCTTTTCGGTAAATCGCATGAGCTTGCGCCAGAGGCAACTCGAAGTAGCGCTTGGCGCCCGTGTCCCTTTCCACGAACATGTAATAGGGTATCAGACCCAGCCGAACCTGCTCTTTCCACATGCTCGCCCACATATCCGCGTCGTCGTTGATATGCCTGAGAAGCGGCGCCTGCGTCCTGATGACGGCGCCCGTATCCCGCACTCTTCTGATCGCCTCGCGCGCCATCGGGGTCTCGACTTCACGCTTGTGATTGAAATGCGCCATGATGGCTACGTGCTTGCCCCCCTTCACCAGCTTCTCTAAAAGGCGAAGCACATCGTCCGCATCGGCGTCCGAGGTGAAGCGATACGGCCAGAAGGTCAGAGCCTTCGTGCCGATACGGATATCGCGGATGTGAGCGAAGCGCGAATCGTCGAGCAGGGGCAGCATATAGCCTTCGAGCGCCTTGGTTTTCATGATCATGGGATCCCCGCCGGTGAAGAGGACGTCCGTCACCTCCTTATGCTCGGCGAGATACCTGTGGAGGATGTCCCCGTCCGTGGAGATGAAGCGCAGTTCCTTGTCTCCCACGAACTGCGCCCAGCGGAAACAGAAGGTGCAGTAGGCGTGGCACGTCTGTCCCTGACCGGGGAAGAAGAGCACCGTTTCATGGTATTTGTGCTGCATGCCCCCCAGGTGCTCATCATCGAGGGTGGGCACGTTCAGCGCCTGCTGTCCGCCGGGGTGCGGGTTCAGGCCGGCCCTGATCTCGTGGATGGCGGCGTGGAGTTGGTCCTTGGGCGCGTCTCGCCTCAACAGGTCCGCCACGCACTCAAAATCCTCTTTCGAGATCATTCCCTCCTGGGGAAAAGAGAGCTGAAACAAGGGGTCCTCGGGCACATTGTCCCAATCGATGAGATTCTCCACCATGTAGCGATTCGTGCGGAAGGGCAGCACATGCCCCACCACCTTCATGCTGAAGCGAATGTCCTCGGGCAGGCTCTGTAACTCGGGAACTTTGTCTATTTGCTGGACCACAATCGGCTTGTAGCGAGGCGGTTCCAGGGAAATCAGGTTCTGGCCGTTCGGGCCGCCGTTACCGGCTTTGGCTGTTCCCGCCTCAGTCGGAACGGGATTCTCTGAAGATGGTATGTTCATTTCCTTGCCCTCCTGCGCTTGACGTTCAAGTCGATTCGTTCGTCGTCGGTTCTCTCGTCTTCCTTATATTAATTTAGTTCTATCTTTCGCGATGCGCCATACCCGCATCGGCATCATACTAGCATGAATCGACCGGGAAGGCTTGCTTTCGCAATAATACGCCGCACGAAACCGATAATTCGTAAAAAGGCGAAGAAACCCCCACATATGCGGCGTCTGCCGAACAGGCGGGGTTTCCCCCTCTTAATGCGGCATGTGGGCGGGGTTCCAGAACTCGCCCGTTCGAATGGTGTGGGCCTGCCGATCTCCGTCCGGATGCCAGCTATCCTCGTTCTTGCGCGCCTGTTCCTCGAAATCATACTCGACCCGGTGGATTTCCCCTTCCCATTTCCCGCCTCCCTGATATTCGAGCAGGACGTAGGCGGGGCGGTTGTCCCCATCCCAGTTCACCGCAGCGGAAGCGGCGCATACGAAGGTCTGGTTCCCGACTTGTCGGATATAGGGGCCGTGCACCTGCCCGAAGGCCACGATTTCGGATTTCTCCCCCGCCAGTCGTTCGATGATCTCATCATCACGCAAACGAAGCGGGAGCGCGCCCTCGTCATTGCCCGGCGCGCCGTGAAAGATGCGAAGATCGTGCCCGGGTTCGGGCGTAATCGTCAGTTCGCGCGGCAGACCCCGAAGCCAGTGGAGTTGTTCTTCAGTGAGGTGTTCGCGCGTCAGGCGGGAGCTCTCGTTTCTCCCGGGAAAGGGGTTGTCCTGCTCATCGACATGCTCGATGACCCAGCGATCGAAATTTCCCAGTATGGGCAAACAGTTTTCCCGGGAACGGAGGCGATCGACCACTTCGCCCGGCTCAGGCCCGCCCATGACGTGATCTCCGGGCACGATCTCCCAGTGTACGTCGTCGTGCTTGTCGATTTCCGCCAGAACGACGTCCAGAGGCGTGAGCTGGGCATGAATATCGGAATAGAGCGCCAGTTTCATTCTTGATTCTCCATAAATGATGTGCGAATATCCAATATGATATGTGGCGATGAGCGCGCTAGTGTAGCAATCTCCTGCCCGATTCCGCCAACGCCTCCATTTTTTCCCTCAAGTGCGGATAGAGCAGTTTCCCGTCTTTCTTCACGATTTTTCCGGCCACGAACACCGTATCGACATTTGCGAAAGACGCCTGGAAAACGACCGTCTCGAGCGCGTCGTGCACGGGGAAGAGGTTCAAATCGCTCTTTCTGATCAGGATGACGTCCGCCTGCTTGCCGGGCTTGAGCGTTCCCGCCTTGAATCCGAGCCCCAAGGCGTTGGCGCCGTCTATCGTCGCCCACTCCAGCGCGCGCCTCGCCGGAACCGCGATTTGCGTCGGCGAGGTTTTCCCGTCCAGTATCTTCTGGTTCTCTTGCGCGCGGGCGAACTGGAGCCCCACCCGCATCATGGTGAACATGTCGCCGCTGATGTTTGATTCCACGTCGATGCCCAGCGTCGGCCTGCCGCCCAGCGCCAGAACCCGCCCGATGACGGGCTCGCCGTGGCCCATCTGCATCTCCACTTCGGGACACGAGGTTACCGAACAGCCCGAATCGATGAGGATTCTCAATTCCTCCTCGCTCAACTGATTCGCGTGCACGGCGTTGAAATCGGGACCCAGAAGCCCCCTGCGCTCCAATTCCCTGATCCCGTCGGGCGCTTCGCGGTGAAAACCGCCTCCGATGTGCGCGCTCCAGAGCAAATCGTATTCGCGGGCCAGGCAAATATCGTGCACGCACATCTCGAGTGTGGAAAGATCGGGCCCCCTCGTCGCCAGGGCCAGGGTGATGAGACCGCCGTCCGAAGCCAGCCTTCCCGCCCGCAAGCGTCTGACCTCCTCGGGGGGATGCGGCCTGTGGCTGAGCGGCAACTCGCCCTCGGCAATCCTGGGCTTGGGTGTTCCATGTCCGAAGACCGCGCGAATACCCGCCTCCGCCAGGCCGTCGAGGCCCGCGTCGGTATGCTCGGGCGTGGGATTGTTGTGGCACCAATCAAAAAGCGTCGTGACGCCGCCATTGAGCTGGTTCAGCGCACCCATCAGGTTCGCCAGATAGACATCTTCAGGCCCAAACCTGGGCCCGAAGCCCTGGTGCACGTTGTGGAAATACTGCGCCAGCGACCAATCGCCCGCGACGCCGCGTATGCCCGTCTGCCAGGTATGCTGGTGGGCGTTCACGAAACCGGGCATGACGATGAAATCGCTCGCGTCGATACTCTCGGCCTCGGGCGCATGAAGCCTCTGGCCGATATCCTTGATCTCATCGTCCTCGATGAGCAGGTCGCCGTTTTCGATGTCGCCGAGTTCGGGATTGAGGGTGAGGAGGCTCCCCCCGCGCAAAAGCGTCCTTCCCACTACAAAGACCCTCCCTCTGGCGGGGCGAATTCCTTAAGCGCCTCATCGTTCCATTCCAGTCCGAGTCCGGGCTTATCGGAGAGAATCAGGTTTCCGTCCTTAAACTCCATCGGCTCCTTGATGATGCACTCCCACCAAGGCATGTGCTCGCACCAGACGCCGTGCGGCTCCGCGCTCAGGAGATGCGCCGATACTTCATGGAACAAATGCGGGGTCACCGGCTTCCCGAATTCCTGCGCCAGCGCCGCCGCGCGACGCCAGCCCGTGACGCCGGAGCAACGCTCCAGATCGGGCATCAGGATATCGGCCGCAGCCGCGACGAGCAGGTGCCGCATCCCCCGGGGGTTGTAGTTCGTCTCACCGGTGCAGATCGGAATGCTGCTGGCCTTGGCGACTTCCGCGCATCCCCTGATGTCTTCGTGATCGACCGGCTCCTCCACCCAGTAGAGGCCAAAGGGTTCAAACGCCTTGCACGCTCTTTTCGCGGTTTCCACGTCCCATGCCTGGTTGGCGTCCACCATGAGCGCGACTTCTGCACCTATCGCCTCGCGCACCGCGCGAACCCGCTCGACGTCCTCATCCACGCTCCCACCCACGCGGAGTTTCATGGCCTTGAAACCACGCGCCTTGAGGGCGGCGGCCTCCTCTACGAGTTCGTCTATCGTCAGATTGAGCCAAAGGCCCTCGCTCGCGTAGCAGGGAATCTCCCGCCTCTCACCGCCGATGAACTTCCAGAGCGGCTGGCCCGCCGCCTGTGCGGCCAGGTCCCAACACGCGGTATCCAGCGCGGACATCGCCAGGGCGCTGATGCCGTCGCGACCGACGAAGCTCACCGCCTTGCGCATCGCCTCCCAGTTCGCCTCGGCATCCGCCGGATCCTTGCCCAGCAGATTGGCGAACAGATCGCGCGCCATCGCAATCATCGCGCGGGTGCGCTCGGGGCCGAAGGCGAAACACCAGCCGTGGCCTTTGAGACCCTCTTTCGTGCGAAGGGTGACGCAACAGGTGTCGACTGCATGGACCTCGAAAGTGGCCACCTTGAGCGGTCGTTCCAGCGGCACGCAAACATGCGCCGGCGTCATGCTGATGATGGTTTGAGAAGACGGCAAAACAGGCCTCCTTCGAAACGAGTGTGAGTTGTTTCTCTGTCCTTCATGAACTTTGCGCGACAGGTTACCCTGTTCGGCCCCGAATGGCTATAATCCCATGGACCGTAATTTTCGAGGGAAAACCCAGGGAGTAAAACTACCGATGAGCGCCATCAGGCTTCAGAAAATTATCGCCCAGGCAGGCCTCTCCTCGCGCCGGGAGGCGGAGCGTTTGATCGAGGAGGGTTGCGTTCAGGTGAACGGAGCACGCGTGCTCACCTTAGGCGCCAAGGCGGACCCGCTGACCGATTCCATCAAGGTGAATGGAAAGCTCATTACGAGAAAGGAATCGCCCATCTATCTCGTGCTGAACAAGCCCAGGCACGTGCTCACCACCATGCGGGATGAGGAAGGCAAGGACAGGCCCACGGTGGCGGATTTACTGCCCCAGGGCCTTCGGCGCGTATTCCCAGTCGGCAGGCTCGATTTCGACGTCGAGGGCGTATTGCTTCTCACCAACGATGGTGAAATGGCGAACCGCCTCGCTCACCCGAGTTACGAGATACCCCGCGTCTATGAGGCGAAGGTGAAGGGGATGCCCTCCGAGGCCGCCCTCACCCGGATGTCGGATGGTTCATGGATGCGCGGGCGGGGCGGAAAGCCCCTGCCGGCTCACGTGCGGATAATCCGCGGCAAAACGGAGAAGAACACGTGGCTCAGAATCGAACTCCGCGAGGGCAGACAACACCAGGTCAAGAAAATGTGCGAGGCCGTGGGGCATTCCGCCATCAAGCTCATCCGGCGCGCATACGCAGGGATTACGGCCAGGGGCCTTCCCGGCGCTCGCGTCCGAACGCTCACCCGCGATGAGGTCGAAAAACTCAAGGAAATGACGAAAATTCAAGCCGCCCCGGCGAAGCGCCCGCCTTCCAGGGCAGGCTGGGCCAAGGCCAGAACGAACCCGAAACGAACGGCGCGCAAAGGAGCCGCGAATCAGAAAACGAAGGAACCGGGGAAATCCGGCCCTCGATGAAACACACGCTCGATGAACGAGCCGGACAAGGGAAACCACGAGACTTCCTGTGTTATGATGAGTAAACATACACGAGGAAAGTACAAAAGGCCGCTTCGACGATGAGCGCACCCGCTTCAAACAGATTAACGCTGGCGACCAAAATCACGCTGGTCCGGGTTTTCTTGATCCCCGTTTTCGTGATGTGCCTTGCCTACAAGAAACCGGGAATCGCTCTGGCCGTCTTCATCATCGCGGGGGTGGCGGACGGCGTGGACGGCTATATCGCGAGACTGCGCGGCGAAATGACGGAACTGGGCGCCATGCTCGACCCCATCGCGGACAAGCTGCTCATGTTCACCGCATACATCATGATGGGGGTTACAGGACAAATTCCGATCTGGCTGGCCATCGTCGTCGTGAGCCGTGATCTGTTGCTTTGCATCGGCTGCATGGCGTTGTTCATGACGGTGGGCTTCAAAACGCCATCGCCCTCGTTTTTGGGAAAAGCTACGACGACCGCCCAAATGATCACCGCAGGGGCCGCTCTTCTGGCGGCGGCGCTGGGAGCGGAGACGAACATCGTGCTGTTGTCTACGTTCCTGATCACCTGCGCCCTGACGCTCGCCTCAGGTGTCCATTATCTTTTTTTCGTGGGCACCCGTATGATTTACCAGAAACCAGACAGCGGCCAGGTGGAGAAATCCACCTCTGCAGCCCGGGACTGAGGCCAGGTCACCCGACATGGACAACCCATCCCAAATCCTCACGTGGAAGAGAATCTGGCTGATTCTGATACTCATCGCCATTATCTGGCTTTTGTTGAGCGCCCGGGCGGCTCTGGTTCCACTGGCGGCTTCCTTCATCCTCGCGTATTTGCTCCAGCCTCTGGTCGACAGGCTGGAGACATGGAAAATACCGCGACCCCTCGCCGTCTTGATCCCCTTGCTGGGCTTGGGCCTGGTTCTGTTCATCTTGTGGGTGAGCATATCGCCCGTGGTGCAGGAGCAGGTGACGGCCTTCGCCCAAAAACTTCCCGGCTACATCACCGTCATCCAATCATGGCTCATCGCCACGATCGATAGGTTTGACCTTCCCCAGACCGCCGAACTGAAGAAGTACTTCACCGAAAACCTCTCCCTCCTGGGGCAGTTGCCCATGTCGGCGCTCAAGACGGGCGGCTCGTTTCTGCTGAAAACGACCAGCGGTCTTTTCTCCATCGCCATCGGCATGATCTACATCATCCTCATTCCAGTCATGACCTTCTACTTCTTAAGAGATTGGAAACAGATATCGGCGGCGTTTTTCGCCTACGTTCACCGCGATTACCGCAAAGAGGTGGAAAAAAGGGTATTCCGGCTCGACGAGCTCCTCGGCTCGTTCATCAAAGGCCAGTTGCTCATCGCCATCATCCTCTCCGCTTTGTACGTCCTGGGCTTTTTCATCGTGGACATGCCGCTGTGGCTGGTGCTGGGCATCTTCACGGGAATATCGTGCATGTTTCCCTACGTGGAATGGATTATCGCCCTGCCGATCGCCTTGCTGCTCTCCGCACTCGCGCATCAGGACTGGCTCCACCCCTTGGTGACGCTGGCCGTGTTCGGGGTCATCTCGCCCGCCGCGGGTGTTTTCCTCGTGCCTCGCATACTGGGCAACCGCATCGGGCTTCATCCCGTGGTGGTGCTCGCGTCCATCATGATAGGAGGTGAATTGATGGGGTTCGCGGGAATTCTCCTCGCCGTGCCGCTCGCGGCGGCCATCAAGGTGGGACTCGAGGCCATCAGCGACTACTACCTGACGTAACTTCTCCTAGACGCTCTTGCCGGACGCCGGAAGCGTTCTCTCTCAGCCATCCTCTAGTTGAATTTTCCCTTCAATAAAGGCTCTGGCGCACTCATAGTGCCAGTTGATTCTGGTCCTCGTATGGAACCGCCGCAGTACGCAGCCGGGCGCTTTCGGCGCGCTTTTCGAGTTGCACCAGAGATACCGAGTCCCTCTGGCGCCATCGGTCAATGCGCAAAACAGTCCCACATAATCCTTACCGCCGAAGAAAACGATGTCATCCCCGGTTTCTTTCGGCAGTAAATTAAAATCGTCATATTGGTCTTTCTTACGTCTGCGTTTGTACTTTTCGGCGCCGGGGCTGAAGGTGACGTCATAAACCGGGGTCAGGAAATCAGAGCGGATCAAGCCCCACCCCGCAGAGAGGATATAGAAACGCTCCGGCCCGCAATGTTCGGCCAAAAGCCCATAGATCGGGTTTTCGTAGAGCCGCCAAGCGGGAAGAAGTCCGTGCGGGTTGTCACATGGATCGGCATTGTATTCAGAAAGCATGGTTCGCCACGGTTTTCCAGTATCGGAAACATCGTCCGGTCGCGCATAAGAGCAATTTGGGTCGTTGGGTGCGATGCCTGGGTCAGCGACGAACATCACCTTTCGTCCGTCTCGTCCGCGGAGATATCCGGCTTCGGGTCTCTTCCTCGCGGCGCATTGAATGACGAGGATCATGCGGAAATCTCCATCTCAGCGACCAAGCGCGTAAGAACGCCAAGAAAGGCCGGGTCGTAGTCTTCATTGACGTGATTTGAGTTCCACAAGCCGGAGGCCCGTACTTTTTCCCTGTTGCAATGATGGCCGAGCCACGAAGAAGAGGGCTGATCGATGGGATGCCTGCCATAATTGCTCAGGAGGGCGATTGCGTTCCTTTCGATGTATCCGCGCCGGCTGCCACGTCCCGCTTCGTCCTCGACGGCGAGCCAGAGGAAAGGCATCTCACCGATGCGCGTACTGACTATTCTTTCCAATGGTTGTTCGAGTTTTCTGACCTCACGGGGCGCGGAGTCGTCCTTTCCCCAAGAGGGATAGTTCAGACCGTCTTTTTTTTCAGGGCCGCTCCCACGATGAGTCTGAAGATCGAGCCCCCATGATTGCCGCCGCCGGTGCTCGCTACTCCTTTATGCTGCCTGAGGCGGTTCCAGAGTTTGGTTTTGGAGCCGGCTTTCAGAGCGTGCGTGCCCACCCGCACGATGCGCGGGCCATTCCCGGTGTCGGCGCGAACCTCGCCCGCCTCCATGAAAAAATAGATTCCGCGCGCAGGCCATTTCATATAGCCGGAACAATCGGACAATCGGCGCGCTCCGCCGAGACGCACTTCAAGCGATGCGAGAAGAGCATAAAACTGTTTCAAATGGTCGAGGCGTTGCGTGGCGCAGGCAAGGTCATCGATTGCATTTCTCGACATGAATCATCCTGAAAAAACATTTCGAAACGCCGGAGTTACTCGAAGACGGCGCGCATTTTCACGCCAATCAGGCGGGTACTTCCACGTCCCGGTCCACCGCACGCGCCATGAGAAAGAGAAGGTCTGAGACGCGGTTGAGGTAAATGAGGAGGTCTGGATTGTCGATGTAGCCCTCATCGCGCAGCTTCACCGACCACCTCTCGCCCCGGCGGATGATGGTGAGCGCCATATCCAGGGCGGCGCCGCAGGGGGAATCACCTGAGATCACCCAGTCGGTGATTTGAATCTCTTTTTCATAGCGCGCCACCTGCGCGTCGGCCCACGCGACCTGCTCTGCGCCCACGCGCTCCTTAAGCCTGCCGATCTTGCCCCTCAGCGTCGCCAAGTCGCTGCTCACGAGATAGAGATCTTTCTGGATTTTGAGAATTTCGGGCTTCAGCCATTCGGGCGCGGTCGAGCGGGCGAGGCCGAGCGCCGCCTTCGCCTCATCGAGCGCGCCGTAGGCCTGCACCTGGGGATGATACTTGGGAACCCTGTCCGCGAACCACAAGTCGGTGTTCCCATCGTCTCCTCTTCTTGTGACGATGGACATCGAATCACTCCTTCAGGCTAGAGTCTCTTGATGACGTCTGTGGCGACGGACTTCGTCGTCCCGGTGCCCCCTAAGTCCGCCGTCCGGTTTCCCTCGGCCAGATGCGCGCGAACAGCACCGTCGAGCCGTTTGGCGGCGCGCTCCTCGCCCAGATAATCGAGCATCAAGGCGGCGGAGAACAACGCGGCCACCGGGTTGGCGATTCCCTTGCCCATGATGTCGGGCGCCGAGCCATGCACGGGCTCGAACAGGCCGGGCGCGTCTCCCCTGGGGTTCGTGTTCGCGCTCGCGGCGACTCCCAGTCCGCCCACGATGGCGGCGCCCAGGTCCGTCAGGATGTCCCCGAACAGGTTCGTTGACACCACGACGTCGAATACCTCGGGCTTTCTCACGAACTCGAGAGCCGCGGCATCGACGAGATACTTCGCCGTCTTGACTTTCTTGTAGCGGGGCCTTGCGGCGACTTCCTCGAAAATCTCATCCCACATCACCAGCGTATGGCCCTGCGCGTTTGATTTCGTGATGTTGGTCACGTGTTTTTTCCGCTTGAGCGCCGCCTCGAACGCCGCCTCGATAATGCGCTCACAGCCCGCCCGCGTGAAGAGCGTTATCTGGGCGGCCAGCTCCGATGGGTGTCCCTCGTAATGCCTGCCGCCGATGGGACTGTATTCCCCCTCGGTGTTCTCGCGGAAGAAGAGCATGTCGATGTCGCCCGGCACGTAACCGCGCAGCGGCGATTCCAGCCCCTCGTATAAAACGATGGGACGCATGTTGACGTACAAATCAAAACCCCGGCGTAGGGGCAGGAGGAGTTGATTGAGGGTGATGTGGTCGGGAATGTCGGGCCGGCCCACCGCGCCGAGCAGAATCGCGTCGTGCTTTCTGACGCGGTTCAGGAAATTCTCCGGGCACATCCTGCCCGTCTCGTGATAAAAATCGCTCCCCCAGGGGTATTTCGTAAAAGAAAATTCGAGTTTGGGCTCGCTCTTGGCCAGCGCCCGCAAGACGCGCACCGCCTGGCTGACGACCTCGGGCCCGATTCCATCCGCGGGGATTAAGCCAATATTGTGTTTCGCCATCGTTTCTCCCTCATGCTCCCGCGCGCCGCGTGGGGGTCGTACACGCCCGTGCGCCGGGGAAAACTAGAGTCCTTTTTCAATGAGATATTCCACTGGATTGTAATCGTCCGTCAAAACCGGGCCGTAGGTACGGGGGTCCGGCGGCGCCACACGCGCACGCGCGGCGAACGCGAACCGAGGGTCGCTGCGCATCATCTCGCGCACGCGGCGGAAGCGACCCGCATCCTCGTCTCGAAAACCGAAGATCAGGATGTTCTGCGCCAAGGCTGGGGTGGCGGGGTCCGTGCTGTAGATGAAAACTTCCGGAAACACCGACTCCATGGTCCGGTAGACAGATGCGTATATCGCCCCGCCCGCACCCGTGCGGTAGCCGATCAGGTTCAGCATGAATACGCCGCCGGGCGCCAGGCGCTCGTGCGCTTCTTCGAAAAACTCCTTTGTGACCAGATGCGGCGGTATGTTCCTCAAGCCCCGGTAGGCGTCGCCCACGATGAAATCGTATTTTTCTTGAGATGACCGCAGAATGCGCCTGCCGTCTCCCACCAGGGTCTTTAACTTCGGGAATTTTTCGAGCCGAAAAAATCTTTTCCCCGCATCGACGACGTCCGCATCGAGTTCGGCCACGGTGATGGCCATCTCCGGCTTGATGAGATGGAGCGCCTTGGGCATCGTGAAAGCGCCGCCGCCGATGAAAATCGCGCGCTTCATGTGGGGGGCGAACAGCGGCCCGAGTTCCAGGAAGCGGGTGTATTCATAAAAAAACTTCTTGTCATCGCCTATGACCATCGCCCCTTCGGGCTGATGATCCAGGTACAACTCGCGCACCTTTGCGCCGTCCGCCTCGGCCCTCTCGAATACGCGAATCATGTGGTACATGTTCTCGCGCACCCACACCGTATCCTTCCCCACTCCGGGGATGACACCCAGCCATGCGGCGCCCGTCCCCATTGAGGCCAGGACGAAAACCGCGAGAAACATGCTCGCCCTTGCGTTTCGCTTCGAGAAAAGAGTGGTGAAATCGCCGCAGAGGTAGAGCCCCAACAGCGCCGCCAGCGCCAGGGCGCCCGCCGTCGTCAGGAAGATGCCGTTCAGTCCGAAGAAAGGAATGAAGACGAAACCCGTCGCGAACGTGCCGACGATGCTCCCGACGGTGGACCAGGTGAAGAGGTTTCCGGTCACCGCCCCCAGGCTCCCCTCTCCTCGCGCCGCGAGTTTCACCGCGAAGGGCGTCAGCGTGGCGAGCACGCAACTCGGAGCGGCGAAGAGCAAAAGACCGGCGAACACAGGCCCCGAGCGGAGGCTGAAGCTCTCCTCCATCGTCGGTAGCAGAAACCCCCGCAAGGCCGGCACCAGGGCCACGAGGCCCGCGCCGCCCAGCATGAGCATAAAAAACAGCTTGCTCGATGGTTTTTGGTCCGCGAGCCTTCCCCCGATGGAATAGCCCAGACTGAGCGCGGCCAGGATGATGCCGATCATCGAAGTCCACGTGTAGAGCGTGTTGCCGAAATGGGGCGCGAGCACGCGGCCCGCCGCGATTTCCATGACGAGAATCGAGCCGCCCGAGAGAAAAACCGCGAAATACAGATACAAGCCCACCACACTCTTCTCTTTGGTCTCCGGCGCTCGCCTGGGCTGTTTCGCCACCATCCGCTCCTCGTAAAAACGAAAACCGCACTCTATGGCACTCAAAGCGCGTAGGCAAGCCTGGGGTCCGCCTGGATTTTTTCGGGTCGATGCCGCATAAATGAAATTCGCGCGGAAATGCGCTACATGGACTTTTCCTCAAAAGAGAACGACGACTTGGCTTCCGATAAGGTATATCCATCATCCAAAGCCGCCATCGCCGATATACCCGATGGCGCCACCATTCTGCTGGGCGGGTTCGGCGGCGCTGGCATCCCGGAAAATCTCCTGCTCGCCATGGCCGATCATCCCGCGCGTGATTTGACCATCGTCACCAACCACGCGGGTTTCGGCGAGCGCGGCCTGGCCGTCCTGCTCAGGCAGGGGAAGGTGAAGAAGATTATTTGCAGCTACGCCTTCCACAGGAGCGCGTTCGTCTTCCGGGAATTGTTTCTGGAGGGGAAGATCGAACTGGAACAACTCCCCCAGGGGACCATGGCCGAGAGAATCCGGGCGGCGGGCGCGGGAATTTCCGCTTTCTACACGCCCACCGGCGTCGGCACTCAGGCCGCAGAGGGAAAAGAGACCCGCACCATTAACGGACGCGAGAGCGTGCTCGAATATCCCCTTCCCGGTGACGTCGCCATCATCAAGGCGTATCGGGCCGACAGTACGGGAAACCTCACCTACCGGGGCACGGCGGGAAACTTCAACCCCGTCATGGCGACGGCGGCTCCGCTCACCATCGCCGAAGTGGAGGAAATCGTGGCCCCCGGCGTCATCGCGCCCGAGAGCGTGCATACGCCGTCAATATACGTGCAAAGAGTCGTGAGAGGAGAAGACCTTGGCCTTCGATCCGAGACTTAGAGGCTGCGCCCTCAAGCCGGCCGACATCGCGCGGCGCGTGGCCGCGGAACTGCCCGACGGCGCGGTGGTGAACCTGGGCATCGGCGTGCCCACGCTGGTGGGCAATTACGTGGAAGCTGAGCGCGGCGTGATGTTCATGGCGGAAAACGGCATCATCGGCGCAGGCCCGAGACCGGAGGCCGGCCAGGAGGATAAGGATTACATCAACGCATCCAGAGAACCCATCACCACGCTTCCGGGCGCCTCGGTGTTCGGACACGCCGACGCCTTCGCCATGATACGCGGCGGCCACATCGATATCGCCGTCATGGGCGCGCTGCAAGTCTCGGCCCAAGGCGATCTGGCGAACTGGACGGTTCCCGGTCTGGGCAAGGGCGGCATCGGCGGAGCGATGGACCTGGCCGCAGGCGCGCGCGAGGTCTACGCCGTCATGACCCACACCATGAAAGACGGCGGCCTGAAGCTTTTAGAAGAGTGCGCCTACCCCCTCACCGCGAAAGGCGTCGTCACCAAGCTGTTCACCGACATCGCCTTCATCGAGTTCACGCCCGAAGGCCCCCTTCTCAGGGAAGTGGCCGAAGGCCTCACGATAGAGGACGTGCAGGAAGTGAGCGAGCCTAAGCTCATCACGAACGGGCCGCTGGGCGTGCTGACGCGCGAGGAAGCCCCATGACGCGCGCAGGCAGTGGACTCTCCGCCAACCCCGACTCCGCCGCCGCCGCGCGCGAAGCGATTGAAGAGGCCATGGCGGAGGCGAAGCTAGACGCTGCTTCTCTCGTCTTTTTGTTCGCGACGCCCGGACACCTGCAACGATGGCCCGAGGTGATCGCCGCCGCTGTGGAGGGAACGGGCGGAGCGCGCGTCGTCGGCTGCACAGGCTTCGGCGTCATGACGGCTCAGGGCGAAATCGAGCGAACGCCGGGAATCTCGGTTCTGGCGGTCGGCGGCGACGCCCCACCCGCAGCGCCTTTTCTCGTCGAGGGTCTGGGCGACGCGCCCTTGGAGTGCGGGCGCGCCATCGGCCGGGCGGCGAAAAAAGACTTAGGCGATGCGCTCGTTCATGAGAGTCCGCCCCTGGTCGTCATCATGCCCGACAGCTATCACCTCCGCGCGGAAGCGCTTTTCCAGGGAATTCACGAGGAACTTGGGAGTGAGGCCATCATCGTGGGAGGCGGCGCCGCAGAGGACGGCTCGACCGGGAGAACCTTTCAGTTCCTGGACGGACAGGTGCAGACCAACGCCGTCTCGGGCGTGGTATTCGCGGGCGCGCCGAAGCGGTTCATCGGGATATCGCAGGCTTATCTGCCTACCGGCGAGCCGAAACTCATTACGCGGGCGGAGGAGAACATCATCTGGGAAATCTCCGGGGAGCGCGCGTTCGACGCCTTCGCCGAGGCGGCGGGTCCGGAATGGATGGAGAACATCCAGCACGCCGCCATGAACCTGTTCATCGGTATTCCGGGAGATCCGGACAAGGTCGTTCTCGATCACGGCGAGTACATCGTGCGGCCCATCGTGGGGGCGGACGAGGAGCGAGGCATCATCGCCCTGCCGACGCCGGTGAAAACCGGCCAGGCCATCACCTTCGCCAAACGGGACGGCCCTCGCGCGAGAGAGGACCTCCGCACGATGCTGGAAAAAGGGGCGCGGCGCTTCTCCACTCCCCAGGGAGAAAACGCGCGCGCGTTCGGCCTTTATTTCAATTGCGCGGGCCGGGGCAGTTCCCTCTACGGGGAGACGGATGTGGACGCAGGCGCGATTCGGGAGAAGATGCGCGGGTTGCCCGTCGCGGGTTTCTTCACGGGTTCCGAGATTGCGCCCATCGGAGAAATCGACCACCTCCACCAGTATTCCGGCGTCCTGGTGCTGCTGGGAGAGGACGCGGCTTAAAGAAAAACATTTCCTCATCATTCACGGGAGCGGGTCTTATGGGATACAGCACGGGAAACATCATCGTCACCACCCTGCATGTTCTGAGCGCCATTCTGGCGGTCGGCGGCGTGGCCTTTCTTCGTTTCGTGGTCATCCCGACGGCGGCGTCATTGCCCGAATCCGAGCGTGGGCCCTTCATGGGGAAAATCCAGAAAAGATTCGTGCCGATCCTGCACGGCTCGTTCTTGATCCTGATATTGACGGGGCTTCACCACCTCACCCGCCTCGTGCGGAGCGGACTCGCCATTCCGGGATCGCTGGTCGTGAAAATCATCCTGGCGCTCGTCATCATCTTCGTGGGCGTCGCGCTCACCATCCCCAGAGGCTTCGAGGGCATGAAGGCGCAGCGCAAGACGTGGCTCCTGTTAAACCTCATCCTCGCCCTCATCGTCGTCTACCTGGGCATCTCGGTCACCCACGGATAGGGAATCAAAGGAGAGCGCAGGCGATGCGAGCAGGCTGGTACGAGCGCAAGGGAGACGCGCGCGAGGTCATCGAAATCGGGGAGATGGAAACACCCGAACCCGGCCCCGGGGAAATCAGGGTCCGGCTTCACGCATCTGGCGTGAATCCCACGGATTGCAAGCGCCGCGCCGGCCATGGGGCCGAGGATTGGGGCTATTTCGAGCATTTTCCGGATTTTCCGAGAACCATCCCGAACAACGACGGCGCGGGCGTCGTGGACAAAATTGGACCGGGCGCGAGTGGGCATGAGGTCGGCGCGCGGGTGTGGGTCTACAACGCGCGCTACAAACGCGCGTTCGGCACATCAGCGCAATACGTCTGCCTGCCCGATAAGTTTCTGTTTCGGCTTCCGGAGGAAACCACCTTCTCAGAGGGAGCGTGCCTCGGCATTCCCGCCATGACGGCCCACCGCTGCCTGTTCGCGGACGGCCCCATCACAGGCAAAACGGTGCTGGTGACGGGCGGCGCGGGCCGCGTGGGAACCTACGCGGTGCAACTGGCGAAATGGGGGGGTGCGAGCGTCATCGCAACGGTGAGTTCAGACGCCAAGGGGAAGCGCGCGTCTTCCGCCGATCATCTCATCAACTACCGCGAAGAAGACGTCGCAGAAAAGATACTGGAAATCACCGATGGCGCGGGCGTGGACCGCGTGGTGGACGTGAACCTGGGCGTGAACTGGGAGACGAACTACAAAATCCTGAAAATCGGCGGCGTCATCGCTTCTTATTCCTCGATGGGGGATCGAATGCCCCGCTTTCCCCACTATGAACTCATGCTCAACAACATCACCATTCGCCTGGTGATGATCCACTGCTGTCCGCCCGAGGCCCTGGCCCATGCGGGGAGAGACGCCACCCGCGCGATGGACGATGGCGCGCTCTCCCACCACATCGCGGAGCGTTTCCCGCTCGATGAACTCGCAAGCGCGCACGAGGCCGTGGAGCAAGGCGAAGCGGTGGGCAACGTAGTGGTGGAAATCGACTAGGCGGAGAATCAGACGACGCGCAGTTTCTTGAGGCCGGACTCCAGGGCGTCGAGCGTCTTGTCGATCTGGGCTTCGGTGTGCGTCGCCATCAGGGTGGCCCTGAGCCTGCTCGTACCCTCGGGCACCGTGGGCGGGCGAATGGCCAGCAGGTAGATGCCCGCCTCCATCAGATACTCCGCGAGCGCCAGCGTTTTTTCCGTATCCTTGATGATGATGGGGAAAATCGGAATCTCGGCCCCCGGCGGCGGATCGTTCACCCGGATACCAATGTAGCGCAATCCGGCGCGAAAGCGCGCGCACAGGCTCCCCAGATTCTCCCGGCGGCGCTCCCCCTCGGCTCCCTCTACAATGCGAATGGCGGCGCGAGAGGCGGCGGCCACGGCGGGCGGGAGGCTCGTCGAGTAGATATAGGGCCGCGCCTTGTTGATGAGGTAATCCACGACCTCCGAATCCGCGCAGGCGAACGCGCCATAAGAGGCCAGCGCCTTTCCCAGCGTGCCCATCGATACCGAAACCTCATCCTCCACCCCGAAATAAGCGCCACTCCCCCTGCCTCCTTCACCGAGAACCCCCGTGCCGTGCGCGTCATCCACCACGAGCATCGCGCCGTATGTACGCACGAGGGAGCAGATTCCGGGCAGCGGCGCCAAATCCCCATCCATGCTGAAGACCCCGTCCGTCACGATGAGCTTTCGTCGCGCGCCGGAGGCTTTCTTCAAGGCGTCTTCCAGGTAATTCAGGTTCCCGTGCGGATAGACGTGCACGCGCGCCCGGGAGAGCCGGCAGCCATCCACGATGCTCGCGTGGTTGAGCGCGTCGCTGAAAACTGCGTCGTCCTCACCGGCCAGAGCCGTGATGAGTCCTAAATTCGCCAGAAACCCCGAGCCGAAAACGAGGGCGGCGGCCTTTCGCTTAAAAGCGGCCAGCGCCCTCGCCAACTCCTCATGCGCGGCCATGTGGCCGGAAATCAGCGGGGAGGCTGCGCCGCTCGCGCCCGCGGCCCGCGCGGCTTCCACGGACGCCTCGATCAAGGCGGGATAGTTGGCGAGGCCCAGATAGTTGTTGCTCGAGAAGTTGACGAGGGTTCTCCCGCCATAACGCATGGTCGGCCCCTGCATCCCCTCGATGGTGCGCAAACCACGGCGCAGGTTGGCGCCTGAGAGTTCGCGCAACTCATGGTCGAGCTGCGCCTTCCAGTGCTGTGGGGTGATTTCTTCGCGCGCTTCATCCATCTGGTCATTGTAGAAAACAAAAGCGCGCCCGAAAAGCCGGGGGCGGCGAAACTCTTGCGCCGCCGGCGCAATGGTGTCATTTTCTGAAGAGATAGCGGTGGTGCGGATTCATCCCGACTTGAAAGGAGCTTCATTTGAACTGGCTTTGGGTGGCGGGAGGCGGCGCAATCGGAAGCGCGCTTCGCTACGGACTCGCACTCTTCGTGCAAAGATCGCTGGGCGCAAGCTGGCCCTTCGGCACACTGATGGCCAACCTCATCGGCTCATTCGTCATCGGGTGCATGTACGAGTTGCTCGTCTCCAGGGAACTGTTCAGTGAGGAAGTCCGCCTGTTCGCCATGGTAGGGCTCCTGGGCGGGTTCACCACGTTTTCCGCCTTCAGCCTGGAGACCCTCCTCATGTTCCAGGAAGGCGACTGGCTTCTCGCCGCGTTCTACGTCGCCCTCTCGGTCGCGGGGTGCCTGCTCGCAGTCTGGGCGGGGTTTCAGTTCACCGCCGCGGTTGGGTGAGGCATCAAGGTTTACACCCTGCCTCATCTAAGACAAGACGCTTTTATCCATTTGATAAATTTTCTTTTGTGCGGAAGAAATGAAAACTTCGGGAGAAAATTGACGAGTCATCTCTTGACAACTTGATAACGATGCTCATTCCGAGGTCTGGCTTGTTCCCTGTAGTATTTTTTCATTTTGTACTTGGATAGACTGCCTTTTTACTATTGTCGTGCCACGGATCATACCAAAGTATTTGGCACACTTGCCCAGCCCGGATTCCATACAACCTTTCTCTGGAATTGATTCTTAAAGACACGATTGTTTCGATGTCATCTTCTTTAATATCTTTGAGTCTTTTCTTCGCAACTGAAGAGAGTTTCGAAACGAGAATCGGATGATTATTGTTGCCTTGCCTTCGGCCACCGCTTGCCTGATATAACTCGGCCCAAGTCATGGTCTCCCAGTTTGAAATTGTCTCATCAATTAGTTGTCTAAAATCAAGATTCTCGCATGCGCCAATACCCCATGGGCTATCCCAATCAATCTTGCCCAAATGCCAGCAAATCGGCAAATGATCATAAGGCTGTCTTTCTTTGTCCTGGCGAACTTGCTTGGGAGATTTTAGATTTGAATCACTGGAAGTTGTGGGAATTTTTTTTGACTTTGCTTGACTATTCCTGGATCGAGCCATAATACTCTGCTAGTGATTCATGTGAAATAACTTCATCACCCCTCTCCCTCGTCGGGATGTCCTTCCTCGCATTCTTCCAGGGAGGCTCAGAATGCGTAAGATCACTCAGTTGCTGACCGCTAAATTCCCCATAATGGGCCACCACAACATTTATAGTTTCTCGCTCGCTTTCGGACAGCGCGTCGGCATTAGCTCGAACTGTTGATACAGAGAAAGCACCTTTATGCCTTTTATATAGGTCAGGGCACACTGGTCCATTCGCCCATGCCTGAATATCTTCAGGAAACAAAGGTTCTTCATCCCAGACGAGATGCCAAGCCTGCGCATAATAAATAAGTTTTTGAAGTTTCCATGTGGAGATCTTGCCAGTTTTCGACAGAATGTACTCGGCGACATCGTAAACCGACGCCATAATCCCCTCCCCCTTTTGTTTTACGCAATAACTTATTTTGACATATCCCCGCGCCACAGGGCAAGGGGGACCATCAGGCAAACCTGATGGGTAGCTCAATGAAAATACTCGATAAACCCAACAATGTCGATATCTTATCCAGGAACGCGCCTGAGGGAAGCGGATGCGCTCAGCATGATCCGTCAGATCGAATACATCTCTCCCCCGTCGACCTGCAGCGCCGCGCCTGTGATGTAGCTCGCACGCTCGCTGGCGAGAAAGGCCACCGCCGCCGCGAATTCCTCCGCCTCTCCCAGGCGGCCGATGGCGATGTCCTTCACCACCTCGGCGTAGACTTCTTCCTCGGTGCGGCCGCTTTCTTGGACCATCTTCGCGATGCGCTCGGGCCAGTGGGTGGAAAACCGCCCCGGGTTCACGATGTTCACCAGAATCCCGTCGCGCACGAACTCACCCGCCAGGGATTTCGTGAAATTGAGCAGCGCCGCCTTCGATGCGTTCGATACCACGCGGCGGGGCCTGGGCTGACGGCTGCTCGTGGAGCCGGTCATGATAATGCGGCCCCACTTTTGTTTTTGCATATAGGGAATCACCAGACGGCTGAACTCGGACGCCGCATAGAGGATGCTGCCCATGGAACGCTCCCAGTCGCCGCGCTCAACGTCGAGAAAATCCTTTGTCGTGCTCACGCCTGCGTTGCTCACGAGAATGTGGACGGCGCCGAAAAGGGCGACCGTCTCCTCCACCACGCGGGCGATGTCTTCGGGGACGCTTACGTCGCAGCGCATGGCGCGCACCACGCCCTCCGAGACCGACTGGATAACTTGTTTGGCCGCCGCCAGACGCTCCTCGTTCCGCGCGCAGATGCAGACGTCGCAGCCTTCCCGCGCGAGTTCCTTGGCGATGGCAAGACCCAGACCCGCGCTCCCGCCGGTGATGATGGCGGCTTTCCCGTGAAGTCCCAAATCCATTTTGTTCATCCCTTTTTTGAAGATATGCGAAACAAGCCCGAGAATGATTGAGAATGCGCATACGCCCCCTTATAATCCACGCATTCCATCGTCCGCCACCTGAAGGGAGAAAAAATGACGGAGCGCGCCGATTTCCGCCAGTTCTACCGCGACGCCCACAAAGTGGACCTCCTCACCGACCGCGAGAAAACACTCATCGGCCTGGCCATCGCCATCGTGCGCAACTGCCAGCCGTGAGTGGACCGCCGCCTGGCGGACGCCGGGAAAGCGGGCATCGCAGAGGAGACGCTCGACGCCACCTTCGACTTGACGGCCGCCGTCATGGCGGGGGTCGCCCAGAGCATGAACCAGCGCTCCAAGGCTTCTCGCAGCCAAGGCGATTCCTAGAGATCTCCCCATGAAGAACCGGTTCAAGAAATTCCTGGATTTCGACGACCCGAACAAGCTCATGCCGTGGAAGGACAAAAGCCCCGAACCCCAAGGGGAGGAGCCTGAGGATCGCCCCGAAATCGCCATCAAACCGGCCTGGTATTTCGCGATGTATTTCATCATGGGCGTGGGGTTCGACACCCTGTTTCCCACCAACGTCTTCCCCGAGAAAGTGCGCTTCATGCTCGGGGCGGGGCTGGTGCTCGCAGGCGCGATTCTCAATTCAACCTCTTTGGCGCGCTTCAGGAAAGCCCACACGAACCATGCGACAGATGCGCCCGCGCGCGTCCTCATCACGGACGGCCCCTATAGCTTCTCGCGAAACCCGATCTATCTCGGCTTCATGTGCCTCTACATGGGTCTCGGGATTTTTCTCAACAATCTTTGGATATTCGTTCTGGGAGCGCCGCTGGTCGCCACGATTCAGGCCGTGATTATCACGCGCGAGGAGGATTACCTCGCGGGAAAATTCGGTGAGGAATACGGCGACTACTGCCGGAACGTGCGCCGCTGGTTGTAGGGGTTGTTGGAAAGGACCTGGTTTAATCGGAATTCTTCCCCCCGGCGCGGCTGTGTATTTCACCCTTGAACAGCATTGCCAACTGACGCGAAAGAAGAGAACCGCATCCACTTTGTGATCAAACCCGACCGTGTAGAAAAGAAGTTCACTCCCCCCTTGAGGGGGAGTCGAAGAGCTAAGGGGGAATGCCCGCAAGCGATTCGGTGGGGGGAGAGTTCCGACTGATGGAAGAAGTATTCCTGCGACCGAGGACAGAGGATTTCCTGCAATAAAAAGCTCCCCTCACCGAGTCAGCCTTCACCTGTCGGTTCGGCTTCCTCGACTCCCCCTCAAGGGGGGAGTGAACTTCAAAAGCGTGCATGAAACCCAAAATCGCTTCTCGGAGGTTTCCCAACAACCCCTCTAGCGCGGCTCACTCGAAAAGGGCCTTGTATCATTTTGAATTATTTATAACGATTTTATTTATAGGCACTTAGGAGGAAAGGACTAAAAAATATTAACAGGTTTTATTGGAAAAGAGTTAACTCGTGTTCAGTATTATTTATGGAGTGAAAAACATCGTTTTGACGTGCGCACATAAAAAAGTAGTCTCACCCCATTTGGCCGCGATCTTACAATGATTCAACAAGCACTTGTATGGGCACTTGAACCTAGAAGATGCGCCCCTCCGTTAGATGGTGAGTTTTTTGCCGTTAATAAGTTGGTTGCTGAGATGAAAATGATCCTGATTATGCAGCAGCTTTTGAGGCTAAGCCTACATCTGGTGCTGGTAGTCCTGCGGGTGGTGGGCGTAACTTGCCTCCAGAAAGCCGTGGCGGTAAGCCAGGAGAGGAAAAAACCTCTTTGGAAAAAATTCGGAGTGGTCTTGACAGTTTTATTGGTGAAAATTAGAGCGATTCGTTATAAGATTCTCTCAGGGGTTAATTGCTTTATACTGAGGTATTGACACAATATGACACAGGTGAATACGATTAAGAATCCAGGTATCTATTTTCACGCCCGGAATAAAGGGAGTGTTACAGATAGGTAGAATAGAATGAAACCGAAAGTAAAAGATGTCTTGAATGCAAGCGTAGTTTTTCGTGGTATAGAATTGCTCAACACTCAAGAAATGATAGATAAATTCAAGAATGATGTGCAGTCTGAAGTGATTTTGAATGCTGGCACATTTCTTGGAGTACAAGCTGACGCCTCTCTGGCTATAGGACGATCTTTTTCGTTTACAAAAGACCGGATAGAAATTCAATCTGCTAAAAATCAATCAATTTGTAGACTTGAGTATCCCAAAATAGAATTCCTTGGCCGTTTAGCAGAAATTGCACACTTATCAATTAAAAATACCTTTCCCCTAACTTATGGAAAAATAATTCCTATCGGGTACAATGTTGAATTGCTCTATGATCTTTTGTCTGAATCTGAAAGATCGGCTTACCAATATATTGCTAGGAGAATCTTTTCTCCTTTTAAGGATGAATTTAATTGGGGGTTAATTGGTGGTACTGGTAAATTTTCCTTTAATGAACTTTATAAGGAAGACTATCAGCGATGGAATGTGCAAATTGAGCCTCGTTTTAATCAAGAAGATACTTCGACAATATTTCTCGCCACAAATTTACATTTCAATAATATTGAGCTACCAAAAACCAAAGAGGAAATTTTAAATTCACTAAACAGAGTGTGGGAACAAGCTCATAAGCTTGTAGAAAGAATTGATGAAAATGTCGATAACTAACGAAACGATGCGGCCAATCAATAGTAATGAATCCCTCTGGAATGAAGGTTCGTATCCCACTGAAGCCCCAAAAATGAGGCGGCTGGATAATCTTTACGATTTTTCTAATGTGGATAATTGGACGACAAAACAGAATGAGGATTCTCATATCTTAGATAAAATCCGTTCATTTTCCGAATTGCCTGATGGATGGCATTACGGAGAAGGTCGCGGAGCTACTGAACAAGCTCAAGAGATGGCTAAAATGATTTGCTCGCAACTACCAGAGTTTGGGATAGACATTAAATTATTCCCAGGCATTTATGGAGGCATTACTATTTTTGGATGCCGAGACAGTCACTTTTTTGAAATATTTTGCAGTGAAGATGGTTTGATTGATATTTTGCACGAATTTGAAGGAAACACATTATCTGAACAGGATGACAAATCATTGGGTGAAGCAATTCAATATTTGAGGGACCAATTGTGGGATGCGGAATCTTGGATGGAAAGCTTTTTGAAGGAGAAATCATTAGGCTTCTCAACCCTTTATTATTCGACGAAGAACTACAACGATTTACAAGCAATGCTTTTACCGGGTCATCAAAAGACGGCGGTATATCAGTTTTCTCTACAGAATGCGCCCGAAGATGCAGCGGTTCTGAATGCCGACACATTTGTCGTTACTACTCAAATTTTAACCCACCCATCCTATGGAGAATACTTTCCAGCGAGTTACCTTCAACCGCAGAATTAATAGCTGAGCCGTCGATAACTGGCGATCCATGTCATTTAAATATAATCAATATAACTAAGGGCCAAAGCAGGAACATAGTTAAAACAATTAAACTTAATGAATTAGATATTTGTGATGGATGCGAGTATCGACCCTTGACCCAAGAGGATATAAATAATTTTGAGAAATTATCCACTTAAGTAAAAGACTCATTGGCAATCCGTATAAGTACTGTAAGTGCCTACAAGTAAAAGCATTATCAATATTTCAAAATGATACAAAGCCCGAAAAGAAAAGAGGCCGCCCCCGGCGGGGCGGCCTCGTGAAGCATCCTTCTTACGATTGATTCTCTTAAGACTAACGCACACCCTTGGGCTTGGGACGCGCCTTGCGTTTCGCCATCGCTTTTTTCATGTCGGCGCTCGATTTCCCGTTCGTCTCGATGCCGTAGACCTCGCCCACGCGGGTGTGCTTGTCCATCAGGCGCATGAAGGAGATATCCGACAACTCGGCCAGCACCATCTCGCACGTGCTGAAAATGGTGCATCCCTCGACCAGGTGACCACCGAAGCACGTCGCTTCGGGCCGGCCCATCGATATGGTGGCGTGGGCGTGGAGGTAGGGCTCCCCCGCCTCGGTCTGGGTGATGTTCCCGCTCATCTGCAAAAGCTCGAGCGGGCCGTTGATGGGCGTAAAGATGCGGCACTCATCGTTGATGGGAAACGGGTCGGGGAACTGCCAGACGTTTCTGAGCACCGCTTTTTGCAAGCTAGCCGCCACGCTCAGGATGACGCCCGCCTTCACGCCCTTCTCCTGGCATATCTTGAGCGTCGTGCCGAACAGATCATCGCCCGGCGCCATGCGGATGGCCAGGACACGGCCGATGCCCGCCTCGCCCACGTCGTAGCGGGCCTTGCGGGTCTTCCAGTTGGAATTATCGAAATTCGTCAATTTTTTCGCCATGGATACTCATTCTCCTTAAAAAGGTCTCTCGCCTCGCCTGTGAAAAGATGCGTTGAGTACAAAATTTTCGGGGTTATATCATGCCGGACGTCGGCGCGCATTCTAAATCCGATCGCGCGAAATGAAAACCGCCTCAAAGGCTCGGCGCCTCGTAGCGGATTTCCCCGCCCGTGACGGTGCAGACGACGAACGCGCCCGCATCAAATACGCTGCCGAGGTTCAAACCGCCTAAACCGCGAGGCGGACATACGACGCAAAAATCAGCCGCGCCACCCGGCTTCAAGACGCCCAGGTTATCGAAGCCGAGCGCCTCGGCGCCTGAGCGCGTGCACATTTCCAGCAACTCGGCGTCGCTTATCTCCACATCCGTCTCGCGTAGCGCGCGAGCCTCATCCAGAAGCGAGAGGGTGGGGCTGCTCGCCAGGCTGTCGGTACCCAGGCACAAATCCAGCCCCGCCTCGCGCATGCGCGCCGCATCGGCGAAGGGATGGCCGAAAAAACGCGCCGAGCGCGGACAAAGACAAACGCGCACCCCGTTCTTCCGGAGGAGCGCCCAGTCTTCCGCGTTCGTCTGGTTCGCGTGAACGGCCAGAGCGAGGCCATCGAGCGCACCCGCCAGGTCGAGATGGGCGACGGGCCGAAGACCCGAGGGCTTGTAGCCGTCCAGAGAGCCGTTCAAATCCCGGTGCACTCTCGCGAGCGCGCCGCCGCCGTCTTGCAAAAATTCGATCTCGTGCGCGCTTTCACCCAGGTGCGTCGCTACGGGCCAGCCTCTCGCTCTCGCCTCATTCAACACCACGCGGTATAGGGCGAGCGACGCGGTGTAGGGCGCATGGGGACTCAGGCCATGCCGGACGGCGTTCGGAATCGCGCCTTTGTATTCCGGGAAAAGGTCGCAGGCTTCGAGCTTTTCCGCCAGAATCTCATCCGCCCGGGCCGGGTCGAGACCCAGCACCTCGTGGAACACCACGCCGCGCATTCCAGCGCCTGAAATCGCCGTCGCGCTCTCCCCCGAGATGGAGACGTCGCCCACGCAGGTGACGCCCGCCGCCAGACTCGCGGCAACGCCGATCTGCGCCGATGCCAGAAAAAGATGCGCGGGCCAGCCTCTCATCTCGCGTACGAGCGAGACTATCCACTCCTCCATCGGGCCGGGTTTGCGCTTTAGACCTGAGAGTTCCAGGTGCGTGTGCGCGTTGACGAGGCCGGGAATCAGTATAGCGCGCCCGAAATCGCGCTCCTCTGCCACCGGCACACTGGGGCGAACGAAGGCCTCATCCCCCACCGCCAGAATCCGGCCCGAGGACGTGAGCAGCGCGCCGCGCCTGATGGGCGGCCCTTCCACCGGGCACACGAGGTCCGCCAGCCAAAGCTCCATTTTCTGCGTTCGGGGCGTTCGGGGCGATTCCGTCGTCACGAGAGAGGGAGCTGCTAGATCAATTCGTAGAAGAAATTGCGCCGCCTCGGCGTGAAGCCGGCGTTTCGCGCCATGCGGTGGAGGTCGTCCTCGTTCAGGGCGTAGGTCGTTCCGGCGGCGCTCACGACGTTTTCCTCCAACATGGTGGAGCCCATGTCGTTACATCCGTAGTGGAGCGATATCTCTCCGATCTTCATGCCCTGCGTCACCCAGGAGGATTGAAAGTTCAAGATGTTATCGAGATACAGCCTGCTGATCGCCAGCATCCGCAAATACTCGCTGCTGCCCACCGTCTGGGCCTTGAGCGCCGCCGCGCCGTCGTTCTGGAACGTCCAGCAGATGTACGCCGTGAATCCTCCCGTCTCGTCCTGAAGCTCGCGCAGGCGGTGGAGGTGCTCGACCCGCTCCTCATTCGTTTCCACGTGGCCGAACATCATCGTGGCGCTGGAGCGGATGCCCAGATTATGGGCGACGCGCATGACCTCGAGCCAGCCCTCCGTATTCACTTTCAGCCTCGATATCGTATCGCGCACGCGGTCGACAAGAATCTCGCCGCCGCCTCCGGGCACCGAATCGAGACCCGCCGCGCGCAGACGGGTGAGCACCACCTCATAGGGCATGTCTTCGAGCCTGGCGATGTGGTGAATCTCAGGCGGACTCAAGGCGTGGAGATGAAGGTCCGGAAACTCTCCCTTCATCCAGGAGAAGAGCTCCTCGTACCACTCGATTCGCAAGTCGGGATGGTGCCCCCCCTGGAGCAGAATCTGCTTGCCGCCGACGGCGTAGAGCTCGTCCAGTTTTAATCTTATCTCTTCGCGCGTACGGATATAGGCTTCGGGGTGATCCCCCGGCGGGCGGTAGAACGCGCAGAACGTGCAGTAGACGTCGCACACGTTCGTGTAGTTGATGTTCCTGTCCACGCAATAGGTGGCGTAGCCCTCGGGATGTAAGCGCGCGCGCACGTCGTCCGCCGCAGCGCCCAGGGCGACCAAGTCGTCCCCCTCGAGCAGGGCGAGTCCCTCCTCAAAAGAGAGGCGCTCGCCTCCCGCCGCCTTCTCAATCGCATCGTAAAACGCCGTCGTCGCCGTGGTCATGGATTCCTCGGATGAAGTTCAAGCCTTGGGAATAATGCGCGAGAGATATTGTCAGGTCAACAGATGAAACCGGCGGAGCGAATCGTTCCCCTGCCCCGGCGCCAAGTCGCGGGGATTCTCGATGGCGAGGATGGTGAGCGGCTCGGTGCGGTTTCTCACCTCGATCTGATGCGCGGGAAAGGCGGAGACGTTCGCGCCCGCGCGCTCCGCCACCCGGGCGGAGATGACGAGCCGACAGCCGTATTCCTTGGTCAAGTCCTGAAGGCGGCTGGCCGTGTTCACCGTATCGCCCACCGCCGTGAGATATTTGGCCACGCCCCGGCCCATCTCGCCCACCACGGTGGGGCCGGTGTGCACCCCGATGCCGACGCGGAGTGGTTCATCTAATTCCTCGGCAAACGCTTCGCTCATCTCATCGAGCGCGTCCACGATGGCGCAGGCCGCCGCGAGGGCCTGCCTGCAACCCTCCTCGGGGCCTTCTTCCACACCAAAGAGCGCCATGACGCCGTCTCCCACGAACTGGTTGATGAGACCCCCCTCTTTGGTGATCGCCTCGCCCATCACGTCGAAGTAGCAATTGAGGAAAAACACCACGTCATAGGGGAGTTTCTTCTCGGCGATGCGGGTGAAGCCCCTCAAGTCGGCGAACAAGACGGCGACTCCGCGCTCCTGGCCCGAGGCGTAGCCCTTTTGCGCAAAGCCTTGCGCCGCATCCGCCCCGGCGGGCAGCATGAGCAGAACCGAGAGGTCCGTCCCCGGCCTCAACTGGCACGCCAGGCGAACGTCGGGAGCGGCCTTGATGCGCTCCAGAACGCGCTGCTCCTCGGGTTGTGCGGGCGGCAGTGCGTCCGCACAGCCCAGTAATTTCACCCGGCAGGTGGAGCACCGCCCCCGTCCCCCGCATACGGAGGCGTGCGGGACGCCTGCGGAGCGGCTCGCCTCCAGCACGGTGGAACCCACCGGGGCGAGCGCTTCGCGCCCGCCTGCGTAGCTAACCTGAAACGTCTTTCGCCTCCGCTCCAGCGCGCAGCGCGCCCCGCGCGCGACGAGCACCAGCCCGAGCAAACCCAGATAGCCCCACCACAGGTTATCTCGTGCAACCTGGAGCATTCCCCTTTGCGCGCGATTGGGCATCTTGCTGCTGCTCAACATCTCGCGCCGCCAATTCCCCTCCGCCGAGAGCCGAGCAGCTTCACGACCGCCCTGGCTGAAACCTGCAAGCGAGAGGGCCGCTACGAGCGTCATGACGGCCAGGCACGCCGGAAACCACTTCGAATACCAGGGCTTGAGCCTCAGCCAGTAGTGAAGGCCGACGCAGGCGTGCGTCCAGGCGATGAGCAGAAAAATCGCTTGCTTGAGACCGACGTCCGGCGAGCGTTCCCAATAGAGGAACATGATGCGCGTATAGGAGTCCACCGTACCGAACCACTCATGGGCCAGTCGTGTGCCCACGACGTGTGAGATCATGAACAAGGGAATCGAGAGACCGAAAATAATCTGGGCCGCCTCCCAGATCGGCATCCTGAGGCTCCTGCGATTGAAGAGGCCGTACATCGCAAGCACCGTATGCAGTATGAGCGAACTATAGAAAAGCACCGAACCCGGGGCGCTTCGCCAGAATCCCAGAAACCAGAACCTGCCCGCGTCCATCGCGGCGAGCGAGGCCAGCCCCAGGGCATGGTTCAGAAGATGGGTGATGAGAAAAAGAAAAAGAACGCAGCCGGTCGCGAGGCTCATGCGTCTGCGCCAGTGTTCTATGGACGAGGCGGCGGCAGGTGCGTCGGAGGTCATAAAGCGCATCTCCAAACAGGCGGCCTCAGACGGGGTTTTTCTCCAGAAACTGCTCCATCTGCGCGATGAAGGCGTCGGGCTGATCCCAGAATACGCTGTGGCCCGCATCGGGGATGATTGAAGTGGCGCAATCGGGAACGTTGTTCCGATACACCTCGCTGAAAGCTATAGGACCTGCATCGTTCTCTCCGTGGCACACCCAGGTGGGGACGGAGATTCTGTGCAGCTCGTTTCTCAAATCGGGCATCGTGAACAGCGCGTTTGCGGTATCGGCGAACGTCTCGGGCGTATTCTTCAAGAACCTCTCCTTGTACTCGCCGGCCAGGGGACCCTCGCGCAGGCTTTCGGGGAGTTCACCCCGGCGCACCTTGAATTCAAGCAGCGCCTCCATGCCTTCTGATTGCGCGACCGCCAACTGCTCGTCGAACATCTGCCGGTATGCGCCCGAGGGCGGGCCACAGGATGAGGCCGAGAGCATGAGGCGGTTCAGGCGCTCCGGGTGTTGAATCGCGAGCGTGGTGCCCGTGCGCCCGCCCATGCTTTGGCCCAGATAATCGGCCCGCTCGATCTTAAGAGCGTCCAGAAAACCGAGCACGTCATCCGCGAAAGTCTGGATGGTGTAGGGGCCTGCCGGATTGTCCGAATCGCCGTGGCCGCGCAAATCAAGCGCCAACACCCGAAAACGCCCCGCCAGCCGGTCGATGATGGGCCTGAAGGTGAAATGAGAGTTCTGAAAACCGTGCACGAGAAGAAGAGGAGGCCCCTCCCCGCGCTCTATGTAGTGGATGTCTATCCCGTTCACGCGCGCTTTCGGCAAGGCTGTTCTCCTTTCAGTGTGCTCACGCCCCGACAGGCGGCCGCTCGTTCCTGAGCTCGGGCGTCGCCTCCTCATAGGCGTGCGCGACGCGCAGCACGTCGGTCTCGCGCCAGGGGCCGCTCACGATCTGAAGCGAGGTGGGCATCCCCTCTGCGTTCCGGCCCATCGGCGTGACGAGCGCCGGAAAGCCCGTGGCGTTGTGCGGCCCGAGAAACGGCCTGTGGATGTTCTTGTAGGGAACGTCCCTGCCGTTCATCCGAATGAGGAGCGTCGCAATCGGCGGGGCGACGCAGGGCATGGCGGGCTGGATCAGCGCGTCAGCGCCCTCAAAGAACCCGGCGACCTCGCGCTGCATCAATACGCGCTCGCGCATCGCGCGAACGTAATCATCCGGCGCGATCTGGAACGACCACTCCAAACGCTCGAGCACGTCCTCCCCGTAGCCTCCCGGGTTTTGCTCGAAAAACGGCCTGTGAAACTCGCTGAACTCAGGCCCCGTGATGAGCGGGAACAAATCCATCAGCTTCTGATAGTGCGTGAAGGAGACCTCCTCCACCCGTGCGCCCAGGGCGCGGAACACTTCCACCGCCGCCTCGAACGCCGCCATGATCTCGGAATCCACCTCGGCGTCTCCGTGAAAATCCGGGCAGACGAGTATGCGGCTCCCGCGCACCCCGTCCTCCAAACTTGCGGTGTAATCGGGAACGGGCACGTTTTGAGACTTTGAATCCTGGGCGTCATAGCCGGCCATCGCCTGAAGCATGAGGCCTGCGTCGCGCGCCGTGCGCGTCATGGGGCCTGGGTGGTCGAAGCTCAAGGAGTTGGGGCAAATGCCCCTCAGACTCACCCGGCCGTGGGTCGCCTTGAGCCCCACGCCCCCGCACAGAGAGGAGGGGTTGCGGATGGAGCCGCCCGTGTCGGTGCCGATGGCCGCGGGCGCGAGCCCCGCCGCGCAGGCGGCGCCCGAACCACCGCTCGAGCCGCCGACGATTCTCTCGGTGTTCCAGGGGTTTCGCACGGTGCCGTAATGGGGGTTGATGGTCACCGGGGCGGCGGCGAACTCGTGCGTGGTCGTCTTGCCCAGCATGACGGCGCCCGCACCCTTCAAGCGCCTGATGATTTCCGCGTCCTCGCGCGGCACGTTGTCGCGATGAAAAGAAGAACCGTTGGTGGTAAGCACCCCCGCCGTATCGACGATGTCCTTGGCGCCATAGGGAACGCCGTGCATGGGGCCTCGCCACTGGCCACCGACAATCTCGGCCTCGGCGGCGCGGGCCGCCTCCATGGCGGCTTCCGCCGTCACCGTCTGGTAGGCGAATATCTCGGGGTTCAGCGCCTCGATGCGGCGCAGGTGCGCCTCGGCCACCTCGACGGGGGAGATTTCTTTTTTGCGAATCATCCCCGCGAGGTCATGAATACTCGAAAAACAAAGGTCATCGCTCATGTCGTCCTCCTTAGAAACCGCGTCGCCCATCACCACCACGTGAGCACCCTCCTCATCGACGAACCGGGGCTCCCAGCCTTCGGGCGCCAGGCCGTCTTCGACGAGAAGCTCATAATAACGCCTTAAACCTTCCAGTTCCTCATCGCCCACGTCGTAGCGGATGCACTCGGTGAGGTAACACCACGCCGTGTTCTTGTCGACGCCCGGGGGAAGCGCGCCGTTTACGATCTCCTCTATCTTCCCCACGCCCTCTTTTTTCGCGTTCTGCAAAAGCGCGGCGGCCTCTGCGTCTCCCGCTCCCGGTCTGAACACCCAGAGCGCATAGACGAAGGGAAGGCCGGTAAAATTCCGCCACTCCTCGCCCAGATCGAGCACGTAGTGCTCACCGGGCGGTTCGCGCAGGGCGTTGTCCCCGATGAGCAAAAAGGCGTCGATCGACTCATCCTCACGCGGTGGTTTGAGCGGGTCGATGGGCACGAACTCGGGCTCCGCCCCCCAGCGGTGTTTCAGATAGACGCGCGCCATGTTCGTCGCGGCGAGCGACCAGCTATCCAGCCCCACGCGTCGCAGGGAGTCCGCCGGTTTCCGGCAATAGAGCCGGATGCTCTCCACCGGGCCGTGGCTCGCGATGCCCACCCCAGGAACGAAACGCGCGCCTTGCATCTGAAAAAGGGCGAACGAGGAAACGAGCGCGCCGTCTAGTTCGCCGCTTTCCAGCATTTGCGCCAGCTTCGAGGGGGGTTCGACGATGAGTTCGACCCCGGGGTTTCCCTCGAGCGCGATGGTGAGGGGCCTTGCGTTCAGGAAGGGAACGGTGCCGAGTTTCATGGTGATGCTCAGGCGTGAACTGCCCATTGATCTCCTTGGCGCGTGACTTCCCGGTAGAGCGTGTCGCGCTCGATGGGCTCGCGCCCCGCCTCTCTGATGAGGCGGCGGATGTCGTTCACGGTGAGTTCGTGCGGCGTCTTCGCACCCGCCATGTGGTAGATCTTCTCCTGAACGACGGTGCCGTCCAGATCGTCCACGCCGAAGCGCTGCGAGATTTGCGCGATGGGCTGGCCCACCATGATCCAGTAGGCCTTGATATGGGGGATGTTGTCGAGCAAAAGACGTCCGACGGCGTAGTTTCTGATGTCGAGCATCCCGCCCGTGGAGGGGATGTCGTCCATCTGCGTGTTCTCGGGGTGAAACGCGAGCGGGATGAAGGTGGTGAACCCGCCGGTTTCATCCTGTAAATCCCTGAGCCTCAGCATGTGATCCACGCGATCCTCGTTCGATTCCACGTGGCCGTAGAGCATGGTGCAGGTGCTGCGGATGCCCTTGTTGTGGGCGATGCGGTGGATCTCGAGCCAGTCCTCGCCCGAGTGCTTGCCCTTACAAATTTGGGAGCGTGTGGGTTCGGCGAAAATCTCCGCCCCGCCGCCCGTGAGTGAACCGAGCCCCGAGCGCACCAGATGCTCGAGCGTCTCCTCGACGCTCATCTTCGCGACGTTGTCGGCGAGCCAGCGAATCTCCGTGGCCGTGAAGACTTTCAGGTGCAACTGGGGGTGAATTTCCTTGATACCCTGGATCATTTCGAGATAATAATCGAAAGGCAGATCGGGATGCAGGCCGCCCACCATATGGAACTCGGTGCGGCCCCGGCCCAGCGTTTCCGCCATCTTGAAGATTTCCTCCAGCGAATACGCATAGGCGTCCTGCTGGCCTTCTTTTTTGCCGAACGCGCAGAACTTGCACGCCTTCCACAACACGCAGATGTTCGAATAGTTGATGTGGCTGTTCACGTTGTAATAAGTGCGATTCCCGTGCAGGCGCTCGCGGACGATGTTCGCCAGATAGCCGACGGCGTTCACGTCTTCGGCCTCATAGAGGCGCACGCCTTCCTCGAAGGAAAGGCGCAGACCCGCTTCCACTTTTTCCAAAATATCGCCCAGAGGGCCTCTCTGGACGCGCGAGCGCATGAAGTCGCGGTTCATGGTTCACCTTCTTTTTTTCGTCTCATCGGAGAATCAATCCAGCCGGTAACGCACGTGCGCATTCTGTAGGCTGAAAGGGGGTATGTCAACGCGAGGAGGGGGTGGGGGGGCATCTCAATCTCGCCATCATTCAGCGCCCATACCGAGCATGAGCTTGATTGTACCCAACCAATCCAAATAATGGAGAATCGCAAGAAGCGAGGCGATTACAGGAATCACTAGGAAAATCGCCTTTATGAGTCGTCCCAGTATGCTGCCTTCCACCATAGCTCCGTCGAAGCCAGCAGAATCAATAAATCTAAACGGTATCCGGGCAAACAATTTAAGAAACCGTCCTATCCACCAAAAGGGATTGAATGTTCGTTTGACCGATTTCCCTCGATCAGATTGATATACACCGATAGCGCGATCCAAAAGACTAATTACGCGGTTGTGTCTTATTTGGTATGTGTCGATCTCGAACAGGTCTCGCAGGATGTCGACATTAAGTGGATAGCCTCCAGTTGTCGGAGACGGCGTCCATTGAACTACCAAAGGCACCCCTGTTGCACGAATTATTTCGTGAGCTTCTTCAATCATCAAGTCAATTTCATGACGAGCTTGTTTTGCGTTTTCCTCCTCTGCGCGAGCATTATTTAGCCAATGAAATGTAGAATTCTCGAAGTAGATAACAACTTGATTGCGAAATTCTCTCAGTTGATTCAGTCTTTTTTTGTTTTCCCAACATGGAATATCTTTGTATGACTTCAATTCAGGTGGTCCCTATTGCGTTTCAAGCGGTTCTATTCGAACGGTTCGAGTCTATTTTTAAGGTCTCGCTCGAACGCCTCTCGCCGAATCGTCTCGGCAGCGAGGAGCTTTTCGTTCGTATCCTCCAAGGTGAGAACCTCCCAGTGCCCCCGTGAAAGTCGGTAGCGCCCCTCGGAGTCGTGGGTGAGTTCCGGTACCAGCCAGATAACATCGCCGTCATTGAGATCATGATTGGGATTGAGGCTGGGGCCTCCAATCGACTCAAAGAAGGGACGGTCCACCGCGACGGCAATTCGTGATCCCCAACGTCTGAGAGTAGGAACCTTTATCTGTAATTGCGGCATGAGGCGCTTCGCGCTCGAAGAGCGCCAATCCGGCCTGCGCACCGCGTCGGGAAACGGCGGTTTTGGATGAGCATCGTCCCGCAAATTCAAGAATTCGGATTGCATACCTTTGCCCGAGAAATAAACCGCCTGGATTTCCAACCCATACCACCTGAGATCGTCACCGGACGTTCGGGCGACGACCAGGTCTATCTTCCCTGCGGGCTTGTCCGTGCTCGTTCCGCGCATGAAAGGCACCTCGCGGGCCAGCATCGCTTCTTCCGAAGAAAAACCGACGATCTCCGCAAGCCAATTTACGAGTAGTTGTTTCTCCTCGAACCTGACCGGACAAACAACGACCGGTTCGCCTTGGGGCGAACCCAACCGTCCATCTTCGCCTTTTTCATAACGATGGAGGGAACATACACCGCCTCGTTTCCGACATGGCGGCCAGCCTTTCTGAAACGGACATGGAGGGGCTTCGCGCTCCTCTTGTAAAGCTATCTTCGCCAGTTGGCGACGCTCATCGGGAGAGAGGCCGGGAAATGGCCGCCCATACCATTCCGCGATACCGTATCGCACACTCAATCGACAAACACCGGTCGGGGTGTGATGACGAGTTCGGGTATCCGGGCGTGATGGGTGTTCTTCATGAACACCCGAACGGCGTGGAAGGCGTGTTTGCGGATCAGGCGCTCAATCTCGGGCGCGCCATCGTAAGTCATGAGAAACTCCGCACCGCTATCGGCGAGCATTTCGAACAATCGCGCATGGTCTATCTCGTTGTGGGCATACAGCCGCTTTCCCGCCCGTTTTCCGCCTGCGGTGTAGGGCGGATCAGCGAATACAACCAGTTCGTGAATACGATCCCTCAATAAATCGTCCAGCCACTTTATGCCGTCGGTTTCGGAAAAGCCGATGCGATCCGCATATTCGGTAATCTCACGCAGACGCTTCATGATCGTCTCGGGATACCAACGAGACGCGACGCCTTTTCCATTTTCTCCCGCGCGGCTCAATGACGCGCCAGGGGCGAGAATGCCGCCTCGGCGCGTCCGGTTCAGCACAAGAGTGCGGAAGCCGTGCCCGACCAAATCTTCCGGGGTCTGACGGGATAGCGCGTTCACGGCCTCTCGTGTCGGCTCGAAGCGCGCGATCCGCTCACAAAGCTCGGGGCCGTGGCGCAACGCCACATTCCAAAAGGCCGCCACGTCAGGGTCCAACTCCGCCATTAGGCATCGTTCCGCCAACCCTTCCATCACGGCGGTCAACGAGACGATGCCGCCACCGGTGAAGGGTTCGACAAGAAGTCGGGGGACTAGATTGAGATTTCGGAGCCAAACCCGGATATGGGGAATCAGCCACGTCTTGCCGCCAGGGTACCTGAGAGGACTACGCTGTGGCACCGAAGCGACGTTCACCGCCGGAATCGGCGAAAGCGGTATTGCGCCTATCTCGGCGCGCCTCGGTGTAGCGAATATCTGGGCTTGCCGCCCACTCGCCGCTTTAACTTCCACTGTATTCCTCAAGCTGGCCTCGTAATCGTATTTCTTCAGGAAACCGGGCGGCGATGCTCATTATGCGCCAGGCATCAAATCCCGTCAAAACCAAAGCCGCCCAAATACCTCCCCACACGTCGAATTGCCCCGCGCCGCCTCACTCACCGAAGAAGTATTTCACCCCGAGCATCACGGAGAAGTGGTTCATGCCGCTGATTTCGGTGGTGTTCGTAAGATCGGGAACGGGGTGGAAGTCGTAGTCGCCCTTGGCCTCCATGTCGCCCACCATGGAGTAGGTGAGCTTCACGCCCACCAGCATCTTCTCGCTCACCCGGTAGTCGAGGCCCGCGTGCAGATGCGCGGATAAGACGGTGTCGGTCAGGTCCTCGTTCTGGCGGCCGTTGTACTGCTCGGGCCTGTCGCAATCCGACGCAGGGTTCTTGCACGAGTATCGGGCCTCAAAGAACACGCCCGAGAGTTCGACGAAAGAAACGCCCACGCCTGCGCCCACGTAGGGCGTGAAGCGGCTGCCGGGGAGTGAAAAATCGTAGTAGGCGTTCAGCGAGAGGGTGCGCGTCGTCAGATCATCGATAGTGGTGCTGGTCCTGCTCTGGTAGTTGCTCACCGGGCGGGCCATGCTGCGCGAGCCGCCCAGATAGGTGATGCCGGTGAATTTCTGTTCGACGTCGTTTTTCCGCTGGGCCAGCGCCAGTTCCATGCGAATTGCGCCGAAGTAGCGGCCGATGGAAATCTCGAACGCGGCGCCGTCGTCCGCATCCAGGTCGTAGTACCACCGGTAGCCTTCGGGCCTGTCATTGACCAAGTGGCTGCAGTCGTCTTCGGGGTAGCAGATGTTGTCGCGGTTGTGGCCCGCCTGCTCGATCCCCGAAGCCTTGTTAATCCCTGCGCCGGCGCCCACGTACCAGCCGGAGGGCTTCGCCTGCTGGGCGGCGCTCGCACCCGCCAAGCCCAGGATTGCGCACAGCGCCAGCGCGGTCATGATGACGCGCAGTTTTATGGATGATGCTCGCATTTCTTTCCTCCCGCTTTGCTATTCGATGGTTTGATGCGGAACCTCGTGGTGAACGTCGCTTTAGCGCGGCGGCCGCCGCGCGTCAAGAGCCGCTCGCGGCGCTATGTTTCTTAAGCCGGATTCTCCGGGTGCCGTTCGACCCGCACCTCTGAGCCGAGAACCGAACCGGTGGTCCCTCGAAACACGCCCCGGCTCGGCGGGACGTCGGTGTAGTCGCGGCCCACCGCCACGCGGACGTGGCGCTCGCCTCCCTCGATATTGTTGGTCGGGTCGAAGCCCGTCCACCCCACGCCCGGAAACCAGCACTCCACCCAGGCGTGGCTCTCACCCGTGGCCTCGCCTGCGGCTTCTGGCCCGAGATAGCCCGACACGTAGCGGCACGGAACCCCCCAGCCGCGCATGATGGAGGCCATCACGTACGCGTAGTCCTGACAAACCCCCCGCCCGGTCTCGAGAATCTCTTCGATGGGCGAGTCCACCCGGGTGTGGCCCGGAATGTATTCGAAGACATCGTGGAGTTTTGCGCAAAGCGCGCGCGCATCACCACACCCATCGACCGGTAATCCCGCTTTCCTCAGGCGCAAACCCTCTCTTTTCTTTTCGTGACGAATAATTATCGATAAAGAGTAAATTTACTTCTATATTTGCAATAAATTGGCCTAACCGAAGCGAATTCACCTCGGCTCGACTAGCAGTCGTTAAGATTGTGGTTGCGCTGGATTACTGCTTGTCGTAGTATTTTTATTGCATCGCAACACAATACCAATGAGCCTGATAGGGTGGTTGGCCGTTGATTTTCGGCCTGCGAACCAGCCGCGCATGACGCGGAGGAAAAACAACTCTCATGAAAAGGAGAACCGCATGAAACGTCGTGACTTTATTGCCGGTACCGCGGCCGGGACCGCCGCTGCGGTCGTGGCGGGCAGCGGGTTGGCCCAGGCCCAGAAGGCGCCCGCCATGATGAGAAAGCGCATCGAGATCGCCATCGTCACCACTTGGCCGCGCGATTTCCCCGGACTCGGCACCGGGGCGCAGCGCTTCGCCAAACGGCTCCAGGATATGAGCGACGGCCGCATCAAGGTGAGCTACTTCGCCGCCGGCGAGCGTGTCGGCGCCTTCGACTCGTTCGACGCAGTCGCTTCGGGCAACGCGCAGGCCTACCATGCGGCCGACTACTACTGGAAAGGTAAGCATCCGGGTTGGGCCTATTTCACTTCCGTGCCTTTCGGCCTCACCTACACCGAGATGAACGCCTGGATCCGTTTCGGCGGAGGACAGCAACTCTGGGACGAGCTGGCCGGGGAGTTCGGACTCAAGGGCCTCATGTGCGGCAACACGGGCGTCCAGATGGGCGGCTGGTTCCGCAAGGAGATCAACAGCGCCGACGACCTCAAGGGCCTCAAGATGCGCATCCCGGGCCTCGGCGGCGACGTCATGGCGAAGCTCGGCGCCTCGCCGGTGTCCCTGCCGGGCGGGCAGATATACGAGAACCTCGTTTCGGGCGCCATCGACGCCACCGAATGGGTGGGGCCGTGGAACGACGAGGTCATGAAGTTCTACGAAGCGGCCAAGTACTACTACTATCCGGGCATGCACGAGCCGGGCTCGATGCTTTCGGCGGGCTTCAACAAGAAGTTCTGGGATTCGTTGTCGAAGGCCGATCAGACGCTGATCGAGGCCGCGGCCTCCATGGAGAACGACGTGATGATGGCCGAGTACAACGCCAAGAACGGGGCGGCGCTGGCTCGGCTGACGCGCGATCAGGGAGTCCAGGTGCGCAAGTTCAACGACGACATCTACGACTCGTTCGGGAAAGCGGCCGAGGAAGTCTTTGCGGGGGTGGTGACCCACAGCGACCTCGCCAAGCGCATCCACGAAAGCTTCGACAAGTCGCGTCGGGAGATCGGCGGCTGGTCGAATCTCTCAGACCAGGCATACGTGGCGCAGCGCAACCGTGTGCTGGGTGTTACCAGCTAAATGTCCGGCGCATAGTGTGACAGACCGCTACGGTTTCCCACGGTGACGGAGGCTCAGTTGGACGCGGACGGCAGACGGCCCGGCATCGCGGATGCGCTCTACCGCGCATTCGCGCTGTCGCTGGCCGCCACGACGTTCGTTTTCCTTTTCAATAACTATCTGGTCTTCTGGCGGGGCTGGCCGGGTGTCGCGCGTATCCTCGGGGGGGCGCCGCCCGGCGGGACGGCGCTTATCCAGGCATGGTTGCAACTCACCTGCTACGTCCTTCCGGTCGTCGCCATCACCATCTTCGCGCTCAGGACCCGGGAGAGGCCGTTCGCGTCGGACGCAGCACTTCTCAGCTCCGTCACCGCTTATATCATCGCTGCGGCCTTTTGGTCGACGTTCTTTATCGGCATCGTCGACGGAGTCATATCGTTCCTGCGCGTGGAAGGGCTGTTGCCCGCGCTGTTCGGCAAGAAGCTGGCTCAGCAACTGGGCGTCTCGAACTTCCGCGGCCTCTACGTGCATTTCCCGCTGATGCTCATGGCGGTGGTGGTGGCCTGCTTCAAGCGTGGGCTCGACTTCATCTGGCTTTCGCTGTTCGTGGTCGTCGCCGAGTTCCAGATCGTCATCGCGCGCTTCATCTTCTCCTATGAGCAGGCTTTCATGGGAGATCTGGTCCGTTTCTGGTACGCCGCGCTGTTCCTGTTCTCCAGCTCTCATACCCTGTTCGCAGAAGGCCACGTCCGCGTGGACGTGCTGTACACGCATTTCAACGAACGGCGCAAGGCCCTGGTCAACGCGTGGGGTTGCATGGTGCTGGGCGTGCCGCTGTGCTGGACCATTCTCGCCGTCGGCATGGCGGGCAAGGCGTCCGTCATCAACAGCCCGCTGCTTTATTTCGAAACGTCCCAGAGCGGGTACGGTCTCTACGTCAAGTACCTGATGGCGGGTTTTCTCGCCGTGTACGCCGTGTCCATGATGACGCAGTTCCTGGCGTTCTTCCTTGACTCCATGGCGATTCTTCGCGGGCAGACCGCGAGCCACCCGACACCCGATCCGGCCTGACCGTGGAGCTTTTCTTCCTCGCACTGCTGATCCTGGCTATGGCCGGGGCGCTGGCATCGGGTTACCCGGTGGCCTTCGCGCTGCCCGGCGCGGCCATCCTGACCATCGGACTCGCAGCGTTCACCGGCTACATCTTTGCCGGGGACGCAAGCGCCTTCTTCACGCAGGACGGCCCCGTCCAGTGGCTTACGGCCGGTGTCACCAATTTCCGGGGCGTCTACTGGGAAGTCGAGCGCGACACCATTATCGCCGTGCCGTTGTTCGTGTTCATGGGCATCATGCTGCAACAGTCCAAGATCGCCGAAGACCTGCTGGTGACCATGGCGCGCCTTTTCGGGCCGGTTCCGGGCGGTCTCGGCATCTCGGTGGTGCTGGTGGGGGCGCTGCTCGCCGCCACCACCGGCATCCTCGGCGCCACCGTGGTGGCCATGGGCCTCATCTCGCTGCCGGCCATGTTGCGCAACGGCTACTCGCGCCGGCTCGCCACCGGGACCATTTCCGCGGCGGGCACGCTGGGGCAGATCATCCCGCCCTCCGTGGTGCTCATCATCCTGGCCGACCAGCTCTCCAACGCCACCGATCAGGCGGGCACGTTGCGTCAGGCGGACTTCAAGTCGGCCACCGGCCAGTTCATCATGCCCACGGAGTTCGGCATCACGTCGGCCAGCGCCGGCGACATGTTCCTGGGCGCCATCGTGCCCGGCCTAATAATGGTGGGCCTGTACGTCATCTATATTCTCTCGGTCGCGCTCATACGGCCCGGCAACGCGCCGGCCATCCCCATCGAAGGACGCATCGACCGCCAGTTCGTCGTCCGCGTGGTGTTGGCCCTGGTTCCGCCCCTGGCGCTCATCCTGGCCGTGCTCGGATCCATCATCGCGGGTATCGCGACGGTCAATCAGGCCGGCGCCATCGGCGCCGTCGGCGCCACCATCATGGCGGGGTACCGGTTGGCCGAAGGGCGACGCGGGTGCTACACGCCGGCCATTATCGCGGCTGTTTCACTGCTCGCGCTCTCCATCCTGCTGGCCACCGTCGACCTGAACATACGCACCATTCACAGCGCCTACGAGGCCATCGGCGTGACGCTTGCCGCCATCGCGGTCGTCGGGCTGCTGGTCGCCGTGACCTGGAGCGGCTGGCGCGCCTACCGCGCCGAGAAGATGCTCGCGGGCGTCATGGTCGAGACCGCCAAGACCACGGCCATGGTCTTCATCATCCTCCTGGGCGCCGCCATGCTGACGGCGGCCTTCCGAAGCTTCGGCGGCGAGGAGTTGGTGAAGGAATTTCTCACCACGCTGCCCGGCGGTTTCTGGAGCCAGTTCATCGTCGTCATGGCGGTGATCTTCATCCTCGGGTTTTTCCTCGATTTCATCGAGATCGCGGTGGTGGTGGTGCCCATCGTGGCCCCCATCCTGCTCGCGGACCCCTCGGCCAACATCACCGCGGTCTGGCTCGGGGTGATGATAGGCGTCAACATGCAGACCTCCTTCCTGACGCCGCCGTTCGGTTTCGCACTCTTCTATCTGCGCGGAGTCGCGCCGCCCTCCGTGCTGACGACTGACATCTACCGGGGCGTGGTCCCGTTCATCGCGCTGCAACTCGTGGCCCTGGCCATCGTCGGTTTCTATCCTCCCCTGGTGAACTACCTGCCGACGCGCACGTCGCTCACCGGAGAGACCGCGCCGCCTCCCCGGAACCCGCGCCTCCAGGCCTGCCTGGAGCAGTACCTGTTCGAGCGCTACGACCGCGACGGCGAGACGATTCGCGCGAGCATACGAACCGCCCAAAAACTCGATACCAGCTATCTGCCGGTGAAAATCCGCAAGCAACTGACCGGCGGCATGGAGAAGGCCGCCCGGACCTTCGATCTGGTTTCCGAAGTGCGCCGCGCCAGCCTGGAGCGAAAGACGTACGGGGAGACCTACAAGGACGTACATACCGTCGTTCGACGGGTCAACGCGGATGAGAAGCGGATCGCCCGCGAGATCCGCGAGCTCCGCACCACCATCCGGCGCATGGGACCAGATGCGGACGAGGCGGCGGCGTTTCGTCACGAAATCGATGAGTTGACGAAGCAAAGGGTTCGCGTGGAGGCGAGGCGTCCCGAAGGCGGAAAGGAAATGCGCAGGCGTTACCTGTCTCTGGAAAAGAAGGAGACCGGCGCCCGCCGCGCCTACCGGCGCAATGTCGACGACGCCTACGCCTCCGTGCTTTCGGTGCGTGAGATGCTGGCGAAGGTACCTGCCCTGAAGAAAGCCGGCGCAAAGCTCAAGGGGTTGCCGGAAATCCTGCAAACGCAGACGGCCAAAAAGGCGGGTTCCGCCATCCGTGACGCCGAGCGGGCGTTCCGGGGCGTTCCCGGAACCTACGATTTACGCTCCACCCTCTCCAGGGCGCGTTCCGACGCGAGGCGAGGCGCATCCGGCCGCAAGCGCGCCGCGAAGCGCCTGAATGATGTGATCGCCCTCCTCGAGCGCGAGGTGGCGTGGCGGTCCCGGGCCGCCAGGGAACTGGACTCCGGTCTGGCCGCCTACGAGACCGCACTGCGCGGAACCATCGGCATCCGGCAGCTAGAGCGGCTGCCGACCCGGATCGCAAAACCCGTGGCGACCTGCATGTCGCACCACCGCGACATCTCGTTGAGCTTCTAGTAGCGCCATCCGTGAGCCTCCAACCGGCAGTCCGGCAATGCCGGCTCAATCAGTTGCAGACATGGCCACCCCTGAAAACGTTGGCGAAAAGCGAGTCAGGAAAGAATTGAAAATAGGGCATCCAGTCGTATCATTACCGGCGCAATCTATTTAGATGCCTATTTTTATCCCGTTCAGGTGATATATCGAGCCGTTTTCATCAGGCATGAAATTCTCTTGTCCCATTGATATCATTTCAAATATCTATTCTCATCAATCTCATCCGGAATCCGCCTTCTTTAATATGTCATCAAAACGAAAACGGCTTTATTAAAACCCCCGCGCATCCCGGCGCGTCTTCTCGGATTATCCTGCAAACTTCTTCCCATATCCGGCTCGCGCCTGTGACGCAACCCGTTCGAAGCTCACCATACGCGCCTTGGCTTGAGCAGGGAGAGGCGGCCGGTGCGCGCATTCACCCACTCGCGCGTCACTCGGGCGGCGGAACGTACCCGGCACCCTCGAAAAACGCCTTGCCTTTCAGATCATCCCGCCGATGAAACCTTGCTTGCGAGTTCTGGCGACCGGTTCGAGATGCGCCTTCCTGGAGCGGCATTCCCGGCAGCGCAGGAGGGGCTCCAGGTCTTCCACGCGCATTCCGCGATGCACTTTTTCCGTCCCCGGCCGGGCCAGTATCTCGGCGGGCTCCAGGGCCGTCTCCCGGCCGCAGTTCTTGCATACCGCGATGAAATACCAGTCTCCCCCGGCGTAATCGCCCAGGCAAAGCGCCACTACTGGAAATCCTCCAGTTGAGGAATGCGGCCGTACGCAATCTTGGCCCCCGCGTAGCCGCCCGGAGGAGCGCACCCGCCGTAGCCGACGAGGGTGCGCGCATAGCGGCCATTGATCGAATCGACGGCGGCGGTAAGCCTTCCCAGCCGACGCCCCTCGTCCGGCTTTCCAAATGGCAGCTCGAGCTGCGCTTCATCCGAGGGGACGAGGCGGTCGAACGACACGGTGACCCGGAACAGGGCGGCCCGGCCCCGCGCCCTGGTGAGTGCGGTCCAGAGCGCCGAGAGGACGCCGAGGCAGGTCAGATCGTCGTTCGCTCTTTCGACGAGCGTCGAGGCCGTCCAGGAGGGCGCATCGAGGCAGTCGGCCGACAGGGTGAGCCTCCGGGCGAGGAACCCCTCCCGGCGCAGACGCCGGGCCGCCTTCACCACCAGTTGCCTGGCCATCGGCCGGGCGGAGAGCGCGCCGCGCTCCCCCGGAGGCAGGACCCGGCCGTGGCCGATCGAGCCACGCCTCGTCACCGGCGGTTCCACGGCATAGCCGTGGAGCGCGTACCAACAGCGCTCGCCGGCCACGTTGCCCCAGACCGAACGCAGCCGTCCGGGGCTGGTGTTCCAAACCTCCTCGATCGTGGCTATCCCGCTGCGCTTCAAACGCGCGTGCATGCGACTGCCTACCCCGGGCAACGCCTCGAGCCCGAGGTGGAGCAGAGGACCCGGCAGGTCGCCGGGAAGCAGCACCGTCAGACCGTCCGGCTTTTCCAGGTCCGCGGCGATCTTGGCGAGCCACCTGTTGGGCGCGCAGCCGATGGAGCAGGTGATGCGCTCCCCGACGGCCGCCCGCACCCGGCTCTTGATCCTTCCCGCGATCTCCTCGGGGCGGTCCCGACCCCCCAGAACGGCGGCGCACTCGTCGATCGAGCAAACGACGTCAATCGGCAGCACGGAGAGCACCGCAGCGATGATCCGGTGGTGGATCCGGACGTACAGATCCGGCCGCTGCGGCGGGAGAGCTATCCCGGGGCACAACCGGCGGGCTTCTGCGATCGGAGTCCCGGTCTTGACGCCGAACCTCTTGGCCGCGGCGTTGGCGGCTATCACGCAACTGTTGCGCGCCCCCGCAAACGGTATGACTCCAACGGGGCGGCCGTGCAGGCCGGGGTCCGCCTGCTCTTCGCAGGAAGCGAAAAAGCCGTCGAAATCGATATAGAGCCGCTTCGATTCGCTTGGTCGGCGCATGGCTCACCATGGAGAACAAAAAGCGAAAATAACACATGACGAGCGGCCCATGCAAGATGAAAATCGGTGGCGCGCGCGATGTGATCTCCACCGGATCGTCCCCGAGCCGCCTTGCGGCGTTATCGTTGCCGGTCCGTCAGTTGACAGTCGACGCCTGACACTTTAGTTTTGGTCAATGATCGCGTCTTTCAACCACCGGGGCCTGAAAGCACTCTACGATGAGCGAGCGGCGCGGTGGGTTGCGCCGGAGCATGTCCAGAAGCTGAGGGATGTCCTGGCTGTTCTCGACAGGAGCCGACGGCCACAGGACGTCGATATTCCCGGTTTCCGGCTCCATCCACTGAAGGGTGAACTGAAGGGCCATTACGCCGTGGCGGTCTCGGGGAACTGGCGGGTGACCTTTCGGTTCGAAGAGGGGGACGTAGTCGACGTGGATTACCTCGACTACCATTGATGGGGGTAAAGTGATGGCGATGAAAAATCCTCCGCATCCGGGCGGGATCGTGAGGCGGCAATGTCTCGAACCGCTCGGATTGTCCGTGACGAAGGCCGCCGAGGGCATCGGCGTCGCACGCCAGACCTTGTCGGAACTGCTCAACGAACGCACAGGGGTCTCCATAGAGATGGCGATTCGACTTTCCAAGGCGTTCGGCTCGACACCGGAGACCTGGCTCGGCCTACAGATGGCTTACGATCTTTGGCAGGCGCGCGCCCATGTCGACAAAATCAAGGTCGAGAAGTTCGGGGCGGCCTGATTCCGACATCGCTACTCAAGATGCCTCACAGTTCAGTCCGGCAGGTTATCGCAGCAGTTAAAGTAGTACACGGACTTTTCGCGACGTACCGGGCCGAACGTCTTGCGGCACTCGTAGCTGCCCGACCCGATTCCAGGCGCCAATATCCGAAAACCCGCGGTCTGGCAGGGAGATAACCAGGATAGGCAGGCCACCGCAAATGCAGGAGGAGAGAGGAGATGAAACCCGAAATAGCGCCCGAATTGCAAACCACCGACTGGCTCAACACCGACAACCCCATCACGCTTGAAGCGTTGCGCGGCAAAATCGTGCTGATTGAAGCCTTCCAGATGCTTTGCCCGGGATGTGTCTCCCGCGCCCTGCCGCAAGCGATGCGCGTGCGGCAGACATTCAGCCCCGACGAAGTCGCCGTAATCGGTTTGCATTCGGTGTTCGAGCACCATGCCGCGCAGGGCACTCGAGAGGCGCTGGCCGCATTCCTCCATGAATACAGGATCGCGTTCCCGGTGGGTATCGATGCGCCATCGGATGGCGCGGGTCCACCGAAGACGATGACCCGCTATGCCATGCAAGGCACCCCGACCATGATCCTCATCGATCGGGAGGGACACCTGCGGAAGCAGAAGTTCGGCGGAGAGGAAGACCTCGCCCTCGGCGCCGAGATCATGTCGCTCCTGCGCGAATGAGCGGTCGTACCGCCGATCTGAAACCCGATACCGAGCAAGAGTTCCAAGTCAGGACATGAGTTGTTGTTGAATAAGCCGGCTCTGGGAGCGGGCTTATTTGACGCAGTTCCTCCTTTCTCGGTCGGAACTGACTCCTTTCTCAGTCGGAACTGACCTCATTGGTCGCGTCAAATCCTCCCTCCTGGAGTTGTTGAAAAAGGCCCCCCAAAGGGGTTGACAACCTCCCCAATCGAGAGTGTTCACCGTCATTCCGGCGCATGCCGGAATGACGAACAAAACCTCACCGCCTCTTGCAGTGGGCCGTTTTTATGAACGGCCCAAGGTCGCGAAATGAGAGACGACCCTTGGAAATGTAGGGACAACCCCCTGTGGTTGTCCCTACTCAGGATAGGCACGGGAGCCTCGGACAGGCACGGGGGCCTGTCCCTACAAACCCTCTACTTGCAGGATTTCCATGCTGGGTTTTTCAACAACCTCTCATTGGTCGGGTTTGGCCCTCGACGCGCTCCCGATCAAGGCCTTACGGAGCGGGCCATTTGCGGATGTGATAAGCTGGGCTTCTATATTTCCAGCCGGCTGGATTCGCCGTTGGCGCCCGGACAGCGAAACCCCTGGTCCACGCCGACGCGCTGTGGAGGCGAAAGTGCTTGCCTGAATTCGAGTATCTCTGGGATCTGGTAATCGTACTCGGGTCGGCGGTCGTGGTCGCAACGGTGCTGCGCCGCGTGGGTGTTCCGTCGATCGCCGGGTTTATCCTCGCGGGCGCCCTCGTAGGACCGACGGCATTGAGCCTCGTGGACGACTCCCATCAGGTCGAGGTGCTGGCCGAGATTGGCATCGTCCTCCTTCTGTTCGGGATCGGTCTTGAAGTCTCGCTCGGCCACCTGCGACGCCTTTGGAAAGCCATCCTGTTGGGCGGGAGTATTCAGGTGGCAGCTACGGTCGCATGCACTGCTGCCGTGGCCGTCTGGTTCGGACTCGAAACGGGGCCCGCGGTATTTCTCGGCTGCGTCGTCGCCGTATCCAGTACCGCCATCGTTTTGCGAGGCCTGTCTACGCGGGGGGAATTGGATTCGCCGCACGGCCGACTGGCGGTCGGCATTCTTGTCTTCCAGGACTTGTGCGTGGTTCCAATGCTCCTGGCGGTGCCCATTCTGGCCGGACAACAGAGTTCCACACGAGAAATCGTAGTCGCGGCCATCATCGGTATTCTTATCCTCATGGGCGTGCTGGTTGCAGCCAGCCGCGTCGTCCCGTATCTACTCGCGTTCGTGGCCAAGACGAGGGAGAGGGAACTCTTCGTACTGACCGTATTTCTCGGATGCTTCGGGATCGCTTGGGGCTTGTCGCTGGCAGGAATCTCGCTTGCGCTCGGGGCATTCCTGGCCGGCCTGATCGTCGCCGGAAGCGAGTTTCGTCACCAGGCGATGTCGGATTTGATTCCCGTGCGAGAAGTTTTCGCAAGCGTTTTTTTCGTTTCCGTGGGCATGCTGCTGGACGTTTCGGATGTGTTCGAGCATTTTGCACCGATTCTCGGGCTTCTCGGCCTCATCCTCGTCGGCAAATTCGCGATTATGCTCGCAATGGGGTTGATCCTGCGATTGCCGCTTCGCGTGGCTATCCTGTCGGCGGCCACATTGTGTCAGATCGGCGAGTTCTCCTTCGTACTACTGAATGCAGTTTCGGGAACCGGTCTCCTTGGTGACGAGTTGTCCCACAATCTCCTGGTAGCGATCATCCTGTCCATGCTGTTCACACCGATGGTAATCGCATTCGGCCCTCATCTGGCTCTCGGTGCGGACCGCGTCCCATGGCTGAACCGGATACTGGGCGCCGAACCTCCCGGATTCGATGCTCATGAACCGCAAAGCAATCACATCATTGTTGCCGGCTACGGCCGGGCAGGCCGGGAAGTATGTCGGTCCGCTCGAACTGCGGGATTCGCTTGTATCGCGGTCGACGTGAACGTCGATAATGTTCGTGCCGCAAAAGCGGCAGGAGAACTGGCTGTTTATGGAGACGTCACGCAGATGGAAGTGCTGGAGGAGCTTGGTTGCAGGAATGCCCGTCTGGTGGTGGTGACCATAAACGACACGCGAGCCACAGAACTTGCGGTTCGCGCAATTCGCCGGACGGCTCCTGACGCTCCCATCATTGCGCGCGCCCTCTACGATATAGACGAGGATTCACTGAAGGTGGCCGGCGCCACGAGGGTCATCACGGCGGAAGCCACGACCAGCGCCGTGATCGTCAGTACATGTCTCACAGAACTGGGATCCCCAAAGACGGAAGCTTAGGCTGGGATACCCAGCCGAGCCTTGACGGGAATCGGTATCGCTCCTGAATTCACCGTCGGAATTCACAAGCAACCACATACCCAATTATTCATAAGATCGCCTGCGCCATCACGTCGACAGCAGGCTGGTCCTTAAAACATCACCATATGTAATGTCAGGAAATAGAGTCGAAAAATCTGCTTTTTTCAATGCATTGCAGCCTTGATTGGACATTCGGCAAATCCCCCCTCAATTGGCGGAAGAATCAGACGGCAGCGGATCCGGTCCGCCTGTATTCGGGAACCTGGATGGTCTCCATCAGAGGGGCGGCTAGGGACGAATTTGTAAGGTGAGAACGGTCTCCACCGGCGCGTCGTAGGTGAGCTCGTTGATGTTCAAGGCCGCGCGCGCGTGCTTTCCCCTCTCCTCGCCGAGCACCTCGACCAGAAGGTCGCTCTCCCCGTTCACCACCCAGGGCGCCTCCTGGAAGCCGGGCGCGCTGTTCACGTAGCCGATGAGGCGCACGGCCCGGACGATGCGGTCCAGGTCGCCCCCCAGGCACGATTTCGCCATGGCGAAGTGGTTGAGACCACACAGACGCGCCGACTGATAGCCCTCCTCGACGGTGACCCCGCCGCCGAGTTTCCCCTGAATGGGGATCTCTCCGTTGTATTGGCCGATGGTGCCGGCGAGGAAAAGCACCTCGCCCACCGCCACGCCGGGGATGTAGTTCGCCACGGCGGTCGGGACTTCCGGAAGCTCGATCCCGAGCTCTTCCAGCCTCTTTTCAATATCCATTTCCGCGCTCCATGCCTGATGATGAAACGATCCAAAGAGGCGAGCGTGCTCCTTCGCGCCCGCGGTTTCTCTGGGCGGGTTCGATGCTGTCCGGCCCTTTGATGAAGGCGATCCTGACGCCGGGGCGGCTCTCCCCGGACTCGCGCCAAGATGCCGGGACGATAGTAACACAACTTCGCTTCCCCACTGCTCCCCGAATTTTTTCGATGACGCTGCGTATCTGCGCGCCGGGGGTGGGAATCCACATGGATTTTTGTCCGGCTACAAGGCTCCCCGCCCTGAATCATTTCTGCGCCGGCGTATGGGGGGTAATCCTCGAATCCACTCCCCCCTTGAGGGTCGGTCTTTCCTCCTCGGGAAGACCGACGCAGAAGCCGAGCGTTTTGTGTGCGAAGGCTGATGCGGTGGGGGGTGAATTCCGACTGAAGAAGGAGGAATTCCTACGACCGAAGAGGGAGAGTTTGCGAAAGCCCGGGAACGAGGAACATATCGTTTCGCAATTCCTCGCTCCTCGGGGCTGTTGAAAAAGTCCCCTTTTTAGAGAGTAGAGGGGACACCCCTTTCGACTGGTAAAAGCAACCCCCCTGTCCCCCCTTGTCAAGGGGGCTTTTCTTCCACCCCCTCGTCGGGGGGCATCGCCTTTACCCCCCTGACAAGGGGGGACAGGGGGGTTGCTCCCTTGACAAAGGCTTTTTCAACAACCCCTCCTCGCACGGAACTGACCTCCCCGGTCGGGGTTGATTACTCGCTCAGGACCTTGTCGGCCCATTCCACGAGCGCCACCAGGTCCTGCGGCGTCACGAAGCGCGCGTTCTTGCCTTCCAGGTCATCCTCATAGACCGCACGGGCCCGCGCACACGCCGTTCATATATGGACGGGAATCTCAAACTTTACCGTCTGGGCCATCGTCTCTCTTAATGGCGGCCAGCCGACGGGCGTCACCGCGTTCATCACCTCGTCTTTCATCAGGTTCACCGCCTCGCCGAGAAGAAACAGCCGCACCTCGTGGCCCGCCTCCGCAAAGGCGTTCGCGTGCAAAAAGGCGAACGACCCTTTCGTGGATTCATCCGAACCCCAGGGACTCTTGATGAGCACTTTCATAAGGGTGATTCCTCCTGAAAACAAATGATGACGATGTGAAAGGTCGGCGCAACGCGGCCAGTGTGAACATCGGGAGACACGATGCGTCATGGGCGAAGATAGCACCGCCGCGCGGGTCGCGCCAACGGGGTGGGGAGGGGGGGCCGAGGTTAAGTATCAAAACGCGCGGGGCGCATTAACTCGCATTTGCCGTCATCACAATATTTTTCGGATATTTCAAAATCCGCCGCGGGAGTGCCGACGACACTCTTCATTGCGTTTACGTAACAAAAATTACATAATTCATTACCGTCTAAATTTTCCATATCAGGAAGGCCGAACTGTATGAATCAGACGAAATCTCCCGGTTCTGATGGGGGAAATGACATCAAGCTTATCGAATTGTCCGTAGTACTTGTAGCGAATTCCAACAATCCATCCATCATCAACCCCGACTTCCTGCGCTACAACAAAATAGTGGACGACAGCTATGAGGTTCAAGACTCGCCCATTTCCACACCGGCATTTTCCCAAGTGATGTTCAAGAACGGGATTACGGTAACATCGGCTCCCGATCGTGTGATATTCGCGCATGCTGGCACACTGAACAGGGACGATATCGTGTCTCCAGGAGTCACGAAGCGCTACTTAGAGTGCGTCCCGCACGTACCCTACCGCGCCATCGGCATCAATCCGAAAGGATTTCAGAGCGCGCCTAGAAAAGAGCCGATCCCTGTTGTGAATATGCTGCGCGACAAAGGCTCATGGGCATCGTTCGAGGACGTTACTCCAGAAGTGCAACTAAAAGCTATATATCGCTACAGCGAAAGGATCATCTCCTTGGATATTGCTCGCGCGGATATAACGGAAAATGGTAAAAAAACATCCGGAACGCTGTATCAAGCGAATATCCATCGCGAATTAACCGAGACAAATACAGAGTTCCGCATAAATCGCTTATCATCGGTTCTGGATTCGTGGAAGAACGATCTGGAAGATTTTTACAATTTGACGAACAAATTCTGCGGGGAGGGATGATGTCCATTGCAACAGGTCCGGAGCCAATACCGGCTTCAGAGACGGCAGTCGACATTGAGAAACTAGTAGCCGATTTTGAGCAACAGGATGCTTATCCGAAATTTGGCGCGATGTCGATTCATAGCGCACATGTGTTCGTCAGCCACACGCTTAGTTCTTCGAGTTGGCATTCACCAGTTCGATATGCGCGCTTCTCGGATGCCTTACAACCAGAAGTACAACCCGGAGAGATTTTATCCCATCTGATACCATCCTCTTCTCAGGGTCAACCGAAACCGAGTCTCTCCCCACTTGATTGGGAGTTGCTCGGCGAGTTTATCGCACATGGCGCAAAAGACTTCCCCGTCCAGTTTGCCGACGCTTTGCGCGATCTGGATGACGTCGTCGAAGAAGCCGAAGAAGAAGGCTTCCCTGTACCAAAAGAGATCGCTCTCGACAATGCGAAACGGTTGCTGAGGGAAATGTACACCATATCACCACGCCGTTTTGAGGTTTATCCCATGCCGGATGGCGAAGTCGCCATCGACGCGCCCGATGGCCGAGGAAGTTCCGTGCTGCTCTTGTGTGATTCGGATGGCGGCGCGTTGTGCCTTGTCAATATGAAAGGCAAGCATCGTCGCGCCCGATATTCCACCACTGAAGCGCTTCCCGACGGTTTCATACGTGAAGCTATGGCCGAACTTGAACAGCAGAACAATTGAACCCGGAGAAAGCACCCGAGAACATCGGGCAGGACGAGGAACTCGGACGCAGCGTATTCTCAAGACGCAGAGCGAGACGTGCACGACGTTCAAGAGTCCCAGCGGATGTGTTTTTGGAAAAAGAAGGCGAACCCAAGATTTCCGTTGACAGGCTGAGCGTAGCGCCGCCGGATGTAGCCACCGAGATAGCTGAGGCCGTGGCTGCTAAGCGTAACGCTAACGCTACCTTCTACGGATGGGCTTTTCTCACCGCTTCCCGAACACGGGAAAATGGGCGGGAAGCACTCGCTTCACCCCTAGAAAGTAACCCGTATCACGCCGATATCGTATTGCCTCAATCTGCAGTTGAAGACCGAGAAGAGCAACAACGGCACGCGCTGGAACTGGCGGATGCTTCACGCTGGCGAGAAAGTCCGAGCTCCTCCCAAGAATCGTCTTGAACCGATAACCAAAGAACGACCCCCGATTCCCCGTTTACGCTCTCCCGCATTATCCCGCACTTGCCTTCTTCGGCCTCACCTTTCACTCCCTGAACACGTTCACCTTTATGCTCCGCAGCGCCTCGCGCGGGCCGGCCCTGGTTTCGCGCATGATTCTCACCTCTCCCCGGTATGCCCCGGGCGGCCAGCGCACCTTCGTCCGCTTGCCCACGGCCCGCCAGATACGGATACGGTGTCTTTTGAGCGATTCCTCTTTTTGGGCGAGCACCCCGCCGTCGGGACCCAGGAGGCGCAAGGATATAAAATCGCCCCGTCTCAGCCCTGCGACCTCGGCCCAGAAGACCAGCGCGTGTGATGAGGCCGGAAGCGACTTGGCGCCAAGCGCGCCCGTGCGGACCTCCTCCGTCGTGGGCAGATGATCCGCAAAACCTGCTTGGTAGGGAATGGCCGATAAGTAGCGCAGCTTCTCCAGAACCTCGCGCCGCCAGAGCGGCGTTTTTCCCAAGTCGCATTCCGCGCCACCCTCGACACCCACGAAGGGGTCGACGACCTTTCCTTTTTTTTCGACTGATATGTGCAGATGCGGAAATTCCGTGCGCCCCGAGAGGCCGACTGCGCCCAAGCGCTCACCCGCGCGCACCCGGCCACCCCTTCTGACCGAAACGCTCCCCCGCTTCATGTGGCAATACTGGGTATGCCAGCCCTCGCCGTGGTCGACGCGCACGCCGTTGCCGCAGTCTTTTCCCTTCAAGGCGGCGCGGCCGATAAGGCGGACATCCAAGTCGCTCATTCCGTCGCGTACGCCGACCACCCTGCCATCGGCGGCGGCGCGCACCTCGATTCGCTCGTGCAGTCTCCCGGCGTGAGCCAAGGCGATGTCGGTGCCCTTGTGCCCATCGTAGCTCATTCGCCCACAGGCGAAGTCGGCGTATCCCTTCCCGGGGTCTGAGTCGACGTAGTTGAAGACCCAGCAATCGACCCCCGGCTCGCAATCAATCGGCAGCGAAAGCGGGAGTGGCGAGCGCCCGAACGAACGCCCGGTGAGATCATGGGCGGCGATGGCCCCGGGCGCAGGCGCGCGCCTCGCGACCCGGCCACGGGAGAGGCGGCTCCGCGCGAGTTTCGGCTCCGCCTCCCGCCGCGACACGAACTCGGGCCCCTTGACCATGAGTAGATCGAATTCGAAAATCGCCCACACGGCAAGGATGGCGAAGAGGAAGGTCATGACCATGATGGCGAGCAGAATGCGGAGCAAGGCTCAGGCCTCCGTCGTCCGGGGACTCTTGATGTGCGCTTTCATGGGGGCGGTCTCTCATTGAAACCCAAGCCTGAAAGCGGGTGAGTCGGGTTTGAAGATAGCACCGCCGCCCGAATCGCGGCAATCGGATTAGATGGATAATCAGGGGAGCGGGCGGTTCGCGAACCACGCTTCAGGAAGACGCGAACTCCCCCTCAGCGGGGAAGTTCGACCCTTCTCGGTCGGAATTGATTGCGCACTTGCCCGCATTCGCCGTCACGGGTTTTTCAGGACGATGGGGTATGCTCGGAAGGCCGCCCGTCGGCCTTCGGTTTTTCAGGTGGCGAAGGCGGCGCGGAGCGCTGGAGCCGGGTGGACGCTCCAGCGAAGTGAGGAACATGCAAAATGCAAAAAATAATATGTGAAAATATCGATAAATTCACGGGGTTTTTCGATAAATAAATGACCATTTATTTTCTTCGGAAAAGACGCCGCCGCATTGCAGCGCAGGGGAATTCTGCCATGGACAGCTACTCCCTCGATAACGGGAAATGCACGGTTTTGCGGGGAGTTGCGCCCCCGCTCAAAGCGTCCACCCAGCCGCGCCTTCTAGGGTCCCGGATAGGCCTCGGGCGGTCTGGCGTCTTCTTCGGTTCTCTTTGATTTTATTCGCTTTCTGGCGACGAGAGGGTCATCCTTGAGTCGCGCGATCGGGTCCTCCTCATCGTCCCCGCGCCCGTAGGCGTTGCCCTTCTCGAACGCGAGCCGTCCGAAGAGACGGTTCAGGTTGTTGCGCGCGGTTTGCTCGTCTCCGGCGTCTTTTCTTCGTTTCTTCATGTTTTCTCTCCCCTTCTTTCACAAGCAAAGTCAATAGCTTACAGGATTCTCCACCTCTCGCCTACCGCCATCACCCTGACGCGGGCGGCATCCGCGCCCGTCTTCTCCATGTGCGTCCTGAGGACGCGGGGCGGATGGTCGATGGGTTCATCGGTCAGATCGAACGTACCCCAGTGCATGGGGATCATCCGGCGCGCGCCCAGATCGTGAAACGCCTGAAGCCCCTCGGCGGGGTTCATGTGAGGATAGCGCATCATCCACCTGGGCTCATACGCGCCGACCGAGAGCATGGCCACGTCGATGGAACCGAATTTGCGGCCAAACTCCTTAAACCCTTGAAAATAGCCGCTGTCCCCGCCGTGAAAATACCTGCGCGTACCGGTCTCGATGAGCCAGGCGCACCAAAGCGTGGAGTCCCTCGCCGTGCCGAACCGGTTCGACCAGTGCTGCGCGGGCAGGCAGGTAAGGCGCACACCGCCTTGCTCCGCGCTTCGCCACCAGTCGAGTTCCACGGCGCGCCTGCCGAGTGATTCCACGAAAGCGCCCAGCCCCACGGGCACGAACCACGTGACGTCTTCGGGCAGGTTCTCTATCGTCCATGAATCGAGATGATCGTAGTGGTTGTGGGAGATCGTCGCCACGGCACCCCCCGGTATTGAGGCCGCAGGCACGCCCGGGGGCTGATGGCGTCGATACAACAAGGCCCTCGCGCCGAAGTGCGGATCCGTCAGGATAACGTTCGGTCCATCCTGAATGATGAAACCGCAATGCCCGACACACGTGATGGAAGGCTCCTCTCCCGCTTTCGAGAGATACGCGCCATCGTTGGGAACGACGGGAACATGGGGCGTTTCGCCGTTTTTGATCTCAGCGAATTCGTTTCGGTACAAAAACTTCCATTTCAGCAGACTGACCCGCGAACCCGGATTCGGCCACCAGGGGTTGAACCAGGCTCCCGGCTCGCCATGCGGCCAATAAAGGGATTCCGCCTCGCGCGAGATGAGGCCCTGCGATTCAGCAGGAGGAGGCTGTGGCGCCTTGATGCCCAGACCCATTCGCGCGCATCCTCCCGCCAAGCCCAAGACGCCGAGGCCCGCCAAACCAGCGCCTTTGAGAAATTTCCGTCTGCCGATTTTCGGTTTCATCGCAACCCACGCGGTGGCTGATTCAGAATATCCCTTCCCTGCTGAGCGGGAAATCAACCCAGGGACGCATACCACTCGGCAATCGCCCGACCCATCTCACCGGGTGAGTCCTCATGACAATAATGAAGCCCGGCAACCGTCGCCTCCGTCACGTTCGGCCAACCGCGAACCATTGTCCTATGTTCTCCCACGAGAACGGCTCCCGGTTCGCTGTTGATGAAAAGTTTCGGAACCGGGTGTTTCTCCAGCCACGCGTTGTTGCGCTCGATGATTTCGAGAACGTCCGCAGGCTCCCCCTCGATGGGAATCTCGCGCGGCCATGTGAGCGTGGGCCTTCTGTCCTCGCCGGGATTGCGGTAGGGCCTCCGGTATTCATCATGAATTTCATCCGAAACGTCGCGGATGACCATGGCGGGCAAAATCTTCTCCACAAAGAAGTTCTGCTCCAAAACGAGTTCCTCGCCCTCCTCGCTACGAAACCTTTTGAACAGGGCCTGAACGTCCGGCGGCCAGTGGCTCCACTCAAAATCGCCGACGACGCTCTGGCAGATCACGACGCCCTTGAGTTTATCCTGTCTCTCCGACGCCCACGTGAAGCCGAGTTGCGCGCCCCAGTCGTGCGTGACGATGGTGACGTTCTCCTCCACTCCCAGGGCATCCATCAGCGCGTTCGTGAACGGCTGGTGATCGGCCAACCGGTACATGGAGCCGGCGAGTTTTGCGGAATCGCCCTGCCCGATATTGTCTACCGCGATGCAGCGGCCCAGACCCTCGACGTGCGGAATCACGTTGCGCCACATATAAGACGAAGTGATGTTGCCGTGGAAAAAGACGATAGGGTCCCCCTCGCCCGCCTCCACGTAGGCCATCTTTTCGCCCAGAACTTCCGCGAATTTTTTCTGATACTTCATGCGAGGCTCTATCATCACTCCCTCATGCCGTTCAGGTCCCAATTCATTCACCAACCCGTAAGACCAGCTTGCCGCGCACGTGGCCCTCTTCCAAGAGCGTATGAGATGCCGCGATGTTCTCCGCGTTCATTTCTCCCATATCGGTGATCTGCGGCACCTTGATCTCGCCCATCTCCACCCAGTCGCGAATCTCCTCGAGCGCCTTCTTGTAGACGCCATAGTAAGCAGGACCGCCCCCGCGCACGGGCGCACGCAGGAAGGTGCCGTGAAACGAAGCCGATTTGGTGAACAGCGGACCTTCCTGGGATGAGAAAAATTCATCGATGGGCGCTCCCGGTTCGGGTGCGATGGAGGAGATTCGCCCCCAGTAGTCCACGACTTCGCAGCAGAGTTTCTTCATCTCACGGCCCACGAAATCAAACGTGGCGGGAAAAAGACGATCTCCGTTCATCTCAACCGCCCGGCGGGACAACTCATCGAGCGAGAGTCCCGAATACCTCAACACGGCGACGGGGGCCGGAGCGATCAAATCCTCTATGTATTTTGCGCTCCCATCGCTTCCCGCCGTCACGATGATGGGAGATGCACCGATGCGCGCAAGCATCTGAAGTCCCATGGTTCCCACGCCGCCCGAACCGCCCGCCACGAAAACCGCCTCTCCCGGCTCCACCCGCGCCTTCATCACCACCGCCTCATGGGCGGTCAGCGAGACGAGCGGCAAGGCGGCCGCTTGCCCGAAAGTGGCATTGGCCGGCTTTTTCACGACGAACGCCTGATGGATGCACACGAACTCCGCATAGCCGTCCCCGCCGCTGTCACCGAACCTCGGGAGATAGGCCATCACCTCATCGCCGGGAGAGAATTCCGTAACGCTCGCGCCCACCGATTCGACCACGCCTGCGGTATCCCTGCCCAGGATGATGGGAACCGCGCCCTGGTTGCCGCCCCGTCTCGCCTTGAAATCGGTCGGGTTCAGGGAGACAGCCCTCGCCCGTATCTTCACCTCTTCAGACCCGGGCTCTCTCTCGGGCCAATCGGCATCCTCGAAATTCTCCACGCCACCGAACTCTTTCAATACGACCGCGTACATTTTCACCCTCCGCTATACCATCCAGGCCCCGCCGGCCAAGACCAATCCCTGTCCCGTGACGTTTTTGCTCTCATCGCTCGCGAGATACACCGCCATGTGACCCACGTCGTCCGTCGTCTGCTCGCGTCCCAGGGGAACCGTCGCCTCGACGAATTCATCGAACACCCGCCTCGCGGGCCTGTCCGTCTCCGCTCCTATGATAACGCCGTGGCCCTTCTCCCAGATATTCGTCCACAACAGACCCGGGTTAATTGCGTTGACGTTCACGTTATAGGGGGCCATCTCCTTGGCGAGGCTCATGGTGAAGTTCAAGCAAGCCGCCTTGGACGCGGAATAATGCGGCACGTCCGCGTTCGCGCGTCTTGCGGCGAGCGAGGCCAGGTTGATGATTTTTCCGTATCTGCGCTCCCGCATATGGGCGGCAATAGCGCGGCACATCAGAAAAACACCCGTCGAGTTGACTGTAAAAACGGCGTTCCACTCCTCGAGCGTTATGTTGTCTACCGGGTTTCCCACGAGCGCCGCCCCTCTCCCGTGGCAATTCACCAGGATGTCGACCCGCCCCATCCGATCGACCGCCGTCTGGGCGATGTTTTCCGCGTCTGTTTCGCTCGTCACGTCCGCCGCCAGGGCGAAATGCGCTCCCTCGCCGGCGTCGTCGAGTCCTCTTTGGGTAACCTCGTCATTGACGTCGACCACGCAAATTTGCGCACCCTCGCGGGAAAAAGCGCGGATGATGCCCCGGCCGATTCCGCCGCCACCTCCCGTGACGACCGCCGTTTTTCCTTCCAGACGCATTCTTATTTCCATCCTCCGCTAGACCATCCAGGCCCCGCCCGCTAGGAGCAGGCCCTGCCCGGTGACGTTTCGGCTCTCATCGCTCGCGAGATAGACCGCCATGTGGCCCACGTCGTCCGGCGTCTGCTCTCGGCCCAGGGGAACCGCCGCCTCGACGAACTCGTCGAACACCCTTCTCGCGGGCCTGTCCGTCTCCGCGCCGATGATGACGCCGTGGCCCTTCTCCCAAAGATTCGTCCACAACATGCCCGGGTTGATCGCGTTGACGTTCACGCTATAGGGAGCCATCTCCTTGGCGAGGCTCATGGTGAAGTTCATGCACGCCGCCTTGGACGCGCAGTAATGCGGCACGTTCTCGTTCGCGCGCCTTGCGGCGAGCGAGGCCAGGTTGATGATTTTCCCGTACTTCCGATCCCGCATATGGGCGGCGACCGCCCGGCACATCAAAAACACGCCCGTCGAATTCACATTAAAAACGGCGTTCCACTCCTCGAGCGTTATGTTGTCGATGGGGTTTCCCATGAGCGCCGACGGCCTTCCGTGGCAATTCACCAGAATATCGACCTGCCCCATCCGCTCGATAGCCGTCTGTACGACGTTTTCCGCGTCCGTCTCGCTCGTCACGTCCGCCGCCAGGGCGAAATGCGCCCCCTCGCCGGCGTCACCGAGTCCTTGCTTGGTTACCTCGTCATTGACGTCGACCACGCAAATTTGCGCGCCCTCGCGCGCGAAAGCGCGGATGATGCCTCTGCCGATTCCGCCGCCGCCGCCCGTGACAACCGCTTTTTTCCCTTCTAATCGCATTCGCACCCCTCCTGAAAGAAAACTTCATGTATCCATCGGACAAAAAACCGCTCACGCACATCTCGAGGCGGGACATCGGCCCCCGTTCCTGAAGCGATATTTTTCTCGATTCTAACAAGAATACCGCGGGGTGAATATCTCGAACCCGAATCCCTGAAATTCACCCCTCGGGGAGTTTCCCCCGCATGGGGAGAATGGTATTCTCCCCCCGTTCCAAAACCCTTTGCACAACAATCGCGGACGCCGCAAGGACGTCCCTCAAAACGACAGGAGCATGAAATGTCCCTCATTAAAATGGCGAAAGAATCCATCGACGTCGGCATCGTGGTGAAAGACCTCGACGTCGCCGAGAAATTCTACGGCGGCGTGCTGGGACTCCCGATCGTGCGCGAAGTCGAGATTACGGCGGATAAGGCCAAACAGGCCGGCTGCGCGTCGGGCAGATTCGAGTTCAAGGCGTTTCAGGCCGGCGAGGTGCAACTCAAGGTCGTTCAGGCGGATTCTGACCCGCCCTCCGGCGGCGGAATCGTGGATGCATCGACCGGATTCCGCTACCTGACGTTCACCGTCGAGAGCGTACAGGAAGCCCACGACGCCCTGGCGGCGGCGGGTGCGAAGATAATGGGCGAAATCACAGAAGTCGTGCCGGGCCGGTTCATCATCTTTTTCCAGGACCCTGACGGAAACATGCTGGAATGCGTCGGCCCCAGATAAGTTTGATGCGAGCGGGCATTCCGCTCACCCTGAAAAAAGGCGCAGGCGCTTCCCGGAACAAAAGCCCTGCCGTGTAGCGGGAGTATCGAGATGTACGGGTTTCTCCAGGTGTATCTGGTGGAATTCGCCTATGGCGGGGTATTTCTGATCCTCGTGCTTTGCGGTCTTGGCCTGCCCGTCCCCGAAGACATCCCCATCATCATCTCGGGCTATCTCGTGCATCTGGGCACCATGGATTTCTGGCCCGCGCTCACCGTGAATCTGCTGGGCATCATGCTCGGCGACGTGATGATTTACGGCTTCGGCTACTGGATGGGCCCGAAAGCCCTGGAACATCGCATCCTTCGCCCCGTCATGACGCCGGACCGGATGGAGAAAGTCCACGACTTGTTCGACCATCACGGCAGGAAGGCCATCTTCTTCGGCCGCTTCGTCGCGGGTTTGCGCGCGCCGCTGTTTCTCGCGGCGGGAATCACCCGGCTTCCCCTTCGCATATTCTTCGGCATGGACCTGACCGCGGCGCTCCTGAGCGTGCCGCTGATGCTCGCGGCGGCTTGGTATTTCGGGGATCACATCGACGATTTACGCAGGATGGTGGGAACGGGCAAAGCCATCATCATTCTCGCCCTGGGAGCCGGAGCCGCCTGGATGACGGCGAAATATCTGTGGCGAAAATGGAGGTCGAAAGACTCCCGGCCCGCCTCATCCTGAGGACCGGGCTACGACCAAGGCCTCCGGCCCGAAGACGGAGGCCCGGCTGATTTCATGCGCGCCGCGCGGGTCGATTCTGAGCACGTGCATCCGGCACCCGATTCCGTGCGATTGATATACCTCGCGCATCGCGTTGCCCACCCGGCCGGGGTGGTTCCGGCAAATCGCCAGGATGCAAGGCCCCGCGCCGCTGATGCAAGAACCCAGCGCACCGGCTTCATACGCCGCCTCGAACACTTCTTCCAGCGGACCCATCAACTCCGCGCGGTAGGGCTGGTGCAGCCTGTCCTGCATGGCGTCTCGGAACAACTCATCACGCCCGGTGGCGAACGCCGCCATGAGCGCGCCTACTCTTTGGACGTTGAAAATCGCATCGCCCAGAGAAACCTCCCCTGGCAGTTTTTGTCTCGCCGCATGCGTGCTCACCTCGAAATCGGGGACGACAATCACCCACCGGTAGTCCTCCACCACGGGCATTCGCGTGTAGATGGTCTTCCCGTCCGTGGTGGTCGCCGAAATACAGAAACCCCCGATCAGCGCGGGTACGACGTTATCGGGGTGTCCTTCCATCTCCACGGCGATTTGCACGAGTTCGTCCATGCTCAGCGGGCTGCCGAGCAGGATGTTCGCCCCCACGATTCCGCCCACGATGGCGGCCGAACTGCTCCCCAACCCCCGCGCCAGAGGTATGTGGTTGCGCTGTTTCATCCATAAGCCGTTGAAAGGCCGGTTCACGCGGTCGAACACCCGCTTCACCGCCTGCACGCAAACGTTCGATTCATCCTTGGGGATGACGTCGCTGCCCTCTCCTTCGACCTCGAGCGCAACGCCCCAGGGGAGGCTGTCTAGTTCTATGCGGTTATAAATCCTGAGCGCGACGCCCAGGGCGTCGAACCCCGGACCGAGATTCGTCGTACTCGCCGGAACTTGTACGCGCACCAAAGCCAAGACAATCTCCTCGAAACACCTTAAGCCGAACGAATATCCGACGAGAGAGCGAAGGAGCAACCCGCCGCCCTCATCTCCTCGATGGCGTTTTCACCGTCTCGGGGTTCGACGTTCACCGCGCGGATGGCGTCCGCCACCAAGACGACTTCGAACCCCTCGCGCCTGGCGTCGAGCGCCGTGGCCTTCACGCAATAATCCGTCGCCAGTCCGCAAACGAAAAGACGCCCGATTCCTTTTACTCTCAAATCATCGGCCAACGAGGCGCCGTCAAACCCCGAATACGCCTCGGCGCCCCGGGTCGTGGCCTTGGATACCACCATCTCCACTTCCCCCGCGTTCATGCGCGAATGAAAAGCGGCGCCCGGCGTATCGGCCACGCAGTGAACGGGCCAGATTCCGCCCTGCGCCTGAAACGACATATGGTCGGCGGGGTGCCAGTCGCGCGTCGCCACCTTCATCCAGCGCGGGATACCCAGAAGCCCGTTCACCGGCGAGACGATCTCGTCCCCCTCGGCGACGGCGAGCGCGCCGCCCGGACAAAAATCCACTTGCAGATCGACGACGACGAGGCCGTCTTCCGCACCCGGTGAGTATACAGCCATCGTCCTATTTCTCCTCTCTCAGCCTCAGGCGCCACAATTTTCCGTCCGCCCGGCGTATGGAAACACTCATACCCTGCGGATGCGCCAGAAAAATATTTTCGAAAAAATCCACCGTCTGAATCTCTTTTCCCTCCACCTCGAATATGACGTCACCCCGACGAAGACCCGCGCGCGCCGCCGGAGCACCTCCCCGCACCTGAGACACCAACAGACCGATCGTCCCGCCATCCCCGAAAAAGCGCGCCAACGCCGGCGTGAGCTTCTGGAGAACGAGACCCAGCTTTTCGGGGTGCGTGTGCTCGCGCTTCATCCGGAAACCGTGTTCCATAATGACGTGCTTCACGTATATCGGCGATTTCATCCGCAAGGCCAGCGCGATGGCGTCCGAGGGGCGGCTGTCGATGGAAAAACGCCGGCTTCCCGCTTTCATATCGATAAAGGCGAAATACGTGCCTCCCTTGACCTCCGTGATGACCACCCGGAGAACTTCCGCCTTGAGGGTTTTCAGAATGTTGCGCATCAAGTCGTGCGTCATCGGCCGGTGCGGCACGGCCTTCTCGAGTTCCATGTGAATCGCCCGCGCCTCCGCCGGGCCAATCCAGATGGGCAACAACTTACCTTCCCTTTTCTCTTCTAAGAGTACGACGGTCTCGTCACTTCTCCGATCGACCAGAATATCCTTCACCTGAACCCGGCGAAGCCCGGAGAGCGCCGCATGCGCGTTCACCAAATGCGCATGCGCGCCGAAAACGACGGCGACGAGAAGAAGAAGACAGAAAGATGATTTTTCAAGCCGCTTAAGCTGCATGGCCTCGATTCCTGATCATTTCGCCCGCGTTCGAGAAGCCGATGGAGCACCTCAGCGCGCAGGCTCCGACGAGACCCGGAAGACGCATTCGGGAATCGGCATGTCCACCCGCTGCTGACCCGGTTTTTCCTCCACCTTGGTCTCGTAGATTCCGTCGCAATCGACGTCGAGAAGCGTGATGTCGTATGGATACTTGTTGTCCACGTCGATGTTGATCGCGAAAATACGTTTGTTGATGGTGAGCGTTTCGAACTGGAATTCCCACTCATCGAGATACTGCTTGATCAGGGTCTCCTCTCCGGGAATGCGTCTACTGAGATCGCGCCGGATCCATCCGAGAAAACGAGAGCGGCTGAGTTCGGGCGTATCGAAACCCTCCGGCCTTTTCTCGACGGGGCTATCCCCCGGATTCGCCGGCGCCGCGAATACGCTTCCGGATCCCAGAAGCGTCATCACCAAGAATACAAGAACACAGATTCGCCCGAAACGCATATTCACTGACATCACCCCCGGCATCGACGTGAAACCCGGCGGATCGTCGGGTTCGCAACACTTCCACTCCATGAAGATTAGCATTCGCCGCGCACCGCCTCAAGAGAAGCACCTCCGCCCCAAAAGCGCAAAAAACACGATTCGCCCGATGCGCTTTGACATTTTCGGGAAGCGGATTATTCTTCGCATATCGGCGAATTCTCATCCCGGCTTAAGGGGCGCATGAAGCGCGCGCGCCGAAAACGACCATCACGGAAACTCCCGAGGAGAAGCTCACATGACGACGAGAGAAAGAAAAGCCCGGCTCATCCGGCCCGAAGATCGTGAATCCGAAGGCATGGCGGGCGGCGCGAGCCACAAGTCCATCGTATCGAAAGGGGGCGACGGAACGGACCTCACCGTCTACTACTCGCTGATTCAGCCGGGACAAACGCACGACTGGCATCACCACGAGGAGGATGAGGTCATATTCTGCGTGAGCGGGACGGGGAGATACGACCTCGATGACGGCGAGATCAACTACGGCCCCGGGCAATTCATCTTCATGCCCAAGGGCACGCGCCACTGCAACAACTGCGTGAGCGAGGAAGACGTGAGGCTGGTGGCCATCTTCCAGCCGGGCCGCGAATAAAGGCGCGCCCGCGCACGGACCGGGAAAACAAAGAGGAGCCTGGAGACGCAGATGGACCCCATGCAGAGAATCATCGCGCATTACGCGAATCTTGAGTTCGAGGATCTGCCCGCAGAGGCCGTCCACGCCACCAGAAACCTCATCGTCGATTCCCTCGCCTGCGCCATGGCCGGCTCGGCCGCGCCCTTAAACCCCGAGATCATCGAGCGCCACATCCGCTGGGGCGGCGCGCCCGAGGCCACGGTACTGGTCTTCGGGCGCCGGCTGCCTGCGCCGACGGCGGCCTGGCTGAACGCCGCCATGATTCACTCGAACGATTTCGACGACACCGAAGACACCACCCAGAACCATATCTTCGTCACGATTCTTCCCGCCCTTCTCGCCGCGGGCGAGAGTTGCGAACGGGCGATGCCGGGCCGGGAAGTCATCGCGGCACTGGCGGGCGCAGCGGACGTGACTTTACGGCTGAACGCCGTCGTGCACCAAAGCATTCATCCGGGCTGGCTGCCCACCACGGTGTTCGGCGCCGTCTCGGCCTCGATGGCCGCCGCCCGGGTTCTGGGACTGGGTGAAGACGGCATCGCCAATGCGGCGGGCTTCGGCTATGCGCAATCACACGGGAACCGGCAGGCGCTGCTCGACGGTTCCGTCGCCAAACGCTTACAACCCGCCTTCAGCGCGCGCGCAGGCGTGCATTCAGCCGTTTTGGCGCAAACCGGCGCCACCGGCCCCAGGCGCATCGTCGAGGGGGCGGACGGCGTCATCGAACTTTTCGGCGGCGGCCAGGGCGACCCGGGCGCGCTCACCGAAAAGCTGGGTGAGAAATTCCACGTCACCCGTATCGGCATGAAGCCCTACCCGAGTTGCCGGGTTTCCCATCCCCACATCAGCGCCGCCCTGGAGGCGCGTGAGCGGCTCGGCCATTTTGAGGCAAGCGACGTAGAAAGCGTCGAGGTATGGGCCACGCCGATCGGCCACTCGATGATAGGACAACCCTTTCAAATAAGAGAAAACCCCCAGGTGGATGCGCAATTCAGCGCGCAGTGGACGACGGCTTTTTCTCTGCTCAAAGGCGTTCCGCGAATCGCGCACTTCGATCCGGACGCCATCGTCTCGGGAGCGGAGGTAATCGAACTCGCGCAGAAAACCAGGGTCCGCATCTGGGAGGAGGAGAGCCTGCTGCTCGTGCCCGTGCGCATCCGCGTCAAGCTGAAAGACGGGAGAAAGGCCGACGTCACGCACGATAAAATCAAGGGTTCTCCCGAATGGGCCATGAGCGAAAAAGAGAGAAAGGAGAAATTCTTCTCCTGCGCCGAGGCCGCAGCAAGGAGGCTCGAGCCCGAACTCCTGGAGCGCGCCTTCGAGGAACTCTCGGCCCTCGAGGATTGCGCTGATATCCGGCCGATTCTCGCCGGACTCACCCCTGCGAAAAACCCGGCCCTCGCATAGAATTTCGCCGCAGACGCCTCTATAATTCCCTACCCATGAGCCGAGAGAACGAGCAAGCCATACATCCGGGCGCCAACATCGCCTGGGCGAGGAGGAGATACGGTCCGCGCGAGGCGGTGGTGGACGGCGGGCGCCGCTTAAGTTTCTCGGACGTGTATGACCGCAGCAAGCGAGCGGTGAATGCGCTCATCGCGAACGGCCTCGAACCCGGCGATCGCGTCGCCAAGCTCATGCGAAACCGCGCCGAGATCATCGAGATCAATTTCGGCGTCGCGATGGCGGGCGGCGCCTCCTTGAACCTGCACGGAAGAAACGTTCTCAAAGAACACGTCCACATGCTGAACGATTCGGAATCCACGTTCCTTCTCCTGGATGAACATCACAAGGAATACGCCGAAGGCATCAGGAACGAATGCCCGCATCTGCGCCGCATCATCGCCGTGGGGTGGGAGGGCGCGGGCGTGATCGCGTATGAGGACTGGCTACAGAAAAGCTCCTCAGCGGAGCCCGGTGTCGTTCTCGGGCCGGATTCCCTCTTTCACCTTCATTACACCTCGGGCACGACCGGAGTGCCCAAGGCGGTCGTCAATACGCACCGGACGCACGTCGCGTGGCTGGCGAAGTTTTTCAGAAACCTCGACTACCGGATGGGCGCGCGCGACTCCATGCTCCACGCGGGTCCCATGACGCACGCGTCGTTCAACTTCATCGAGACCACGTTCCTCCGCGGGGCGCGAAACATCATCATGCCCGCGTTCGAGCCGGAACTGTTCCTCGAGATGACGCAAAAAGAGGGGGCCACGACCACCTACCTCGTCTCCACGATGGTGCAGCGGCTCATCGAATGCGGAAAACTCGAAAGTGCTAACCTCTCGAGCCTGCACACGATCACCTACGGGGCCGCACCCATCTCGGAGGAAAACCTGAAACACGCCATCGAACAGGTCGGCCCCATCTTCCGGCAAACCTACGGGCTGACCGAAGCGCGCCAGCCAATCGCGATCTTGGACCCGTGGGATCACGTGGTGGACGGAACACCCGGGGAGCGTGCGCGCCTCGCCTCGTGCGGAAGGGTGGCGGCAGGGGTCGAACTCGAACTCTTAGGCGATGACGATCTGCCCGTCGCCACCGGCGAGATGGGAGAAATCTGCGTCCGGGGGGACTACGCCATGGCGCGCTACTGGAAAAACCCCGAAGCGACGGCGGAGACCATGCGAAACGGCTGGGTGCACACAGGAGACCTGGCCGTCTCGGATGAGGAGGGATATCTCTACATCGTCGACCGCAAGAAGGAGATGATCATCACGGGCGGGTTCAACGTCTATCCCTCGGAAGTGGAGCGCGCCCTGTGCCGCCACCCCGCCGTCCTGGAAGCGCTGGTGATAGGCGTGCCCGACGAGAGGTGGGGCGAGGCCGTCAAGGCCATGGTCGTGCTGCGTCCCGGGGAATCGCCTGCGCCCGCAGACCTCATCGAATTCACACAAGGAGAGGTCGCCGGCTTCAAGAAACCCAGGCACATCGAGTTTTTGAGCGAAATTCCAAAAAACGCGCAGGGAAAAGTCTTACGACGCGAAATTCGGGAAAAACACTGGGCCGGGAGAGCGCGAAGGGTGAACTGAGAAACCCCCGCTTTCATCGTCGATTCATCACAACGAGCATTTTTTCAACAGGAGAGACGCCAATGGACCTGACGCAAGAGTTCGGACTTAAAACCGTGAAATACCGCAAGGAAAACCGCATCGCCTACGTCACCCTGAACCGCCCCGACAAACTCAATCCCCTGAGCTTCGCCACGGTGATGGAGCTTCTCCGGTGCTGGGAGGACGTGAACGACGACAAGGAGGTGTGGGTGGCGATACTTGCGGGCGAGGGGAAGTCCTTTTGCTCGGGGTGGGATCAGAACCTGGAAGAAGATGAACTCAAGATAGGCGCCGTCCGCCCCAAGGGGATCCTCTACTGCGACCTGGACTGGGTGAAGAAACCCATCATCTGCGCGGCTCAGGGCTACGCCATCGGCGGCGGCATGAGCCTGCTCCTCGGCGCGGACATTCGCGTGGTCTCCGAAGACGCCAAGATCGGCTATTCCCAGCCCAAGATCGGCATCATCAGCATCGGCGGAGCCATGCGCCTTCCCGAGGCGATTCCCGGCCTCGCCAGATGGTACATGTTCTCGGGCGAACTCATCGACGCGCAGGAGGCGTACCGCCTGGGCCTCGTGGTGAAGATCGCCAAAAACGGGGAACTCTTAGACACCGCGACCGCCATGGCGAACCAGATCATCGAGTGCTCACCCATGTCGGTGCAATACACCAAGGAAGAGATCGCCGTGGCCGCCAACGTGTCGATGTACGAGGGCTATCGCCTGTGCCGGCCCATCATGAACCGCTTCTACCAGACCGAAGACTACCGCGAGGGCAAGAACGCGTTCCTGGGAAAACGAAAGCCCGAGTGGAAGAACTGCTGAGCCGATAGCAAAGATAAACGGGAGAAGGCGGGCGTTTGCCTCCCGGGGTTGCGGGACGGCCCGGTATGAAGGATAAGCCTTAATCGGCCATCCCGATCCCAGGAGCGCGCATGGATTTTTCTACGGGCAAGGATGAGGCCGGCATCCGGCAAGGCTGGCCGATCATCCTCGCGTGTTTTTTCACCATATTCACCGCCTACACCACAGCCTTCATCCTGGGGCCCATGCTCGAAGTCATGGGCCGCGACCTGGGCCTCTCCCTCACGGCCATGGGGCAGTTGGCGGCCATCACCTTCATCCCCTGGGGGGTGGGCGCGCCCCTGCTGGCGCCGTTTTCTGATCGCTACGGCCGAAAGCACGTCATCCTCGTCGGGGTCGTGGGCCTGTCGCTGTCCAGCATCGCCACATCGTTCGTGGATGGGTACCTCGCGGTGGCGGTCTTGCGCTGCATCGCGGGCTTAAGCGGCGCCCTGGTGCCACCCACGGCGGTGGCGGCTATCGGGGACAACTTCACGGGCCGAGCGCGCGGCCTGGCCATCGGGTTCGCAACGGCGGGCGTGGCCATGGGCCTGCTCGTCGGAATCCCGGGCGTGGCTTTTCTGACGGATCACCTGGGCTGGCGCAACGCTCTTTGGATTACGGGCCTCTTCGGCCTGACTCTTTCCCTGTACACGCTCCGCTCGCTGCCCAGCGGGAGGCGGACCGACGCGCCGTCTTCCTATCTGGCCAGCTTCGCGTGGATGCGCCAGGGCGCCACATGGCTCCTGATGAGCGGCAACGTCGTCGAGCGGCTCATGACCTCCACCTTTCTGATCTATGTCTCCGTTTTTCTGATGCGCACCTTCGATGTTTCTCTCTCCACCGCGGGGAGCCTGCTCACGGCGATGTCCGTGGGCGCGCTCATCGGCGGCCTCCTGGGTGGCACGCTCGCGGGCGTGCGGCGGCGCTTCCTCATCATCACCGCTTTGGTTCTACTCCAGGGAGAGCTTCTGGCGTTTCACTTCTCGGGGCTGGGTTTTCTGGGCTTCACGATTGCGGCGGGCTTTCTCTTCTCGTTCTTCAGCCATCTCAGCAGGCCCGCCGTGATGGATGACCTCATATCGATCGCCCCGCAGGCGCGCGGCGCCATCATCGGCTTCTATTCGACGAGCAACCAGGCCGGTCTCTTCCTGGGAGCCTCCCTGGGCGGGTTCGCCATACAGTGGGGCGGCTTCGAGGCGCTCGGCTGGCTCGTCCTGGGTGCGGCGATCCTGGGCGGGGGGTTCTACGGAGCGAGCGCGTGGGTGCTGAGACGAAAAGGCTAGGCTTCCGACACTTGCAGCCCTTAGTCCTCCAATATATACGATATTGCGTATATATCTCATTTATACTTTATTGGGTATAAAAATATATTATACCCATAAGCGTATATTGACATATTATACGATTTAGCGTATATTATCTTTCTAGGAGGAACAGACGATGAATGAGCATATTACCCGATCGGAAAAGCAGTTGGGAGCCGCCCTGCGCCGAGTCCGCAAGCAGTGTGGTCTCACACAGGCTGAACTCGGCGAAAAAATCCATATGCGCCAAGCCACCATCTCCAAGCTTGAGGGCGGCTCGTCGGCAAGCCGACTCCACACCCTCATGGCGTCTCTCGCCGCTCTGGATCTGGAACTGGTCGTGCGTCCGCGCAGCCGGAGCGCGAGCGATGAGATTGAGGTGCTGTTCTGATAGCCAGACGACGCGCCTACATACCGCTGGTCGTCTATATGAACAGCCGCCTTGTCGGGCGGTTGCGCAAGGCGCCGAGCGGAGCCATCGATTTTCGCTACGATGATAGTTGGCTCGCCTGGGAGAACGGTTTTCCGGTTTCACGCTCCTTGCCGCTGCGTGAAGACCCCTATGTCGGGGAACCTGTCGTCGCGGTGTTCGACAATCTGCTCCCCGATAACCCCGACATCCGCCGCAGGCTGGCCGAGCGCTCGAGCGCGGCGGACTCCGATGTATTCGGCCTGCTCAGCGCCGTCGGCCGCGATTGCGTCGGCGCTATGCAGTTGCTCCCGGAAGGAGAAGAGCCCGGTCCGGCCGGTTTGGTTAACGGATATGTCTTGAGTGACGACGAAATTGCCAAGAGACTCGCCAATCTGGGCAACAATCCGCTCGGCGTCAGCGAAGAGTTCCGCATTTCACTCGCGGGCGCACAGGAAAAGACCGCCCTGCTCTACTGGAAAAACGAGTGGCGCATCCCGCACGGCACGACGGCGACGACCCATATTCTCAAACCGCAAATCGGACGGCTCGCCAACGGCGTCGACCTATCGCTTTCCGTCGAGAACGAGCATCTTTGCATGCGACTCATCTCCATGCTCGGCATGCTTGTGGCCAACACCCGCATGGAGACGTTTGGTGAGAAGAAAACGCTGGTAGTGGAGCGTTTCGACCGGCTCTGGACAAAAGACGGACGCCTCCTGCGCCTGCCGCAGGAAGACTGCTGCCAGGCGCTTTCGGTGCCCTCGGCCAAAAAATACGAGAGCGACGACGGACCGGGGCTTCCCGATCTGCTCGACCTGTTCATGAGCAGCGATAAACCAGAACATGATCGAAAGATGATCATGAAGGCAGCCATCGCCTTCTGGCTCCTCGCCGCTACCGACGGCCATGCCAAGAACTTCAGCCTGTTCCTTCATCCGCGAGGCGGGTTTTCGTTGACGCCGCTCTATGACGTGATGTCGGTTCAGCCGAACTTCGATGCGCACCAACTTCAGCAACGCGAAATGAAGATGGCCATGGCAATCGGCGAAAAACGCCATTACGTCGTAAATGAGATTATGCCGCGCCATTTTCTGCAAACGGCGGCGGCCAGTGACATGGGCCAAAGCGTCGTCCGGGAGATATTCGAAGAGCTACTCGAACGAGGAGAGGCGGCGATCTCGAACGTGGGGGATGATCTGCCGCCCAATTTCCCCGAACCGCTTTTACAAAGCGTTACAGAAGGTTTTCGCGGACGCCTCCGTCGACTGGAGCGTTGGACATCAGCTTCATGACGAAGCGCGAGCGCTGTACTCCTCACCCGAAATAGCGGACCACGCCCTACTTCTTCACCGCGTCCTTACGTCTCGGCTCGGGGAAGACGTCCTGATCGATAATCACGTCGACGACGGCGGGGCCTTCTTCTTTGAGCGCCTGCGCGTAGACGTCCTCCAACTCTTCGGGGTCCTCCACCCGGTAGCCCGCTGCGCCGAAGACGCGCGCGTACTCGTCGAACCTCGGGTTGCCGATGACGTCGGCGATGTAGCGCCCATCGTAGAAATGCTTCTGGTAGGCGCGCTCCGAACCCAGGTTGAAATTGTTCAGGATGACGCAGACGGTCGGCAGGTTCTCGCGAATCGCAGTCTCGAGTTCCGCCCCGTTGCACAGGAACGCGCCGTCGCCGCTGATGGTGACGACCTTCTGGTGCGGACGCGCCAGCTTGGCCCCCAGTCCCAGGGGATAGCCGATGCCGATGGCCGCCAGATCCTGGGGCGCCACGAAACTCCTGGCGCCGCCAAATCTCTGGTATTCATACACATAGCTCGCCGCGCTGCCCGCGTCGTTCGTGATGATGGTGTTCTCGGGCAGAACTCTTGCGAGGGCCATCTGCGCGCGCCTGGGATCAATTGGCTTTCCGCCGTACTCGAGCGCCCGCTCTCGGTGTTTTTCCTGCGCGGCGCGCACCGCCGCCGCCTCCGCGCGCCATGCGGGGCGTTTACCCCCTTCGCCCAACACACCGAGTACGGATCGTAACGCAAGGCCCGCCTCCGCGTTCATCCCCACCTCAGTGGCGAAGTTCCTGCCGATATTATGCGGGTCCATGGCGGCGTGAATGAGTTTGGCGCCCCCGAAGAAACCGGGCCGTAAAAACGTGGTCGAATGCGCGAGCCTGGTGCCGACGGCGAATACGACGTCCGCCGTCTCGAAAAGCTCCTGCGCCTCGGGCAGCGTGCCCCGGCCGATTGAGCCCAGGAACAGGGGATGCCCGTTCGGGGCCACGTCGTCCCTCCCCGTGGAGGTCATGATGGGCGCGTCGAGCGCTTCGGCGAGTGCGACGAGTTCATCGCTCGCCTCATCCCAGAGCACCCCGCCGCCGCCGATGAGCAGGGGCCGCTCGGCGGATTTCAGGAGCGCTACCGCCCGCGCGACAGCATCGGGGTCGGGTGCGAGCCGCGCACGCACCGGATGCGGCGGAGCGCCGTTATCGGAATAATCCGCCCTCTCGTTCAATACGTCACGCGGCAAGTCGATGTGTACGGGGCCGGGTACGCCTGACATCGCAACGTGATAGGCCTCGCGAATCACGTCGGCCGCGCGTTCTGGTTTTCTCACCTGAACCGACCATTTCACCATCGGGGCGAACATGGCGATCTGGTCGAGTTCCTGGGTGGATTCGCGAAAGGTGTCCTTCATCATGGGAGCGCCGGTGATGACCAGCACCGGGCTTTGCGCCATCATCGAATGCGCCACGCCGGTGACGAGGTTCGTGGCCCCGGGGCCGTTCGTCGCCATGCACACGCCCACCTCTCCCGTGAGGCGCGCGAAGGCGTCCGCCATCAGGGCGGCGCTTTGCTCGTGACGCACCGTGAGGAAAGAAATGTCATCGCGGCCATACATGCCGTCCAGTATCTCGATCATGCACGAACCCGCCATGCCGATTACGTGCTTCACCCCCAGTTTCGCCAGCGCATCCGCCACCGCGTGTCCAGCCGTCATGGTCGCCATCAATCCGTTCTCCTTAAAAAACGCCGAAGCGAGCGCGAGCCTTTGCGCTCCGTTTCTCTCCAATAATTTTTCTGTCCGTTGAGATTAGGCCCCGTGCGCGCGATTCGTCAAAGGCCTCAGGCGTTAGCCCACGTTTCCTTTCGCGTGTATGGCGTTGGCGATGAGGTTCACCGCATGGTCCGCATTCGCCTCGGGTCCGGCCGTCTCGGCGAAGCGGTAAAAACTCTTGGCCAGCCTCAAAGAATCACCGCCCAGGGCGGCCAAATCCGCGCAGAGACGCTCGGCTTCCGCATCCAGCTCCGAGTCTGCGACCACGTGATTCACCATGCCGATGCGCCTGCCCTCTTCGGCGTCGATCTCACGGCCCGTGATGACCATCTCGAAACCGTGACGCCGGTCCAGCTTTCTCGCCAGATGGCTGATGACCACCGTGGGCGGAAAGCCCTCCCTGATCTCGGGAAAGGCGATTCGCGCGGCACCAGAAGCCAGCACGATGTCCGCACGGCTGATAAGGCCCGCCCCCGGCCCGTAGGCGCGGCCTCTTAAGGCCGCCACCGTTACGGCGGGAGAAAACTCCAGGGCGTCGTTCATCCTCACGATTGCCCGGAAGCGCTCTCTTATTACGTTCACGGGCGGTAGTTGCGCGCCTCCGCGCACGCTCTCTCTCCCTGCGCAAAAATCCTCGCCCTCTCCGCTCAGCAGAACGACGTCGCATTCCTCGCCCGCCTGAAGGAGGGCTTCGGTGAGTTCTCCCATCATCTCGAACGTCAGGCGATTCGCGTGAGACCCACGCGCGAGCGTGACGCGGCCAAGGGCGTTTTCCTTTTCATAGCGAACAAACTCCATTTTCATCCCCCTGTAAGCAGAAGCCGGACCTCCCAAAATAACCAGGCGTCACCGGCAATATATCTTTGATCCCGAAATTTTCGGGATTATCGCCCGAAAACTTCCGAAAAGTAAAAACGAAAAAAGACTTGCAAAATTGTTCGTAATTTGTTTGTATAAAAAATGTATTATTTTCGTAGAGTATATCCTAAGAGGGCCCGATGGCTGTGACTACCCTTCCGCTCCGTCAAAACGAGACCGTCTACGAAGCGCAGGTGGAGAGCATCGCCACCGGCGGGGCGGGCGTCGCGCGTCTTGACGGCCGCGCCGTCTTCATTCCCAAAACGGCCCCCGGAGACACCATCCGCTTCCGAATCGTAAAGGACAAGGGGAAGTATCTGCTCGGCGAGCTCACGAAAATCATCCAGGCGGGTCCGGCGCGAACCCCGCCCCCCTGCGCCCACTGGAGCGACTGCGGGGGATGCGCCCTGCAACACATCGAGCCCCCGGCCCAGATGGAGGCCAAGAAACGAATTTTCCTCGACACCCTCACCCGCATCGGAAAGATCGAGCTGGGCGTTCCCGTACAAACCATTACGCTTCCTGAAAATGCGAACCGCTACCGCATGCGCGCGCGATTTCAGATACGAGGTTCCGGGATCGGCTTTTTCGCCCCGGGCGCACGGCGTCTGGCCGGAATCGAAGACTGTCTCCTGGTGGAGCCCTCCATCGCGAACGCCCTCCACCAGATCAGGCACTTGCTCCAGGCGGAGCCGAAAACGAGGAAAGTGGAAGCCGTGGAAATGACTTCTTTAGGATCAGAGGATGAGGCGTCCGTAGGCCTTTATCTCCATCCGGTGGGGCATCGGGATCACAAAAACCGGAAAATCAATCGCCAGGCGTTCGACGCATGGGAAAAATTCGCCGGGGAAAACCGTTTTCCGCTGGCCGCAGCCGGTGGACGCGAACCCGGGGAGCCCCCCCGGTGGCAGGCGCGATATCGACCCGATATGGAGCATCCGGATTTGCCCTTATCCGTATCGCCCGAATCCTTCATTCAGCCCAACCGGGCGCTCAATCAAATTCTCGTGAAGAACGTGATCGAAGAATCAGGGTTGAACGGCGAAGCCTGCGTTCTGGACCTCTATAGCGGAGCAGGGAATTTCTCCTTTCCCCTGGCGATGAGGGCCAAACACGTTCTGGGGATCGAGGAAAACCCCTACGCCGTCGCCGACGCCAACATGAACCGGGAGAAAATCGGGGTCGGCAACGTGGATTTTCTTTGCCGGACCGCCCAAAAGCTCACGAAAGACGAAATCGTCTCGAAACTCGGCGGCGAGACGCCCGACGTCGTCGTGCTCGACCCGCCCAGAAAAGGCGCGCTCGACGCCATGCCCCTGATATTAGGGCTCGCGCCCAGCCGGGTCGCCTACGTCTCCTGCAACCCGGCCACCTTCGCCCGCGACGCCCGCGAACTCGCATTGAGCGGCTATCGCGCGCGGGCCGCTTATGTGTTCGACATGTTCCCCCATACCGCCCATCTGGAAATACTCACTTCGTGGACCCGGAAGAACACTTCCGGTCCGACCCAACGATCCTGAAAAGGGAGGTCTCTCATGTTCCTCACGCGAAGACAACGAGAAATTTACGAGCACATCAAGGAGTTCATCGGGGCGAACGGCTACGCGCCCTCCATCGTGGAGATCGGGAAACACTTTCACCTCACCTCGCCCGCCACGGTGCACAAGCACCTGCAGAACATCGCGGGAAAAGGCCTCATCAAGAGAAGCTGGAACAGGAGCCGGGCCATCGAACTCGTCCCGGGTTCCGACACCATCGCCGCGAGCGCCGAGCCGGCGCGGATGGAGCTTCCCCTGCGCGGCATGATCGCGGCGGGCATGCCGCTCGAAGCGGTAGAGGACACCGAGACCATCCCCCTTCCCTGGTCGTCGGGAGACGGCAACCTCTTTGTCCTCAAAGTGAAGGGCGATTCGATGATAGAGGATCATATTCAGGACGGGGACTACGTGATCGTGGAGAGCCGAAACAATGCGCTCAACGGGGAGACCGTGGTGGCGCTCGTGAACGGAGAGTCCGCTACGCTCAAGCGGTTCTACAGAGAGGGCGCGCAAATCAGGCTCCAGCCCGCGAACGAGGCGATGGCGCCCATCATGGTGAACGAAGAAGACTTGGCCGTTCAGGGCGTCGTCGTGGGCGTGCTCAGAAAGTATTGACGCCGCCGCGTCTCCTGAGAGAGGGATGGGCATGCCGCAGCGCCCAGAAGAGATATCGCCGGAGCCGCCGCTCGAGGTAAGGCTCATCGCGCACGTGGACATGGACGCTTTTTTCGTGTCCGTGGAGCGCATGGGCCGGCCCGACCTCGAGGAGAAGCCCGTCATCGTCGGCGGCAGCGTGGGGCGTCGCGGCGTGGTCTCCGCCGCTTCTTATGAGGCGAGAACCTTTGGCGTCCACTCGGCCATGCCCATGGCCCGCGCCCGCTCGCTGTGCCCCCACGCCGTCTACATCGAGGCGAACCACAAGAAATACGGAGAAGCCTCCAAACGGGTGATGAAGATATTAGGCGACTTCACGCCCGCGGTGCAGGCAGTCTCCGTGGATGAGGCGTATCTCGATTTGAGCGGCACCGAACGCTTACACGGCCCCCCGCTTCAGACGGCGGCGAGAATCAGAGAAACCGTTTTGCGCGAGACGAACTGCTCGGCCTCCATCGGGCTGGCGTCGAGCCGCCTGGTGTCGAAAATAGCGTCCGCGCTTTCGAAACCCGCCGGCATCCTGCGCGTCTACCCGGGCGGAGAGGCGGCCTTTCTGCGTCCCTTGAAGGTGAGCAAAATCCCGGGCGTCGGCAAGGTGATGGTCGAGAAACTGAATCGCCTGGGCATCTGGAGCATCGGCGACCTTAGCCATCAGTCGCTGCCTTTTTTAGAGGCGCAGTTCAAGAATCTGGGCCCCGAGCTCTACCGCAAGGCGAGAGGGCTGGATGATTCCGAACTCGTGCTCGAAAGCCGGCCCAAGAGCATCGGCAAGGAAACCACCTTCGCAGAGGACACCTCAGAGCGCGCTGAGCTTGAAGCCATTCTCACGGGATTGGCCGAAGAAGCGAGCGCGCGCGTGCGCCGCCGGGGCCTGTGCGCGAGGCATATCACCCTCAAAATCCGGTTTTCCGATTTCACGACGCTCACGCGCTCGTTCACGCTCGAAAAACCCACCCATCTGGATAAGGAAATCATCGAACCGGCACTCAAACTCCTCCGGCGCACATGCCGGAAAGAGGGCAGGAACCGGAAATTCCGCTTGCTGGGGGTCTACCTATCAGGACTCGATGAGGCGCGCGCGCAGCCGCTGCTGATCGAGGATCAAGACCGCGAGAAGGAAGAGCGCCTCGTGGAGAGCCTTGATGAGATTCGCGAGCGCTTCGGCCACGAGGCCGTCTTCGCGCGCAAGAGCGTGGAGCGAATCAAGAAACCCTAGAGGCGGCTCAGGACCAGAATCGTCCCCACCACCGTCATCGCCGCGCCCAGCACGAGCCTGCCCGTGATGTTCTCGCTCTCCCGCAGGAACAGGTGAGAAACCATGATCACCAGAAGCGGCTGGATCGACGTGATGGAGGTGACGCCCACCGCGTAGGTGCGCGCCATGGCGTTGCTGAACGAGGGCACCGCTATCGTCTGGAAGACGGCGGCGATGAGCATCCACTTCCAGCTCGCCCGGGGGATTCTTCCTTCCGTCTCCTTGTGCGCGAAGCCGACCGCCACCACCCAGGCGAAGACGAGTCCTATCCATATCAGTATCGCCGATGCGGCCAGCGGGTTCATGTCGAGCGTGATGCTTCTCACCATGACGCCCGACACGCTCCAGTTCAGCGTGGTCAGGCCCGCCGAGATGTAGCCCTTGACGATGTCTTTTTGCGTGAGGCCCGCTTCGGGGTTCGCCTGCGCCGGTTCGGAGCGCACCACTATGGTGAGCCCCAGGATCAGGAACAAGAGCCCCAGGATGATGGGAAGCGTGAACGGCTCGCCCAGGAATATGGAGGCCAATATCGCGGTGACGGCGGGCGTGCTCGCCGCGATGGGAATCGTGCGGCTCGGCCCGATGCGCCTGATGGCGTAATAGTAGGTGAGCCTCGAGATGGTGATCATGAAAAAGGCGGTGATCGGCAGCAGTATCCACGTTCTCGTCGACCCGGGCTGAAAGGCCGAGGCCGGCAGGGTGAAGAAGATCAGCACGGCGACGAACACGCCGTTCAGCGTCGAAATGGCGGCGGTCGTCCTTAGGAGCGGCGCGTTCTTCATCGCCAGGCGCACGCAAAAAGACAGGCTCGTCCAGCTCAGGAGCGCCGAGGCGGCGAACAGCAGGCCCACGGCATGGGTGGATAGATTCATAACCGCTTTCTAGGAGTTCGTAAATTTTTGCCGGACAGCCCCGCTACCCGGGCCGCTTCAGCGTCCAGTTATCCGTGACGGACGTCGCCGCGCTCATGAACAGATACAGGATGCACCCCGCGCGAAACTTCTCCTTCACCTCTTCGAGCTGCTCGGCGGAGCCCGCCGAGGTTACATGAACATCCAGTTCCACGCCGGTGACGCCCCCGTTTTCGGCATGGGGGTCGCCGGGCGCGAAACGCTCCATCGTGAGTCTTCCTTCGATCGCGCAATCATCGATCGGCATGCCGACTTCTTTCGCAAAAATCTCCACGTGCGCCGCGCCGCAGCCCGTCAGCGCGCCGAGCATGTACTCGGCGGGGGTGGGATGCTCGAACAGCCCGCCGCGCTCTACCGGTTCGTCGCTTGCGAACTCGGGGCAATCGCGCGCCTGTATCCGCGCGCGCAAATCCCCCATCCATTGCGCGTTAGCGACACGGGTCACGGTATTCTGCTCGGCCATCTCGACTCCCTCTTTGAATGAAAATGATTCAGCTTTCAGCCTACTACATCACTTCTTCACCGCGCTATGCGGATCGGGCGAAGCCGCAAACCCCTTCACTGGTCCTCCATCGCGCTCAGGACGGCGGATATGAAACCCAAAAATCGCGCGCCACCCAGAATCTTGGCGAGAGAAAAAACATCCGCCTCGATGCCCACGTGGCGAAAACCACCGAAGACGAAGGATGACACTGCTTCCTCAGAGCTCTCCCGCGCACGATTCGCCAGCAAGATGCTCTCAGACGCCGGGATGAAGGGATCCTCACGCCCGTGCAGAAAAAATTTCTTCCCCCCGACCTTGGGAACGACGTCGCGCATCCCCCAACCCCGCAGGCGTTCGCGCTGTGCGGCTCCTTGCCGCGCATAAAGCGCCTCGAAACGTTCGTTCGACTTGTTCTCCATCAAGGCGAAGATCGCGCGCGCGTTCCCCGGCAAGCCCGCGAGCAAATCGCCTATTTCCGCCGCTTCGTCTTTCCGCTTTCTCGAAACGATCGCGTCGATGCGATCCCGATGGGCTTCCAAACCCAAAAGGTTCGTGTTGTAGCGCAAGAAGAGCCATTTTCCGTGGCGAATGGGCAGCCCCCCGGGGAAGGCGGGCCGGCTCTGCCCGCCGCTTGTGGTGAGGTGTCTCAGCACGTTTTTGAGATCATAATAGGCGCCCACGCCGATGAACGCGGCCATCTTCTGACCCACCGCCGGCCTTGCCGCCGCGCGAAGGGCCGGGCCGGCGGCGAAGGAAAACGCCAGAAGGCTGCACTTTTCGAAAGAACCCGCGCCGCCTCGCGTCATCCACGAGAATGCTTTCGCGATGCGCACAACGTCCGCTTCATCGGGGCGAAACCGCTTCATGCCGGGCAAATCAGGAACGAGCGCCGCAAACCCGAGCCTCGCAAGCGATTGCGCGAACGCCACCAGCCGATGATCCGCCTTGCCCATCGTACTCATTCCGTGCACGAGGACGACGCACCCGCGCGCGAGCGCATCGCCCCAGTGGAGGGAATCACGCGGCGAATAGGAATCCGCCAAAACTCCATCGAACGAAATCTCGGCTCTTACCGGCTTATTCGTGAGAAGCGAGAGCCAGCCGCCGCTCCGCCCGTCGAGCAGCGCCTGGGCCAGCAGGAGGGAATCCACCGGGTGACGAAGCCTCGGGGATAAGCGCGATGCGACGAACAACAGGCTCAAGAGTAACGAAGCGACCAGCGCAAGGCGCCGAAGAGTGACGAGCCGCCTGAAGATATTCAGCCCACCGTCGCCTTTTCAAAATACTGCTGAAGGTATCTGCCCGTGTGCGATTCGGGGTTCTGCGCCACTTCCTCGGGCGTCCCTTCGGCGACGATGCGGCCTCCCTGCTCCCCTCCTTCGGGGCCTAAGTCGATCACCCACTCCGCGTTGCGGATGACGTCCAGATTGTGCTCGACGACGACCACCGTGTTCCCCAGCCCCACGAGGCGCGTCAGCACGTTCAGCAACCGCTCCACGTCCTGAAAGTGAAGCCCCGTCGTGGGCTCGTCCATGAGGTACATGACGCCGCGGGGCGGCTTGGCGGCCAACTGGCCCGCTATCTTCAGGCGCTGGGCCTCGCCGCCCGAGAGCGTGTTCACGGGCTGGCCGATTCTGAGATAGTTCAGCCCTACGTCTCTCAGAATCAGCAGCTTGTTCAGCACCGAGGGCACGTGATCGAAAAACAGGCCGGCCTCATCCACCGTCAAGTTCAGCACCTCGTGGATGTTCTTGCCCTTGTACTGGATCTCCATGGTCTGGGCCTTGAAGCGCCTACCCTCGCAATCTGGACAACGAATGAAGATATCGGCCATGAAGTGCATCTCTATCTTCTGGATGCCGCTTCCGGTGCAGGACTCGCACCGCCCCCCGGTGGTGTTGAACGAAAAATGCCCGGGGCCGTAGCCCATGTTTTTCGCCAGAGGGGTGTCCGCGAACAGGCGCCGAATCGCGTCGTAGGCCTTGAGATACGTGATCGGGTTGCTTCGGGGGCTTTTGCCGATGGGGCTCTGGTCGAGCAGGACGACGGAATCGAGCGCATCGAAGCCCTCTATCCGCTCGAAGCGACCGATGGAGCCCTTGCCGTCGTGGAGAATACGCGCGAGGGCCGGATAGAGCGTGTCGTGCACCAGCGTGCTCTTGCCCGAGCCGGACACGCCCGTTATCGCCACCAGACGCCCCAGGGGAACGTGGAGGTCCACCCCTTTCAGGTTGTTCTCCCGCGCGCCCAGCAGAGAGAGATAGGAGCAACTCCCGTTATCTCCCCGCTTGATCTTCCGCGGGTTGATCTTGCGCTCGCCGCTCAGGAACTTCGCCGTCACCGAACTCCGGCATTCGTCGAGCTCTTCTCTGGAGCCGGAAAAAACAACCTCGCCCCCGCGCTCGCCCGCGCCGGGACCCAAATCCACGACGTGATCCGCCTCGTCGATGACGTCGCGGTCATGTTCGACCACGATAAGGGTGTTTCCCCGATCAACCAGATCCTTGAGTATCCCCACCAGGCGCGCGTTGTCCCTCGGGTGTAGACCGATGGTCGGCTCGTCCAGGATATACAGCGTGCCCGTCAGGTGCGCGCCCAACTGGTTCGCCAGGTTGATTCTCTGGTGCTCGCCGCCGCTCAGGGTCCTGGTCTCCCTGTCCAGCGTCAGGTATTCCAGGCCCACCTTTTGGAGGAAATCGAGGCGGTCGCGCACCTGCTTCAAAATGTCGCCCGCGCGCTCGTATTGTTCAGGCGTAAGCGGCGGGGCCTCGAAGTATTCCCTTAATTCGCTCACCGGCATGGCGCAGACGTCGGCGATGGTGCGATCGCCCAGCTTGATCCAAAGGGCCTCGGGGCGCAGTCGCGTACCCCCGCATGAGGCGCATTTCTGCAGATTCTGGTAGCGACGTATCATCACGCGCACCCAGACCTTGTATTTTCTGCGCTTGAGCCTCTCGAAGAACCGATAAACACCCAGAAACGCTCCCGATCCCTCGAACACCATTTTCTTCTGATCCTCGGACATCTCCTGCCAGGGAACGTGAATGTCGAGGCCATCCCTCTTGGCGGCTTCCTGGAGTTGTTCGCCGAAATACCGGCGGTAGCGCGGCCTCGCCCAGGGCTCCACCGCCCCCTGGGCGAGCGTTTTCCTGGGCTCGGGGATGATGAGGGCCTCATCGAAATTCAGCGTGTTCCCGAACCCGCCGCACTCCTGACAGGCCCCGTTGGGATTGTTGAAACTGAACGTGTGCGGGACGGGTTCTTCGAACGTATGGCCGCAGCACTCGAGCTTCTGGCTGAAGCGAAGCCTCGGCCCATCCACGAGCTGCACCTCGGCGACGCCGCCGCCCTCTCGAAACGCCGTTTCCAACGATTCTCCCAGGCGCGCGCGGTTTCTGGAGGATATCTTCAGGCGATCCACCACCACCCGAATCGTATAGGGGTTCCGCACGGCGGGCCTTTCCTCCAGAGGTTCTCTTTTCCGGGGACGGCCGCGTTTTTTCGCTTCGGGCGGCGGTTCGACTTCCTTCCTTAGTCTCTCGAAAAGCGGAGGGCCGATGTTCACGATCTCCTCATCCACCATCACGCGAATATAACCCTGCGCCACCATGGATTTGAGTTCCCCTTCCAACTCCCCGGCATCGCACGGAGCCATCGGGAAGAGCAAGAACGCTCTCGCATCCGCATAGGCGTTCAGCAAGAGCGCCACCGTGCCGTCGACCGTGGCGGGCGAAACCTCGCTCCCGCAATCGGGGCAATGGATCTTTCCCGCCTTGGCGAAGAGCAGGCGCAGGTAGTCGTAAATCTCGGAAGCCGTACCCACCGTGGAGCGCGAATGGTTCACCGGGTTGTATTGCTCGATGGCGATGGCGGGGCTGATGCCCTCGATGTAATCCACGTCGGGCTTGTCCACGCGCTCTAGGAACTGCCGCGCGTAGGTGGAGAGGCTCTCGACGTATCTGCGGTGGCCCTCGGCGTAGATGGTGTCGAACGCCAGGGAGGATTTGCCCGAACCGCTCGGGCCCGTGACGACGATGAAATGCTCCCTCGGGAGTTTGAGGGAGATGTCCTTCAAATTATGCTCCCGCGCGCCCTCGATGCGGATGTCTTCCATCAGGGATACGGCTGGGAGAGCTTCGCTTTGGGTGTTCATTTCCTCGTGACGACTCTATGGGTGATACGGGCGATGAACGAAATGATAACCCCTCAATATGATGCGGGGGGAGGTAGGTGTCAACGGGGTGGGGGGTTTGGGGGAAAGTAGAGATAGGGCCCCGCGCCTGTCCTGTTGGATTACCTCAAACCGAGTTCTCTAAGCCAAGCGTCAACCTGTCCGAAGGCGTCCTGTTGCCATTGATCCGCAGTGCGCTCACCGAGCGCGTCGGAACCTTCCACGAATTGCCGCACACAGGTCGGGCCGAAATCGTCCACGTCGCGGAATTTTCCCGAGAGTAGAAGATAGCCTTTTCGCGCCGTATCGACTTCAAGGAGTGGCTTCGTTGCCGCAACGAGAGCGTCCAGCCCGCCTGGAAAGTTGCGGATGGAGAAGTAGATATCGTAAGCATCTTTTTGTTTCAGCCGATTTCCGATGGCATATCCTTTCATGGCCAACAGCGCCGGGATCGACGCTACCGCAATGTGCACGCTATTGCGGCCTCCATCCGGCATATCGCTCTCAATGGAGACCATCTCGTAGAATTTGAGCGCAAGATCGGCGCCGTCGGCGCGCTGTACGGCGAACTCACTGATAAGCGGTGGGGTGTTCTTCGCGAGCTCGACGTCACGCGGCATAAGAAAGTCCACGACAACATCGATATCAGACCCGCCGTCGCGGGCGGGCACGGTGCGCACGAGTTGAAAGGGAGGTGAATTGTCCCGCTGATTGTAGCCTTGCTTCTGAAGCGACTCGACGAGCCGGGCATATTCCCCATCGCCCAGGGCTTCGGCGTCGAGACTGAGATCCACGTCTAAGGTGCCGACATGGGACATATCGGATTCGCCCAACAACAGCCATGGAACGGCACCACCGATTACAGCGAACTTACCTTGAAAACTGCCCAGGATTTGTCCGATTTCGACCAATACGGATTTGACCGCCGCTGTACTGCGATCATCGTAATCATGGGCGAACCGCGGTTCTTCTATAGCCATGGGAAGAACTCTCTGGCTAGATATTCGGCAGCTTCACGGTCGCGGTCATTGCCGTTCCACAAGTCCAAATAAGTGACGACTGGACTGGCACAGAATACGCCCGGCGCAGGCTCGCTGGCGTCATCGAACAGACTCTCATCCATGGGGATACGAAGGACAACGTTAGCTCCTCTTGTAGCAGGCCTCAGTTTCAACGCTTCTACCAAAGTTTCAGCGCCAGATTCGTCAGCATAGAAAGTATGTGTGCCGTCCCGGCCAAAGGGCGCGTACCATTGGGCGGCGGAATGCAACGAGTAGATTGCTCGCGGGCGTTGTGGATACGGATTTAGCACTCCCGACAATCGCTTTTCAAGCTGCTCGCCGTGGAGATGTGTGTATCCGGCGATGTGACGGCCAATCGGACGGCGATAGTTCTTGCGCCATTTTTTCAAGAGCGCATCCGGCTGGACGAGGGCGACTCCGTCGTCGCGTTTTTCGATCCATTCCCGTTCAAGCAAGGCTTTTCGAACATTACTCACATGACCAAGGCTCACTTTGGCTTTTTCGGCCAAGTCGGCGACACGCCATGCGTGGTCGGGGTCGCGCAGCATCACGCGCAAGACAGCGCCCGCTTTCGGGGTGAAAATTGACCGCAACACACGGATTTCGGACTCAGGCTTGTTTGCGACGGCCCGATCAATATAGACGCTATCGAAAGCGAGATGTACGTTCCCGAAAAGATCGAGATAAGCAATATTGTGAGCGGTACAGATCGCTCGCGACTCCGGGGACAGGTAGGGACTGACAAGCATCGGAATCAAACGCCGGTTGTCATCCGCGTGCCTAGATTGAAGTAAATGCACCACATAGCTTTCGAGCTGGTAGACTGCGGAACGCACGAAGCGCGGCGCCCCATTCGCTTTAACCTCGATGATGAGCGTGTAATCGACGACGCCGTGGCTCAAACCTATTCGTAAATCGATTCCGTAGTCGCGCCCGACGCTTTCCTCATAGTCGTCAACCGAGTCGATCTCCACGTTTGGTATGTCGGTAAGCAAGTCACGGACAGCCTCGAAGGCCATGAAATCTTGAACTTTCAATGTTTGAGTATATTTCATCATTCGTTGAAAATAGCATATATAGTGAAAATGTCAAGTTTTTTCATTAAATACTATTATTTCATCTTTCGCTGAAAATAGCATTATTAGTGAAAACCGCTTCCGAAAAACCCCAACGCTCAGTTTCATAAACGCGACTACGCCCCTGGCAAGGATAACCTCCCGCCGCTATTGATAGGGTGATTCTTAGGACTCCGGGGCGGAAGGGCAGGGACGAATTGAATCAATGTCCTGATCACTCCTCTCAAATCGCCCGTAATCGCCCCCCGTCGACGGCGAACACGCCGCCCGAGATGTAACTCGCCTCGGGCGAGGCGAGAAACGCCACCATCGCGCCGAACTCCTCTGGCTCGCCCAGACGGCCCAGCGGCACGTCGCGCTCCACGCGCGCCACGGATTCCTCAAGGGTTATCCCTAAGCGCTTCGCCAGGGACGCGCGGCCATGCATCCCGCGTTCGGTGTTGATGACGCCGGGGATGACCACGTTCACCAGAATGTTCTCCTCGCCCAGGGCGCGAGAGAGCGATTTGGCCAGACCGGCCACGGCGGGGCGCATGACGTTCGAGAGCAGGAGATCGTCGATGGGTTCGCGCACCGAACTGGACAGGATGAAGAGGATTCTTCCGCCGCCTCGCCCCCGCATGTGCGGTAGCGTCTCGCGGACGAGGCGCACGGCGCTCATGACGCCCAGCTCGAACGCGTCGAACCAGGCGTCGTCTTCAAGCTCCTCGAACACCCCTCTGGGAGGCCCGCCCGCGTTTGCGACCAGAACGTCCACGCCGCCGAAGTGAGACGCGGCCCCGCCGATGAATTTCTGGACGCCCTCAACGGTGCTCACGTCCGCCGCGCAATGCCAGGTTTCCACACCGGCCTGTTTTGCGATATCGGAAGCGGCCGCGGCGCAGGTGGCCTCATCCCTCGAGCAAATGGCCACGCTTGCGCCGCGCATGGCCATCTTGAGCGCCGAGGCTCGGCCCAGCCCCTTGCTGCCCGCCGCCACCAGGGCGATTTTTCCTTCCATGTCTCTCATCGGGTATCTCCTCGGTCGCGCCCATCGTCATGAAAGGCTAAAAACGGCGAACCCGCAACTGCCCGCATTTGCCGTCACCCAAGGACGCGGCGCGCACGGCATCATTCACGCGGATTCCCGTGCATCGAGACGAATCGGAATTGATGAAAATATCGATAAATTCACGATGTTTTTCGATAAATTTATGACATGTTAAACATATGATAAATAAGGCGTTATACGATTTTAGCGCCTCGGCGCGATGATGACGTACGTTGGCGCGGGACGCCCCGGAATGCTATTCGAGCCCCGCACCCACAACTGCGAACTCGAGCCGCCGTCCAGGTTCATGGCGTCCCGGATGCCAAGGCCGCCTTTCGATTCGGGCAGAACCAGATACTCCTGAAGCTCACACCAGGAGATGCCGCGCGTCTCGGTCTCGCTCACCAGAACGACGAGCCTGTCTTTCGCGTCGAGGCCGACCACCGTTCTCCTCGTGGCGCGCAGATATTCCCTGTACCGAGACAGCCCCTCAGCGGGCTTGCCATTCATTACGAGAAGAGGCCCCGCCTGGAACGCCTCTTTGACGCCTGAATCCTGAAATTTCTCGCGGGAAACGATTTCAGGCCTCCCGTTATTCCGCCCCACCACGAACATCGCTCCGTAATGCAGGAAGGTCTTGCGCCCCCGGTGCAACACGCGGCTGTTGAACACCTTTCCGCCCGAGCGGAAATATCCCATGGGGCGTCCGTTTTCATCAAAATAGCCGGCATTGAGAATGACGGAGGCACCCAGCTTTTCGCCGAGAACCTCCAAGTCGACGGGCAGGAACCACTCTGATTTGTCACGCCAGTGGAGCCTGATTTCAAACTCCCCGTGCCGCAAACGCACCGCCTTCATGCGCGCGGTCGCGCCATTTTCGAACCGAATTCGAACGTTTCGCGTATCCAACGGCGGGGATTGCCGCCGTGTCCACCGACCATCTCCCACGGGATGGCCCTTGAGAGGACAATCGGGTGCGGCCATCGCAGGTTGAACGACCACAAAAGAGCCGACAATCAAATTCAACACCAGCAAACGCTTCATGGCGAAAAGCCCCTCGACGCCGCCAACCCCACTTTACTCTGATTGCACGGAATGACTAGAAACCAGCCGCGCATCCATCTCTTCGATGATCAGAACCACCCATGATTACGCCATCATCAAGCCGCACGATTCCCTGCCCGCCGCCAAAACCCTCATAGCCGCCTGCACGACGCACATCGTGGCCACGCGATTCCAACTCCTGGAGCACGCTCTCCGGCACACCGCTCTCTATCGCCACTGCACGACCACCCAAAACGCGAAAACGGGGGGCTTCGATAGCTTCCTGGATGTCCATGCCGAAATCCACCATATTCGAGAGAACCTGCACATGCCCTTGCGGCTGCATGTCGCCTCCCATGACGCCGAAACTCATCCAGGGTTCCCCATCTTTCATCACAAAACCGGGGATAATGGTGTGCAAGGGCCGCTTTTCGGGCGCGATGCAATTCGGGTGGCCTTCTTCCAACACGAAACCGCTGCCCCTGTTCTGGAGCATGATGCCCGTCTCTCCCCCGGTGATGCCTGATCCGAAATGATGGAACAAACTGTTGATGAACGAACACATATTTCCCTGAGAATCCGCCACAGTAAGATAAATCGTGTCGTTCCAGGTTTTGGGAATCCCGGCCCCGGGGCTACCGGCTTTTTTCTCATCAATGAGCTTTCGACGCTCATCGGCATATCCCGAGGACAGAAGCCCTTTCAGGGGAACATCCGCCTTGTCCATATCCGCGACATAGCGATCTCTGTCTGCGAAGGCGAGCTTCATCGCCTCGATCAGAATATGGAGATGATCGGCGGAGCCATAACTCATCTCTGCCAAAGGGTATACGTCGATGAGATTGAGGCATACCAGCGCCGTGACACCCTGCCCTGAGGGCGGTATCTCACAAAGCTCATAGCCGCGGTAATTTGCGCGAATCGGCTCAACCCATTCACTTTTCGTGGCGGCGAAATCCTCGAGCTCGAACAAACCCCCGATTTCCTTGGTGTAGCGAACGATCTCCTCGGCTATCGGACCTTCGTAGAAAGCCTCACGGCCACCATCGGCTATCATCCGCAAAGATTCTCCCAGCTTCGGGTTCCGGAATCTTTCTCCAATTCTCGGCGGGCGCCCGGCCGGCAGATAGGTTCGCTGTGAGTATTCACATTTTTGCAGCTTTTCCGTCTGGTTTGCCCACGCACGTCCAATGATGGGGGACAGAGGAAATCCATCTTCCGCATATTGAATCGCCGGCCGGAGAAGCTCCGACATTTTCTTCTTCCCACTGCCGCATCGCTCGTAGGCGGCGAACCATCCATCCACGGCACCGGGGAGGGTGCAAGAATAAATTCCTGTCTCCGGCACGGAAGAATATTCCTGGTAGCGCGAGAGTGTCGCTTTGGCCGGACTCTTTCCACTGCCGTTCAAACCCAGGAGTTCCTTCGAATCGGAATCCCAATAGAGCATGAACATATCCCCACCAACCCCCGTGGATTGCGGCTCCACCACATTCAACGCTGCGGCTGTCGCGATTGCCGCGTCCATGGCGTTTCCGCCTTCTCTCAGGATTAGGAGACCCGCTTCGGCGGCCAGGGGCTGGCTGGTCGCCACCAAGCCTCCGGTGGCGAATACGGGAGAGCGGCCTGCGCCCAGCAATGTCCTTGTAGTCGGCTCTTTCAACACCCACTCCTTCACGATATGGAAGATTTTACCGATTTATGTGTCACATATTTCCGCCTGTTCTCTATCGCGGAGAAAAACCACCTCACACATTTCTCCGTTACCAGATGAAGCCATGGCATCCGGTCCCACGATACATCTTTTCAAAATGGAATTCTCATCAACTCTACCACCTGAAAAGATGATGGATTCTCGAACTTTGGCGTTATTCCTAAGAATAGCATCCCCCATGATTGCCGTGAAGGGACCCGCTTTCGCATTTTTTTGGATAACAATATCGGGGCCTAACAAAACAGGGGGCTCAATGCTGCCCTCCCCCCACTTCATGGCGGGACCTTCTATCAACAAAAACCCCTTTGGCGGCCACATGAACTCCGGCGCGAATGCGCCGGACATGATGTCCATATTCGCCTGCAAATACCGCGACGGAGTACCGACATCCATCCAATAAGAATCACTCAGAATCGCACCAATCCGGGTGCCTTTTTTCATCAACCGGGGATAAATTTGCTTTGAAATATCCGACGCCACTCCCACAGGGATATGATTCAACATTTCAGGAGACATGATGCTCAACCCGGTGAACATCGCCTGGCTCAGCTCGCCTTGTGGGATCCCCGGTGCGCTCGTGTCCAAAAAATTTCGCAAACGTCCCACCCCATCAAATTCAAGCACCCCGTATTTTTTAACCTCGGGTGAGCGTCTGAGTATAAGTGTGGCGAGAAAATCTCCCTTTTGATGATGGTTCAACGCTTTTTTAAAATCAGCGCCACACGGCGCATCCGCGTTGATGACGAAAAAAGGCTCTTTCTTCTCGCACAAAAACGCCTCTGCATTCTTGATTCCACCGGCAGTTCCCAAAATCTCAGGCTCGTGAAAATACCGAATATGAACACCATGCGCACAATCACCCAAAGTAGAACGAATCTTCTCTGCGCCATGGTGCAAATTGACTGCGACCTCCCTCACACCGACAGCCGCCAATTTCTCCAGTGCAAAACCGATAAGCGGCACACCGCCCAAGGGTAAAAGCGGTTTGGGGATCTCCTCTCCCAACACTCCCAGTCTTTTTCCATAACCAGCCGCCATCACGAACGCCCGCATTCCGCGTACCTCTCTTGTGGCCGGAAAGAATGCTCTCAATTCCTTTGAGAACAAAACAAAACCGGGCATTGCAATCCGCCCGGCTTGTTTGATTTTCTGTATTATTACCCTACTTCGACGCCTTTTTTGTGAATAGCCATGGCGACACTCTCCGGTGTGATGGGCAGCTTGGTGAATCGATGACCGACGGCATCCCGCACGGCATTGGAAATCGCGGCCAACGTGGGCACCAAAGAACTCTCTCCCACGCCCTTGGCGCCATAGGGTCCAGTCGCATTGGCCGCTTCCACGATGATGGTGGTGAACTCGGGCGTATCCATTGAAACGGGAATCTCGTATCGCGCCAGGTCTGGTGTGAGCACGCGACCCTCATGAACGTCGATTTCCTCGATCAAGGCTTGTCCAAGCCCCATTTCAATACCCCCTTCTATCTGCCCAGTCACCCCTTGGGGGTTGATGGCCCGTCCCACATCATGGGCAGCGACCATGCGCCTCACCCAAACCTCTCCTGTATCCGGGTCAACCGCCACGTCCGCCACTTGTACGCCATAGCTGTAGACCATGAACGGCTTGCCTTCTCCGGTTTCAGGATTAAACGTCAAGGGTCCCGTGCTGAACCAGCCTTGGCCCGTAATCTGCTTACCGACCAGAAGCGCCTGTGAGACCACTTCGCCAAATGAGAGATAACGTTCAGGTGCGCTCTTGATAAACACTCTCCCATTCTTGAAAGCTACATCTTCCACTGGACCTTCGAGCATCTCCGCCGCCACGGGGGACAGGATTCCCCGAACTTCCGCAATGGCTTCACATATCGCATTGCCGGGAATCGTGGTGGACCGTGAGCCCGCCGTAAAACCACTCTCCGGAACGGCATCCGTATCTACCTGCATGATGCGCACATCCCCAAATCGCACGCCCATGGCTTCAGCCGCAATTTGGGCGAGCACCGTGTGTGAACCCTGCCCAAGTTCAATGATTCCAACCCCCACCTGAACTTTTCCATCGTCGGTGACATGAACCTGAGCGCCACATGAATCCGAGGGCGATGCGGCACCCGTGGAATACCAAAACCCCGCCATACCACGACCATACAACAGGCCATCGCCGTTCGCGTTTTCTCTCGGATGCGGCCCGAGCGCCTTTTCCGCTTTATCGAGACAATCCATATAGCCCACGCTCTGGTCCAACACCTGGCGGGTCGCGGTGGAAGAACCGAGTTTATAGCCGTTCAAGCGCCTCAGTTCGAAGGGGTCCATTTCGAGCGAGAGAGCCAGTTCGTCCATCTGACTTTCAATCGCGAAATGCACCTGAGGAACGCCCAAACCGCGCATGGCGCAGGTATTAATGTTGTTCGTGAGCACGAGGTAGCCGTCGGCCCAAACGTTGTCGCATTCATAAGCGCCGGAGGAATGGATGATGAGTTTTTTAATGATCCCGGGTCCTACCGCGGCATACGGACCTTTGTTGAGATATATGTGGATGCGCATGGCGGTGATTTTGCCGTCTTTCTTGGCGCCGATTTTGTGTTGGATCACCGCGGGCACTCGTTTCGCCTTACCCCCCAGAGATTCTTCCCTCGTATAGTTGTAGATGGTGGGGCGACGTGTCTTAAGCGCGACCAAACCAGCCCGCATGGCGATTTCGATGGAGGTTTCCTCTTTTCCGCCGAAACCGCCACCTGGTGGAGTAGCGATGAACTGAATCTCGTGTTGTCCCAACCCCAGCACCGGAGCGATGACACGCCTCACCATATGCGGGCACTGGGTGGGCCCGGTGCAAGTGATGGAGCCATCAGGATTGGGAACCACATACCCCGCATCAGGTTCGAGGTAGGCGTGATCGATGAATTGCGTTTCGTACGTATTTTCCAGAATTACGTCCGCCTCGGCGAAACCTTTCTCAACATCTCCTTTTCGAATTTTCAAGTGGGTGAGCACATTGCCTTTGGCCACCGGATGGTCCGGCTGGACAATAGGGGCATCACCTTTCAATGCGTCTTGTGTCTCAAAAACGGCCGGAAGCGTTTTGGTTTTGACTTTCACCAACCCGGTCGCGAACTCCGCCTGCTCTAAAGTGTCCGCCGCCACAATGGCCACGATATCTTGAAGTGAATAGATGCGCTTTTCCACCAAAACCGGCTGATCCGGAATCAACATGCCGTAGAGTTTCTGGCCCGGAATATCCTTTGCGGTCAGGACACAGGCGACACCCGGCGCATTTTCCGCCGCGGATGTGTCTATTCGCTCCAGCGTTCCGCAAGCGATAGGAGCCGTTACCGGAACGACATATAGCGGATTGATCAGTTTGTGGTCCGCAGAGAATACGGGCGAGCCGTCCGCCTTGGGTGGACCATCCACCCGGGGCATGTTGGCGCCTATTAGATCCCCATCATCATCAGGCCCACCGAACATCTCTTGATAAAAACGTTCTGGCATTACAAACCTCCGCTCATGAAAGACTTATGTTATCGATATGATGGAGTGAATTTGCATGATTGCAAAGAAACAAATGCCAATCGCTCAGTCTGATTCCGGTCCACCTTGCCTTCTCCGGAGCAAGCGTTCTATCTCATCAGCTACCTCGGAGCCGGGAGGCAACTTTCCCTCTTCTTCCTCAGGTTCTCCATCGAACGCATCTTCAAAATCCAAACCTGGGATGTCATCGGGAATCTGGCCTTTTTGCATATCCTCCACATATTTGGCAATGCGAGGATCTTTGGCGATGATTTGCTCAACTTGACCATCAAACTTATTGATGGCGAAATCGAAATCCTCCAAAGATATTTCAAAACCACCCAAGATACTCAATTTGTCCAACAGAGCGCGCGTTGCTTTCGGGTTGGATATGGATGCGATGTAGTGCGGCACATTCACCCACAAGCTCACTGCCGGAAAACCTTCATCCTGCATTAGCGTGTGGATGACACCCACAATTCCTGTAGGGCCTTCATAGCGCGTTATTTCCACGCCCGAGGGTTCTACTAATGACGGATCGGTGGAAATGGCCATCAAATGGCTGGGTTGGGTATGCAAGTCTCCCGCGAGCAACGCCCCCATCGTCACGATCATCCGTGCACCGTAATGATTATTTATATCCAGCACATCGCCACTAAAATGTTTCCATCTCAAGTGGGGTTCGGTGCCGATCCCGACAATAAGATCCCGCGCAAGGTCTGGCGTACGACAATAGAAAAATTCGTTCGATGGCCATGTAATTCGCCGCTCGCCGGATTCACTGAGTTTAACGGTAGGCCTCTGATCCGCAAACTGGAAAAAATCATCCGATTGGATTTGCGCCACTCGTTTTCCCTGGAAATGCTGAACCAGATAGCGCGCCGCCGCCGTTGCGGACTCCGCCGCATCGTTCCATCCAGAGAACGCCATTATAAGTAAAGGATCGTTGGCGTCCTCCACTTCGTGGAAAAACGTAACGCCCATATTCAACACCTCCATTCTGACATCGTATTTCTAAATTTTTCTATATTCAACCTGACGTTTTCGCCTTTCAACACCAAAACCGATGAAACTCATGGAGTCGTGGTTTCTTAGAGTGATCGGTATTTGCAGCCCCACATCTCTGGTTACGTCATACTTACCGTGGGATAGTATTTTGTTCTCACATACATGCTTCGACCGAGTTGCCCCACCTTAAGCGGCCTTTTCAACCTCCTTTTGGAAAATCGCCAAATTCCGGCGGATAGGTGAACAAATTGCTCCTATGTCCTTCCAACCCGGGCGTTTCCCATGAGGGCGTTCCCCCTGGCGGGGGCATCTCGCCTCGTGCTGCGTCTTTTTGCAGTCTGCTCCATGCCGCTTTGAGATCCAGCGTGTGTCCTCTGAAGTAAGGCATCACGTATCGCGCGAACAACTCGAGTGAATCTCTTATTTTCTGATCGCCCACCCATTCATGCGTCGTGAGCATGAGACCGCCGAATCCGCCGGTTTCCTCCTGCATTTTCTCGATCACCTCAATCGCGTCATCCGGAGTGCCCACCACCCAGTATCTTTGCTCTGCGGCTGTTTTCGGCGTGATCTCGGAGCGCGGCTGATCGGGATACGCCTCATAAGCAGGCTTCAAACCGATATCCATAAAGTAATTCATGTCGCGTAGGGCGAATTCTTCGATATCGGCCCAGGCCTTCTCGCGGCTTTCGGCAAGATGCACGTACGTAGTGATTCTCCAGTTCTCGCGCGATACTCGCGTGCCGTGTCTTCGAGCGCATTCCTCCATATGAGGCCATTGCTCGGAGAGTGAGAGGTTATCCATGATTTTCTTGCCGCCGAAGGAGAGCAATATCATCTCGTACTGAGCGGCCATATCAATCGCCCCGCGGCTTCCCGCCGATGCGATGGCAAGCGGCATTCTGGGATTTTGATAGGAGCGTACCTGGAGACACACATTTCTCAACTTCCAGAACCGGCCCTCATAGTCAAATGGCTCGGGCGATTCCAGGAGTTTGACCATGATATCCACCGATTCGCGCAGCATCGGACGCAGATCGCCCGGATGAATGTCAAACAACTTGATGTCGCTCGCCAAATTGCTCGGGCCCACTCCCAAAATGGCGCGCCCTTTGGTGAGCTGGTCCAAAAACGCCATTCGTTCCACCAAGTGAAACGGATGATGATACGGAACGCTAAGCACAGACGTACCCAAGCGGATTCGCTTCGCTTTGGCCGCAGCCATGGCGAGGGCCATCTCGGGTGCCGGAATCGTCTCCCACCCCCCGGAATGGTGCTCTCCAATATAGAATTCATCAAAATCGAGTTCATCAACATATTCGATGAGTGAGATATCACGCTGATAGGCAAGCGATGGGTTTTCAGAGGGATGGTGAAGCGGCATCATGAAAAAAGAAAATTTCAAGTCGAGTCCCCTCCAATAAACTGTGAACAGGAAAATGAGGAATCCATCAAGTTATGATATCCTATTTATGAATTTCCGGCATCCCGCAATCAAAATCAAAACTTTCCTTCCCTTGCCAACACTCTTTAATTCCTCCATTATCCCCGCGCTTTGGACGCATTCCCGAATATCTCGAAACCTGTTCGAGGGAAAAATGGCTATCACGGAACGAACCGATCTGAGAAATCTCGCCATCATCGCTCATGTCGATCACGGCAAAACCACCCTGGTGGACTCCATGCTCTGGCAAAGCGGCATCTTCCGCGAAGGGCAAGAAGTGGCTGAGCGTGTCCTTGATTCAATGGATCTCGAGCGAGAAAAGGGAATCACCATCATGGCGAAAAACTGCGCCATCGATTTCAAAGGAATACATTACAACATCGTGGACACACCGGGCCATGCGGATTTCGGCGGCGAGGTGGAGCGCGTCCTCTGCATGGTGGATGGCGTGATGCTTTTGGTCGATGCTTCGGAAGGCCCTCTGCCGCAAACGCGGTTCGTGGTCAGCAAAGCCCTAGAGCGAGAACTCCCCTTCGTCGTGGTCATTAATAAAATAGACCGCCCGGACGCAAGACCAGAACAAGTTCTCGACGAAATTTACGATCTGTTCATCGATCTGGACGCCGGCGAAACCCAGCTTGATTTTCCTGTGCTCTACGCCATCGCTCGAGAGGGCAAGGCAGGCCTCGAGCCCGACGCGCTATCTCCTACACTGGAACCCTTGTTCCATACACTCCAGAACGCGATACCCCCTCCCTCATATGATGCAAATAAACCACTACAGATGCTCGTCTCCCGCCTCGAATACGATAATTACATGGGCCGTCTCTCCATCGGTCGAATCTGGAATGGGAAACTCAAAGCAAAAACCCAAACCTTGGTTTTGGGGCAAAATGGGATCAGGATGAAAGGAGAGATCGCTTCTTTATTCGGCTATGAAGGATTGAGCCGCCACCAAATAGAAGAAGCGTGTGGTGGCGACATCGTTGCCGTAGCCGGCTTAGAGCACGTGGAAATCGGGGACACCATTGCAGATGTGGACAACCCGGTTGCGCTACCAGCCATTACTGTAGATGAACCCACCATCGCCATGAATTTCAGGATCAACGATACCCCTCTGGCCGGCCGCAGCGGGAAATATCTCACCTCGCGCCAGATTCGAGAGCGGCTCCTGCGGGAGGCAAGAAATAATGTGGCTATTAAAGTCGATGAAACCGACTCCGCGGATGCCTTGCGCGTCTCCGGCCGCGGTTCTTTGCAACTCGCCGTGCTGATCGAGCAACTCAGGCGCGAGAAATATGAAATCACCGTCGGCCGACCCGAGGTTATTACGCGCAAAGAAAACGGCAAGACCACAGAGCCCATGGAAAACGTGGTGGTGGACGCCCCGGAAGAATTCATCGGCGCCATCACACAGGGTTTGGGCGCGCGTAAAGGAAAAATGACAAAAATGATCAACCATGGCAAAGGGCGCGCGCGGCTCGAGTTTTCCATCCCCAGTCGGGGCCTCATCGGCTATCGCAACGAATTCCTCACCCAGACCCGGGGAACGGGCATTCTCACCCACATTTTCGCCGGATGGGGGGAATGGGCGGGCGAGCTTCCAGGCAGATCGACAGGCGCTTTGATATCGGACCGCGCGGGCAAAACCACATCATTCGCGGTGGAAAACATTCAAGAGCGCGGAACTCTCTTCGTCGCACCCACAGAAGAAGTATATGCGGGAATGATCATCGGCGAGAACAGCCGCGAACAAGACATGTTCGTGAACATTTCAAAGGAGAAGAAACTCACCAACATCCGGGCCGCCCATGCCGACATATCCGCTCAACTCATACCGCCCAAACGATTCAGCCTGGAAGAAGCACTCGAATTTTTGCGCGAGGGCGAATGCCTGGAAGTAACCCCCGAAATCTTCCGGTTGCGCAAAACGGAACTAAAGGCCAGAAAACACGCTTAAAACTCTAGCCATCCAGCGCCTTGTTCCACTCTGCAATCCTATCTTTTTGCGCTTCGAACAACTCCGAGGCGTCACCCCCGATCTCGACTTTCTCAATCCCATCACCCTGCTCAATCGTATCCACCACGTCTTGACCGGAAGTGACTCGCCCAAAAACAGTATGATTGCCATCGAGCCAGGCAGTGGGCACATGCGTGATAAAAAACTGAGAACCATTCGTACCCGGGCCTGCATTCGCCATCGAGAGAACGCCCGGACCGTCATGGGGAAGGTCGGGGGAACATTCATTTTCGAATTGATAGCCGGGGCCACCCGTTCCCGCGCCCAAAGGACAACCGCCCTGAATCATGAAATCAGAGATCACACGGTGAAAAATAAGGCCATCGTAGAAACCCCGCTTGGCGAGGTTCACAAAGCTGGCCACCGTCACCGGGGTTTTGTCTTCATGCAAATCGAGCCGTATCTCACCCCGGCTCGTCGTCATTACGGCGGAAAGCGCCATGAATTGCTCCTTTGGTATATTGGTAAACGCAAAGCACATCGTCGCTCATAAGTGCGCGAAAAATGAACCTCAAGGTCGACGGCGAAGAGTAACAGAACCATCCTTTCGGGTCTAAAGTCTTACGGGTTTCCTTGCAATTCGAAAACCTCCGCCAAAAGCTCATAGGATTTCACTCTGGCTTCGAAGCTGTACATCACGTTCACGATGATGAACTCATCGACTTTGTGTTCGGAAGCCAGGGTCTCGAGCCTTTTCTTGACTTGCTCCGGATCTCCCGCGATGGTTCTGCTGTCGATATCCTGAGCGAAAGCGCGCTCCATATCCGTCCACGGGTAAGCGAGCGCCTCCTCGGGCGTGGGTACGCCGCCTCCCTCGCCACGACGGCTTCTGAGCATTAACAGAGACCTGCTGGCCGCGTGGTAGAGCGCTTCTTCTTCGCTCGGCGCGCAAATTACAAAAACCGCAAGACTCCCCATGGGCGCTTTGAATTTGGGCGATGGTCGAAAATCCCTACGGTACATATCCATCACCTGGACGCTGCCATACGTGTTGATGAAATGCGCGAAAGAAAACGCGCAACCAAAATGAGCGGCGAGGATCGCGCTTTGATCCGAGGTTCCCAAGAGCCACATTTCAGGCGCCGTCTCTCCGGCAGGCATCGCGCTTATCCGGGCGAAGGGATGATCCTCCGGCAACGACCCTTCAATCCAGCCCCGAAGGTCAGAAACTTTTTGCGGGAAATCATCATAGCGAAAACCACTCTGCTCAGGCGCCAAAGCCGCAGATGTGAGCCTATCGGCCCCCGGGGCGCGGCCCAAACCCAAATCAATGCGCCCCGGGTGGAGTGTCTCCAGCATCCGGAACGATTCGGCCACCTTGAGCGCGCTGTAGTGACTGAGCATGACCCCGCCCGATCCCACGCGAATCGTCTTCGTCGTCGAGGCGATCTGACCGATCAAAATTTCGGGCGACGTGCCCGCGAACGCTCCATGGCTGTGATGTTCCGCCACCCAATAGCGGTGATAGCCCAGGCGCTCGGCGGCTTGCGCCAACTGGACGGTCTCACCGATGGCGTCCGCCGCCGTTCCCCCCGAGCGGATGGGAGATTGATCCAAAACACTCAAACGAATCATTTATTCAAGAACCAAGCGAAAGGGGAATTTTTCGGAAACTTTATTTTTTAACGGGTTGTACCTGAATATACTCTTCGAGATGAATGACACCTTTCGTTCCGCGAATAATCTGAAGGACCAGTTTTTTTTCGAACTCCGTTCTCGCACGGCCGATGATATAGACCTTGTTTCGCACGGACTGCCAGCGGTAATTCACAGAATTCACGCCCTGGGTCGCCAAGAACTGGCCCTTGAGCTTGGCTTCCATCCATGCATCACTGGCGATTCGGCTGAGCTTGACGATATCGCGTTCCACGGCCGGCTTCGTCTTCGCTGCCGCGCGGTTGCGTTCCACCTCGGCCGAAGAACCGAGAACAATATGACTATAAATGGCTTTGATTCTGGGGTCGCCCCGCGCAATACTCAAAACGGCTTCTCGTTTTCTCTCCGTATCCACCACGCCGGTCAGCAACACCCTCCCTTCCCACACGTTCGTATCCACATCCACCGGCAAACCGCTATCGACATACAAATACTCTCTCAGCAAATTCGCATGTATTTTCGCATCTTCAAGCTGCTGGTCCAGAGAGCGATCCTCCAGGGCGCTCGTTATGCCCTTTTGGGCGACAAAAATCGCTCCAGGCACACATCCATTCACCCACAAAGGCAAAAATGCTATGATGAAAATGAACTTGGTGAATTTACTCACGAGTTCTCCTGGAGAGCGGAGCGTAACGAAAACACTCTTTATTTTGCCTTTAGATTTGCGCGGAGGCAACCACAAACAAAATGAAAACCCCATAGCACTCTCATTTCACTCCCAGCGGGATCCCGCTTTTTCGATTGCAATACCTTTTGAGAAAAAGCATCATGTATCCATTCTTGAAGAAATCGCCACGCTCTCAAATATTCATACAAACATTGTTCGCCAGGAGAAAAAATGCCGATTTCAGATGATTCGCTAAAATCTCGATGTGGCGATATATTTGAAGACTCCCTCGATTCCGAACGACGCGCCGCCATCATCGCCACAATGGAAAATATGGAGAAAGGGCACTCACTATTACGGGAGCATCTTTCGCCAAAAACAGAACCTGCCGGACATTCCGGATTCTTGCGCTCCCTCGCGAGGGAGAAATAAATTGACAAGCGACACCACGAACCTCACCGCCGCGGAAATCGCCACACAAATTAAAGAAAAGAGAATCAGCGCCGTCCAGGTCGCCGAGACGCATCTAAAACGTTCGGAGAAAATCGGCGCGGCTTTGAATTCCTGGATTAAGCTGGATTCAGAGGGCGCTCTGAAGGCGGCGCAGGAAGTGGACGCCGCCATCGCCCGAGGCGACGACCCAGGGCCCATGGCCGGTGTGCCGATAGGCCTGAAAGATTTGATCGACATGAAAGGCCTGCCCACCACGGCGGGCAGCATCATCGATAAAGAGACCGTTGCGGAGGCAGATGCCCTGCTAGCCCGGAAGATACGCCAGGCGGGCGGCGTGATACTCGGAAAACTCAACCTGCATGAATACGCCTTTGGCCCCACCGGGCACAATCCTCATTACGGGGATCAAAAAAACCCTTGGGATACCGAGCGGATCACGGGCGGTTCGAGCGGTGGCTCGGGCAACAGCGTAGCAACGGGGCAGGTTTCCATGGCCATCGGTTCTGATACGGGTGGGTCTATTCGGATTCCTGCATCTTTATGCGGCGTCATCGGACACAAACCCACGCATGGACTCGTCACGAAATCAGACTGCGCGCCGTTGTCGTGGTCGCTCGATTCTTTCGGGCCATTGGCAAGATCAGCCCAGGACTGCGCGCTCATGATGTCCGCCATCGCGGGACACGACCCGGCCGATGCCTCATCCATCGCCGGAGAACCGCTTGACTTCATGGGCGCACTAAGTAAACCCATCGAAGAATTCCGAATCGGCCACGCGCGGGAATACTATGAACAACGCTCGGAACCTCCCGTGGCGGAAGCGGTGAACAATCTGGCCAAGGCGCTTAAGGAATTGGGCGCCGAGGTTGTCGATATTGAAATACCCGACGTCGAAACCGCGTTTCATGCGTCCGCCGTGCTGATGGTATCCGAAGCAGCGGCCGTACATGAGAAAAACATACGAGAAAAGGCGCAAGACTTTGATCCCGCAGTCCTGGAAAGAATCAGACCCGGCTTTTTCATTCCCGCCACATCATATATCCAGGCGCTTCGATTCAGGGAACAATGGACGAAACGCATATGCAAGGATGTATACGGTCGGGTAGACCTCGTCCTCTCCGCCGCCACGCCGATTCCCGCCGCTTTGCGTTCTCAGTCTACCGGGACAGTGCGAGGCAAAGAAGTTGAAATTCGAACGCTCATGATCTCTTTGACGAGGCTTTGGAATTTCCTTGGCGGGCCATCTACGGCTTTTCCCGTAGGGATGAGCGAAGAGGGTCTGCCGCTTGGAGCGCAAATCATGGGCGCGCCTTTTGCTGACCACCATACGCTGGCGCTTGTTCATCAACTGGAAAAAAGAGGTGTCGTGAAGGTGGAAAGGCCGCCTCTGTAGCGCAGAGGCGCCGAGCTACTCCGACCTGGCCCCATCCGGACCCATCGGGAATTTCTCGCAAAACGTTCTGACGTCTGCTCTCACCGAGGCGATGCGCGCTTCATCCGTAATATCGGCCAGCACGTCGGCTATCCAGCCGCCCACGACTTTCATCTCGGCCTCTTTCATGTGGCGCGACGTCAACGCGGGCGTCCCGATTCGGATTCCGCTCGTGAACGCCGGCTTTCTGGTGTCGTAAGGAATTGGGTTTTTATTCACCGCGATTCCCGCCTGGCATAGGGCGACTTCCGCCTTTTTGCCGCTGAAACCGGCCTCACGCAGATCCAGAAGAATCAAATGGTTATCCGTGCCGCCCGAGACGAGATGGATACCTCGCTGCAAGAGTGAGTCCGCGAGTGTTTTTGCGTTTTTCACAATCTGCTCCGCATAGGTTCTGAACTCCGGGGTGCTTGCCTCTTTGAAAGCCACCGCCTTGGCCGCGATGACGTGCATCAAGGGTCCGCCTTGAAGGCCGGGGAAAACGGCCTTGTTTATCTCGGCCGCGTAGTCCTCATCACATAGGATCATGCCACCGCGAGGACCCCTGAGCGTCTTGTGCGTCGTTGTGGTGACGATCTGCGCATGGCCCGCGGGGCTTGGGTGCGCGCCGCCCGCGATGAGTCCCGCGACATGAGCGATGTCCGCCATGACCACGGCGCCCACCTCATCTGCAATCCCTCTGAAGCGCGCATAATCGATGGCTCGCGGATACGCACTCGCCCCCACGACGATAATTTTGGGCCGGTGCTCCTTTGCCTGACTCTCTACCTCGTCATAATCGATGATGTGGTTCTCAGGGTCCACGCCATAAGCCACCACCTTGAACCAACGGCCCGAGAAGGTGACAGGATGCCCATGGGTGAGATGGCCCCCATGAGAGAGATTCATTCCCATAAGCGTATCGCCCGGTTCGAGCAAACCGTAATACACCGCAGCGTTCGCCTGGGCGCCGCTGTGCGGCTGCACGGAGGCGTGATCCATGCCGAAAAGAGATTTCGCCCGCTCAATGGCGAGGGATTCGGCCACATCCACAAACTGGCAACCGCCATAATAGCGCCTTCCCGGAAATCCTTCCGCATATTTGTTCGTCATCACGCCGCCCACCGCTTCCATTACCGCCTTGCTCACGTAGTTCTCCGAAGCGATGAGTTCGAGTTCATCCGCCTGGCGTTTTCTTTCATCTTCCATCGCGGCGAAAATATCGGGATCTCTCAGCGCTAGTACCGATGACATCGAGTGGGGCCTCCAGACTTTATTCAGGCGTGGGGTATGGTACGGAACTTCTCGGGCGGGTCGAAGCTAACAAACCGACTCCGTGACGTCAATCCCGAAAGCCAAATGCGCCATCATGACGCAAGGGTTATAATGACATTCCAAAACTTCCACCTGAAAAGGATTTCATCATGCTCAATGAACCCGATGATTTGCTCGACATCACCTCAGACGGGGTTCCCAAAACATCGCTTCCGCCCGAGCCGGAAGAACTCGGCGCGTTGAATTCGCTGTGCGATGCAATTTTATCGAGCGAGGAAAACCGTGGGCCATCCACGGAGAAACTGCAAAGCCTCGTGGCTCGATACCCGGACGCCTTATCCGGCTGGGTGGCCATGGGGCGAATTGCGCTCTCAAACGAGGAGACGATTAGCGCATATGCCTACTTTCGGGTCGCCTACCACAGAGGGCTTGATAAGGCCCGCGCCTCCGGCTGGCGCGGCGATGGGCGCATCCCCTGGGAAATCCCCGCCAATCAGCCGTTTTTGAGCGCCATTCATGGCTTGGCTCAATGCGCCGACGCCATCGGAGAATCCGCCGAGGCGAAACGCTGCAATGAATTTTTAGGTATGCTCGACCCGAATCACCCGTTCTAATACGGCGTTTTCTTCACACGATGTGCGGAAACCGAGAAGAATGTCTGCCGAAGCATCTGATCACGACGCCGAAACCAAGGAACAAAAAACGTTCATCCTCTCGATGAGCTTTCCGCTCACCCGCCCATGTATTGCCCCATCAGGAGGACGAGGTCGCCCTCTTTCATCTCGGAATCGAGCGTGTGGCGGATTCCCATGAGGGCGTCGTTTACGGCAATTTCCAGGTGTTCGGCCAATTCGCCGGTGCCGTTGTGCCAAAGCGCTTCATCCAGGGTCCTGTAGCGTCGGCTCATCTTTTTCAGGACGTCCCGGAGCGTGGCGCCCACTGGAACCTGCTCATCGAAAAATTTGCGCTCGTTACCGTCTCCGCCCACGAAAGTCGACGCCCAGGAGATGAATTCCAACCGGACATGAATTTCGCCATTGCTTTTCGTCTCGTTCATGGCGTCGTCCTCTGCCGAAGATGAGCTATACGTTCGCACCCCATAGGGCTTCGGCGACATCATCGAGGTCAAGTTCGCGCAAAAGTTCGATCTTGGGACGGCCCGTCTCCCTGTCGTAGCCGGCCGTCTCGTACCATATATCGAGCATTTTCTCCCATTGATCCATTATCGAGACGCCCGCGATCGGGCCATCCACCGGTGTGGAGCCGTATCGCTTGGATGGTTTTTCAACCTCCGGGCCGATGCCGCAGCGCAAATTAAACGCGCGCATCAAGGCGTTGATGCGTCGGCCGGTCTGCATCGCTTCATGCATGTCCACGTCCCATCCGGTGGCTGCCTGAATGGAGCGGCACAAGACATCCATCGGCGCGCGCGTAGTGAACACGCATGCCCCCAGGGAATCCTCATACGCGCGACGTCCCCTGAGACCGCCCACATGCCTGGGCACCTCCACCGCGTCCTGGGGGTGCACACGCGCGGGCAGTCCGTAATCCGTCGGGAACACCGGGGGAGCCGTATCCATCGTTCCGCCCGAACCCGTGCAGGTATCTATCATCTCCTCCCACCGGGAGCGGTGATCGTGCCCTCTGGGGGAATTGCCTACTTCCGTGTAAATGGCGCAATCCTGTGCCTCTCCACCGAGTTTTTCCGCCGCGATCTTGGTTCCCTCCGCCAAAAGATCGCCCATGCCCTCACGCTTGCAAATCATCTCGAGCAATCTGTTGGCTCCGCCGATATCACCCCACTCCAGCCGGAAGCCCAGGTCATGATCCGTGATATAACCCTTTTGCTGACACTCCATCACCCAGCCGCAGAGCCAGCCGAACTCGTTTACGTCCACACAAGCGCGATCGAGCTGGGTGTTCATCCAGGAGACCTGCTGCGGGTCCGTGGCGCCAATTGTCCAGCCCGCTCCCGACCAGCCCTCGTACTCGGGCTCATCCACGACCTGTCCCTTGTAAGGACCTGAGGAGATGACCTGCATATGGCAATGGTGCATGCCGCACGCGCTGCACTGATGGCCCCGGTGATCGAAACCCTCGCGCAGGCCGTTGGCCTCCCATTGCTTCGTTTCGACTTCCTCGGGCCATACGTTCGTCGTGTAGTTTCGAATGGGGAGCGCTCCCATGCCCTGCAGGTTCCGGACGCCGCCCAGGGTCCCGTACAGATACAGACCCTTCGTGGAAGGATCGGTCTGAAGGCTGTGGGCGATATCGTCCGCCGCCGCGAAGAGCGCTCTGGGGTGGGCAGCGGCGATTCCCTTTGTCCCGCGCTCGATTGCCACCGCCTTTACCTTTTTATTGCCCATAACGGCCCCGCAACCGTTCTTGCTCGCCACGTGACCGTAGTCTCCCTGGATGGCGGCGAAGCGCACGAGGTTCTCGCCCGCGGGTCCTATGCTATACACACTCAGATTGTGGCCACTCAGGTTCAAAGTTTTCTCAAGCGATTGCTGGGTCTCCCAGGTGTCCTTGCCCAGCAACTCGCCGGCATCCTGCAGTTCCACCCCATCATCACGAATGTGGAGATAGACCCAATCGGGCGATTCTCCCTGGAATACAATGGCGTCATAGCCGCAATACTTGAGGTTCGCGCCGAAAAAACCGTTCGCCTGGGTGTTCGTGGCGCCGTTGGTGAGCGCGCCACGCGTCACCACGGTAAGACCGCCCGTACCCCATACCGGGAGGCCCGCCAAAGGACCCGTGGCCAGAACGAGACGGTTTTCGGGATGATCCCAACCTACCTCGGGCGGCACTTCCTCCCACAAAATCTTGGCGCCCAAGCCCGCGCCGCCTACCCATTTCCTGCGGTCGGCGACTTCGAATTTCTCTCCCCAGGTCTTTCCACTCGAGAGATCGACCCGGAGGATTTCTCCTGCATATGCGTAATCAGTCAAGGTATCGACCCCCTTTTTATGAAGAGACTGCAATTTCACTCGCCGGCGCCGATGGACGCCCCAAAATAGTTTCCGGCAGCAAGCCGCCCGCGGCGCCCGAGGCCAGAAACGCGCGTTTGACGTCAAACGGGTTTTTGCGCAAATGCTCTTTCCACTCGGAGATGTCCACCCCCGTGTACACGAGACCCTTGAGCATCCCCACGTCGTTCGTCGTCCAGATTTCCCGGGTTTTTCCCAGAATAATCGCGCCGGTCAGCCGACCGCCGTGGAACAGGAGTTTTCTGTAAGCGGGACGCTCGGCCCGCACAACTTCAAAGACTTCGGCGTCCGCATCATCCCAGGCGCCAAAGCTGGCGATCTCCAAATCGAGGACATCCACGATGTTCATGAGCAGACTACCCTTGTATGCAACCTCCTGGCCCGCCATGTTGGCCGCCGCGACGCGGCCGTGCTGCATGGCGGTGGGTTCGATGGCGTGTACGACCTTCTCACCCGTGACGGCGTCGGGACCTTCCGCGATATCACCCGCCGCGTAGATGTTCGCTACGTTCGTGCGGCAATGTTCATCCACCAAAATGCCCTGGTTGGTCTCGAGGCCGCTGCCCGCCACCCATTCGATGTTGGGCTTGATGCCCGTGGCCATGATGACCAGATCGACCTCCAGATCGGGGCCTTCCTTGAACTTGAGGAGTTTGGCGTCTTCCTTATCCTCAATAGAGGTCACTTGCGTCGAGGTTCTCACTTCCACGCCTCGATCGTTCAGCCAATTTTGAACGATTCGGGCGCCCGTATCGTCTATCATGCGCGGCAGGATGCGCGATTCGAGTTCCACGACGGTGAGCTTCACGCCCTGATTCACCAGGGCGTTCAGAATCGTGAAGGCGATGAATCCCGCTCCGATCATCGCGACGCGGGCGCCCTCGCCAACGCCGGACGCCACGGCGCGCGCCTGGGGAAACGTCCAGAAACTGTGCACGTTTTCTCCATCCGCACCCGGCACGGGCGCTTTCACAGGAGAGGAACCCGTGGCGATCAAGAGATTGTCGTATTCAATCTCATCGCCTCCCTCGAGGATGAGCTTGTTGGGGGATGCGTCGATTCTCTCGGCGCGGGCGCCAAGCCTCGCATCCACATTCAAAGCAGCGAGCTTCGGAGGGGAGGCGATGTAGACGTGCGACTCCGCGATGTCCCGCGCCAGATAATAGGGCAACACCATCCGCGAATACGGCGTCTCATCCGCGACGAGAATAATCTCGGAATCGCCTTTATCCAATTCCCTGATAGTGGTGATGGCGTTCCAGCCGGCGGTTCCACCCCCCACGATGACATGTCTGGCCATGATCAGAACACCTCCGCAAGCGGCCCGGCAGGTGATTTCGCCCGTTCCGCGGCAAAGGGCCCGACCCAGTCGGTCTTATCGGCCTCTTGATAAAGGATGGCGCCGGTGGGGCACACGGACACGCACGCGGGATTCCCCCCGCACAAGTCGCACTTGAACGCCTTGTGGGTGTCCATGTCGTAGAACATCGTTCCATAAGGACACGCGATGGTGCAGAGCTTACAGCCCACACAAATGTCATCCGCCACATCCTTCGCCCCGGCCGGCGAGATGCCGATCGCCTCGACCGGACACGCCGTCAGGCACCAGGCCTCATCGCACTGCGGACATGTGTAGGGCGCATAGCTCGTATGGCCTTCGAACGAGGAGACGCGAATCACCGCTTTCGAGGGCTGAAATGTTCCCGTCTGCTCGTATGAACACGCGAGTTCACATCGCATGCAGCCGGTGCACTTCTCGGGAATGATCTTGAGTATTTTCATCGCACCCCCCACGATTTTTTGAAGGGGCTTTCCGCATCACATCTCACAGATACCGATGCGGAAAGCACATTGTTGGAAGAATGAAGACTTGTTCATTCTCGCAGAGACGGACGACCCGGGTCAAACGAAAATCCCGGATTTTAGGCGCGCGCACGGAGCATCAACCACCCGACGTCACCAAAGCGGCCCCCGCCACGACGATGAGAGCGGCCACTACCAAACGCTTTGTGATGACTTCCAGATCGCGCAGCAACACCACAGACAGCAAAATAACGAAAATCGGGGTCATGCGAACAAGCGGGGAAATCACCGCGAGTTGCCCATCGCGCAGCGAGGTCCAGAACAACACGGCGGACAAGAGCGCCAACAAGCCCGCCGGGACGCACGCCACCGCGATCTGCACGTTCCAATTAAATTTCTGGGCGCTCGAGGCGAAGCGTGAGGAAATTAACAAACCCACGTTGGCGATCAGCGTGGCCACCAGAATACCCAGCCAGGGAGCATTCATGGCGGCCAGCCCGGCTTTTCGAAGATAGGGCGTGAAGCTGAAAGCCGCCATCGCGATGAAAGCGAACGTATAACGCTTCAGCGAATACCCTCCCGTTCCCCGCTCACCGGTGAGCCAGATCATCCCGATGACGATGAGTGCGATTCCCACCCAGACGCCCGCGCCAGGGCGCTCGCCCAGAATCACCACGCCCATCACCGCCGCCCCGATGGGCGTCGCCGCCACGAGCGCGTTCGTCCTGCTCACCCCGATGTCCGCGCTCGAGCGAAGAGCGCTATAGCGCGCCACGAGATTTCCCACTGCGCCGGTGAAGAGAAAAAAGACGAGAGCGGCCACCCAATCACCCTCATAGACATCAAATAATGGAGAGAAGACGGCGGCGAAAACCGCCATCCACCCATTCACCCAAAAGGTAATCGTGAGCGCCGAGGCGCGCTCGAGAAATCTGCGGATGAGAATTTGATTGTACGCGAACAGAAAAGCGCCCAACAGTGCACGAAATTCCGGCGGCGCATCCACGACAAGATTCACCATGTCAACGACCCCCAGAAATCCGAAAAGCATCCGCAGAGAGAAGGCACTAATCAGGCTGCTGAATCGAATCAACCATCAAAACAAATAAAGCGACCGACTCGGGCGATAGCATCCATCGCCTCGTCGCCTAAAGTAAAATGGCGAACCCTCGCGCAGGGCGTAAGAGGACCTACCTGCCCAGTATGACCAGCACAGCGCCCTCCACGGCGAGCAGCCCCCCGGCGATCACGCGCAAATTGATGCGTTCCAGCCTTTGATAAAAAATCCAGGAAAATATTATCAAGAATAAAATGGAGAGCCTGTTTATCGGGATCACCTCCACGAGTTTTCCGTTTTTGATGGCGAGCCAAAAGGCGTAGGCCGATATGATGTTGAAAATTCCTGCGATAAGAATCGACAATAAGCCCTTTTTGCTCCAGGTTTTGGGGTTGAGCTCATGATTTTCAACAAACGGTATGGAGCCGAGTTGGAGAAGCGCGCCCGCGAACGCCGTGGTGGCGATGCCGAAGGCGGGCGAAGGAATCGTCTGAAACGCGAACTTGCGCAAAGACGGAGCGAAGGAAAAGAAAAAAGCCCCTATAAGCGGTAGGAGATAGTGCCAAAACGGAGCGCGCCTGCCTCCCGCCCCCCTCTCCTGCACCAGGAGTACCGCGCCCAATACAATGGCGAAAGTACCCAGAGCAATCGGGAATGTTATCGTCTCGCCGAACAGGAGCATGGCCAGAAGGGCGCTCCATATGGGATGGACTTGCGCCAGAATCTGTGAACGCGCCATCCCGATGAGCGTGGCCGAGATGAAGTTAATGTTTCTCGCTAAGAAATGAGAGCAAAGCCCCGCCAGCACAAACCATAAAATCCCCTCCAAGGGCCATTTTTCGAGACCCGCGCCCAGTATGTAAATGGTCGAGGCGTAGGTTACCAGTGTCAGATTGCTCAAAAAGGCGAGCGCCTTTGGTCCTACCCACTGCAGGGTGCCCCGATAGATCGTTTGCGCCGCAGCCAAAAAGACTCCGGATAACAACGACAAAAAAACCGGAGGGAGTGATTCGAGCAAAGGCCATCCAAGAGATAAAGGGATGTAATAAATCGATAGGTGCGCATTATGGCACGAGAAAGCTCCACCTAAAATCGGTGCGCTCAAGCAAAACTGGATGTCGCATGATATATTTTGAACTCCTGATTCCATTCGAGGATAGTGAAAATGCCGCAGAACTCTTCAAGACCCGCCACGAAAATTTTTCCCGAATACGCCCTCTTGCCCGGAATGTACGCCCGTGAGATTGAGGGCCTCACGCAAGAACAACTCGATCTGAAGCAACCCGGCAAAAGCTGGGGTCTGTGGTCAATACGCGAGCAGGTCAGCCACATGGGATACGTGAACTACAGATGGTTCTTGCAGGTTTGGGGGAAATCCTTATTTGGGGAGAATCTGCCGAGGCAAAAATCCCTTTACGACACGGGTGGTGCGGATCGTCTCCTCGATCCAGAACGATTTCATGAGATCGGGGATTTGCTCACGGCTTATGAGGACGGCTGCCATTTGGCTCTGGATATTCTGAAAAACGAAACCAGAGAATCACTTCGGGAAAAAACCAAAGAAAGGGTCGTTCCTCGAAACTACGAATGGCCCTCGGGCGATAAGTATATCGACTGGCTTCAAAACGTGGTGCTCAAAATCCACCCCGATGGTTTCCAGCAAGACGAGAATAAAGACAACGTTTTTCACTACAACCTGGAGTGGACCTTTCGCCATGTGCTCTGGGAGGGGTTCGCCCATCTCAAAACCATCCAAGCGCACAAACGAGCGCAGGGAATCAAGGTCAAGACAGCGCTGGATGAAAGCGTGGGCTACCTCGCCGCGCTCACCTGGGAGTGAGCATCCGCTGAATCAGGTTCTCGGGCGCATCATCGACCGAGAATAGATTCAAACTTTTCTGCGAGATGAAACCTTCCTCGTGCGTATGGCGTAATAAGTTCAGCAAAGGATCGTAATAGCCACGAATGTTGAGCAAGCCGATGGGCTTTTCGTGATATCCGAGTTGAAGCCAAGTGAGCATCTCCATGGTCTCCTCCAGCGTGCCGAGTCCTCCCGGCAGCGCGATGAAACCATCCGCCAATTCCGCCATCAAGGCTTTCCTCTCGTGCATCGTACGCACGACGTGAAGTTCGGTGAGTCCTTCATGGGCGACTTCCATGTCCATCAATTTATCGGGAATCACTCCGGTAATCTCTCCTCCGCTTTCGAGCACGGCGTCGGCCAAAACCCCCATGAGCCCGATAGAACCCGCCCCATACACCACACCGATTCCGCGCGCGCACAAAGTATGTCCCAAAACTCGCGCCGCCTCCCGATACTCAAACCGAACGCCCTTTGACGAACCGGCGAAAACACATATCCGTTTCAAGCAAATTCCCTCCCCGCCGGGCCGCCAGACGATCGGCGCGTCGATATAGTGTGAAACTTGTTTTCTTTCCCACCCGCAGGGGTGGTTGGCGTCCGCCATGTTACTACCGATAGAATCGACTTGCCATGAAAATTCTCATCTGGAACATCATGCACGGCGGCGGACGCCGGGCGACCAAAATCGTAGAGCGTATCCGTAGCGGAAGACCCGACCTCCTCATACTGACGGAGTTTCGGGGCACCCCGCCCAGCCGGGAGATCGCCGCCCGAATAAAGGAAATGGGACTTTCCCAACAACTAAAAACGACATCTGAAAACCAACCGGCCAAAAACGCCTTACTCCTCGCCTCCCGCTGGCCGCTCAAGCGCATTTACTGGAAGAGATCGCCTGAACCCCAAGAGCGCCGCCTGATCGCCCACGTTCGCGCGCCCACGCCCATCACCATCGCCGCCGTTCACGTACTTAACCGTGTGAGCGGAAAAAAATATCCCTTCCTGGATGCGATTTGCGATTTGGCGCGCCGCTGGCGCGGAGGCGGCGCCATGATGGTGGGTGATTACAACACAGGGCGAATCGGCGAGGATGAGAGCGTAAAATGCTTCAACCGGCGCGAAGATGATTTTATGACCACCATGTCGAAAACGGGCTGGGCGGATGCCTACCGCAGCATCCACGGCCAAAAGCGCGCGTATACCTGGCGTGCTCCCGGCGGGGGAGGGAGCTTCCGACTGGATCATGCGTTCATCAATCGCCGCGCGAAAGGCAGGCTGCTCGACGCGGACATCGATTGGCCATCGGGAGACCCGAGGCCGCCGAGCGATCATGCCGCCCTGTGGATCACATTGAAAGATTGATTCCGGAAGTAGTAGAACAAGGCGGTTTCTTTTGAGCAGACGGAGGAAAAGTTCGTGAGTAGACCCCTTGAGGGCGTCAAGGTCTTGGACCTGACCCGCCTCGTGTCGGGCGGAATGTACGGCATGCTGCTGGCCGATGCCGGCGCCGACCTCGTCAAGGTTGAAGTCCCGGGACGCGGAGATACGCTGCGCGCGTGGAACCCGTACTGGTGGAAGGTCTATGGCCGGGGAAAACGATCCATCACGGTGGACCTCGGCAAACCAAGAGGGCAAGACCTCATCCGAAAGTTGGCAGTCCGGGCGGACGTTCTCGCCGAGAATTTTTTTGTGGGCAAACTCGAAAGCTGGGGTCTGGGCCCGGATAAATTATGGGAGGTGAACCCGAAACTCATCATCGTCCGGATATCCGGATGGGGACAAGACGGCCCTTATCGAGACAGGCCGGGCTTCGGCACCCTGGTGGAGGCGATGTCGGGCTTCGCCGATATGAACGGATTCCCCGATTCCCCTCCCCTGGCCGCGCCCCAGCCCCTGGCCGATATGACGGCAGCGCTCCAGGGCGTCGCCTCCACCATGTTCGCGCTCTATCATCGCGACGCTCTGGGAGGCCGCAAGGGACAGGTTATCGACCTGGCGCTCTACGAACCGCTCTTCACGATGCTGGGTCCCCAGGCGGCCCGCTATCTCATCGAAGGGAAAAAACGCCCCCGTCTGGGCAACCGCTCCGAAAACTCCGCGCCCAGAAACATCTATCCCACGAGCGACGGGAAGTGGGTGGCGATTTCCGCATCTACCCAGCCGATGTATGAGCGCCTCGCCCGCGCTCTGGGGCGTGAAGACCTCATCACCGACGAGCGATTCATGAACAACGAGGCGCGCGTCGTGAACCAAGACGAACTCGATAACATCGTGGCCGATGCGATAGGAAAGCGTAGCAGTGACGAAAACATGGAACGATTCAACGCGGGCGGCGTCACGGCGAGCCCCGTCTATGACATCGAAGACATTCTGGCAGATCCCCACTTTCAGGCGAGAAACCTGGTGCGCCATGTGCCGGACGCGGATTTCGGCTCCGTGCCCATGCAGGGCGCTTTCCCAAGGATGTCGGAAACGCCCCTCGATATCGCCTGGACGGGGCCGGCCCTGGGAGAGCATACCGAAAAAATACTCACCGAGTGGCTGGGTTTGGCGTCCTCGGAAATCGAGCGTCTTCGAAACGAGGACGTGGTGTAAAATTATCCCCTGGAAAACAGAACAACAGAACCGATAGCGAAGATGACCCCCACCCCTTTTCTCGGCGTTAATTTCTCTTTGAGGAAGATGATGGCGAGCATCCCGGTCAACACGAAACTCAACTGGGCGATGGGAGCCACGACGACCGCCTCGCCATAGGTGAACCCCACGGCGATGGCCACATAACTCGAAGAGGTGAGAACGCCGCAAACGAAGGGCAGCCACAGCGGCACGCCGCGCCTGGGCAGCGGGTCTTTTTGCAGGAGCGCAAAGGGCACGGCCATGCAGAAGACGCCCACGCTTTGCGTGGCCGTCATCATGGCGGGTTTGGCGCCCATGCCGAGTCCCAGCTTATAGAGAAGCCCGATGACGCCGAACATGCACATGGCGCCAATGGCCAGGACGACGGAGCGCTTGTCCCCGACGGAGGCCGCCACGCCGCTGCCGCCCAAAATCACGGCGAGAGCCGCCAGGACCAGGGCGAAGCCCTTGATGAGGTTGACACTCTCGCCCAGAAAAAAAATCGTCAGGGCGGCCGTTATCGCGAAATTCAGGCGGACGATCGGCACGAGCGCCACCGCCTCGCCACGCCGCAGGGCGAGCAAGACGAATAAAAACGCGGTGAACGCCAAAATACCATTGATGAATCCAAAGGCGAGGCCCGGATTCCAGAGCAACTCCTCGCGATAATAGGCCAGGCCGAACGCGTTGGGCAGGTACGCCATGTTTTGCAGGAACATGAAGGGGCCGCTGCGCATCTCCCACTGCTGGCCCCATTTGTAGAGAAAATCATTGACGCCGAGAAAGCACAGCGACATGAGCGCGAAGACGACTTCGGGCGGCATACGCGACTCCCCGGCGCGGACATCCCTGCTCGCCACGCGCACCTCTTGGCTGATGGGGGGATTAAAGCGCCCTCGATTCAGGGAAACTCCAGAGGGCAGGCTTCAAAAACGAAAAAAATGATACGGCTCCCACCCCGGGGTGTCAACGGGATGAATGGCGGCGGGATGCCCCCATTTTCCGTGATCCGACCGACTCGGCGTAACCCCCGGGGCGTAAAACATGCTATCTTGGAGCCCGAGATTCCCATGAGGCCGTTGCAATCCGAAAACCTAAGTGTTTTTCTTTCATCTTTCACCTGAGGAGCCGGGGTTGGGTCGTGAATATCCGCTTCGCCCAATTGTCGGCGTAGGGGCGATCATCCTCGATAAGGAAAACGTCCTCATCGTCCGCCGGGGACAACCTCCCAAAATGGGCGCCTGGAGCATTCCGGGCGGCGGCGTCCACCTGGGAGAAGACCTCGAAGAAGCCTGTATGCGAGAGGTGAAAGAAGAGACCGGGCTGGATGTGGAGATACTCTCCGAGGGCCGGGTTCTGAACCGCGTCACCCGGGACGAATGGGGGCGCGTGCAATTTCATTACGTGCTCATTGACTTTGTGTGCCGAGCCATCGGTGGCGTACTTCAGGCGGCGAGCGACATCTCGGAAGCCAAGTGGGTCCCGATGAGCGAGGTATCCTCCTTAAGTCCCATGACGAGTGGAACGGCGGAATTCATACTGGAATCTGTCGCCGCACTCAACCAGTAATCGCACCGGAAACTTCGGAAAATCACATGAAAGACGGCAGTGAAAAACAACCTTCGAATGAACAACCCGCCACTTTGTTTTTGCGTCTCGCCGCACGCGAACTCCAAACTCCCGCCTCTCACCTCAAAAAAAAGTTTCTCGCCCTGGCCGAGGAATCAGACCCCTGGAAGGCGCGTGAGGAGATTCAGGATTTATCCGAGAGCATCCATCGCTTGAGCCGCCTCATCGACACACTCTCCGACGCCGCCGACATCGAAGCGCAGCACGTAAGCCTGGAGAACGCCGAAATAAACCTCGCGCATCTTTTCAGCGAGCGCATCGGCAAGCGGCTGTGGAATTTTCCGTCGTTTCGGTTTTTGCCCGAGATGCCGTCCCGGCTCAACATTTACGGAGACAGAACGAGACTCACCTTTCTCATCGACGATCTGCTGGATGCGGCCATTCACATCGCGCCTGAAGGCGGCATCATCCACGCGCTTCTTAAGAGGGAAAACGATAGGATCGTTTTGTCGACCACCAACCGCGATGCCGAACTCCCGTCTTCTCGCTTCGAGTCGTTTATCGACTGGGTGGCGAAGGACCTGGAGAATCCGGGTGCGCTTCGTGGAATCGGAATCGGCCTCTACCGAAGCCATCTCACCGCCCTTCTCCTGAACGGGCGGTTGGAACTCACAGCGACTCCCGAGGTCGGCGCATCCTTCATCGTCGAGTTTCCCGTTCATCAATCACAATATCCTGCTCTTTCATAGGAATCCATCTACATGACCGAGAAGAAGCGAATTTCCGAAGAAGCGCTCGTTCGTTTCGCCACGAAAATCATCATGGCCCTCGGAGCCAGCGAGGAGCGCGCCAAAGTGACGGCGGAAATCCTCGCGGCGGCGGATATGCGCGGAATATCGAGCCACGGCGTGGCGGGCGGGACGGGCTTGCGCGAACTCGTCGAGCGCATCCGAAAAGACGCCATCGACCCGAAAGCCACGCCGAGCGTCAAGCGAAATGAAAACTGGGCCGTCGCCACCATGGACGCGCGAGCCGGCATCGGCCCGGCGGCGGCGATGGATGCGACCCGCCTCGCGGGCGATTTGGCAGAAAAATACGGCATCGGAAAAGTCTATGTGCACAACGCCAATCACTTCGGGGCGGCATGCGTGTATGTAGAGGCGCTCATCGAACAGGGCCTGGCCGGCCGCGCCACATGCACCTCCGGCGCCTGGATGAAGCCATTCGGGGGAAAAAAGATTCGGCTGGGAACCAACCCCATCGCCTGGGGAGTGCCTGCGGGAGATCAGGCCATCGTCATCGACGTGGCCACCACGCAGCGCGCCGTGAGCCCCGCCATTCGCGCCAGCCGTGCGGGAGAGGCAATACCGCCCGATTATTTTCTTTATAAAAACGGAGAGGTCATGTCCGGTCACGTGGCGTATGACGAACTGATCAAAGGCTCCGTCCTGCCCCTGGGAGGAACGCAGTTCGGCTACAAGGGCTCCGGCCTCGCCGTGCTCGTGGATTTGGACGGCGTCATCGGCGGCGGCGCGACGCAAAGCATTCCGACGCTGCGCGTTCAACCCGACGCCCGCATCACCCAGACGATAGAAGCCTGGAGGCTGGACGCGCTCTATCCTTTAGAGGATGCAAAGAAGCTGTTGGCCGAGGCGGTGAGAGACATCAAAAGCTGCGGGGGACCGGAGATGCTGCTTCCGGGAGAACGCGAGGCGCGGAAAAAAGCGGACGCGGAGAAAAATGGCATCCCCTATGAAGCCAGTCAGTGGGACACACTCAAAATGATAGGAGGCTGGCTGGGCGTCGAGCCGCCCGAAGCTATGCAGGAGAATTGATACACTGAACAAGCTGCTTTCAGGACATCAGCCCAAGAGCGCGCGCCGGAGCCGCATCCGCAAATTACCGTCTAAGCGTTTCGCTCCAGGCGAACGGTTTCTATCTGCCGCTCGTTCGCCGATTCTACGGTGAGCGTCCAGCCCTCCAGGGATATGTACTCGCCTTCATTTGGGATATGCTCGAACCGCTCCAGAAGATAGCCCGCCAAGGTCTCGTAATCCCCCTCGGGTATAGGCAGCGAAAGCGCCTCGCGCACGTCCTCGACCTCCATGCGGGAATCAACGAGATACTGCTCCTCGCCCATCTTGTGGAACATGCGGACTTCGTCGACGTCATACTCGTCAGCGATGTCGCCCACGATCTCCTCCACCAAATCCTCCATGGTCACGATGCCGGTGCAGGCCCCGTACTCATCCACCACCACGGCCATCTTCTCTTTTCGACTCATCAACTCATCGAGAAGACTATCGGCGGGCTTCGTTTCCGGCACGAAATAAGCGCTCCGGATGAGGCCTTCTTTTTCCCTGAGGCTTCCAGCGGCATCCGCCCCCAGTCCGAGAATATCCCTCGCATGAACGACGCCCACGATGTGGTGCAGGTTTTCCCTGTAGATCAGAATCCTCGAGTGGCCATCGTCCTCGATTTTTTCGATCACCTCCCCCACCATGCTCTCCTCGTCCACCGCCGAGAGATCCACGATGGGCACCAGCACGTTTTCCATGTCCAACTCGCCGAACGTGAAGATGCGGCCTATCATCTGTCGCTCGAGAACCTGCACGTCTCCATCGCTTTGCTCTTCCATGAGCGATTCGAGTTCCTGCCGCGTGACGAAAGGCGTGCTTTCTCCATTGCGTGTTCCCAGCCCCAAAGCGGCGCCGATGAGCGCGCTGATCAGCCAAACCAACGGATACACCAGCAGCCTGGCGCCCCAGACGATGCGCGCCAACAAAGGGGCGAGCTCATCAGCGCGATCCTGGCAATACCCCTTGGGAACCACCTCGCCGAACACCACCAGAAGCGGAATCACGAGGGCGACCGATAGCGCCTCCCCATAGGTGGGACCGACGAAATTGATAGCCGCGATGGTGGCCAGAGAAACGTTCGTCACGAAACTCGCGTTATGACAGGTGAGAATCGTTCCCATGAGCCATTCGGGTTTTTCCAGAAGCGCCAGGGCGAGCGAAGCGCCCCTGTTCCCTTCTTCCGCCTTGGCCTTCAGACGGGCGCGATCCGCGGAAACGATGGCGATCTCCGCACCCGAGAACAACGCCTCCACCAGGAGCAGGATGAGGCCGATGATGATGACCGAGTAGATATCCAACTCAGAATTCCCTCCGTCTTCGCGCGCGCACCTGCAGGACGCGGGAGCCACTCGTCTCGGTCACCGTGAATTCCACGTTCCCCAGGCGAACCTGCTCGTTCAACGAGGGCACACGGCCAAGCATCGTGAAAACCGCGCCGCCCAGCGTGTTCGCCTCCTCGTAGTCGGGGAGTTCCCAGCCGCTCACCGCCGAGAATTCAGCCAGGGGAACACGTCCCTGACACAGGTATGAATCCTCATCTTCCTGCTCAATCCAGGTTTCCTCGACTTCTTCATGTTCATCCTTGATTTCGCCGAAAATTTCCTCGAGCAGATCCGTCATCGACACCAGGCCGAGGGTGCCGCCGAATTCATCCTGAACGATGGCGACGTGGGTTCGCTCGTTCCGAAACCGCCGGAACAAACGGTCGAGCTTCATGCCGCCCGGAACCATGAGGGGAGGACGCAACATCTGTTTCGTCAAACGCTCCTCGGGGCCGAAATTATTTCGCCCCACCTGGCGCAGAAAATCCTTGACATACAAAACGCCTACTATCTGATCCCTGTCCCGTTGGAAAATCGGGATGCGTGAATGCGTCGCCGTGCGAACGCGATTGACCACTTCGGCGACGGGCAGGTCCATCTCCCAGCACTCCAGATCCGTGCGTGGCACCGCCACTTCCGAGATAGTTCTGTCGTGAAAACCAAACACGTTGTGAATGAGCTCGCGCTCGCCCTCTTCGAGTTCACCTTCGGCATGGCCCGCGTCCACAAGATGCAAGAATTCGTCTTCCATGAGAATGCTCTGCGGATCGCGCGGGGGCGCCCCCATGCAGGAGAGCACGCCGTTCGCCACCTGTAAAAAGACCCACCGCAACGGAGAGATGACACGCGCGAAGACGGATATGGGATACGCCAGGAATCGCGAGAACCGCTCCGGATACCGGGCCGCCAGGGATTTGGGCGTGATCTCACCGAATACCATGAGGATCGGCGTCATGAACACGGGCGCGAGCCACCTCTTCTCGGGCTCCAGATAAGCCACCACGACGCCCGTGAACAACGCGGAGGAAACAATGTTCACGATTTCGTTGCCCATCAAAATGGAGGTGATCAGTCGCCTGGGCCTGTCCAGAAGGTCGGATATCCGCTCGCCCATGCCCCCTTCCCGGCGCATGGCGCGCACCCTGGGACGCGGAAGGGAGAAAAGGGCCGTCTCGCTGGCCGAGAAACCGGCGGAGCAAAACATGAGGATAACAAAAGCGGCGAGCCGGAAGAGCAGGTCGGCATCCATCAGTCAATGCCTCCCGGCTGATTGTGATGAAGATGTATCCACCCCGGAGGTTCGGGGTCAGGCGCAGGTTCTTCCGCTACCATGAGGCTGTCAATCTCCTTAAATAATTGCGAAATGCGGGGCCGATATCCTCGCGATCCAGGGCGAACTCGACCGTCGCCTCCAAAAAACCCAGTTTATCGCCCGCATCATAGCGCTTGCCCTCATACTCATAGGCGTAAAGCCGGGTGTGCTCCAGCAGCCCCCGCAACCCGTCGGTGAGTTGAATCTCTCCATTCGCATCCGGCCTCACGCGCTCGAGGACCGTGAAAATCTCGGGCGGCAGAACGTAGCGGCCGATGATTGCGACATCTGAGGGCGCATCTTCCGGTTCGGGTTTTTCCACCATCCCCTTGAGCGGCGTGACGCCCGGGGCGGGCGACGGTTCGCTGGAAGGATCGATAATACCGTATTTGGAGAGGTCGTGTTTTTCGACCCGCAGTCCTGCGACCACGCCGCCGCCATACGCATCGAACACGCGCACCAACTGGCCGATGGCGGGCTCTTCGCTCCTGATGACGTCATCGGACAATATGACGGCGAAAGGCTCATCTCCCACGGCCGGCTTCGCGCACAAGACCGCATGGCCCAAACCCAAAGGACGCTTTTGGCGGATAGACGTAATTTGCGCTTTACGGGAGATTTCCTCCACCACGGCCAATAGTCTCTCCTCACCCCTGTCACGCAAATGAGATTCCACCTCGAAGGCGACATCAAAGTGGTCCACCATCGAAACCTTCCCGCGTCCGGTGATGAATACAATCTCCTCGATGCCGGCGTCCAGCGCCTCCTGCACGCCGATCTGGATTTGCGGAGTGTCCACGATGGGAAGCATCTCTTTCGGGATCACCTTGGTGGCGGGCAAAAACCGCGTGCCGAGCCCCGCCACAGGAAAAACAGCCTTGCGAACCCGGCTCATGAGAAAGTTTCCATGAGAAAAAAGATATGTCGGTGCGCGTGAATACGTGACATTTGTCCTAGATCATAAAAAAAGGGATAAGCAGAGGTCAAGACCCCTTTTCCCGGGCGAGCATCTGCTCGAACGCATTTTCATCGAGAATCGCGACGCCTAGGGATTCCGCATTTTTCAGCTTCGAACCCGGTCGCTCGCCCGCGACGAGAAAACTCGTGTTCTTGCTCACAGAGGAGCTCACCCGTCCTCCGAGCGCCTCAATTGCCGCTTTCGCCTCGCTTCGCGACCTTTCCGAGAGCGTACCGGTGAGTACGAACGAAAATCCCGAGAACACCGCCCCATGGGGGTCGCCATCAGCCATTTTCAGGGGCGATTCCGGTTCCACGCCCTTTGAGAGGAGATTATCCACCACCTGTTTGGATTTGGAGTCGGAGAAAAACCGTACGATTCTCTCCGCTACCTGAGGGCCTACTTCATGAACCGAGACGAGTGTTTCCGCATCCGCACGGGACAACGCTTCCATGCCAAGAAACCTCTCGGCCAACACTTCCGCGATGTGTTCTCCCACGTGGCGGATACCCAGTGAATAGATGAAACGGGACAACGTCGGTTTTTTCGCCCTATCGAGCGCTTCGATTAAATTTTCCGCCGATTTCTCTCCCATGCGCTCCAGGGATGAGAGTTGTTCTTTCGACAGGGCGAAAAAATCCGCCGGTTCGCTCACCAGGCCCGAATCCATCAACTGGTTCACGAGTTTCTCCCCCAGCCCGTCGATATCCATCGCGCGCCTGGAAGCGAAATGCCTGAGGCCCTCGCGCACCACGGCGGGACAAGCCGGGTTGGGGCAGCGAACCACCGCCTCTCCATCAGGTCGACCCACGGGCGTCGCGCAAATGGGACATTCGCCGGGCATGGAAACGGCCTGTGCATCAGGAGGTCGTTTTTCCTCGATGACCGCCACCACTTCGGGGATGACGTCGCCCGCGCGCTGAATGAGCACATGATCTCCCCTTCGAACGTCTTTTCGCCTCATCTCGTCTTCGTTATGCAGGGTGGCGCGCGTGACTTCCACACCGCCCACGCGCACCGGCTTCATGAGCGCCACGGGCGTAATGGCGCCCGTGCGCCCCACCTGAAAGATGATGTCCTCCACCTGGGTGGTCTCCTGCTTCGGTGGGAATTTATAGGCAATCGCCCAGCGGGGCGCGCGCGAGGTGGAACCCAGCTCGTTTTGCAACTCCATGGAATCCACCTTGAGCACCACGCCGTCCTGCTCATAGGGCGCATCCTCACGCCCCCTCAACAATTCCTCATAAAACCCCACTGCATCGCGCAAGTTCGCGCACTTTCGCCACACCGGACTCACGGGCAGTCCCCATTTCGGCAGAGATTCCAGCAGATGCGATTGACTGTGAAACGAAAAACCCTCCACGCCTCCGGCGGCGTAGAACGCCACATCCAGGGGGCGCGTGGCGGTGATTCTCGAGTCGAGCTGACGCAGCGAACCCGCCGCCGCATTGCGCGGATTGGCGAAGGGAGGCTCCTCCTTTTCGAGACGCTCCCGGTTCAGTCTTTCGAATCCCTGGAGATTCATGAACACCTCTCCGCGCACGGCAAGGTACGCCGGAGGCTCGGGGCCACCCTCGGGAGCGTGTAGGCGAAGCGGGATGCCCCGCACCGTTTTGAGATTTGGGGTGATATCCTCCCCGCTGATTCCGTTTCCCCTTGTTCCGCCTGAGTGGAAGGAGCCGTCCCGGTAAATCACCTCCACCGCCAGGCCATCCAGTTTCGGTTCGCAAGTAACGTCGAACGCCTCGACATTCCTGTCATAGGTTTGCAGGAGAAATCGCTTCGCGCGCTCCTCGAAAGCGAACACCTCGTCTTCCGTGATGGCGTTCTCCAGGCTTCGCATCGGCGGATCGTGATGAAACGCGCCGAACGAATCGAGCGGGGGGGCGCCGACGCGCACCGTGGGAGAATCCAGGGATGCGAGGGCGGGATATTTCTCTTCCAGTTCTCGCAATTCACGCATCATCCGGTCATATTCCGCATCGGAAATCACCGGGGCATCGTGGACATGATAACGAATGTTATGCTCGTGAAGCTGGCGCGCCAAGTCCTTCGCGCGCTCTCCATCTTCGGAAGGAACGTTCGGCTCGTTCATTTTATGGACACACAAAAACCTCGGCGGCGCCTAGAGCGATTCGAGGCGCTTTCGGGCGGTGGCCGCCGCACTCGAATCCGGATATTTGCCAATCACGCGGCCAAGCAACTCCCGGGCGCTTGCGTGATCGCCCAAGTTGAAAAACGAGAGCGCCTCCAGAAGAAGGGCCTCCGGCGCCTTGTCCCCGTTGGCGTAATCTACCTGCACCTTGTTAAATGCCAGGATGGCGCGCTCGAAATTCTTCTCCTGAAAATAGGACTGTCCTATCCAGTACTGCGCATCATCCGCCAACTCATGCGTGGGATATTTGGAGATGAACACGTTCAGCAGATCGCGCGCCTTCGCGAAACTTCTCTCATCGCGCAAGACGCGAATGGCCTGGGTATAGTCCTCTTCGGGATCGGGTGGCCTCGGCGCAGGCTTTTGTGGTCGACTCGCCGGCTCTTTGGGAATGACGGCGACGCGCGCGTCTACGGCGGGCTGACCCACGGCCTGAGCGTCCTGGCTCTGCGGCAAGCCCGCGGATGCAATTTGCGTGTTGGCGGAAGGAGCGCCTACAGGCGACAACCGGGACGGCGTACCCGCCAGCGTGACGACAACCTCCTCTTTTTTTTGCGCAGCTACCAAAGGAGCCTTCGAGCGCAACTGGCTCACTTCATTTTCGAGCTTTTCGATCCGCTCTTGAAGTTTCGCTATGGCCTTCCCGGCTTTCTCCAGAGAGTTCTCGGAATCTTTCCGCGCGCGTTCGACCTCATCCGTGATTTCCTGAATCGCTTCGCGCGCCTCCTCGATACGCTGCTCCTGGTTCCGCATTCCGCGCCTGAAACCTTGCAGATTCTTTTCGATCGCCGAAACATCGACCGATGGATTCCGCGCGGCGACCTGAGCCGGCGGCGCGGGGCGAGATGGTGAACTCGTTCCCGGAACGATTCCCGGGCCTCCCCCCGGGGTATTCGCCTCGGGACAACCGAGCAAAACAAGAGACAGCGCAATCAACGAGAATGCTTGAAGACTGGATGCCTTGAAAGTTTTCATAAAGAAAAACTCCCCGGCGGCCTGTGCCGACGGGGAGTCCTTTTCCTTAAAACACCCTTTTGCGCAGGACTGTCGGGCGACTAGTTCATGCCCGCCGGAATACCGCCGATGACGTTGAACTTCGCTCGCCGATTCTTGGCCCATCCCGCTTCGTTGGAACGCGAGTCGGCCGGACGCTCCTCGCCATAGCTCACCGTATCGACCCGGGAAGGCTTGACGCCGAGCGATACGAGATAATCGCTGGAACTTTGTGAACGCCTGTGCCCGAGCGCGATGTTGTATTCCACCGTGCCGCGCTCGTCGCAATGCCCCTCGACCTGCAGCCGAATGCTCGGGAACTCTTGCAGGAAGCGGGCCTTGGCGTCCAGGATCGCGCGCATGTCGGGGCGGATATCCGATTTGTCAAAATCGAAGTACACCAAGTCGTTTTCAAACTCGGCCAACGAGCGCTTGAAGGCGGCGCGCTTTTGACGGCGATCCGACTCCGTCATGCTCATTTCCTTTTTCATCTCGGGTTTAGGAGGTTGCTTTTTTCTCACCATGGGAGCCGGCGGTTTGGGCGGCGGCAGTTCTTCGGTTTCCACCGTCTGTTTCACGCAACCCACGGCGAATACGAGCATCGTAGCTATCAATAAAGATTTAACACGACCCGATAACAACATACAGACATCCCCCTCGGAGTCTCTAGTTCATATATGTTCAGAGTGAGAAGCGTGATACATCACGGAGCGGAAACTCTTCCCCTCTTCATCCATCCACAGACATACGCAAGCGAAGTATAAAGGGCGAATGCGCGATGAGCAAGCCCAATTCTCATTTTTTCGAGAGATATCTCCTGATTTTTAAAATTTTACCTCGACATGGGCGACCAGGCGGGTTCCTGGCCGAGTTGAAGCCGCTTGAGTTGCGTGCCGGCGGAGGTCATCACATATACATATTTTCTGCCGCTCCGATCGGAGGAGAAGGCGATGTGCCGGCCATCGGGAGACCAGGTGGGGGATTCATTGCGGCCCTGGCTGCCCGTGAGGCGGCGCAAGTCGGCGCCATCAACGTTCATCGTGGCGATGTCTATTTCCTTTCCCTGTTTGATGCGACTCGTCAGGGCGATTCTGTCCCCCCGGGGGCTCCATTCGGGTTCGGTATTGTATTTTCCCTTGAACGTGATGCGCCTCGGGCTGGAGCCGTCCACATTCATGACGTAAATGTGGGGATTTCCCAAACGACTCGACGTAAAGGCGATTTTTTTACCATTCGGCGAAAACGTGGGAGATACGTCGATGCCGAAGCTCCGGGTGAGCCTTCTCTTCACGCGGGTACGCAAATCGTAGCGGAAAATCTCATAGTTTCGCCTCACGAGCTCGGCAAACGCGAAGTAGCGCGAATTCGAAGAAAAAGCGCCTCCGATGGCTTGCGCGAGAGAAGAACTCACCTTGAACTCGCGCGCCCCGTTCGTGGGCAGCAGAAACACGCCGGGCGGCATGGATTTGAACGAAGAATACGCCATCCATCTTCCGTCGGGAGACCACGCGGGCGCGTTGTTGCCCATTCCGTTACGCGTCACCCGCCTGAGTTCGGAGCCGTCCCAGTCCATGATGTAGATCTCTCCGCGTTCCTTGAGCGAACGCCTCGAGACGAATGCTATCTGGGTGTCGAACACTCCCTTCTCGCCCGTGTAACGCTCGAGCACCGCGTTGGCGAATCGGTGGGCCAGCAAACGCCAGCCGCTCCTGGGGTAGCGATACCGCTTACCCAACTCCTGGGCGAAGCTTTTCGTATCGTAGAGGTAGACTTCCGCGGTGATGGTATTTCCAGAAATGGTGTAGCCGCCCTTGATGAGGGCATCCACCTTGACCACCTTGCTCCAGTCGGAGAAGCGCTGCTCGTCCTTGCGAATCCCCGCGCGCAGGGGATTCTCCAGATAGCCCTTGCGATTAGGGATGAAAAACAAGCCGCTGCGCTTGAGGTCTGATTCGATGACTTGCGCCATCTTGAGGCCCAGTGGGTCGCGCCGGTCGTCGAGGGCGCGAAACTCGGGAATCGCCAGTCGTATCTTTCTGGCTGTGGGGGAATAGATATCGATGAACACGCGAGCGGCGTCAGCAGCTTGCGGCCATGAGAAAATCATGATGATGAGAAAAATCGCCCGACGAAGCATCCGGCCCTCCCGCAGGTGTGGTCTGGTTTGAATTTTTTCTCGCATCAACGGCAAAAATCCCTGCCGCAGAATCGAAAACCGAGGAAAAGCCAGTTTTCCTTTATCGTATCAGGCGGCTTGGGCAGGGAGGGTTTGGCGGCCCGCTCCACGGCGCGCAGCGCCGCCTGATCGTAAATATTGTTCCCGCTGTAGCGCACGATCCGCAGATTGCGATAATTTCCTTCCCTATCCACATCTATCGTGACGTCGGTCTTGAGTCGGCTCAGCTCAGCGATGCCTGGGGGCACCGTCCATAAACCCCGAATTCGCTCCGCCAGAAGTCCATAATATCTCTCCTTGTCCGTTCGCGCGACGCCGCCGCTGCCGCCCGCGCGGCTGCCGCCGCCCTGGCCGTCGCCTCCCCCCTCGCCGGCGTATCCCTTCAAAGGCCCCCGGTTCCTGGGCGCGAGGTCCGCTTTTGCGAGGCGATCGTCACTCATCCTGTTATCGCGAGGGCGTTTTTTCGTTTTAGCCGGTGTTTTTTTTTCGTTTTTCTTGAAACGATTGCGCCAACGCCTGGCGCGCTCTCTACGCTCGTGTATCCGCCTGAGGCGCGCTTCGCGCACAGGATCGTGCTTTTTTTTCCGCACGACCTTTTGGGGATTCTTTTTCGGGATGCGTCGAACTTCTTTACGGGGGGTTTTCTTCTTGACGACCTTTTTTTTCTTCTTCTTGGCGGGCGCGGTTTTTTTCTCGGGCGCCGCTATCTTCCTCGTCCCCTCGTCCGGCCCTTTTCGAGGAACGGGCGCTTCCACGTCCTCGGGTCGATCGCCGGATTTTCCCCGCGCAGAACCTCCCGGAATTTCATCCACTCCCACCAGGCTGACGGCCGTTCCGCTTCCGAAAAACCGGTATTTCGGCTGAGAGGGCGCCAGGCTCACCCAGATGAAGAGAGCGGCGTGCAAAACAACGGAAGCCGCCAGCGCCCGGAGAAACCGGTGATCGCGGAGCAACCCGCCCCTCTCGCCGTTCGCCACCCGAAGGCTCCCGCCCGAGCGGGGTGAATGCGCGCCTGGAGGATTGGAATTTTGCGAGAACTCCGGTTTTTTATTCATGGGGCCACTGGCTTCTCAGCGTCGGCGCCGCCCGCCCCGAGAAGATTCCAGGGGGTCGGTCACCATGTTGAGGTGGTTGATGCCCGCCGCGCGAATGATGGCCATGACCTTCACCACTTCGCCATAAGGAACCACGCGGTCCGCCCGGAGAAAGATTTCCTTGCGCCTCCTGTCCTTGAATAGCGCCGTGAGCTTCTCCTTCAACTCGGAGGCGACCAGCGGATTATCATTTATATACATGTCGTGTTTTTTGTCCAACGTGATGACGACGGCATCCTCGGCCACGTTCGCCTTCGCCGCCCGCACCTGCGGTAAATCCACGTTCACGGCCTGGTTCTGCGTCTCGAGCAGGGGGGCCGTAACCATGAAAATCACCAACAACACCAGCATCACGTCCACGAGCGGCGTAACGTTGATGTCCGAGATGCTCGAACCTCGGTTCAGCTTAACGGCCACGGGAGGCTCCGCTCGTCATAAACGCATGAAATGGCGGTCAACCAGGTTGAGGAAATCCGCCGTGAAGTTTTCGATTTCATCTGCAATCACTTTCACGCGGCCCTGGTAGTGATTATAGGCGATCACGGCGGGGATGGCAGCCAGCAGCCCGAGCGCCGTGGCGATGAGCGCCTCGCTGATGCCCGGCGCGACGACGGCGAGCCCGGCGGAGCCTTTCGCGCCAATCTCGCGAAACGAATTCATAATGCCCCACACCGTGCCGAAGAGCCCGATGAACGGCGTGGTGCTCGCCGTGGTGGCCAGAAAGGTCAGCATCCGCTCCAGCCTGCCCACCTGTTCGTTCGCGGCGCGCCTCAGCGCGCGTTCGACGCTCTCCACCCCCGTCATTTCCGAGGTGAGAACGCTCGAATCCTCATCTCCTTCCCGAGAGCGCGTTTTCAGCACCTGCTCGGCTTCCTGATAGCCCGCGGCGAACACCTCGCCCACCGGACTGCTCTCGTGCTCGTCGAGTTCCGCGTACAGCCTGTCGAGGCGCTTGGAGCGCCAAAACGCATCGACGAATTTCGCCGAGCGCCGCCTCGCTCCCCGAAGCTCCCAAAACTTCCAGATGATGACGGCCCAGGAAGAGAGCGAGAAAAAAATGAGCACGAGCAAAACGAAAAACACCATGCCGCCCGATTGGGTGGCGAGGGCGATGACGTCCATTTCTTCTTGAAGCGGTGCGAGTGGCGCGGAATCACCCGCCGGCAAGGCGACCGCGGCCAAAAACGGGAGCAAGGCGATTCTCCTCCTGGGCGGAGCAGGCAGTATCGCCCTTTTTACCGGTCGCCGTCAAACCAAACGGGCCGATGCAAATCGTTGACATCTCCTCCAAAGCCTGGTGATAATGAGCCTCCCGCCCGCCCCTGGAGGCGTCGCCCGCAGTGGATATACACGAGGCAAAGACCGCCATATCGAAGTTCATCGACGATGAGGCGGACGCGTTGTGGGCGCTCTCTCTCGCGATTCACTCCGACCCGGAGCCCAGCCTCGAAGAGCACCGTGCGGCGGATCGCCTGTGCGCCTACCTGGAAAGCAACGAATTCTCCCTCACCCGGGGCATGGCGAACCTGCCCACCGCATTCCGCGCGGACAGGCCCACCGTGGATGAGAAAAAACCATCCGTATCGTTTCTCTCGGAATACGACGCGCTGCCCGACCTCGGGCACGCCTGCGCCCACAACATCATCGGGGTCGCCAGCGCGGCCGCCGGCGTTGCGCTCAAAAAAACGCTCGGCCCCGAATACGGGGGCGTCACCGTTTTCGGCACGCCCGGAGAAGAAGGCGGAGGCGGCAAGGTCCTGATGGCGCAAACCGGCATGTTTCGAGAAGTGGACGCCGCCATGATGATGCACCCATCGGACGAAACCAGGGTGGACGTCGATTTTCTCGCGCTCTCAGAGCTTCGCTTTCACTTCAGGGGACGCGCGGCCCACGCCTCCGCAGCGCCCGAGCAAGGGGTCAATGCGCTCGACGCCCTCATCGCCACGTTCAACGCCGTCTCCCTGCTTCGCCAGCAACTCCCCCGGGCAGATCGCGTACACGGCGTGATCACCGAGGGCGGGGAGGCGCCCAACATTATCCCCGATAAAGCCTCCGCATGGTTTTTCGTGAGGAGTGAAACGATGGAGGGACTCGACGCGTTGCTCTCACGGGTCATCGCCTGCGCGGAAGGCGCGGCCCTGGCCACAGGCGCGGAACTCGAGACGGAGAAAAACCCCATTACCTACGCTCCCATGCGGGTCAACCTTCCTCTCGCGTCGTTGTTCCTGAAAAACCTGAACCGGCTCGGCGTTCACGAACCCGACTCGCCGCCGCCCCTGCGGATGGGATCCTCCGACGCGGGAAACGTCAGCCAGCAAACGCCCACCATTCATCCGCAAATCCAGATGGTTCCTCAGGGTGTTTCCGCCCACACGCCGGAGTTCGCCGAGGCATCGGCGGGAGCGGAGGGCAGGCGCGTCCTGCTCACCGGCGCCAAGGCGCTGGCGATGACGGGCGCCGATTTTCTTCTGGATGAAGGAGCGCGCCAGGCCGTTCAGGATGAATTTGCGTGTCGGGGAGATGAAAAACACGGAGCGGAAAACTGACATGAAGCCACAATCCTGCATCATCGCTATACTCGGCATGTTTCTGCTTCCCGCGCTCGCATGGCCCGCGCCGAAAGCGCCTCCCGCGCGCGCGTCGAAACCGCCGCTTCCCAGCCAGGCCGCACGTCCTGCCCTGCCCGCAGGGCTCGAAAAACTCCTGGCGAAGGAGCGATACGACGAACTCATCCGGACGCTGCGCCGGGAAAAAACGGCCCTGGGCGGCAGGCGCTCTTTTCTGCTGGGACATGCCCACTTGAAGCTCAAGCAATATCGCCCGGCCATCAAGTCGTTCCAAAAAGCGCTCGAGCAGATTCCCGCGCTCGAGAACTACTCGCTTCTGTTTCTGGCGAAAGCCGCGCTCGGAGCCAAGGATGACGACATCGCCCGGCGCGCGCTCGAGAGACTGGTCAAAAAAGGAAAAAAAACTCCCGAGCCTCCCTTCGTCTACGAAGAACTGATACGCATACACCGGGCGGAAAAGCGGCCCCTGCGCGCGGCGGAGGTCGCAAAGCGCTATCTCCTCCTGTTCCCGAAAAGCTTCGAGGCGCCCGACTTTCTGCTCAGGCGCGCCAAGGCGCTCCGCGCCGCGCGGCGAAACCGCCAGGCCGCGCTCGCCTTTCGGGGGTTGTGGCGGCGACACCCCGAGCACCCCGGCGCGCGCCGGGCGCTACGACGCTCGCTGAGAATCGGCGCCGCCCTCTCTCCACCGCTCAAAAAACCGGGACCAAAGGCCCACTACGAACGCGCCCGCCTCCTGCGAAAAAGGTATCATTTCGAAAAGGCGTTGAGAGGGTTTCGGGACTTGAAGCGCCTGTTTCCCAAGGCCCCCTACCACAAAGGCATCACTTTCAACGAAGCGCTCGCGCTCTTTTCCCTGCGCAAAACGAAAGAGGCGGACCCCGCCCTCAGACACGCCATCAAACACTACGCCCCCGGTGACCCCCGGCGCGCGGAGGCGCGGTATTATCTGGGCAGAAATCACCTGCGCAAAAAAAACCAACCCGCCTACGAAAAACAGGCGCATCGCTTGCTCAAGGAGACACGAAAAGGAAAATGGGCGGCGAAGACGCGCTTCCTCCTCGCCCGCGTATACGAGGACGACCGCGCTTACAAAAAATCCGCGCGCTATTACAATGAGGTAATCTCCAAGCACCCGCGCTCCCCTCTCGCGCCCAAGGCGCTGTTCCAACTCGCATGGCTTCGCTTTCAGTCCAAAGACTTCCGCCGGGCGCACCAGGGATTCTCCAGGATGAAAACCACCTACCCCGATCACTGGCTGGTCTCATCCGCCACCTACTGGGCCGCCGTCTCGGCGGAAAGAAGGGGTGAGCGAAAGAGCGCCCTCGTCCAGTACCGCGCTTGCGCCCGGGGGCATCGCCACCGCTATTACGGACAACTCGCCCTGCGCGCGCTCGACCGTCTCGCGCGCGGGGGAGATTCGAGCGCACCGAAACCGCCCCCCCTGAGTGAAGCCGGCTACCGCGAGTGGCTGCAGCCTCCCGCGAGGAGCGCTCGGGTTCGAGAAGTAGCCGCGCTGCTCTCTTCCATGGGTTTTCATGAACTCGCCGCCAAGGAGTACCGCCGCCTCGGCCCATCGCCATATTCGCGCTACCACGCGGCGCGCGCCTTCACGGCGGCAGGCCAGAGCCACCGCGCCATTTACCTGATCAACGAATCCTTCTGGGATGCGGTGCGCGCGGGCGGAAGCGACCTGCCGAGGGAGTTTTGGGAAATCGTCTATCCTCTCGTCGTCAAACGCAAAGAGCCCGGAGGGGCGAACCCCTATCTGGTGAATGCCGTTATCCGGGCGGAGAGCGCCTTCGACCCACGCGCATTCTCGCCCGCCGGCGCCCGGGGGCTGATGCAGCTCATGCCAGCGACCGGACGCAGGCTCGCGAGGAAGCACAAAGTCCGCATCAAGTCCGTGGACGACCTGTTCGACCCGAAGATCAACACCCGCCTGGGCGCAAGGCACCTGGGCGCGCTCATTCGCGAGTTCGGCGGCGCGCTCGTTCCCGCGATAGCGAGCTACAACGCGGGCCGCAAGCCCGTCAAAAAGTGGTGGAAAGCCGGACGCAACAAGCCGGTGGAAATCTTCATCGAGGAAATTCCCTACCAGGAAACGAAAAATTACGTCAAAAGAATTTTGGGCTACTACCACGAATATAAAAGAATCTACGGGAAGGCGAACCGCTCGAAACGGGGGAGAATGCCTCCCTCATGAACGACCATCGCCCTCTTCTGGCCATCGGCCTGATGTCGGGAACCTCCGCCGATGGCGTGGACGCCGCCTTGGTGCGGATTTTCCCGGGCAAGCGCGCCGAAGTCGAAACCCTGGGCTTTCACGCCGCCCCCTACAATAGGAAGTTAAGAGAGCGAATTCTGCTCGCCGGGGGCGAGGAGGGCGCCTGGACGGAGGAGATATGCTCTCTGCGCCGGGAGGTGGGCGAAGCATTCGCCACAGCCGCCCTCGAAGTGGCGTCACGCGCCGGCACCGCCCTTGAGAAAATCGATTTTCTGGGCAGCCACGGCCAGACGGTCCGCCATCTCCCGGAGGGCATGGAGGGTACGCGCGGGCCGCTGCTCCCCTCCACCTTTCAGATAGGCGATCCCGCCTTCATCGTCGCGGGCACGGGAATCACCTGCGTCAGCGATTTCCGCCCGCGCGACGTGGCCGCAGGCGGCGCGGGCGCTCCTCTCACTCCCTGGGCGCACCGGATTCTCTTCAGCCGGGAAAACGCCGCCTCCGCCTTCTTGAACCTGGGCGGCATCTCGAACGTCACCTACCTCCCCCCCGCAGGAGAGGAGGGTGTTTTCGGTTTCGATTGCGGACCTGCGAACATGACGCTCGATGTCCTTGCGGGGCGGATAACGAACGGCGAGATGACCCACGACACAGGCGGCGACCTCGCGGCGGCGGGCCGCGTATGCACCGAAACCCTGGCCGAACTCCGCCGACACCCCTACCTGAAAAGAAAACCACCCAAAAGCACGGGCAGAGAGATGTTCGGTGAGGCGTTCGTCGATGAAACCGTGGAACGCATGGCTTCGCGCGGAGACGGCCCAAAAGACGCCATCGCCACGCTCACCGCCTTTTCCGCTTCGTGCGTCGCGGATGCGATTCGGGATTTCTTTCCAAAAGACCCGCCACTCGCCGAGGTGGTGGTCGGCGGCGGCGGCGTCCACAACAATACTCTCATGCGCCGTTTGCGCGACGCCCTGGGCGATCTCCCCCTCGCCAGAAGTGACGCGCGGGGCGTCTCGCCCGACGCGGTCGAGGCCGTCTGTTTCGCTTTGCTGGCGTGGGGCACGCTCACTGGACAGACGAACAACCTGCCGCGCGTCACCGGTGCGAAGGAGGCGGTATGTCTCGGGAACATCACGCCGGGACGGAATTTCGCCTCGTTGATGAGGCGTTTCCACGATTCCGCGTGAGTCGGCCCATACACAAATCCCTCAAAATGCGGCATCATGTTCTCTCGATTCTCAACCAGCAGGAGACAAAACGTGGATGCGGCCATCGAGGCGCAAGCCGTCTCACTCACCAAGGAGTTGATCGGGATTCCCAGCGAGAACCCCACGGGCGATGAGTTCGCCATGGCGGATCGGATGGAGGCGTTTTTCCGGGGCATCGGCCTCGAGGTTACGCGTGAGCGCGTCTCCGAGAGACGCGAGAACGTGACGGCGGAGATCACCGGCGCGAGAGGCGGTCCCGCCCTCGTCATCCTCAATCACATGGATACAGTGCCGGTGGGTGAGGGCTGGTCGCGCGATCCGTTTCTCGCCGCAGAGGGAGACGGAAAAATCTGGGGACGGGGAAGCTGCGATATGAAGGGCGGCATCGCCGCCGGCCTCGCGGCGATAGAAAACCTTAAAAAACAAATCGACAGCGGCGCAAAGGCGAGGCGCACGATTCGCTTCTGCATGGTGGTGGATGAAGAAAGCGGCTGCATGACCGGCACCGAGGCGACCATCGCGAGCGGACACATCGGCGTGGATGACATCGTGATTTCCTGCGAGCCGACCGAACTCGCCCTGGTGACGGCGCAAAAAGGCGCCATGTGGTTCGAGCTCATCTTCAGGGGAAAGAGCGCCCACGCCGCGACGCCTCACATGGGCGCGGACGCGATTCACGCCGCATCCCACGCCGTGGTGGCTCTCCAGGAAGCGGTGGCGCAACTCCCCCACGAAGACCCCCTGCTGGGACGATGCACCATGATCACCAGCATCATCGAGGGAGGCCACAAAACCAACGTGGTCTCCGAGAGATGCGCGATGCAGATAGACTCCCGCTTCGTCCCTCCCCTGCGGACGGCCGATATCCAGGGGATTATTCACGAGAAAGCCGCCCAGGCTTGCGCCCGGGTGAGCGGGGTCGAATTCTCCCTGCGCGCCACCATCGCGGACCGCCCACCCGTGACGGCGGACATCGACAGCGCGGGCGCGAGAGTTATTCTGGAGACTTTGGAAGAAATCCTGGGCGCCGAACCCGAGCCTGCGGGCGTGAGCTATTATTCGGACGCAGGCATGGCCGCGGCCCAAACTGGAAGCCGAAACTGCTTTCTCTTAGGTCCGGGAAACATCGAACAAGCCCACACGCCCGATGAATTCATCGAAGTCGATTCGCTGAAAAAAGCAGCCCGCCTCTACGGCAGGCTGCTCGAGAAATTCGCGCTGGGCGAAGACTCACCGTAAATATCGTCATCACTCATCGCCGCGCTTGTCCAGCGCCCGGAGCATCCCCATGATGCTGTCGAGCGCCTCCGCCGCGCCGAGTTCCTGAAAGATTCGGCGCGCCATGCTCAAGCATTCGCGCGCAGCCTCCCACTCATGACCCTCGAAATGCACCCGGCCCAGGCTCCCGAGCACCACCCCCTGCGCGAGAACGCTCCCTTGCTCGCGGCTGATCTCCAGAGCAGCTTCGTACGCTTCGCGCGCTTCAGGCAAATCGCCCCGCGCGTAGTGAATGTTCCCCATGCCGCTCAGGTTCGCCGCCTCGCCTTTTCTGTTCTCGAGTCCGCGATTCAGGCGCAAGGCGTTCTCGTAATACCGGAGCGCGCGCGTAAATTGCTCCTGCGCCGCAAAGCTCATCCCCATCTGACCATACACCAGTGCTTCGCCTGCCTTGTCTCCGATTTTCTGGCAGAGATTCAGGGCGTCATCCAGACTCACCTGCGCCGCTTCGTACTCGCCCGTCTCGCTCAGGACGGAGGCCAGCGCGGTGTGCGCCCGCGCTTCGTTGCGCCTGTCTCCCAATCTGTGGAACAGGTGCGCCGCCTCGGAAAGATGCTCCCTGGCTTTTTCCTTATCCCCCAGACGGCGGAACAATCGACCGACCCGCATGCGCAAGGTGGATAGTTGATTGATCCCTCCCTGCGACCCAACATAAGCCAGCGCCTTCTCGTAGGATTCCGCCGCCTTCTCGTCATCGCCCTTGCGCTGGTAGAAATACCCCAGATTCATGTAGACCACCGACTGCATCGGAACATCCCGACCCGCTTCGCGCAAAGCCTCGCGAGAATAGGAAATCGCGGGATCCATTTTTTCCCGCCGGTAGGAAGCCACGGCCAGGGCGTTGAGAACGGGCGCGAGCCGACTCGTGCGCCGCAGCGATTCCTTGAGGTGGTCCGTCGCATCTTCGTTGCGCCCCAGGATCATCTCGAGAATGGCCAGACGCAGATATTCTTCGGACGCGGGCGTTTGCCGGGCACTCTCGCGTTGGCCGAGATCGATGCCGGCGGCGTTCACCACGCCCGGGGTCCAGGCGGGAAGTTTCTGCTCCATGTTTTCCGCCAGGAGCAAATCTCCCGGACAAATATCCGCCACGAGTTCGCGTATCAATTCAGAGGGCGTGTTCGCCGGAGCCTCATGCGAGGCGGCCGGTGGCGGCGCGGCGGCGCGAACGAGTTCCTCCACGTCATCTTCCAGCGAAAAATCAAGCGCCTCGGCGTCTTCTTCCGCCTCGGGTTCCTCGGGCGCAGCGGCGCTATGCGAAAAAGCGTCATCCTCTGCGCGTTCGCGCTGAATGAGCGAGATGAGATCCTCCTCGGCAGCGGTTTCCGGCGCGGCTTTCTCTTCCGGCTCCGGGGGCGAAGGCGCCTCATCGGGTTCATCTTCCTCGAAAATCGATCCCTCATTCCAAGATGGCGACTCTTTGTCCTCCTGCTCCTCGAGTCGAGGTTCCGGCGATGATTCCCGCGCGACTTCCAGGACCTCATCATCCACCCGATCCTCACGCGCGGGTTCTGCGGGCGCAGCCGCCACGCCCTCGCCCTCACGCGTGAGGCGGAAGACCTCGCTTTCTTCCTCGCCATCGCGCGCATCCTCGCCGGAAGCCGCGTCGTCTCGAACTTCACTGACGGCGGGAATGCGCATTCGCAGGGGGATGTCCGCGTATTCGCTCGTTTCGGCGACTCCCGGAGCCTCCTCCTCATCGGCGAGAACGCCTCCGGCAGTGACCTGCGTTTCGCTGTCGAGTTCGGCCGCCGCCCGGGCGTCTTCCATCGAGCGTTGAGAGGGCTCGTCTTCCGCCGGCGACTCGGGCGGCTCGTCCAGGGCGGCGTCCAGCAAGTCATCCGCCACGCGGCGGTATTCCGCACCCTCGGGCGTGGGCAAATCCTCCCACCAGGGAGCGCCCGGCTCCGCGGTGGGCGCTTCTTCCACGAGAAGTACAGGCTCTTCGTCATCTTCAGGCGGAGCTTCGTCTTCGGGTGGGAGAGCCTCTTCCTCTGGAAGAACCTCGCGACTTTCCTCCTTGATTACCCGCACGCCTTCTTCCACGTCATCCAGCGATCCCGGGGAATTCCCGACTGCCTCCCGGACGATTCCGCTCTGAGCAGATTCATGTTTCTCCTCCTCGACTTCAGGAATGAAATCTTCGATAAAGCGTGATGAAACATCCTCCCAGATGTCGGGCGTAGTGCCCCTGGAGCCGTCTTCCAAAAGACCGCCCCAAGCATGCGCCGAACCTCTTGCGCGACTCATGGCGCGGCGGCGCATCCATAAGACGACGGGGATACCCAAAAGGGCGAGCACTCCCACCGCGCCGAGCAGCGTCTTCCAGGCAGCCGCCTCAAACATTCGCCTTCCCCCGCCGCGAAAGTTTGCGCAGCGCTCGGCCGGGACGCGCTCCGGTATGGTTTCCACCCTCCACGACGACCTCTCCGTTCACCAGAACCATCTCGACCCCCGAGGGGTATGCAATGGGACGCTCATAGGTGCACTCATCACGTATCTCGTCAGGGTCGAACAACACGAGATCGGCCTTCATCCCGACCGCGAGACGTCCCCGGTTCGCTATGCCCAGCCGATCGCAGGGAGCGGAAGTCATCTTCCGGATCGCCTCGGTGAGCGGGAACAGGCCCTCGTCTCGCGCCAGCGCGCCCAGGACAAAGGGAAAAGTGCCGAAATTTCTCGGGTGAGGCCTGCCCGCGCCCAGGGGCGGCTCGTGCGTGAGCGCGCCCGCGTCCGAACCCACCATGACATAGGGCTTGCCGAGAATGCGCCGCATGTTCTCCGCACTCATCATGAAAATGAGAATCTCGACGTTCATCCTCTCCTCGATCAGCAAATCGAGCATCGCATCCACGGGGGCAGCGCCTCGGGTCTCGCCCAGGCGCGCGAGGGTGAGGCCCTCGCAAGGCTGGTTCGCCTCCGTGAACACCCGGCTGATCAGGATGTTCTCCCAATAGGAGGGCTCGGGGTGCGCTTGTATGATTTCGCCCCTTATCCTCGCCCTGGTTTCCGTGTCCGCGAGACGCTCCGTCTTCTCATCGAGAGCGCCGTCATGCGCCCAATCGGGCAAAAGCGCGCTCAAGTGGGTGTTCGAGGCCGTATAGGGATAGCGATCGCAGGTCACGTCCTCTCCCCTCTCTCTTGCGCGCTCAATGCGGGCAAAGGCCTCATCGAGCTTGTCCCAATTACGCTCGCCCGCCGTCTTCAAGTGGCTGATCTGAAGCGGCAGCTCCGCCGATGCGGCCGCGCCCATCACCTCGTCCATCGCCTCGAGCAGCGCATCTCCCTCGCTGCGCATGTGGGTGGCGAGCAGTCCCCCGCCCCGCGCCGAGACCCGGCAAAGCGCCGTGAGTTCCTCTTTATCCGCAAAACAAACCGGCGCATAGACCAATCCGGTGGACAGGCCGAAAGCCCCCTGCGCCATCCCGGCGGAGAGCATCTCCTCCATCGCGGCGAGTTCCTCCGCGCGGGCCGGGCGCGCCTCACCCCCCATCACGCTCGCGCGAATCGTGTTGTGGCCCACCAGATGGGCGTAGTTGATCGATACGCCCACCTCGTCCACGTGATGAAGATGCTCACTTACGCTCTGAAACGGGAGGTCCAGATCGAATTGCTTCCGGTACCATTTCTTGCGCTCCTCGAACTCGGCTCCGTAAATCGGGGAGGCGGCGTAGCCGCAGTTGCCTCCCACGTCGGTCGTCACCCCCTGACGGATCTTCGCGTGAGCCTCGGGATTGATGAGCAGGTAATAATCCGAATGACCATGAATGTCGACGAACCCCGGACTCAAGGCCAGGCCGCGTGCGTCGACCTCGCGGCGTGCGGAGCCGCTCACCTCGGGGCCGACCCCCTCAATGGCGTCACCGCGAACGGCGAGCGCACCTTCATACGGGGGGTCGCCTAGACCATCGAATATCATGGCATGGTGAAATATGACGTCATACATCGTGGACTGCCCGGGGCGGATTCGGCTCGACCGTCGAGCTCAACAGCAAACCGAATTATGGGCGAATCTTCATCCGCCTGCAATCGGCGGCGCGCCCGATGCCCACTTTCCACCGATCATCACGGCGAGCGGTTTCAGAGAGTCGGGATCGAGAACACAAAAATCCGCGCGCAGGCCCGGAGCGAGACGGCCTTGCCCGGATTCCAGGCCAAGGACGCGCGCGGGGTTTCGCGTGGCCGTCGCCAGGGCGCAGGCGGTGTCGAGCCCACTCCACTCCCGAAGCCGGGGAAGCATTTGTGAGAGCGCGAGACGGCTGCCGCTCAATACGCCCTCGCGCATCAGCGCGTCACCCGGCATCTCGCCGCTCGTCCCCTCCTCGTCGCCTTGGGGCCTTAACCCTCCCTCGGCCACCAGGTCCGAGGTGAGGACCGTCCGCTCCCAGCCCCTCGCGCGAACGAACGACGCGAGCGGACGCGGGGCCACGTGCACGCCGTCCGCTATCAGGCCGGCGGAGAGCCTCGCGTCGTTTAGCACGAAATCCATGGGCGAGGCCCCCCTGTGCGCGGGAGTCTCCGGATGCCCGTAGCGATTAAACGCATGAACCGCGAACGCACCGCCCGCCTCCAGAAACGCCTCCACGCAAGCGGCCTTACCTCGAGTGTGTCCCATCGCGGGGACGACGCCCTTCCCCACCAGCCAACGGGTGAATTCCGCGGCGCCCGCCACCTCAGGCGACAGGGTGACCATGGCCAACCCCGGCGCACCGCCCACGCCCAAGCCCCCGGCGGCCCGGGCGATCACCTCGACCTCTTCTTTCGAGGGCGTGCGGATATGCTCTCCTGGATGCGCCCCCCTCATACGCGGCTCCAGATAAGGGCCCTCCAGATGAACGCCCAGTATTCGCGCCTCGGCGCCGCCTTCTTTTTCCTGAAGCGCCCATGCCTCGCTCACCGCGCGGGCCGCGCGAATCAACTCATCCCGGGGAGCCGTGGTGAGGGTGGGCAAAAAAGCGGTCGTCCCGCGCTCCGCCAACTCCCGGGCGATTCGCCGCACACCGGCGACGTCGGACGTCAAGAGCGCATCCCCGCCCAGTCCGTTGACCTGAAGATCCACGAAACCGGGACACGCCAGCGCGCCCTTTAGGTCGAGCACGCGCGCTCCAGGAGACAAAGGCCGCGCGCCGCGCGGTCCCACATACGAAAAAACGCCCTCCTCGATAACGAGGAGGGCGTCGGCTATCTTCTCAAGCGGCGTATACGCCGTCACACCCACGAGGAACAGGGCCATGACGCGGGTCTACTTCTTCTTCTTTGCGCTTTTTTTCAGTTCCGCGCGCACTTTCGCGTTCGCGTCGATGAGCGACTCGACGTTCCCTTTCGCTACCTCATACAGGGAGGATTGCACCCGTTCGAGTATCAGGCGGCCCGCCAGGGTAGTGACGCCCGGAACTTTAGGGGGCGCCTCCTTGCCGCTCGAGCCTTTTGTAATCTCCTCGATGTCCTTGAGGATATCCTGATCGTCGTAGAGTTCATTCTCTTCATACTGATAGGTGAGCTTCACGTAATCTCTTTCTTTCCTCTCCTGGTCGCGCGTTTCGCGGACGATGTTCTCCATGTCGGCGGAAACGGGTTTTTTCACCGAGCCGCTGCGCTTCTCGATCTGCTTGAAATACTTGGAATGATCGTAAGACTCGGGCAGTTCCTCGCCCGGTATCTTCGAGCTGATCTCGAAGCGAATCGCCTTGTCGGCATCCACGAATTTCGGCGGGCCGATTTCGTAGGTGATGCCCTCGACGTTGAACCGATCGCCCTTCTTGGGCTCGAATTTCTTCTGTAAGTCTTTCGTTAAACGATTGAGCGTAACAGAAGCGGTTTCCATAAAAAGCTGCGATTGAAGTGAAGACATTTTCTCGATCTCCTCGGCTTCGAAGGACAAATCAGAGGATGGAACATGCCCCAGCGCGTCAAACGAGTCAAGCTGCGGAGTGTTTCGATAACCTGTATGACAATACTGAAAGCATCCGTGTTCCCATCGGAGAAAGAGGCTATATGTGATAGGGTCGCGCTATTCAAGTGCGCTTCACCCCCACATCCTCGAAAAGGAGCGATTTCAGATGGCCGAGCCGGTCCACATCCGCATCGGGGGCTATTCCCCGCCCGATACCTCCCATAGCCGCGCGATGGTTATCTTCGGGGAGAAGATGGCCGAACGGCTGGGCGACGGCGTCAAGACGGACATCTTCTGGAACGTGATGGATTTCGGCTACGCCGCGCCCGACCTTCTCGCCATGGTGGAATGCGGGATGCTCGGCATGTGTTATTTCTCGACGAGCTATCTCGCCGACAGGGCGCCCGAACTGGAAATCGTCGACCTGCCCTTTTTGTTCGAGGATTCCGCCCACGCCTACGGCGCGCTCGACGGCGCGCTCGGCGCGCATCTCACCGAACGAATCGAGGCGCAGACGGGTTACAAGAACCTGGGCTTTTGGGACAACGGATTCCGCCATCTCTCGAACAGCGTCCGCGACGTGAGAACGCCCGAGGATTGCCGGGGCTTGCGGGTCCGCTTACAGCCCAACGAGACGCACGTGAAGACCTTCGAACTCCTCGGGGCCGAACCGGTGCCGGTGGAACTCAAGGAAGGAATCGCCATGATCGAATCAGGCGAGGTGAATGCGCAGGAAAACCCGCTTTCCAACACCGTGACCTACGGCGTCACGAACCACCAAAGGCGCATCACGATGAGTGGTCATTTCTACGGGGCGCGCGCCCTGCTCGCCCACCGGGAGAGTTTCGACGCCTGGCCCGCGCAGGTACAGGAGGCGGCGCGCGCGTGCATTCGCGAGGCCATCGACCACCAGAGAAAGGCCGCCCAGGTGGGGGAGATCGCGATTCGCAGGCGCCTTGAAGAAGAAGGCGTCTCCTTCGTGGACCTGACCGATGAGGAGCGCGCGTCGTTCACGGACGCGACGGAACCTATCCGCACCGAAGCCAGGGAAAGGCTCGGGGACGCGTTGTTCGATCTGGCGATGAGAAAATAGGAAAAGCGCGGTGCGGCTGAGCCGCGCCCGGTACTCCTCGCCATCGCGCCCTCACTCCGGTTAAAATCTATCCCCGTACAGCGCGAATCGAGAACAGGTTCTTCATAGAAGGCGCGAAAAACCTTGCGTGTATTCTACATCGCCGCATGTCTGGCCGGCATCGCCGTTATCGGCACGATCGGCTATACCCTGATTGAGGAATGGGACGTCGTCGATTCTTTCTACATGACGATAATCACCCTCACGACGGTGGGCTACGGCGAGGTGCGCGAGCTGAGCCTGGCGGGACGCATGTTCACCGTAGCGCTCTTGCTCGTAGGCGTGGGCATGGTGTTCTACGGCGCAGCGACCATCGCCGAGGCGAGGTTCGAAGAGCGGATACGTCAGATTTTCGGGAGGCGAAAACTGGTGAAAGAACTCGATAAACTCGAAAACCATCACATTATCTGCGGGTATGGGCGCATCGGCTCCACCGTCGCGGGAGAATACGCCAGAGAGTCGATGCCCCACGTCATTATCGAGAGCGACGAGTCCATCGCCTCGCATCTCGATCAGGAGGGGAAACTCGTTATCCTCGGTGACGCCACGCTCGATGAAACCCTCATCGAGGCGCAAGTGGAGAAGGCCAGGAGCCTCGTCTGCGCCCTGCCCACGGACGCGGAAAACGTGTTCGTCACCCTCACGGCGCGGGCGCTCAACCCCAATCTCTTCATCCTGAGCCGCGCCGCTCGTGAGAGTTCCATCGGCAAGATGGAGGCGGCGGGCGCGAACCGCGTGGTCTCGCCCTACATCATGGGCGGCATGCGCATTGCGCAGTCCGTCCTGAGGCCCAAGCTCGCCGGTTTTATCGACGAGGTGATCGGCCACGCGACGACGGACTTAGACTTCGACGAGGTGACCGTGCCCGAAGGTTCGAACCTGGTCGGCATGGCGCTCAGGGAATCGAAGATCAGCCAGGAGACAGGCGTGTACCTGCTATCCATCCGCCACAGCAGCGGGGAAATGCGCTTCAACCCGGGGGCCGATTTTCAGATCCAGGCGGGAGACCACCTCTACGCCCTGGGCACGCCCGAGGAGGTGGAATCCCTGCGCAGGCGCGTTCACGCGAAGTAGCAACCGCCCCCACTACCCGAGGGCGTTCAGCTTCAACCCCTCCGCCAGACGCAGGAGTTTGGCTGCGGTCTCGGTTCCCGGAGCTGCGCGCGCGATAATCTCATCCACCCCCGCAAGGTGGGGAATCACGCCCAAAAGTGGAGCCTCCTCCCCACAAAGCGCGGCGATGGCCGCCGGATTTCGCTCCGCCGCCGGCGTGGCCTCCCCCGTCGTGTCGGATAAGATGACGCCCAGGATTTGAAGTCCCTGCCTCCCGGCTTCGCGCACGCTCAAAAGAGTGTGGTTGATGCTCCCGAGCCCCAGCGGGGCGACGAGCACAAGGGGCAGATTCGCGCGGCGCGCCAAATCGCTCATCAAGACGCCTTCGGCCAAAGGGGCCAGAAGACCACCCGCTCCCTCCACGAGCAGGGGCCTCCCTTCTTCTCGGAGCGCTTCTATCGAACCTGCGATGCTTTCTAAATCGGGCGCCCCGCCCTCGCGCTCCGCCGCGTGAGCGGGCGTCAAGGGAATTTCGTATCGGTAGGGGCAAATCTCATGCACATCCCGTGGGTCGCCCGAGGCCGTCTTGAGGGCCAGAGCGTCGCGGGGAACGAGGCGACCGCCCTCGAGCGCACAGCCCGATTCGGCCGGCTTGATGACCCTGGGGCTTCGGCCCTGCGCCGCCCAGTGAGCCGCGATAATACAGCCCGCCACCGTCTTTCCCACGCCGGTTCCCGTTCCGGTCAAAAAAATGGCAATATCGGACATTGGGGGAACCTCATGAGGAGCAATAAGTGACGCACGCCAAAACCATCGACCTCACGGGCGAAACCTGCCCCATGAACTGGGTGCGAACGAAACTCACGCTCGAGTCGATGGCGCCGGGCGATACGCTCGAAGTATGGCTCGACCCGGGCGAACCCGCCACCAGCGTCCCCAAAAGCGCCGCCGCCGAAGGCCACGCCATACAGAGCGCGACGCCCGAGCCGGAGGGCCGCGTCCGCGTCGTCATAAGGAAGGGGTGACCTAATACCCCACATTCAAGCACTTTTCTGCTTATTTCTGGACCGACCGCTGCATTTCTGCTGTTGACTTAATAACAACATTCCTTCATCTTCGAGGAGGATAAAACAAAAGGGGGCGAATCATGAAATGCAGAGAATGCGGACAAGACTACATGGAATCAACGGGAGACTACCATTTCAAGTCATCCGGACTGGATAACGCATACATCCAGGATGCGAATCTCATTAACTGCGGATGCGGCGTCGGGCTGAAAATCAGGGGTATGGGTTCCGTGCTGGATGAACTCGGGAACGCCGTCATAAACAAGCCGGGGCCCCTCAATGGGCCGGAAATTCGCTACTTGAGAAAAAATGCAGGTTTGAGCGCCCGGGAGTTCGCCAGAATGCTGGAGGTGAACCACACCACGCTCTCCAAATGGGAAAACGGAAGAGCGCCCGGGCGACCGAACGACCTGTTGATTCGCCTCGTCTATGCGGCATGGAAAGGGTACGAACACCCGAAACGGATTTTCGATATTTTCGAAAAAGTGCGCAAACAGAGAAAACGGAACTTCGACATCAAACTCATTCCCGCCGCCAGGGAGGGTTTCGAGGTCGAATACGCCGTATAGGTAATCGCTTCCATATATTTGAAGGCGTCCCTTTTCCCCGCTCATGGAATAGTGGGCGTCGCCACCAACCAAGCCAAAACGACTACTGAACAAGCAAGCAGGTCGATTCAACACATCTACGCCAAATAGTGTGTCAAACAACGTGTCAAATAGCGTGTCAAATAATGTTAAATATGATTTGATTTTATCAGATATAATTTGACAATCATATTATATTCATATATTTAGTAATTAGTATTTGCTGTTAAATTGCGTGCCAAATAAATCGCCAAATAGGAGGTAAAATGGATTGGGTGAAATTTGATTTCGAATATCGTTACGAAAATTCGGACCTTAGAAATACGATCGTCTCCATAGAAGCGTCCAAAGAAGCGGCCATGAGTCTCGTTCTACCACCTGATTGGAGAGAGACGCTGAACAAACTGAACCGCGTTCGCGCGATTCATGGCACCACGGCCATTGAAGGAAATCCCCTTTCAGAAGCCGAAGTTTCACGACAAATCGAGATTCAAGAACAATCCGTCCATCATCCGGATACAACGACACTTAGCAAGGAACAAATTCAGATCAGAAACGCCGGGGACGCGCAAGCGTGGATTCAAGATAGGTTCAAACCCAGCAGCGGCCCTTTCACCTTCTCTGACATTTTGAAAATGCACAAAATGATTACCGAGAATGCGGACATGACCGACAATATGCCCGGAAACCTGAGAGCTTTTTCGGTTACCGTCGGAAGCCCATCTCTGGGAGGCGTTCACCGGGGGGCGCCACATGAGCAATTACCAGGCTTGATGAGCAAATACATCGAATTCTTGATATCCCGCCAAATGGAGGCGGAACACCCCGCCATTCGGGCATTGCTGGCGCATTTTTTCCTGGTGACAATCCACCCGTTCGGCGATGGGAACGGCAGAACCTCGCGTCTGGTGGAGGCAGGGATATTATTTCAGGGGGGGTATAACGTACACGGGTTCTATGGGCTGTCGAATTATTTCTATCGCCACGACGATGAATACAAGAGGTTGCTTCAAAAGTGCAGAGAAAAACAGCCCTTCGACGTTACCCCGTTTATTGCTTTCGGCTTGCAGGGATTCATGGAGGAGTTGAGGGGAATCAACAATTTCATCAAGACGAAGCTGAATCGAGTCATCTATCGAAACATGCTGGTTCAGGCGCGCAACAAGAAGATATCCGAAAGGAGATATCTGATTAACGACAGGGAATACAATCTTCTTGATTTTTTAATCACAGAAACCGAACCCGTCGATCCGTTTTCCGAGCAACCCTCGAAGATGATCGGTATACAGGAGTTGTTCGAATCCCCATACATTCGAGGAGCATACAGAAACGTAACTACTAGAACTCTCGTAAGAGAGCTAACGCGACTGGCGCAGTCCGGTTTCATTAAATTCTCGGACACACCATCCAATGGATGGGTTATCGAACTGGACTTCGACGCCATCGGGAAATACTAAATTGACTTTCCTATCCGACCCGCAGATTTGGGCGGCGCTCTTCACGCTCACGGCGCTGGAAGTGGTGCTCAGCATCGACAACGTGATCTTCATCTCCATCGTCTCGGCGCGCCTGCCCGAAGCGGAAGCCTCGCGCGCGCGAAGGCTGGGTCTCATCGGCGCGCTGGCGATGCGGGTGTGCCTTCTTCTCAGTATCGTCTGGCTGGCGCAACTCAGAACGCCCGCCTTTCATCTATTCGGCCTGGGGGTCACCTGGCGGGACTTGATCTTCCTGGGCGGCGGGCTGTTTCTACTCGCCAAGGGAACGTATGAAATTCACCATACCATCGAGGGAGAAGAAGACGCGCGGGATTCGGGGGCCAAAAGTTTCGCCTCCGTCATCGCGCAGATCATGGTGCTGGACCTCGTCTTCTCGCTCGATTCCATCATCACCGCCGTGGGAATGACGGACAATATTCCCGTGATGATATGCGCCATCATCATCGCCATCGCCATCATGCTGGGGGCGGCGAATTCGGTGAGCGCCTTCATCGAGCGGCACCCGACCTCGAAGATGCTGGCGCTTTGTTTTTTGCTGCTCGTGGGCGTCGCGCTCATCGCCGATGGGCTGCACTTCCACATACCGAGGGGGTATCTCTATTTCGCGATCTGCTTCTCCATCCTGGTGGAAAGCCTGAACCTCTGGGTGAAAGCAAGACGCAAAACCACGAAGGCGTAGACGGGAGGGGTTGCCCGCTCGCGGCTTTATGTTCCTCTATTTACGGCAGCGGCTCGTCCCTGAGCCAGCGGGCGAGGGCCTTTTCGGGGTCTGCTATCTCATCGAGCGAGGTGTAGAAGTAAGCCTCCCAGCCGACCTCGGGCAGGCCGGTGAAGATCATGAGGTTCAGCGGATAGCTCTCACAATCGGTGCAGCGCCTGAAATCATCGCGAAACAAGAAGACGGGCTTTCCCCAGGCGACGGCCATGCCGAGTTCCACCATCACGCCCTCATCCGGCGGGCAGCCGTTCACCACGCCGAAAAAACCCGCCGACTCGCGCACGTCGCGCATGTCATCCTGGCCCACGCGGTACGCCCAGCCGGGACTCGCGAGCCGCTCGGGCTGGTTGTTGCGGGTAAACGGCTCCCACACCTCCGCGCCTACGGCCTCAAGCGCCGCCACCAAGGCGGGCAGAGGCCCCTCACGCTGTTGTAGGGAAAAGCCGTAAGGACTGGCCAGATACAGGGTCTTCTCCGTCATGCTCACCCCCTCTCCTCTATCATTCACCTCGCGCCATCAATAAGGGAGCGCGCACCATACTCCCACACGATGAGAAGGGCCGTCCAGCGCAGACCCGGCCACTCCCGAGCCCATCAGTTCACCCACAGCGCCTCCTTCAAGCGCAAGTGGGCGTTCGGCCTCACTTCACGTTCTCGCCGAAGACGGCGAAGGCCAGCCCCGCGCACAGCGCCAGACCCGCGCCGACGTGGAGCAGCGTCACGAACCCCCAGATCGGGAGCAGCCAGCCCGCCGCGAGCGCGCCGAGCGTGGAGCCGACCCCCCAGGTGGCGGCGCTGTAGAGGGATTGCGCCGTGTTCTTCGTCGCGGGGCTGCTCAGGCGGTCGACGTACTGAATCGCGCCCGCGTGAAAGACGCCGAAGGCGACGCCGTGTAAAAGCTGGATGAGGATGAGCAGAAAAGCGTCCGTCGTGAGGGCGACGAACTCCCACCTCAGGCCTGCGGCCATCATGCCGACGGCTATCATCCACTTGAGGCCGAACCTCGTCTGTATGGCCTGCGCGTAGATGAGGAAAAATATCTCGCTCACCACGCCCACCGTCCACGCCAGGGCGATCAGGTCCGCCGACATGCCCAACTCTTTAAGCCTGATGCTGAAATAAATCCCAAAGGGCCCTGCGGACATCGAGGCGAACGTCGTCGTGAGGAGGAAGACGGCGAGCGGGCTGCTGCGGAGCAAAAGGCTCAGGTCGGCCCTAAAGCGCGGGCGCGCGCGGCCCGTCTCCTTCGGCAGATGGAAGATCACGAAAATGAGCAGAAGGCCCACGCACGCCACCACCGGAAAGATGGAGGCGACCTCGGTGGTCTCCACCAGGCGGCCCGCGCCCATGGCCGCGACGATGAAGCCCAGCGAACCCCACAGGCGCACCCGGCCGTATTGCGCGCCCGTGGCCTCGATCTCGCGCAGGCAAAGATTCTCGGCTATCGGCACGAGGGGGGCTCTCAGGGCGGAGAAGAATGTGATCAACACGAACAGGGCGACAAAACCGCTCGCCCCCCACAAGAGGAGCGCGAGCAGAGAACTCGCGACGGCGCACGTGAAGGCCACGCTGCGGCCCAGGCGAAACTTGTCCGCAAGAGCTCCGAACAGGGGCGGAGCGAGCGCGCTCGAGAGGCGGGGCGCCGCGTTCAGCAGGCCGAGCTGAAACCCGCTCACGCCTACGGAATGATAAAAGATGTTCAGGAACGGGAGCATGGCGCCCACGGCGAAAAAATGCAGAAAATAAAACGCGGGCATCCGCCAGAAGGGGATTGCGCCGGGGGCTTGCGCGCTCATCGGCGCGCGCGGGGAAAACGGGGCATCCGGGACCTCTTCACCCGGGCGGGAAAGCCCATTCGACCACGATGTGAAAATGATTTCCACCCGAGCGGCGGCTTCCTTCTTCGGCAGGGTTTTGCTATCCTCCTCGCCCGATGGGTTGTTTTGTTCCAAACCAAAAAATCGAACGCGGGGCGGACCGGAATTCGGCGTCCGCACCGGCGAATCCGAAAGCGACGAAAAGCAGGAAAACCCCCATGGGGCGGGGGAAATTCTTCTAACTTCTTCACCTCATGGCAAATCTTGCGGGAGCGAAATCATGAGCATGAACGACCTGGCGAAAATCGCCAACCAGATGGTGGCGCCTGGCAAAGGCATCCTCGCGGCGGACGAGAGCACGGGCACGATTCAAAAGCGCCTCGACAGCATCGGCATCGAATCCACCGAGGAGAACCGGCGCGCCTATCGCGAGCTTCTCTTCACGACGGAGGGAATCGAGGAATACATCAGCGGCGTCATCCTCTTCGACGAAACGCTGCGCCAGAGCGCGGCGGGCGGAACGAACTTCGGCGCGCTGCTCGCCTCGCGCGGCATCCTCCCCGGCATCAAGGTCGACATGGGCGCCAAGGATCTGGCTTTCGCCCCGGAGGAGAAGGTCACCGAGGGTCTCGACGGCCTGCGCGAGCGGCTGGCGGAATACGCCTCCCTGGGCGCTGCGTTCACCAAATGGCGCGCCGTCATCTCCATCGGCGAGGGAATCCCCTCGGCGTATTGCATCGAGGCCAACGCGCACGGCCTCGCGCGCTACGCGGCGCTCTCCCAGGAAGCGGGCCTCGTGCCCATCGTGGAGCCCGAGGTGCTCATGGACGCGGACAACACCATCGAGGTCTGCGAGGAGGTGACGAACGAAACGCTCGAGAGCGTCTTCCACGCCTTACACCGGCACCGCGTCTCGCTCGAGGGCATGATCCTGAAACCCAACATGGTGATCTCGGGCAAAAAATGCCCGACCCAGGCGGGCGTGCAGGAAGTGGCCGAAGCCACGGTGCGCTCTCTCACCAGAAACGTGCCCGCCGCCGTGCCCGGCATCTGCTTCCTCTCGGGCGGGCAGAGCGACGCCGTCGCCACCGCGCACTTAAATGCGATGAACGCGATGGCCCCCCACCCCTGGGAGCTCAGCTTCTCCTACGGGCGCGCGCTGCAGGCGCCGGCGCTCAAGGGCTGGGGCGGCGAGGCGGCGAACGTAGCCCTCGCCCAGAGACTCTTCCTCCATCGCTGCAAGTGCAACGGCGCCGCGCGCACAGGAGCGTATGAGGACGCGATGGAAAAAGAAGCCGCCGCCGCGTAGCCTGGCAAGCGACCGCCCACCAAGGAGCAAGAGAGAGGATGCAGCAGGAAACCACCACCGCCGGCACCACGAAATTCAGGGGAATGACGCTCGAGCGCCACATTCGCGAGGAAGAAAGAAACCACCCGGGCGCGCGGGGTCTCTTCACCCGCCTCGTCACGCAGATCACCCTGGCCGCCAAGATCATCAACGCCGAAGTCAACAAGGCGGGCCTCGTGGACATCCTCGGGCTGACCGGCGAGGTCAACGTGCAGGGCGAAGAAGTCCAGAAACTCGATGAATACGCCAACGAGGTGATGAGAAAGGCCCTCGACCACACCGGCTCGGTGGCCGCCCTGGCGAGCGAGGAGATGGAAGAGGTCTATGCCGTCCCCGGCGAATACATCGAGGGGGGCGAGTACGTGGTGCTCTACGACCCTCTGGACGGCTCCTCGAACATCGACGTGAACGTGAGCATCGGCTCGATTTTCTCCATCCTGCGCCGCAAGGGCGAGAGCGGCCCCACGGCGCTCGACGACTTCCTCCAGCCGGGCTTGGCGCAGATTTGCTCGGGCTACGTCATCTACGGTTCATCCACCATGCTGGTCTACACCACCGGCAACGGCGTCGACGGATTCACGCTCGACCCCTCGGTGGGCGAGTTCTTCCTCTCCCATCCCAACATCCAGATTCCCGAACGAGGGAAGATTTACAGCATCAACGAGGGCAATTCCTCGAAATGGAACGAATCGACCTCCCGCTACGTCGCATACCTAAAAGAGGAAGACGCCGAATCGGGCCGTCCCTATTCGGGGCGCTACATCGGCTCGCTGGTGGCCGATTTCCACAGAAACCTCCTCAAGGGCGGCATCTTCCTCTATCCGGGCGACAAGAAAAAACCCAACGGCAAGCTGCGCCTCCTTTACGAGTGCAACCCCATATCCTTCATCGCGGAACAAGCCGGCGGAGCAGCGAGCGACGGCTACCGCAGGGTGATGGAAATCCAGCCCGAAAAGCTGCACCAGCGCATTCCTTTCATCGTCGGAAGCAAGCGCGACGTCGCCGACGCCACCCGCTTCATTTCCAGAGGAGAGGATTAATGCAGACCCATCGCTTCGCTTTTTTATTCCTCGTCATCTTTGCGCTCACCGGCTGCGTGGGCATCGAAGACTATGAGCGAAAAACGGATGAAGCAGCGGGCCTCAGGGGCGAAATCACAAAAACTGAGGACCAGATCAAGGAACTTCACGTCAAGATCGAAGAACTCGAAGGGCGAATCAAACAAAAAGACCTGGAAAACCAGGAGCTCAGTCAGTCCCTCACCATGGCCAGGCGCCACAGCCAACAGACGGAGACGCGCGTGGCCGACCTGCGCGCGCAGATGAATTCCCAGCAAACGCAGCAAACCGAGAGCGCCAAGAAAGCCATACGTTTCGAGCGCGCATACAACGCCGGTATCAAGCGGGTTCGTAAACTGCAGAAAAACCTCGTCGCCATGCATAAGAAACTCCTGCGCTTCGAGGACCGGATTCGTTTCCAGATTCAGCTCGAAAAAGACATGAAAGCCCAGTTGGAAAGAGAACGCCGCCGCGGAATCGTGGAGGTGCGCCGCGCGGGCGACCGGGTCGTGATCAGCATTGCGAGCGCCATCCTCTTCAAGTCGGGAAGCGCCAAAGTCCGCTCCGAAAGCAAGGCCCTGCTCGTTAAATTCTCAAGCCTCCTGCGCCGCTACGCGAACCGCGAGGTGCAGGTGCAGGGGCATACCGACAACGTGCAGATATCCGATCGTTTGGCGGAGCGCTGGGAGACGAATTGGGAGCTTTCCGCCGCGCGCGCCACGCGGGTGCTGCGCTACTTCGTCGAGGTGGGAAACCTCGAACCGCGCAGGGTCTCGGGGGCGGGAATGGGCGAGTATCGTCCGGTCGCCGACAACAATACGCGCAATGGCCGTCGGGCGAACCGACGAATCGAAATCGTCATCTTTCCCCCCGATTCCTAAGAGGCGAGCCTCTCTCGCCGCGACCTGAGAAAGGACTTTTCTTGATCCTCGAGCGGATACCCGTCGGCCCGTTTCAGATGAACAGCTACGTCTTGGGCTGTGAAGAGACGAAAGAGGGCGCCTACATCGACCCGGGCGCGGAGGTGGAGCGCGTCATCGCGGTCGCGCGCGAACACGGCCTCACCCTCACCAAGATCATCGGCACCCATGCGCACCTGGATCACGCCGAGGGCGTCGCCGAAGCGAAGGAAAAGCTCAGGGTTCCCTACTGGCTCCACGAGGCGGAACTCTTCAACCTGCGCAACATGCCGAACGCGGCGCGCGGCTACGGGTTCCCCGAGCCGCCGGTTCCCGAGGTGGACGCGCACCTCGCGCCGGGCGAGACGATTTCGGTCGGAAACCTGGAATTCGAGATCAGGCTCACCGACGGGCACGCCCCCGGCAACGTCACCCTGTACCGGCCGGGGGACGGGACGGAGGCGGGGCACGCCATCGTGGGCGACGCGCTGTTTGCGGGTTCGATCGGGCGAACCGACCTCTACATGGGTGATGCGAACGTGCTACTCAACAGCATCCGCACGCAACTGCTCACCCTCCCGCCCGAGACCATGGTGCACCCGGGCCACGGGCCTGAGACCACCATCGGCCACGAGAAATCCACCAACCCCTTCTGCCGGCCCGGAGCCGAAAAATTTCTGGCTTAAGCCCGGACGCCCCCCAAGCGCATCCCCATCTCGGAGGCGGGGTGAAATTCTGCGTCTCCTGCGGAAGCCCGCTCGTCTATCGCCCCTGGACGGAGGGAGACGACACCATGCAGCTTTGCTGCAGCGCGGCCTCGTGCAACCACGTCCATTTCTTGGACCCCAAGGTGGCGGCGGGCGTCGTGGCGACCATCGGGGGAGAGGCCGTGCTCGTGCGGCGCGCCCACAACCCCGGCAAGGGACTCTGGACCTTCCCGGGCGGTTTCGTGAACCGGGGCGAAGTGGTCTCCGCCGCCGCCGCGCGCGAGGCGAAAGAAGAAGCGGGAATCGAGGTGGAAGTGGATTCGCTCCTGGGGGTGTACTCCTTCGAGGGAAACGCCACCGTGCTCATCGTCTACACGGGCGCCGTAACGTCCGGCTCCCCCCGCGCCCTGTCCGAGACCACCGAAGTCAAGCTCGTCTCGCCCGATGCGATCGACTTTGGTGAACTCGCCTTCGACACCACCCGCGCCGCCATGCGCGACTGGCAAGCGAGTGTGCGCGGGTAGGGGCAACAAGCCGTAGTAGGGACAAATCCCTTCTCGGGGTCGTCCCACAGGTCGTGACCTGTCCCCAAAAACCATAGGATGAAAACCAGGATTTTGGAAGATGAAAAACCGACGGCTGAACAGGATGGGGGGATATGATTATTCCCAGGCCGGATGTTATTTCGTGACGATTTGCGCACAGGACAGGCAATGTTTGTTCGGCGAAATCATCGACGACAAGATGGTTTTGAACGAGGCGGGCAGGAGAGTTGTCAATTGGTGGAGGGAAACAGAGAACAAATTTCCCCATGTCGAATTGGATGAATATGTCCTCATGCCGAATCACCTGCATGGCATCGTGATCATTCATGGCGCGTTTCAGGACAGGTCGCGACCTGTCCCTACGAGAACCACGAAAACCAAATCATTATCTGAATTGATCGGCGCGTTCAAAACCACGTCGTCGAAACAAATACGTGAAAACGGCTTCGCCTCTTTCAAATGGCAACGATCGTTTCACGACCACATCGTCCGCGATGATGACGATCTCAACCGGGTTCGAGAATATATCCTGAACAACCCGCTTCAATGGGCGCTCGATGCGGAAAACCCGGACAATCGGGCAGGGTTGTAGGGACGAACCCCTACTCGGGGCCGTCCCACAGGTCGCGACCTGTCCGAAAAAGGGACAACCACGGGGGGTTGTCCCTACGTTGTCCTTACCGCTCCCCCCCTATTCTCATCGCGCGGGCGATCGTATAATCCGGCCTCCTGAGAATTTTCATGTCTTTTAGACCCATGAGGGGCGCGCGCGGCGCGGCCGGGGCCGCCCCTTTTCGCATGAGGAGACGATAGATGACGCTATCTGGTGAAACGCTCGCAAAGTTGAGAGAAATCGACACGCCCACGGTGTCGAACGCGGTGGAATCCTTCGGCGTGCGCCCGAGGACGCTGGGCCATACCGACGCGAGCATCGAGTGCATGTTCCCCGATATGGGCGTGGCGCTGGGCTACGCCGTGACGTTCACGACCAGCGAGTACGCCCCGGGCGAGGAGCGCACGCACACATCGCGCATCGCGCTCTATGAGGCCGTGGCCGCCGCGCCCAAGCCCTGCGTTCTCGTGCAACAGGACGTCGGCCCCAGGCAGCACTCGGCGTGCCTTTGGGGGGAAATCATGTCGAACCTCTTCTCGCGCCTGGGGGCGGAGGGCGTGGTGACGAACGGGGTGGTGCGCGACCTGGAAGCCATGCGCGAGGCGGGCTTCAAGACCTGGTGCGCGGGCATGACGGTCTCGCGCGGCGACGTGCGCGTGGTGGCGGTGAACACGCCGGTCGCCGTCGGCGGGATGGCCGTGGTTCCGGGCGATCTGATCCACGCGGACGGCGGTGGCGCGGTGGTCGTGCCCAAGGAAATCGCGGCGGAGGTTCCCGAAACCGCAGAACGCGTGCTCGCCAAAGAAGCGGGACTCCTCTCCGCCATCCGCGCGGATGACTTCAGCCTGGAGGATTTGGTGAAGAGGTTTTATTCGTAGGAGGGGGGGAGGGGCAAACCCATGTGTCCGCGCTCGAGTTTTATTTTCTGCAACATGTAATAAAAAACGAAAGCGGATTCGTTAAAATTCCTGCGCATCCTAGTGGCTCCCTGCCGAACCATCGTGTAGCCTCCTCCAATGTCCGGCTCCGATTCCACGATATTCGCCATCCTGATTCCTGAATCGGGGTTTTTGTGGTTCAATAGGACGGCTGGGAGTTTTTGGAGACGAGATAATACATGCAAGACTAAATTAGTGAGCAACTCGATGAGACACACACCGCTAAAAGCCCTAGATGGGAGTCTTACAAAGCAGAAGTATGGTGCTGTTAATCATCGAGTGTATGGTTTTGAACTCGTTCTTGACCTTCACGGGTGTGAAGCCGAGCTTTTCAACAGAGATTATATCGACAAGTTCTTTACTGATCTTTGCGAATTGATTGAAATGGAAAGGTGCGAAGTCCACTTCTGGGATGACGTAGGTGTTCCCGAGGAAGAACAGCAGACGTTGCCGCACACTAAAGGCACTTCAGCCGTCTGTTTCATTTTGACGAGTACAATCGTCATTCACACGTTGGATATTCTAGGCGCAGTGTACGTGAATATCTTTTCGTGTAAACCTTTTGAGCCGGATGTAGCGGCGGAATTCACAAGCAAACGGTTCAAGGCAGCATCCTGCAAAAAGACCTTTATTGAACGCACATTACGATAGGTGGTATGTGGAGAATGAATTGCTTTTAAGAGAACTGGAACTTGACCTACCAGTAGCACTTGATAGACAGAATGCGCTTACACAAATTCGAGAGGCCATACGATTTCGGTTGCCTACCCACATCGTACCTCTTAGATTCGCCATTACGAAATCAGGTGGTAGCCGTGTTAGTTGTGCGATCAGTAGCCTGGAGGCATCGCCTGAATCTGGCGATGCCGCGAACATTTCGATATTAGAATTTGTTCCGCGCAAGTATGAGAATACGAACCGGTTTAATGTCGTATTTTTGATTCCAACAGGCATAGGTGCCGAAATTGGTGGCCATGCGGGTGATGCTACGCCGGCCGCACGGTTGATTGCCGAAACTTGCGACACATTGATTTTGCACCCCAATGTTGTCAACGCATCCGACATTAACGAGATGCCAGCTAATTCTCTGTATGTCGAAGGTAGCGTAATCGCTCGGTTGTTGATGGGCACCATTGGCCTTGTTCCGACACGAGCGAACCGGGTGTTGGTCATTCTTGATGCCCATAAAGACGAGTTGTTCGTCAACGCCGCTGTCAATGCGGTGAGTGCAGCACGCTCATCTTACGGTCTGGTTAGCCCCGAAGTGATTAAACTTTTCCCACCCGTGAGGATGAGGGCTGAGTATACCGATTTTGGTACCGCTGCCGGCGAAATTAGCGGTCTTGAGCGTGTTTTTGCAGTGCTAGAAGAACAAGAGGGGGAATACGATGCAATTGCTATTTCCTCAGTGATCTCAGTCCCGGAGGAGTTCCACCAAGGATACTTCGATGCCGCAGGAGAGATGGTTAATCCTTGGGGCGGTGTCGAGGCCATGCTCACCCATGCCGTATCAAGCCGATTCAACGTACCATCGGCACATTCGCCGATGTTCGAGACTCAGGATATTGCGAATCGGGACCCAGGGGTAGTGGAGCCGCGTATGGCAGCGGAAGCAATTTCCCTCACATTTTTCGAGAGTGTTTTGAAGGGACTTCACAAAAGTCCGCGAATCGTTACCGATTCATCCCAAGTATCCGATCCCGGTGTCATATCGGCATCTGACGTTTCGTGTTTAGTGATTCCTGACGGTTGTGTAGGTTTACCAACGCTAGCCGCGCTAGAACAGGGCATCCCGGTAGTAGCTGTGCGGGAAAACAAGAATCTAATGGAGAATGATCTGACCACGCTGCCTTGGCGATCCGACCAACTCCACATTGTTGAGAATTATTGGGAGGCAGCAGGTGTACTCTGCGCGATTCGTGGAGGCATTGCGCCTGAGTCCGTTCGGCGGCCACTCTCACACACTCGGGTCACGACACGAAAGTTTGCCGACACCGAAAGTGAACAACATTCAGCGGAGAGAGCAAAACATTTCGGCTAAAAAGTTGTACCAACATTACTCACTATCGAACTAAGCATACTCTTTTATCAAGACTTACGCTTTAAATCTTAATAACGAATTTCCTTATTAAGCGTTTTCGCAACAAGGTTTACCCCCCCCCAATACCGCTCCGGCACGAAGGTCTGCTCGTTCACGGACGGGCATTGTAGAGGTTGGTGAGGCTATGAGCATTGAGTTCTCTCGCCGCCGTCCCGCCACGCGTGACCGAGCGTCCAGCCGGGTGTTGCAGGATAGGTAAGACATGATCCACCCTGGTTTTGCTCACAACTGTCTGTCAATTCCGCGGGTTAAGCGGCGTCCGAGTTGAGATATCCTTGACTTTCAAGCAACATTGTTCCAAAAGGGCGTCTGGCAAAGTGGCTTGGATTATCCGGGACAGATCGGCTCGAAACTGACATAAAGAAAGGGTGGAGTTGCGCGAATGTTCTACATTTCCCGCATACGGCTTTCCAACATCAAATGCTTTGAAGAAGTGGATATTAATCTCTCCCAACCGTCTCAGGACAACGCAAGTTGGACGCTGCTTCTCGGCGATAATGGCACGGGCAAGACGAGCCTTCTGCGTTCAATCGCCATGTGCCTTTGCGACAAGACAGGAGCCTCTGGTCTTCTGACCGAGTTGTCGGGGAACGTCATCCGTGATGGATACGATGAGGCTAAAATAGAGCTGAAACTTGTTTCCCCCACAGAGCCGGACGCAACCTACACGATAACCACGACATTTAAGAAAAATGATTCGAACACCGAGGATGTTGACCAAACAATCGAACCGGAAAAAGGTTTTTCTCGCGCGGAGCTACTCGCGTGTGGTTATGGGGCCGCGTTCGGCACCATTGGGAGTGAAGTCTTTGATCAATATCGCCTTATCGATGCCGTCTATTCCCTCTTTAATTACGCAGCCCGGCTTCAGAATCCCGAGAATGCGCTCTTCCGCATCTCGCGGGAGGGAGTCGACCTCAAACAACTACTGGAGCGGATCGATCGAATTTTAATGCTCCCAATCGGCTCTACTGCTTTGGACTCATCCGGCCTCCGGGTTTGCGGGAAGTGGGGTGACTATGTTCCCGCAGGCGCGCTCGGCGATGGATACGCCGCAACGCTTTCATGGGTCTGTGACCTTCTTGGGTGGTCGCTTCTCGCTACCCGCAGCAAGTTCGACGTTCGTGTTCGGGGGATCGTGCTTCTCGACGAGATGGAAAGACATCTCCATCCATCGTGGCAGCGTGAAATAGTTGGGTTACTTGCCAGGGAATTTACCGGTGTTCAGTTCATCGCGAGCACACACGCGCCTCTGACCGTGATCGGGTCAGCCTCGCTTTCCGACGAATGCTGCCAGTTGATCCTCTTCGAACAGGGCCAGGATGGTGTCGAAGTTCAATCGGGCCTGAATCCACCGCGCGGTCGGCGTGCGGACCAAGTGCTCACCTCGTACCTGTTTGGGTTGCCATCGACGACCAGCGATGACGTTATTCAGAAAATTGAGCGATATGCGAAATTGAAGCGATATGACTCATCGGACACTGACACTCGCGAGGAGATTGAAAACCTCCGTAAGTTCCTGACCGAGACGCTTGGAACGCCGGAGACGGAGTTGCAGCGCTCGGTGGAAAAAGCCGTTCATGACACTTTGAACGCAATGCTACGGGAGGATTTGGACAGCGATGTGCTGAGGTGGGAGACGCGAAGACAACTCCGCGATTTGTTTGCTCCCAAGGGTAAGCACATATGATCAAGATCAATTTTCAGGAGCCGACGAGTGAGGAATGGCAGGAATGGCGCCAAAAATGCGATGCTGCCCGCGACGAAATGATTGAGAGTTTTGAGAACGGCCAGAAACTGAATGTCACGAATCTTTATAAGGACCTGCGTATGCAGAGCGTATACAAGTCAGGAAAAGCGCCTTTCTACGGTAAGTGCGTTTACTGCGAGTCCGATGTTCTGGTCAATCAGCCAGGAGACATTGAACATTGGCGGCCCAAGAATCGTGTAACCGACGAGAAGGGTTGCATCATTAAGATTGAAACTGAGGACGGTACGACGGTCTCGCATCCCGGCTACTATTGGCTCGCTTACGAATGGCGGAATCTTCTTTTGGCCTGCGCAGATTGCAACAGACCCTCGAAGGCGAAGACTGATCGGCGGATCGGAAAGTCGGATCAATTTCCTGTGGAGGATTTTAGAGCAACAAAAATGGGCGAAGAATCCCAAGAGTCCCCTATCCTGCTCAATCCTGTCGAGGAAGACCCCGCAGCTCACCTCGAAGTCGATGATACCGGAGTCATAATCGCCAAGACCGACCGCGGTCAAAAGTGTATTGATATTTTTGGGTTGAATGACCGCGAAGCGTTACGGGATGCAAGGCGGGAGTGTATCAAAAACACAAAATCACGGATTGAATCGATGGTTTGGAAGGTGTGGGCGGCGTCGCGGCAAGACGACGAAGAAGATGCAATGCGCGAGCTTTCCGAGAAAGTTGAAGAGATCGAGAGCGGTGCGGCTCCATATTCTGCATGTGGTCGCCTCGTTTTGCTTAAATCTAGGAACAAGTTGGGACGACTTGTTGGCCGTTTGTGAACTGTTGACCACCCAGACCGCCAGAGGTAGAGACCCGTTCGTCGCAAGCCGTTAATGGGACAGGTCGGAAATGAAGAGCCGGCCCATCCAACACAGCGAATCCCTGATGGGCAAAAGGCTCTTCTCTGTGAGCCCAAGCAGGAAGAGCTATACGGAGGAGCGCTCATCCTTGATTTGCACGACTGCGATACCGCCATCATGCGCGCCGTGCGGACTCAACCCTGACCCTCAAGGGGGGAGTGGTTTCTCCCTCATCGCTCGGAATTCACTTTGACACGCGCGGCCCGGAATGTGGTATGATTCGGCGCGTTATTGGTGAAACCCCCGCCGGGAGCGGGCGCGGATTCAAACCTCAAGAGGATGCGACGCCATGAAGGTGATGAACTATAAGGAAGCGGAACTCAAATCGGAGAAGGCGGCCAAGGGCGCGGGCATCCGCTGGCTGCTCAGCGAGCGCGACGGCGAGACCGAAATGGCGATGCGGGTCATCGAAATCGAAGCGGGCGGACAGACGCCCGACCATTCCCACTCCTGGGAGCATCAGGTGTTCATGCTCAAGGGCGAGGGCCGCGTGACCGTCGAGGGCGAGTCGCGGGACATCGCGCCGGGCTCGGCCATATTCGTCGCCCCGGGCGAGAATCACACCTTCCACAACGATTCGGACGAGACCATGGAGTTCGTCTGCATGATTCCCGTGAGCGCCACCCAGGCGTATGAGCACTAAGACGGGAAAACCTCTCGCTACAGCTTCAGAATATCTGAAAATATCGATAAATTCACGGCGTTATTCGATAAATTTCTGAAAAGGCGCCATCCGGCGGCTCTTCCCAAGCGCTACAATATATTGCGCTGAACAAAAATTCCTCACACAACATACAGGCGCTCTCCGTTCACTCGTAGAGAAACTCCCTCAAAATCAATTTTAAATACTATAACAAAGTAAATATCAATAACTTATAATAATTCTTGCATAAACAACTTTAAGAGAGGCGGAATATCAATAAATTATATTATTTATAAAATCAATAAATACAATATGATATGGGGATTAGTAAAAAAACTACTTGAAATAAATCCTAAGCCTTTGGTATATTCCGCGAAGTCCCAATCCGTCCTATTGGGTGTTGGAAATGACGAATCTGGAAAGAGATATTTTCTCCCTCATCACGCTCGTCAGCAACGTCACGGAAGCCTACTCCGCCTGCTTATTCCTTGAAAACAAAAGGCGTAAGACCTACCAACTCACCACATATCACAGCCTCAGCCCATACATTCTCGCGGATGCCTCGGTCGATGTAGGACAGGGCTTCATGGGTTGGGTTTTGGAGAACAATGAGCCGTTAAGTGTCAATCAGTTCGACAAAGACACCCTGGTTCTCGGTTATTACAGCAGAAACGAGGATATCAAATCCTTCATGGCGACCCCCCTGCCCTCTTCAATCAACAAAGGGGCGCTCGCCATCGACAGTAAAAAAAGTTGGTGTTTCACGTCCAAAGACCAAAAAATACTCGCGGGGTTCGCCCAGCAATTCGCCTACCTTGCAGACGGTGCCTTGACGACCGTTCAAGTGGAGCGACGCTCCATGAACGTTCCCGCCTTCAGCAGATATTTGACTTCGCTTCGCTCAAGCGATAATGAAGATCAATTGCTGAATGCGATATGCCAGGTACCGCGCGAGTTGCTTCCCTTCGACGCCTGCTTCCTCGTCCTCATCGACGAGGAAGCAGGCGTCCCCCGTCTTATCCGAACCTCTGGGTTTGGGGAACTCTTTCTGGGCGAAGTGACCATTAGTGAACGCGCAAGTCTGGCAGGCTATGTATTAAGCAAAAAGGAAAGCTTAAGACTCCCGGATCTGAAGGGGAAAAAGGGAACCAGGCCTCTCTTTCATCATGATGAACCCCGTCTTGAAGCGCGTTCCGCCGCGTGTCTTCCCCTCATCTCAAGGGGTGAAATTCTTGGTTGTCTAGGATTCGCAAGCAAACGTCGAGCCCAATTTGACGCTTCTTCTATCCAGCGTGGAGAAATCATTGCAGCTCTTGTGGCGGATGCCATCGCAAACCGGAAAAACGAGTTGCGCTGGCAAGCACGTTTAGAAATCGACCCCCTTACCGGAGAACAGAATGTGGAATATCTACATTCTCGTCTTCATGAAATTATCTGCGAGGCGGAAACAAAGGGTCGTCAACTCGCGTTGCTCAGCATCGCTCCTGACGCTTCATCAGAATTCAGTGATACGCCTGAGGAAGAAGTTATTCTTCATCTCTCAAATTCGCTTAAACCATTCGCTGCTGGAAATGATATTTTAGTGCGGCATGAGGGGCCACGTTTTCTCTTGTTATTGCAAGACTCCTCCCAAGAATACGCTGAAGCCGTAGCAGAGCGAATTATACATGTAGTTAATCACACCCCCTTCTACCTCGGTGGGAAAGAGTTCGAAATCACAATTTCAATAGGTGCTGCATGTTTCCCTGAAACTGCGCGAAGCTCAAAAAGCCTTATCAAGTCATCTCTTGAAGCATTAGGTTTTGCTCAAAAAGGGGGGGCGGTAAATCAATTTTGTTTTATGGGGGGAGATAGATCATGAAACTACATTTTCTAAAGGGCCTCAGATCCTGGATGGGGCCCAATATCGCGATGGACCTAGGAACAGCGAATACCTTGGTTTACACAAAAAATGCCGGAATCGTTCTTGATGAACCTTCTGTTGTCGCTTTGAACTCAAAAAATGGAGGGGCCGTTCTCGCAGTAGGTAAGAAAGCCAAGGAAATGTACGGCCGGACCCCAGATTCAATTCGAACAATTCGTCCTATGAAAGATGGGGTGATCGCCGATTTTGACGTAACCAAAGCAATGATACGTCATTTTGTTAAAGCAATTGTACCCAAAAGGTCTTTTAGCCGACCTACAATGATGGTTTGCGTTCCCTCAGGAATCACTAGTGTCGAAATGAAAGCCGTGATTGATTCCGCCACTCAATGTGGGGCCGGCAAGGTCCATCTAATAGAAGAACCCATGGCTGCGGCCATTGGAAGCAAACTACCAATCCATGAAATCGCAGGCTCAATGATTGTTGATATTGGGGGAGGAACAACCGAAATGGCCGTCATCTCCCAATATGCCGTTGCATATTCAGAATCTCTCCGTATGGCAGGAGATGCAATGGACGAATGCATACAACGCCACATCAAAAGACACCACGGTTTATCGATAGGATCATTCGAGGCTGAGCGCGTAAAAATGGAGATTGGCGCAGCTGCTCCTCCTTCAGAGCCGCTTGAAATGGAAATTTCAGGCGCAGATGTTTCCACTGGCATGCCTCGCACCATTAAGCTAACCGATGAATCAGTGCGAGAGGCTCTCGACGGCCCCGTGAAAGCCATAGTTGAATCAATCAGAAAAGCTCTATCCAAAACAAGCCCTGAGCTTGCTTCAGATATCTACCGACGAGGAATCGTATTAGCGGGCGGGGGTTCGCTCTTAAAAGGACTCGGGACGAGGCTCCATGATGAGACAGGTCTCCCCATTTATAGAGTAAAAGACCCACTCACCACAGTCGTCCGTGGAACTGGATACGTACTAGACCACTTAAAAGACTTCAAGCAAGTCTGTCTGAACTGATTTTCACGAGCACCACCCCCCCCAACCGGGGGCCCGGCCCCATGCGCAATACCGGGCCCCCGGCCCTTCCCACATAGAATGAATGTAGAGAGATTTTACTCTCAGTAACAATCGGTTAGAATCAGTGAGAATTGCTAATCGTATTTAAAATTCTTAACTTCAGCTAGGAAAATAAAATGGCTTTCTCACAACAAGGCGATTCATATTCATTCGAGTCATCAATAGAGGAGTTGAAACTCATATACAGAATATTACATCGCCACATCGGAGAACACCTGGAGCTTATGGATAGTGAGTTCATGGATGAATTGCAGATCGCGCTACAAACCAAAGCCCAAAAAGAAGGGGTGGACATAGGCCATCACGGTGCATGGGACCTATGGCTGGGCAATGATGCGGCAACGCCATGTGAAGAACGTGTGAAAAAACGAAAAACATTCGATAATTAAACCTCACCCTTGAGGCGTAACTCCAACGCTTCGTGTAAAACTTCCATCACAATATCCGTAGGCATATCCACGCCCGTCCACATTTTCCAAGCAGCCGCTCCTTGATATACCAACCAACCCGTTCCGCGAACAATTCGAGCGCCAGACCGTCTGGCTGATTTTAGAAATTCCGTATCAGGTGGAGTGTAAACAGCATCCGAGCAGATACAGCCTTTCGGTATAGCGTCTTCGGGAATCGGCTTGGTAGCCATACGCTCCGCGTCTCCCCACATCCCGAGGCTTGTTGTATTCACGATAATCTCACAACCATCAGCCGCCGAATACAAATCATCCAAACCACCACCCATTATTTTAGAAGATGGAATACTCTTCTCCACAAAGTGTGCTAATTCTAAGGCCTTTTCCGATGTTCGATTTCTGATTTCAAGATGAGCCGCTCCACACTGGGCTATTTTGACGGCAATGGCTCTCGCGGCCCCTCCCGCACCCAAAACAAGACATTTCTTTCCCTTGGGATGTTCTCCCGTTGTTTCCTCTAAAAATCGGAGCCAACCGATCCCATCTGTATTGTGACCAACGAGACGACCGTCTTCTTCAAAAACTATCGTATTTACAGCACCCATCAACCGGGCATCCTCGCTGAGTTCATTCATCAGCTTAGCGACAGCCACCTTGTGCGGAATTGTGATCGTGAGTCCACGAAATCCCATTGCCTGGGCTCCTCGCACAGCTTCTTCCAAATAATCGGGGTGTACCTCATACGAAAGATAATGGTAATTCACACCCAAAACCTCAGCCGCTTTGTTATGGAGTACTGGTGATAAAATATGACCTGCCGGGTATCCAAAAACACCCAGTGGTATCGGATTTGGCATGAGCAATCTCCTGAATATCATTTCATTTGGCTAACACGACATTGGCGTGATAAACTTATTACTATTACGATAGCCTAGAGTTTTCGGAACGCATTCGCAATCGAGATATCACTGCATCTCTTTTGGGGTTTCATATCCTGAAGACTCGATTTCGCAACATAAAATACTAGATATCATTTAAATAAGCAGTATATTGGGGGCCCCATGAGTGAATACAAGACAGCCGGGAAAAGTATCCCCAGGTATGATCTGCCAGATAAAGCTGTGGGCACGGCCAAATTCGCGGCGGACGTCACTACTGCGCAGCCCCTGGTCAGTTTAGTGCTCAGGAGCCCACACCCACATGCTCGTATCATTTCCATAACCACACAAAAAGCCAGAAAAATACCGGGCGTACGCACCTTATTGGTCAGCAATGATTGTCCGCCACACCTTTTCGGTCTTGAGATTAAAGATATCTGTTGGCTAGCTCGTGATGGTTACGTCCGATATATCGGAGACCCAGTTGCAGCTGTTGCGGCGGAATCAATGGATGCCGCCCAAGCGGCGCTAGACTCCATACAGGTGAACTACAAAGTGCTTGAGCCTGTAGTGGACCTTTTGGTGGCGCGTGACGGCAATGGCCCACTTGTTCACGAAGATTGGGAAAAAATAGGCTTAGGGCCCAATGGAGAAGGTAATGTGATCGGTCGCTATGAAAAATCCATGGGCAATGTGGATGTGGCCATGGATAAAGCAGACTATATCTTTGAACACACATTTCATACTCCATACGCGCACTCGGGATATCTCGAACCCCATGCTTGTGTGGCAGAACCAGGTGCCGATGGAAAAATCACCATTTGGACAACAACGCAAGCGCCCTTCGTTATCCGCGAACAAGTGGCAGCAGCTTTGGGGGTTCCTCTCACGAAAGTCAAAGTCATCCCCACGGAAATCGGCGGAGGATTTGGAGGAAAGATTCATTCGTTTATAGAACACATTATTGCATTACTTGCTCTGAAGAGCGGGCGCGCCGTGCGCCATGAGATGACGCGTGAAGACGATCATAATTGCGTCAGTCCCAGACAAGGGTTACGAATACACTTAAAAACCGGAGTGACCTCTGAAGGCAAAATCATAGCGCGTGAAGCAGATGTCATTGTCGACCATGGTGCATATGGGCCTGGTGCCCCGGGTCAGGCAAGTTCCCGCATCCCGATGTTCACCAGTTGTTACAATATCCCTCATACTCTTGTGAAAATGACGAGCGTCTACACCAATGGTCCTATTTGTGGCTCGGTGAGGGGGCCATGTGGACCTCAGTGTTTCTTCGCAACGGAAGTGCATCTCGATATTATTGCGCGTGAGCTAGGTATCGACCCCCTTGAAATCAGACAAAAAAACGCCATACGAAAAGGCGACACCGGATTATTCGGCACGCAAAAAGACGATGGCATGCTCAAAGTTTTGGAAAGTACCGCCAAAGAAGGAAACTGGGGTGAGGCTATCAAGACGAATGTGAATTTAGAAGGTCCTGGCTGGAAGCTCGGTCGTGGCCTTGCCGTTAGTTTCTGGCGCGGAAATGGTGGAGCTTCCGCGTGCACGGCGCGCTTAAATGCAGACGGGAGTGTTCAACTCCTCAGTGGCTCCGTGAACCTTACGGGCGCAACAACCTCAATGTGCCAGATTGCTGCGGAAAAAATGGAGATTGACTTTGAGCAAGTATCCTTTGACTGCGGTGATACCGACACTGCACCGGAATCCATCCACGCGGCGGGCAGTATGTTGACCCGCTCAATGGGTGCCGCCGTTGTTGTTGCTGTAGACAATCTGAAAGAAAAAATTCGAGTTGTTGCCGCCGAGAAACTTGAAGCCGACCCGGAGGATCTAAAAATCGAAGGGGGGCGCGTTTTTTCCCGATCCACGCCCGATCGATCTATGTCACTGAGTGAAGTAGCCAAGGCGGCACCTGGGATTTCAGGCTATATTATGGGTCAAGCCGAAACACAAGCTCCGGGCCCTTGCCCCATCTACACGGCGCAAGTAGCGGAAGTGGCCGTAAATCTAGATTCGGGTGAAGTGAAAGTTTTAAGGCTAGTTTGTTCACAGGACGTAGGCTTTGCCATGAATCCAATCTCAGTAATCGGCCAAATGGAAGGCGGGATGCTTCAAGGAATCGGTTTAGCGCTAATGGAAGAACAACCTCGTGATGGGGCCGGCAATATCTATGGAGGAACTCTCCATGAATACCTTCTGCCCACCAGTCTGGATGTTCCCGAACTGAAAGCTGTAATGATTGAAAACAAGGCGGATGATACGCCTTATGGCATGAGAGGCGTCGGCGAACCACCCATACTTGCCGCACCCGCGGCCATCATGAATGCTATCGCCGATGCAATAGGTACTCGATTTTTCAAGATCCCGGTGGGCCCGCACCACATATGTGAAGCGATCGGAACACAAAAAACGCGATTTAATTTTTGAGTACACAACAGAGATGAGCGTCTTCGGTTACCCAGGCATTTTCATTGTCTGTGGGTTCGAAGGCTTAAGTTGTTCTGAGGTAAAGTTTCAAGAAACTTGAGGGACTTCGATCTGAATTGCACGCAGAAGGTGACCATCCAAATACCACTTCATCGCTTTTATGTTCGAATCATCACTTAGAACCGTGACCGCGCCACACTTCAGCCACTCGTTTCTTCTTGTGCGCCACGCCCAGATAAGTACACCTCGACAACCGTTAAGCCAAACAGGGCTGAATGTCAGTTTTTCTCCCATTTGGCTAAGAAGCTCGGTACAAGCCACAACCACAAAATCGTCACCCGTTCTCCGCTCCTCGCGGACAATTAGTTCTACATCGGGCGACATTAATCCTTGCAACAACACCTTATCTCGAAAACCGAGAGCTTCTACGAATCGTTCGAACACCCGCTCTGCTTTTACCTGATCCTGGATGGATGATAAGAAAACTTTCCTCCCCCAGTGCTTTTGAATTTCCGCTCGTTTTTTATCTGCACTGTCGGCAATTTTGAAAATTTCTTGAATCTTCAACCTCATCGCGGATGCCGCAATCCGATCGCCATCCTCCGCCCCGTCCCTGAGCACGACAACAACACGCTGTTCGGGTGTCAAATATTCGAGGGGGAACAAAAACTCGAGCGAAACACTTGGCCATGTAGCACTCGCTTCTATCGATTTAGTCTCCTCATTCGTACTTGGACCTGTAGTTTGTATCAAATCGGGAAAGTCGAATTCATTCAACTGCAAAGGTTTTTTCTCTCGCAATCGAGAAAGCGCCGCTTCTGTGCATGAGATATAGAGCCACTCGGGATGATTTTTAATATTTTCAAGAGCCGGGCCCATTTCAATAGCTCGTAACATTGTATCTTGCACGATATCATCCGCATCTAAAATACTACCTGTGAGTCGATAAGCATGTTGGCGCATCAACCCCCAGTATTCTCGGGTATATTTTTCAAGATCAATCATGATGGGGACTCAAACAGTCGCAAACATCTCGCACAAGTCCGAAGCCACCCGCAAAGACGCTGCGGTTTTTTCCTGTACCTCACTCTCATTCACACCTGGTGCGAGTTCACGAAGCAAGAGCCCGTCGGTCTGCACCGTAATAACCGCCAGATCGGTAATGATGACATCCACCACGCCCTTACCAGTCAGAGGGAGTGTGCATGCTTCTACGATTTTCGGCGCCCCTCGCCTCGAAACATGCTCCATGGTGAGGATAACTTTTCGAGCACCTACGACGAGATCCATCGCACCACCCATACCAGATATCATCTTGCCAGGTATCGCCCAATTCGCCAGGTCACCATTCCCAGCAACTTCCATTGCTCCGAGTATAGTGACGTCTATATGCCCGCCCCTGATCATAGAAAATGACGTGGCGCTATCAAAATATGAACCACCCGGCATAAGCGTCACGGTTTCTTTGCTGGCATTCAGCAAGTCGGGATCTTCATCGCCTTCGTATGGAAATGGGCCTACACCCAACACGCCGTTCTCCGAGTGGATGGTGACACCGTATTCCTCAGGTATGTAATTGCTCACCAAGGTAGGTATGCCCAGCCCGAGGTTAACATACCCCCCTCGGGGCACTTCCATGGCTGCACGTCTTGCAATATCGTGTCTGCTCAAAGGCAAATTAACTCTCCCCAAGACCATTTCGAGGGCGATTCGTCATAATTTCGATAGGTTTCTCAAAGTCTTCGCCTAAAACAACCCGCTGCACAAATATCCCTGGCGTATGCACATTTTCTGGCACAATTTCACCAATGGGAACGATTTCCTCCACTTCGGCGATGGTCACCTCGGCAGCAGTAGCCATGATCGGGTTAAAATTTCGTGCGCTCATCCTGTATATCAGATTCCCACGCTCGTCTCCCCTCCAAGCCTTGATGAGAGTATAATCCGCTTGAACTGGTTCTTCGAAAATATGTTCTCGACCTTCAATTATTCTCGTTTCTTTTCCTTCAGCAACGACGGTGCCTGCTCCCGTTGGTGTAAAAAAACCACCAATACCGGCTCCACCTGCTCGAATTCGCTCTATGAATGTTCCTTGAGGCGAAAGTTCAACTTCGATTTCTCCTTTCAGAGCTTGCTCTTCATAAGCTTTGCAAGCTGGACCCACACGACTGGCGAGAATAGAGCGGATCTGTCGATTTTCAAACATCATACCCACGCCCCAACCGTCCATTCCACCGGCATTTGACACTAAATGGAAATCCCCAACATCTTTTCGTTTGCTCAGTGCTTTACATAAATTATGTGCCATTCCACATATGCCAAACCCACCGATAAGAATCGATGCGCCTCTAGGAATATCCGAAACAGCTTCCATGGAACTCGATACAATTTTAGACAAATGAGCCACCTCGATGCCAAAATTTTTATTGTTCTTGCTCAAAATGCTCACGCATTCGTATATTAATAACTAAGGTGATTGGACTAGCTTTCCATCACTCGCCCAACCAATGCTTTCACAGGCGAATACTGTTTATACACAATTACTGTTTTGTCCGTGTGTTTAGCAACGTTTTCAGGAATAGAACCAAAAAGAATCCGCTTATAGAAACTCTCGCCAGCTGCACCCATGGCAATAGCGTCATATTCTTCCGACGCTTGGATAATTCCTACGGAGATAGATTTATGCGTGATGGTTTGGCTCTCTACATGAACGCTGCTCTCATCGTTGATTCGGCCTACCGCCTCGCTAAGGCCTTGTTCAACGGAATATTTATGACTTGCTCCGGCATCTGGAGAAACGACCGTAGATACAACAAGTCTGCCATTGTAAGCGCTTGCGATCGGGGCTGTGTATCGCTCCGCCAAACGTGCATGCATACCCCCAGTTGTGGGCAATAGAATATTTTTAAATTTCATTTCACCTACAAGTTTCACCAACATAATATCCGCCCGCGCGAGATTCACGACATCGTCCACTACCTCACCCAAAATTCGATTAGCGGTAGAAGTATAGCCTTTCCAACCAAGCACAATTAGATCGCAATAGCGCTCTCTCGCTGTCTCCAGGATAGCGCGCGCCGGATTACGCCCAATCGTTACCAGAGAACTGATTTTGACACCATTCGTCTTGGCCCGAACATGAGCCTGCTCCAAAATTCTTCTTTCTCGTTCAACATATGAAGTCTCGCGGCTCGTCGGTGACTGCTCAGGCAAAGATACAACCCGCATGGCGATGATTTCACCATCATTTTCTTTAGCAATCGCTGAGGCCAGATCTATCAGGGGGGCGACGTTTGTCGGGTTTGCAATAGGAACCAACACGCGGAAATCGCTCTCCTGACCCTCCGTACTGACCTGCGCTACGCGGGATGGTTCCCCTGGCAAAAATTCCTCCTCAGCCTGAGAGCCTTTCCAAGCTAAGAAACCAAGCATCCCCACGATCAGCCATAGGACGGCCATGATAACTGGCTCAGAGTGCCGCAGTATCAGTGAGAGCAAATATATATTTGCCACAATTCCCAGAAGTGGCAATAATGGCACGAAGCGAACACGGAAAGGCCTCGGCAGGTTTGGAAATTTCTTCCGGTGGTAGATGAGCGCTGCATTCACCAAAATCAGAGCCAACAAAAGAATGGTGTCCGCAAAGTGCGCTAGCTTCTCGAGATGAAAACTTTGCGCAAAGAGAACAATGGCTCCTCCCACCAAAATAAGCGCAATAATGGGAGTACGTGTCTGTGAGTTGATCGCGGCGATTCCTGAGGGCAAGTGCCCAAGTTGCGCCATGGACAAAACGACACGTGAACCCGCCAAAATCGATGCGTTAGATGCAGAAATCATTGAGAAAAGCGCACCTAAGACAATTATCATGCCGCCGATGGGGCCCAAGAAAAGACGCGCCGCATTACCCATCGCCGCTTCTGTATATTCCGTGAGGTTCGCGGCAACGATTACAAAGACCACTAAAGTATATAAAATAGTCACGATCATCATAGAAAGGAATATTGCGCGAGGAATTGTCTTGGTGGGATTCGCGACCTCCCCGGCCGACGCCGCAATTGCTGAAAAACCAAAAAAAGTAATAAAAACCAAACCAGCTGTCGCGCCAATCTTTGGAATGTCCATGCTCATTCTCTCGACAAGGGCTTTTGTATCCAAATTCTCTAGCCCACCATATACAAACCAAAATAAAAGGATGACCTTTCCGGCGGTAATGAGGACTTGAAAACGAGCCGACTCCTTTGTTCCCTTGATATTAAGCAATACGAGACAGATTAGTCCCACGATTCCTGATAATTGCTCATAGGGAGAATGCCAGACGAATTCGTTGAAATAAGAAGAAAGGCTACTGATGTAGAAAGCGCATGAGGAAGTGTAGCCAAGCACCAACGTCCACCCTACAAGATAGGCGAGTGGCGGAGGAAATGTCCTCCTTGCATAGAGATATCCTTCTCCGGACTCCGGATAGAGCGATGTGAATTCACAATAGGTGAGCGCTGTGAATGTGGCGACAAGCGCAGCGAGGAGAAAAGCGATGACGGCGGATGAGCCGACATCCCTAACAGCCAGGCCAGATAACGTAAAAATACCCGCTGCTATCATTGTACCGACGCCGATAGAGAGCGCTGATGTGAGCCCCAAATCTCGACTGAGTTCGGTCTCAATATGCAGATTGTTGCCGTTTCGTTTGTTCATTTCAGATCTGCCAGAAACGCCTTGAGCTCTCGTTGCACAATGGTTGGCTCGGAAACACTCGGGAAATGCCCGGCTTTCGCACATACGACCGCTTGTGATTTCTTGGGTAGCGCGTTCATTAACAATTTTTCCGCTTTCTCACTAAATCGCTTACTTGCCCCTCCACGAAACACCAGAGATGGGCATTTTGTTCTCTTGGCCCAGAAAACGGGGTCGTAATCACTCGTGGAGGAGGCCTGCAATTCCCGTAACCTGAGGATTCTGCTTTTCTCATAAGGAACCCTGCAAACGCCGTTCACACCATCGTGAACCAAAACATCATTTAAGAATCGTCTCGTTCTGGCGGGCGGCCAATTTCCTTCTTCGCTCTCTGTGATGAATTTCTGCGCCTGCGAGAGATCCTCGAACTCCATGGGGCGAGTCTGCGACGCCGCCAGGTTCGTATTAGCCCCTGAAGCGTCACGCACTGTCGGGTCCATCAACACGGTCGCAGCGACGCGATCCGGGCGTTTCGCAGCGACGGCCAAGGCGATTGAAGCGGCGAAGGAGTGCCCCATCACCACGAAGCGATCCAGCAAAAGCGTGTCGGCGAGGCCAATTACGTCTCTTGCGAAATCCGCTGCGGCATCACCCGCACCCGGGTCATCCGTTCGCCCAAATCCTCTTTGATCCGGGCAGATCATGCGTATCGCGCCCGCGCCTTCGGCGGTAGCATTCCACATACCGCTCTGAATCAGCGAACCATGCAATGCGATAACGGGCAAAAACGAACTTTTCTTCGCCGGCTTCCAGTCCCGAAAGAACATTTGAAAATTCGATACCGTCTCAAAACCAGCATACCAACCACCTTTGCTACGCATATGAGCCTCTTGTATGAGAAAGTGAATTTATATGTAAGGAATTCTATCAGATCGGGAAAAGGTCGTTTCATTCTCCTGCTGAAGGATTAGTCGATGAACCACACTTCGCCCATTCGGCGACTCACCGGACTTCAGGCCTCGTAAAGCATGAGCGAAAAAGCCCCGTTCCTCGATATTCCACCTTATTCTATGGCTTTTTGCTCGTAGATCGGAAATCGCTCAGGAAGAATCACCCGTATAGGAAATCGAGACGCGGCGCGCGTAGAAGCGATTTTTTTCATCGTCGATGGGTTCAAAGAAATGACAGGCCTGCAAATCGCGCGGGTACACATGAATGGAAACCGCCACGTCATCGCGCCGGTTGCGCACCGTATGGATGTCCGCGCAGCCGCAAACCGAGTTCTGCTCACCTGCCGAAGGAGTATGGGGCGCATCGTTTCTCAACTCGACTTCACCCTCGGCAATCTCCGCATCCGCAAAATAATTGACAACCTCCAGGCCACCTTCCACCATTCCGAGCATTCCCCAGGCGCCGTCATGATCGTGAATCGGGGTGCCTTGCCCGGGCTTCCACACCATGGCCGCCACGACGAAGCGCTCCTCGAGGTCGCGATACAGCAAGTGGCGCGCATAGCTATTATCGGAGGGCTGCATCGCCTCGGGCGGCAGGAAAGAACCCGCGCCCAGCAAGCGTTTCAGAGCGGGTTCGGCGGCGCGGATGAAGTCTCGCCCACGTGCGCCGTTATCGTAAATGCCCGCAAGGTCCTCCGCGAGGCGGGTGATGGGAGCACTCGGTGCGGCGGCTGTGTCCATGGCGACCTCCTTGGCTTGCGGAAATCGATGTAAAGCGCTATATTTCAGATACTTAACCCTTCAGTTTTTTATCGAAAACCATCGTGAATTTATCGATATTTTCAGATATTATTACTTTCATTATACGCATATTTTCTATAATCTCCTCTAGTCACTTTCTCCCTGAAAATCACCAGGGATGGTCCCGCTCGATGAGTGTTCCGGGCTCATCGGCGCTCCCGAGCAACTCGATCATATCATACAGCACGGTGCGCTGCTGTTCAAGATTTCCCGCTTTGCCAAAGGGATGGCCCAGGGGCCAGGGCACGAATATCGCACGCGGCGGCGCAAGCGCGAGCGTTATCTCCTTGACGATGCTCACCGAGACGGTCGCGATGCCCTCACGTTCCACCGCGTTCTGAATCAGCCCGACCGAGCGATTACAAAGCCCTCACGCGGGCGCGAGCAGCGCCACCTCCGCCCCCGCCTCGCGCAGCCGCCGCGCGGCAGCAGGCGCCGTCTCTTCCACGAGGCGCTCCACGAGTTCCTTGTCGATGTGGCCCATGAAGCTCACGTGCACGGGCGAGACCCCGCCTATCGCGCCCTCCGCCGCCATCTCGGCCAGTCGCTCATGCGGGAAGACGACGTTCAGGTCCACATCCGCCCCCCGGTGGTCGTAATAATCGTGCGTTATCGTGAGCGCATCGCGCGCGGCGTCGCCCGGAATCTCGCGAAACGTCGGGTCGCCGTCGGGGTTTTCCATGTCGAAGGGGGCTTGCGTCTTCAAGTGCACCCCGCCCGTCGTCACCAACGCGACGCTGCATTCGCTCACGGGCTTCGCCGGCGGCGTCCAGGGGGTGAACCCGGCCCCTGCGCGATACCCGGCCATCTCGGCGGAAAAATCCCTGTTCCCCGACCATCTTTTCACCAGCCCCGGATACCGCGTCAGCAGACGCGCCACCATCCTGTCCTTCCACCTGCGCAAGCTCATCGGGTTGTCTCGTTGGTTGGGATTGTCGTCATCGGGAACACATTTTGCCTGAACGCCTAGAAGGCTTTATCCAAGCCCGCTTGCTGAAGCACCGTGTTGGCCGTATGGCGGGATTTGATTTCATGATCGACGGGAAAACGCTTCGAGGTAATAGGGCTGTACCAGATTTCATGATCGCCCCTGCCTTACCGCTCGAAAGAACAGCCCGCTTCGCGTAATCGTTTTTTCAATTCCCTGGTGTAATCCCCCACGGATCAGGCGAACTGAACTTCTCGCTCAAACGCGCTGAAGTGCGTTTTCGCCTGACGAGGGAGAACGTCGTCAGACAAAAGATGGGCATTTAATTCCAGCAATTCGGGAATGAGAACTTTAAGTTTCTCTTCGAGTTCCTCGGGCGTGGACCCTTCCGCAACGAGGCCGGGCGCATCTTCGCTTTCCGCTACCCAGACTCGCGTTTCCGAATCCCACTCGGCGAAAACTTCAACGATGTCCCGCGCCATCGCTCACCTCCATTTATCTGTCCGCCAAACGACGGCAGGTGTTTCCATGTTATCCCTTTTGAATCTCGTGTCAATCTTTTGGGGACTTCTCTCAATCATCAATCGACGATCTGTCCTGTGCGCACTGGTGAATCGTTTTGACTTTTCACGCGCTCCAAGCGAAACTGACCGGGCTTGCTGTCTCCACGAGGACAGACTGGAGAAAACCGAATGACGGAATACGAAGCCGCAAGCCTCGCCCTGCAACAAGCCGCCCTCGCGGCGCAACAAGCCGCCCTCTCGGCGCAACAAGCCTCCGTATGGGTCGCCGCCATCGTCGGGGCCGCGCAATGCTCTCTGATCGGTTATGGACTCTACATCATGCGCCGGGCCGCGATTCACCGCGACGCCCAACATAGAGAAACCATGGCGGCCCTAAATGGTCGGCAGGAGGCGCAAAGCCACCAGCATCGAGAAACCATGAAGGCGCTGGAAGGCCAACAAACGGCGCTCATCGAGCTCATCCGACGCACGTCCGCGTCGTCTGCGCCACAGGACAGTTAAACACGCGAGGGCGGCTACTTCACTGCCTCCGCCGTCATGTTTTCCCCCTCACCCCGCCCGTCGTCACCAGCGCGACGTTGCACTCGCTCACGGGCTTCGCCGGCGGCGTCCAGGGCGTGAACGCAGGCCCCGCGCGATACCCGGCCATCTCGGCGGAAAAATCCCTGTTCCCAGACCACTTTTTCACCAGACCCGGATACCGCGTCAGCAGACGCGCCACCATCCTGTCCTTCCACCTGCGCAAGCTCATCATAGTGTCCTGTTCGTCGGGGGAATCGTTATTCAGCGGCGACCATCCCATGAATCAGCGGAAAACCCCAGCGCAACCAGCGGTCGGACGCGCTTTGTGGATGATTATCTCGTAGAAGTATGAATACTATGATGGAAGAACTAGAGACGGCCAGAAATATTTAATAATCGTAATGGCTAGGCCTATACTTGCGACTATCCCGGTTATCACGCCTCTCAATATCCAAACTTTCAGATTGGTAACGTCTTTTTGGGTGGCACAATGTTTAAGTTCGGCTTCTATAGCTGCTATTCGTTCCCCATGTTTAGCTATATCATTTTGCAATAGACGTGAGGGTGAAAGGGTTTCACCTTCGCTCATCATGGTCTCCCTGCGAGACTATATTGCTAATCCTCAATTCCTAGCGCCTTCAAAGAATAAAACTGGGCATTGCCGCAATTATTGCAGACAAGCACAGCCATTAAGAATCCCTCTTCCATTCTTGTCATGCCATCTCTCCAAATCAACTGTGTTACAACGTGTTCCCCGGTTGATTTGCCTTTGTGCCCACATTGCGTACACGTCCCCACATTGGGATTACGTTGTCGCATAGTATTCAAAAAACGTTCACGCCAATCGGCAGTAGGTTTAGCTGTATTTTTTTCGGGTTCAGACATCTCGTATCCTCTTCAGTTTGCAAGTGGGAACAATTAACACAATATATTGCGCCAACCGGGTGGTCAAGATAACATCAGGCCCATCTGTAGGGCTAGCATTAGTTCCTATCCAGCCCATTGCGCCATTTACCGAAGTCGATCAGGTTGCGAAGAAAAAGTTAATACTGCTCCGTTTCGTCTGTGCTCGGCTCTACGAATTCATCCTCGTTGTCTGGACCAAGAAAACCTTCCAATTCTCCCGAACGAAGCACAGGAATCTCCAGATAGCGACCCCACAGTAAGCGTGCTTCATCAGAGGCTTCTCCGTTGCCCTTGATACGAAGTTTCACGGAATCATCCCTCTTAAAAATGGTGGAGTAAAACTTCTGAACAGCGTAATTTATACTGTCGACCTCATAAAAATAAAAACGTCCAGTTCCACGAGGCTCCCAGTTTGGAGTCACAATTGACTTCTTCCGATTATCAAAGCTGACGTAATGAATGCGAGCCAATCGAGTCTGGTGATAATAAAGTTCGTAAAATCCGGCATGATTGTTGTCTGTACGAATCTCTCCGCGTGTCCATTCCTGATAACAATCCATGTAATCTTCAGCGTCAGTGGCTCTTAGCGTGAACTCGGGAAAAATTTTGTGATAAGAATCCGCATTACTTCTAAAACTTTCGGGCAATGGTGACCAGGCATCAGGTTCCCGCAAATACCGCTTGGCCCTTTCAAAGGGAGGAATATCCAAACCAAAGCGTTCACGCCACATCCGTTCAACCTCGTGGGGCTGCGCAGCGTTATTTGGCGGGGTGTTCGTATCACAGATACGCGTATAAACATGGTGAGCGGGAATCTTTTTATATCTCTCAACGAGATAGTAAGGCTTATGTGGAGCATCCTCGATTACCAAGACATCTAGTAATGTTCCTTCGATCGTGATTTCTTGCAAATAGAATTCAGGAAATCTGGATTGAAAAAACTTATTGGCATTATCGCGAAACCAACCAGCTAAATCTGTCTGAGTTCTCCGTCCGGAATCCTTATCTATTGAATGCAAATGGAAGCTATCAGGATCAACCCCGTATACCAAAAACCGAGCCCCATCATGTTTGGCGTTCGCCAGACATAGGACATCATGAATTAAATCATCTTTGTTTTTGTGATGCTCGAACTTGAAATCCCAATACGTTCCCTCGGCTTTCCGCTTTACAAGATTCGAGATGGTAACCTTTAGGGCGTCTTCTTTGATCATACTCGTCTTATCCTCACCCGTACTTCCAACAACCCCACTCTTTCCCACGCAATGCGAAGTCATCGCTAACCTCGCTCATCCGGCTTCCTGTCGTTTATTTCTCTTTTGGTTCGAATTTCCTGATCAGCCAATCGAGCGCGGCTTTTTGGTCGGCGGCGGATGCGCGGCGCAGTTGAGAGAGGAGCCACGCATGACTCGGCGGCTCCTGAACCACGTTCTTCGCCCCCTGATTGCAGGTGCTGCACAGAGCGCGAAGGTTCGAGAGTTCATCGGAGCCGCCGTGACTGTGATCCACGACGTGGCCGATATGCAGCCGCACCTTCCGGGCCGGGTTCAGATCGTCGTCATCGCCGGCCCCCGCACCGCACATCTGGCAGGTATAGCCGTTTCGCTCCAAAACCTGGGCGCGTACGCGGGTCGATATGGGACGTGTGAATCGGTAGGCGTCGTGAACGGGTGGTTCGGAAACCAGTTTGTACTCACCGGGCTTCAAGGCGCCGTCGTCGTTGTGGGTGACGATCGGCCAGCCCTCGTCGTTTCGCAACTCACGCACCCGACGCGCCCATTCCGTCACGTGCAACCCGGCGGCCTCCCGTATCTGCCCGGAGGTGACGACTCGCCCTACGTTGGCGCGTAAAAACTCGCGGATGCGAGCTTTGGAACCTCTACGGGACATTCATCCGACCTTGCGAAATGTATGCCGCATTAATTCCTGCCCGATGAACCGGGAATAGACCGGCGGTATCGCTTCGTTGATTTCTTTTTTCATCATCCAATCGATTCCCATCGCATCGCGCGCGGCGGCGATGGTGCAATTACCGCCGCCTGTCACCTGAACGTAGTCCGTCCACTCGTCGGTCTTGCCGTAATGCGATTTTCTCCTATCGAACGTGTGGACCAGCGGATGCGGCTTGTGCGGCGGAGCGGTGATGGGGAAGTTCGTCTCGAACAATCTGTGCCGAAGCACGCGCAATTCATCGAACATCGTCCCGCACAGCACGATGTAATCGCGAAGCGGGGAGCCTTCGACGTTCTCGATGACGTAGGGCCGATTGGTCTGAACGAGCATGTCGCGCACCGCTCCGACCAAATCGGGCCACTCATGGGCGTTGCCGTTGCGCTTCGCCAGGTCAGAATAGGCCTGGCAAGGCGGTGAGGCGTGAATCACGTCGAACGATGCGAGAAAATCGGCATCGAGCGTCATCGCGTCCGCTTGAATGAACGGGAACGGGTAATTCGGCTGGGGCTTGACGTCTACGCCGACAACGTCGAATCCGGCCTGGTGATATCCGAGGGCGGCCCCGCCGGCGCAACAAAAAAGGTCGAGCAATTTTGGTCGGGCCGCCATTGGATAAGCCTCCATACTCGAATCTTCTTCTTTTTTCGGGCGTAGGTTCATAGTATATCTATTTTCGCTTTTTGTCCACCTCGGGCGACAAAAAATCGACGAGTCTGGATTCGAGTTTCGATTTATCTTTCGTCTCGCATTCCCAGACGATCAGCGCATCCCACCCGAGCCGGTGAAGATCGGCTATTTTCTGCCGATCGCGGACGACGTTCACCCTGAATTTCTCCTCCCAGAAGGAAGTTCGCGTTTTCGGGGTGGTCGTCCTGTGGCATCCCTCGTGCCTGTGCCAGAAGCAGCCGTGAACGAAGATCGCCTTCTTGCGACCGAGGAAACAGATGTCGGGCGTTCCGGGGATATCCTTGCGATGCAGGCGATAGCGGCAGCCGAGGCTATGCAGAAGTCTGCGAACGATCAACTCCGGCTTGGTGTCCTTCTGTCCGACGCGCGCCATCATCGCCCGCCGCTCGGGCGATGGCTCAGGTTCTCTCACCGGCTTCTGCGACGCTCGGCGGGGCATGGTCGCCAATGCTTCCCCCCCCTCACTCGGTCAGGCCGCGTCTGGCTCTCGTTCGGGCGTCGAGGGAGAGGGGTCCGCTTCCCAGGAGAAGAACCGCGATCGTGGCGAGCAGGAGGAAAAGGGAGTATTCGTATCCACCGGCGACGGCGGCGCCGGTCTCGGGGTTCGTGACGATACCGCGCATGAAAAAGCCCTGATCGAAATGCACCAGCGCAGCGACGCCCGTCATGATGACGGCGTTCATCAAGGCGCCCAGGCGGGCGTAGAACCCGAGGAGCAGGAGCGCCCCGCCGAACAGATGGCCCAGCACGACGGCCCACGCCCCGATGGTGGGCAGAGGGATACCCATCGATGCGTTCAGGGCGGCGAGGCGCTCCACGCCGACCACCAGAAAGCCGTAATAACCATGAAGGATGTAGTAGACGCCCAGGGAGACGCGAAGCAAAGCGATTCCGTATGTCTGATACGGCTTCAACCTCGGGTTCATCGACTCTCCCCCGCTTTGTGTAAAAAGGCATCTTCTCGCAATTGCGCGGATATCGCCACCCTTTTCTCGAACACCAGAGCGATTTCACCCGCGCGTGAAATATGGTAGAAGCAAAACGTGGTTCGGGCGACATGCGCCTGGCCGCGAAACATACGGGCAGCCGCTCCTCTCGCGACGCAACCCCAAACACGAAAGCAGCCATCCGAATATGAGCGAATCCGAGAAAAAACTATCCTATAAGAACTTCATCATTCCGCTGGTTCTGGTCGTCGTCCTGGCGCTTTTCTTCTACTCGGGCCTGGGCCGATACCTCTCTTTCGAGGCTTTGAGGGAAAACCAGGGCGCACTCAAAGAGTGGGTGCGCGCGAACGGCGCGCTCGCCGTCATCGCCTACATGCTCACCTACGCGGCGGTGACTATCTTCTCACTCCCCGGCGGGTTGGTGATGAGCATCACCGGCGGATTCCTGTTCGGGACCCTCTGGGGCGCGCTCTACATCGTCGTGGGCGCAACGACGGGGGCGACCATTCTCTTCATCGCGGCCAAGACCTCGCTCGGTGACCCCCTTCGCGCGAAGGCGGGGCCCTGGCTCCAGAAGATGGAAGAAGGTTTTCAGGAAAACGCTCTGAGTTATCTGCTGGTACTAAGGCTCGTGCCCCTGTTTCCATTTTTCGTGGTGAATCTGGTGCCCGCTTTTCTGGGCGTGTCGCTTGGCGTCTACTTTATCGGCACGTTCCTGGGGATAATCCCCGGGTCGTTCGTCTTCGCCTCGGTGGGCGCAGGGCTCGGCAGCTTATTCGAGGCGGGGGGCGAGTTCTCCGCCAAGGGAATACTCACGCCACAGGTCATCATCGCGCTGGTGGGACTCGCAGCGCTCTCGCTCATCCCCGTGATCTACAAGAAGCTCAAGTCGAAAAAAGACTGACCCCGCCTCAGTGCGGCTTATCTGCCGTGAACAGGTACCTGTAATGCGCGAAGAAATAAGCGCCCGCCTCGCCTTGTTCCCGCACGTCGTCCGCCCAGGCATCCACCTCTTCCTGCGTGAGACCAGTGCGCCCCGGGACGACGCCCTGAATCAGGCGGATGAAGTGAAAGCTGAAGCCCTCGGGCCCGTAGACGGTGTTGAGAACGGGAATCGCGTGGGCGGAAGCATCGAGGAAGCCCGCCGCCTCGAGCTTGGACTTGAGCGTGAGCGGAAGCCTCAGATGGGCGAAGCCCTCCAGCCAGCCAGCCATCACCCGCTCGCAGAGCGCCGCATCCTTACAGTGCCACGTCGTGGCGCCCCAGTCGGCGTCGCTGACCGCGAGTCGTCCACCGGGCTTCAACACGCGGTGAATCTCGCGCAAGGCCGCATCCACGTCAGCCACGAACTCGAGCGTCTGTACGCTCACGCAGGCGTCGAAATCCCCATCTTCGAACGGGAGTGATACGGCGTCGGCGATTTGAAAGTCGACCCAGGGTTTATCGGCGCAGCGCGCCCGGGCGATCTCGATCATCGATTCGCTCAGGTCGACGCCGCGCACGCATCCGGTGGGGCCGACCATTTGCGCCATCTCATCGGCGAATAGACCGGGGCCCGAGCCCACGTCCAGAACGCCCGCGCCGGCGGCGAGGCCTAACGCCTCTATCGTCCGCCGTCTGACCTCCACCATGTCCCGAGTCTGGTATATGGCTTCGGCCCGGCGCGAGGCGTTCTCATCAAAATCCATCGTGTCGCTCACAGGCGCGCTCCGGTCAGGGGGTTCATTATCTCTGGACGGGTTCGGTTTGCGCATTCTCCCGTAGGGGCGGTTCGCGAACCGCCCCTACCTCTTTTCGGGAACCGCGATTGATTACCGGAGAAATCCGCCGGAGAGAACCTTCTACGCGTCCTTGAAATACTCTGTGTCCTCGGGCCGGGGCTTCCAGTTGGGGTTGGTGGGCCATTCCAGGTGGCGCGAAACCTTATCGCCGCCGTAGCGCACCCGGTAGAGCAGCGTGCGCTCCGAGCCGTTGGTGTATTCATGCGCCTCGCCCGGAGGGTGAACGATGAAAGAACCGGGGATGACGTCCACTTCGCCGGTGGGGGTCTTCATCCTGCCGCCGCCCTTGTAGCAGAAATAAATCTCCGTCGCGTGGGGGTGGCAATGGTAGGGGCTCACCTGCCCGGGCTCCCAGCAGGCCACCGTCACGTCGCCCTCCTCGAAGCGGCCCAAAATCTTCTCCACGTGCTTTTCCTTGCTGAATTCCTTTTCTTTCTCCAGATCGAAAACGTGCATCTTCTTCTCCTGTGTGCGTGACTACAAAACAAGCCGCTCGATAAGCGGCCCTCATGAACTCCCTCTACAATTGGCTAAACTCCTCACATATCGCGGCCATCCACTTGGCCCCGTCTATCAAGTCTGCGATTTTCAGGTTCTCGTTCGCGCTGTGCGTGCGCGAGGTAATGCGGCCCACGCCGGTGGAAGACAGCGGCATCCCCAGATGCTTGAGGACAATCCAGGTCGGCGTGCTCCCGCTTCCAAACGGATTGATAATGGCGTCCTCCCCGTAAAGCCTCTGCGACGCTGCGTTGCACGCCTTGACGACCTCGGCCTCGGGGTCGCTCTTCGCCGGATAGGAGGTGAACAGAAGCTCCACGCCGATGTCCTCGAAGCCGTGCTTGTCCAGATGCGCGCGCACGCAGTCCCTTATCTTGTAAGGGTCCTGGTTCGGCACGAGGCGACAGTCCACCTTGGCCCGCGCGCGGGCGGAGACGATGGTCTTCACCCCCTCGCCGGTGTAGCCGCCGTCAAAGCCCGCGATGTTGAAGGTGGGGTTCGCGAGATGGCGGCGGGGGAGGTCCTCGTCCTTGAGATCGAGGAGGAATTTACGCAACTCGAACTTCTCGAGCCGCTCGGCGCCGTTGTAGGGCGGCACGCGGCGGATGAGTTCGTCTTCTATCTCCGTGATGGGCAGCACGTCGTCATAAAAGCCCTCCACCAGCACGTTCTCGTCCCGGTCCTTCATGGTCGAGAGCGCCCACGTTATCCGCCAGGCCGCGTTCTCGTAAATCTGGGCGTTCGAGCTGTGGAAATCCACGTTCGCCGTCCGGCACGTGAGCTCCATGTAGCAAAGGCCCTTGTTGCCGAGCGAGAGCACGGGGATGTCCACCCGCGTGGTGTTGTCCTCCCAGACGCAGCCGTCCGCCGCGAGCAAATCCGCGTTTTCCTTCACGAAAGGCTCGAGCGAGGGGCTTCCCACCTCTTCTTCTCCCTCGATGATGTACTTGACCGAGCAGGGAAGCTCGCCGCGCACCGCAAGGAACGCCTCGAACGCCGCCAAGCGGCTCATGATGTTGCCCTTGTTGTCCGTCGCGCCGCGCGCGATGACGTGGCCATCGACCACCTCGGCGTCAAAGGGCGGGCTGCTCCACTCAGAAAGCGGTTCCGCCGGCTGCACGTCGTAGTGGTTGTAGAAGAGAAGCGTCTTATCCCCTCTTCCTTTAAGACGCGCGGTGAGAATCGGGTTGCCCCCCGTCTCATGGAGCGTCGTCTCTAAGCCCGAGCGCGCCACGCGGGCTTCCAGCAGGGCGGACATCTCCCGCACGCCGACGTTGGTCGTCGAGATGCTCGGCTGGCGGCAGAGTTCCTGCAAATCCGCCACGAAGCGCTCCGCATTCGTATCGATATAGTCCAGCACGGCGCCGAAGTCTTTTCCCTCGCTCATCACACACTCCTCTTTCCGCAAAATGTCCGCGGTTCGCTCTTCGGTTTGATTATCAGCGTGGAACAAAGATATGATCCTCAGCGCTTACATTCAACCCGAAAACCCGCATTCGCGCGACTTGAAACCGGGCGTTCATCCGCTCCGGCGCATACCGAATGCGGCCCAAAGGAGGACATTCATGCCCGAAGCACCCGCGAACACGAACTGGTTCACATACTTTCCCGAGGACTACCGCTGGTCGGCCGCCATCTGCGGCATGGTGTCGAGCGCGCAGTGGGGCGGGACCGAAATCGGCGAAGTCGACAAGGTCTGCCGCCGCCTCTACAAGAGCCTGGGCGACGACGACTTGTGGTTCGACGAGTGGGACCGCATGGGCGACATCGTGCGGGATCTGGGCCGCGCCGCCGAGGAGAAAAACCAGAACCTCTCCGCCGCCTCCCACTACAAGCGCGCCACCTGCTACTACCAGATGGCCGAGCGCTTCAGAACGCCCAAGGACGAGCGTGCGCTGGCCACGTTCGAGAAATCACTCGATTGCTTCCGCCGCTTCGCCCGCCTGACGGACAGACCCAGAATCGAGGCCGTGGAGGTTCCCTTCGAGGGCGGAAAACACCTGCCCGGCTATCTGGTGCACGCCGAGAACACGAACGAGAGCAAACCCCCCGTCGTGGTCTTTTTCGACGGGCTCGACGTGAACAAGGAACTCCAGTACACGCGCGGCGTGGAAGACCTCGTGCGCCGGGGCATGAGCTGTCTGGTGATGGACGGCCCCGGCACGGGCGAGGCCATCCGCCTGCGCGAGATCTACCTGCGCCCCGATTACGAGGTCGCTGGCTCGGCCGCGCTCGATTACTTAGAATCCAGGGACGACGTGGACGCGAACCGCGCGGGCGTCATGGCCATCAGCCTGGGCGGCTACTACGCGCCGCGCATCGCCGGCATGGAGCCGCGCTACAAGGCGTGTCTCGCCTGGGGGGCGATTTGGGATTACTACGCCACCTGGAAAAAGCGCATCGACGCCTCCTTCAAGGCGGAACTCTCCGTTCCGGGCCATCACATCCAGTGGATACTGAACGCGGACTCGCTCGATGACGCCCTGGCCAAGCTAGACGGCTTCCGGCTCGACGGCGTCGTGCAGAAGATGCGGTGTCCGTTCCTCGTCACGCACGGGGAGGACGACAAGCAGATTCCCTTAGAAGACGCGCAAGCGCTCTATAACGCCGTCGGCTCGGAAGACAAGACGCTTAGGGTGTTCACCGTGGAAGAAGGCGGCGCCCAGCACTGCCAGCGCGACAACTACGCCATCGGCGCGACCTACATGTTCGACTGGCTCCAGGAGAAACTCTGCGGGTAGGAATGAGGTAACAGTCGTCATTTTTCTTTCTTTTAAGAGGCGAGCCTATCTAGGTTCTTCTAGATTGAAAGCACATCAGTTTTTTAACTGAGTCTCGGGAGCAATATGGTCCATGTCTCTATCTCAAGCCATTTCGCAAGCCAAAGACTTAGGAATATGGCTGCAAGAAAAAACAAACGGCAGAAACTTCGCTGTTGATAGAAGGGGAAAAGTGGCAGTAGCCCTCTTGCAGCACTCTTTGGATGTCGCCGACGCGATTATCATTTTAGCGACTAAACTGCCAGGACCTGCTTTGGCGCTTGCGAGGCCTCTATTGGAAAGTTTTGTTCGTGGTGTTTGGATGTTGAAGTGCGCGACTGATGAACAAATCGAGCGATTTGCCGAGGGGAACCCTCCAGGGTTTTCTGACTTATTACAGGCAATGAACGATGACGACACAGCGAAAATTCATGCTTCTTGGATTCGCCAAAATATGGCAGCAAACAAAAAGTATTTTCACGATTTCACTCATGGCGGGATTAAACACGCCCTGCGGCGGATAGGCGAAACTGCGATTGAGCCAAACTATCCTGAACATGAACTGGAATACTTGGTAGGACTTGTAATCGAAACTTATATTCGCGTTGGTTACGAGCTTTTTCTTTTTCTGGACGACAAAGAAGTAATTAAACAACTTGATGAAAAAATATCTACTCTTTCTCGCTCCCCTATCGAACAAGGTAATTCGCTGGAATAAAAAAGGTCTTTATAGGGACAGGTCGCTGCGCTTACTGAGGGATGGCGAACAAATTGGAACCACTCCCCCCTTGAGGGGGAGTCGCTGAAGCCGAGCGTTGTACGCGAAGGCTGATGCGGTGGGGGGAATGATTATCGAACGAAGCTCTCACAAAATAAAAAGTCCCCCCACCGGCGCGACTTCAGGCTTCGCCTTCGTCTTGCCGACTCCCCCTCAAGGGGGGAGTGATTGGGGATGTGCCCAAATGAAGGCGATGAATCACGCGGACTCAAGATCCGCTTACAGCAGCCCATGACCCTCTTCCGCACCCACGTCATCGTCGACTGGTCGGCGCGCTCGACACCGAGCCCCGACCTTCCCGCCAAAGACGCCATCTGGTGGGCCGTCGCCCGGGACGGCATTGTGGACGAACCCGCCTACGCCCGCACCCGCCACGACGCGGTGGAGCGCTTGGCCGCCCTCATTGCCGCAGAACTCGACGCCGCCCGCCAGGTATTGATCGGTTTTGATTTTCCCTTCGGATACCCCGCCGGAGTCGCGGCGCACCTGACGGGCCAGGCCTCTGCCTTAGCACTCTGGAACTGGCTCGCAGTCCTCATCGAAGACGCCGGGGATAACACCAATAATCGTTTTGCAGTCGCGGAGGAGATCAACCGCGCCTATCCGGGGCTCGGGCCTTTCTGGGGCCGACCGGGAACCTGGCCATACCCGGAGGTGCCGACCCGCGAATCGAGCCGCACGGGCCGGGAGGCTCACCCTCCCGAGAGACGCATTGCCGATCGCCGCGCAATAGGAGCCAAGACCGTCTGGCAACTGTTCTACGCCGGGTCGGTCGGCTCACAGGTGCTACTGGGTCTCCCCGCTCTTAAACGCCTGATGGAGGACCCGCGCTTGAAAGGCCGTGCTGCCGTCTGGCCCTTCGATACAGGTCTCCGCGCGCCCCAAGCGCCCGCCGTGATCGCCGAAATCTATCCCTCCCTACTCAGGCGAGAGGTTAAAGAACGCAAGAATGAGGGCGAGATACCAGACGCCGCCCAGGTTCGCGTGAACGCGGAGGCCTTCGCCCGGCTCGATGCTCAGGAAGGGCTAGTCCCATTGTTCCAAGGCGCTCCTTTTCTCGACGCCACCGAGCGCCGTATCATCGAAACCGAGGAAGCATGGATACTCGGCCTCGGCCATGAAAAGGAACTCAAAAAGGCGCTGGGCCAGTCTTGGTAGGGCAATCCTTTCGGGTTGTCCTGCCGCCGTGGCTGCCCTTCGCAAGGACAGGCACGAGGACCTGTCCCTACGATTTTACGATGTTTTGAAAAGAGCATGGATTTTAAACCTTCATGCCTGCGCTACAAACGTACGGTTTCATTCCGTGCTCACACCAATCTGATAGAGAGATGCCCTCACGCACCCGCCCACGGGTCTATCACATCAACCCCGGTTTCGGAGAAATCCCGGACGTTTCGCGTCGCCACGGCCATCCCGCGCGCGAGCGCGATCGCCGCGATCTGGCAATCCGACTGCGAGATCGGCCGTCCGGCAGCGCGGCGGGCGGCGGCAACCTCCGCATAGGCGCACGCCGCGCCGCTGTCAAACGGTAGAACGCGGTCTGCGAACAAACTGCCGAGAGTTCGTTCGACGGCGTCCACAAGACCCCGGCGGCGTGCGCCTTCGGGCAAAAAAGCAATGCCGGTGCGGACTTCCGCCTCCGTAATCGCCGTCACGAACAATTCCCGGGATGGCTGGTTGTCCACCCAGGCAAGAACCTCCGGATTCGGGGAGACGAGCATCAAGTCGGACACCACATTCGTATCGAGCAATACCATCGCCGCTCCTCAATCGAAGCGGGGCGGTTCGCGCATCGGCTCGCGCGGCGGCAACTCCAACTCAACGCCGCCTAAGGGCTTGAACCGTTCGTGGATCGCCGTGCCCAGACCATTCGCGGGCACTTCTTCCCGCCCGACGGCCTCGCGCAGGATCTGGCGCGCCTCTTCTTCCATCGAGCGACCTTTCTCCGCCGCCCGCATGCGAAGGCGGGTTTTCACGTCATCGTCGAGATTGCGGATCGTGATGCTCGCCATGCTCATGCCCTCCCTCTGCGACGCATTCTACCCTACTCGACGATTGCAATGCAATCATCGAGTCAGGACACCCCCCGTGGTTACCTCTATAGTGAATGGTCGCGCTTACGATACCCTTACGGGAAATGGCAGCGCTTACGATAAATTGGCATCCGCTCAGCCGGGACACCCGGCCAAACCTCTCCGAGCCTTGGCGGCAGTACCGCGCTCAATTCGATAAATGGTATCAATCCGCGGGAAAGGAACGCCTCTGGGAAGAGGCGCGGAAGTTGTGACGACGCAAGACCACTCCATTCAGCGGGTGAAGACGTATGCCGCGCCAGGGATTTTCGTGACACCATGAAGGTGATTGGTTTTACTGCTGATATGCTCACACAGTGGGTCTGTAGGTCGAGCTGAAAATCTTCCTGGATTTTGTCTCTATTCTGTCGTTTCCGCCATCTTTCTCAAAGCCGGCAACAGGGCGGATATGTCTTCCTGAACGATGTTCCATATCAGGTCGCTATCAATCCCCAGGTATCCATGAATAATGCGGTTACGCGCACCTATGATGGTTCGCCAAGGGATTTGCGGGTGGGCTTCCCGGATCGCATCCGGGATGTGGGTGGCCGCCTCGCCAATCAGTTCCAGATTTCGCAGGACCGCATCGTAAGTTCGTGAATCGGCGAGAAAATCAGATTGGTTCATTCCCTCCGTGTAGGCTTGAACCTTCTGGGAAAATTCGATCATGTCGTTCACGTATAGACGCCACTGCCGTTGTTCGGCGCTACACACGAACGGCTTCTTTCTCGATATACGGGCGCAACTCCGGACGCAGCGCCTTATCCGTCACCAGATCGACGGGGCGGCCCAGCAAATCCTCAAGGTAGAACTGGACGCCGAAAAATCGTTTGGACGTAGTGGGGCCGTCGAAGCGAACCAGAACGTCCACGTCGCTGTCGCTCGCCGCTTCATCACGGACAGTCGATCCGAAGAGCGCAATGTCGGCGACGCCGAACTGCTCCGCCAGTACGGACTTGTGCGCCCGCAACAGCGTCAGGGATTTGTCTTTATCCATTGTATTCTCCGTCATCTTACGCTTACAAAATTTTCCACCTCTCAAAATACCGCGTCCCTCTCGCCCTGTCATCCGGCGTCTTGCAGCCACCTCCCCATTAACCGAACCTCTCCCCACCGGTGACGCAAAAACGATGCCGTGATATAAGTTTCGTAATTGGAACAATGAAACGAGGAAGCACGAATTTCGAAGAAGTTCTGGATAAAAAAATCCGTTTTTCTCGATTTTCCCGCGCCACCCCTCAATAGATGCACGCACGATAACTTCTGATTTCCCGTAAGGAGAACGCCTCATGGCAAAAGCCGCACAAGCCGTTCGCAAGGAACCATGGTTCGCATATTTTCCCAATGACTACCGCTGGTCCGCGGGGGTGAGCATCGCCTATTCCACGTCCTTCTGGGGATCGTCCACCATGGGCGAAGTCGACAGGGTCTGCCGGAAACTCAAGGGCAAGGAGGGGGACGACGACGCCTGGTTCGATGAATGGGTGAGCGAGGCCGACAGGATGCGCTCTTTAGGCATGGCCGCCGCGCGGAAGAAGAACAATCTCTCCGCCGCCGCCTTCTTCAAGCGCGCGTGTTTCTACTACCAACTCGGCGAGCGGTTCAGGACGCCCAAGGACAAGGCGGCGAACGCCGCGTACCGTAAATCGCTGGACAGCTTCAAGCGCTTCGCCGCTCTCACGGACGCTCCGCGCATCGAGCACGTGGAAATTCCCTTCGAGGGCAAAAAGACGCTTCCCGGCATACTCGTTCACGCGCAGAACACGAAAAAAAGAAAACCGCCCGTGGTGGTTTCTTTCGATGGTTTCGACGTTTCCAAGGAAATTCAATACATCATGGGCGCGGAAGACCTCGCGCGCCGGGGGATGAGCGTGCTGGCCGTGGATGCGCCCGGAAACGGAGAGGCCATCCGTTCGAGAAAACTCTACCTGCGCCACGACCATGAAGTCGCAGGCGCTGCGGCCCTCGATTATCTGGAGACGAGAACAGACGTGGACGCAAAGAGCGCCGGAGTCATGGCGATCAGCCTCGGCGGCTACTACGCGCCCAGAAACGCCAGCATGGAGCACCGCTTCAAGGCGTGCGTGGCCTGGGGGGCGATTTGGGACTACCAGAAAGTCTGGCAAGACAGAATCGCCGCCGCCTACAAGACGGCCCTCTCGGTACCCGGCCATCACCTGACGTGGATTTTCAACTCCGATTCCACCGAGGAGTGCCTCGACATACTCGGGGACTTCAAGCTCGACGGCGTTGTGCAGAACATGCGCTGCCCGTTTTTGCTGATTCACGGAGAAGGCGACCAGCAGATACCCGTAGCCGAGGCGCGCAAGCTCTTCAACGCCTCGGGCTCGAAGGACAAGACCTTCCGAATCGTCAAGGGAACGGAAACAGGCTCCCAGCACTGCCAGATGGACAACGTGCCTCCCTATGCGCACGAGATTTTCGACTGGCTCAAACTGAAGCTGGGAGCGTAGCGGGACCGGACTCTCCTCCATTGCCCACTGCGGCGTCCCGGCTCTCTCGCGAGAGAGTCGGGACGCCGCAGCAAACACCGTTTCAGCCGCTATTCTCGGCGGATGCGTCTTGCGTTCGCTTGACAACCCCCACCACAAGACTAACAATTTCAATACGTAATAGGGGCAGGCACGTACTGAAGCCGGCGGCGCGCGCCGCCGATTACTTCGGGGAGACGATATCGGATGCTGGAACCGAAACCGGCGGATGATCGTTCGGGCGGGTAGGTACGCCCAATCGCTCGAATCGCCGCCTCGGACGTGGGCGATGCGCTCGACGCCCTCGGTCGATCGGAAGCCGCACGAAGAAACAGGACACGCAACGCCCAGGCGTGCATGTCCCCTGTTCGCGGCGGCCCCCGAAGGCTGAATCCCGAGACGTCTCCCGCGCGGGCAACGCTGAAAACCAAGACCACAGGAGCAGACTCAAGCCGCATCATCGGCGCTCCCGGATGAATCGTCTTTCGGCGGAAAGTAAACGAAAGACGCGCGATTCGCCCGTTCCGCTTTGCCTCCCAACCTGCAATTCCCGGTGATCAGGTGTGGAGAGACTGAATCTGTTCCGAAAAAAAGCGCTCGAACGTCTCTCGACGCCCGAGCGGCTCGACCGCACCCTATCGGTGACCTCGGCCAAGGGGTGGCTCGCGCTGCTCACCCTGATCGCGATAATCGCCGCAACACTCCTCTGGTCGTTCAAGGGCGAGGTATCGAGCTACGTCACCGCCCCCGGCATGCTGATTAGGCGCGGGGGGGCGCTCGTGGCGGCGGCCGCTGAGCGGGTGGGCGCGGTGACCGGGCTGATGCACGGCGTCAACGATAAAGTGAAGAGAGGAGACGTTCTCGCCATACTCCTCAACAAGGAGTTGAAAGAGCGCCTTCGCGCCACGCGGGACCTGGTGCGTGAGCGCACCGGGACGCTGGCGACGTTCAAGGCGGCGGAAAAAGCCGAAACCGCCCTGATGAGCAGGAACACCGCCAGGCAGTACGCGCGCCTGGCGGAGATGGAGCGCAGCGCCCGCCAGATGCTCGAAACCTACCGCAGAGCGTATGAGGAGAGCATCGTCGCCAAAGAGGCTATCGAGCGCAGCCGACAGGCTTTCGACGACGCCCGGCGCGCGCTTTTCGGCATCCTGCGCGAGCGCGACGAACTGGAATTTGCAGAACTTCAGCGCCGCAACCGGAGCGAGGCCAGAATCATCGAAAAGCAAGCGAGTCTCGAGGCGGCCAAACGCGAAGCGAGCAGGCTCGAAACCCTCATCGACACCCACCGGATTCTGGCTCCGGTCTCGGGCCGCATAGCCGAACTCAAGGTGAGTGTCGGCGCCGTGCTCAAGGCGGGCGATTCCCTGCTCAGCATCAAGACGGGAGAGGAGACGCTCGAGGCGCTCATCTACGTTCCGCCCGAGAAGGGGAAAGACGTCGCGCCCGGCATGGAGGTTCTGGTCTCTCCCGCCAACACGACGAAAGAAGAACACGGCTACGTACTCGGACGAGTAGGAGAAATTTCCGATCTGCCGGCGAGCCTCCAGGGCATGATCGCCACCCTGCAAAACCCCGAACTCGCGCGGAGGTTCTCTGCGAGCGGGCCGCCATACGCCGCCCGCGTCATCCTCGAGCCCGATCCGTCGACGGCCAGCGGCTTCGCGTGGACCTCGCCCAAGGGCGAGAGCCGGACGCTTTCTTTCGGCACGCTGGTGAACGTCGAGATAAAGACCGAAAAGCGCGCGCCCATCACCCTCGTCGTCCCCTCGCTCAAGGAGGTGCTGCGGCCTTGAGCGTGGACCTGAGGGAAAGGGCCAATATCCCGAGGCGCGGGGGCCGGCGCGCGACACCCGTCATCCTCCAGATGGAAGCGACCGAGTGCGGCGCAGCCTGTCTGGCGATGGTCCTCGCCCACTACGGACGCTGGGTGCCGCTCGAGGAATTGCGTGTTCGCTGCGGCGTATCACGCGACGGCAGCCGGGCGGACAGCGTGCTCCGCGCGGCGCGCGAATACGGCCTCATCGCGAGCGGCTTCAGGTGCGAGCCGGAGGATCTGCGCAAATTCCCCTTCCCGCTCATCGTCTTCTGGAATTTCAATCACTTCATCGTGGTCGAGGGCTTCAGGAAAGGCCGCTACTACGTCGTAGACCCCGCGCACGGCCCGCAACAGATGTCCGCCGAGGAGTTCGACGAGGGATTTACGGGCATATGCCTGGCGTTCTCGCCGGGGCCGGACATGCGCCGGGGCGGCTCGCGCCCCAGCGCCTGGCGCGGCATCTTCTCCCGCCTGGAGGGCGCGCGCGCCCCCCTGTTCTTCGCGATCCTGGCCACCCTGGCGCTCACGGCGCCGGCCCTCGCCACCGCGACGCTCATCAAGGTGTTTATCGACAACGTGCTGATCCCCGGAAGCGACACCTGGGTCACGCCCGTGCTGGCGGGTCTCGCCATCGCCGCCGTTTTACAAGGCCTGCTCGTCTGGATGCAGCAGGTCTCCCTCGCCCGCATGGAGATCAAGCTCTCCCTCGTCATGACCACACGCTTTTTCTGGCATATCCTGACCCTGCCGATGACTTTCTTCGGCCAACGCTTCATCGGCGACATCTCAAACCGCGTGGCGTTGAACGAAAGGGTCGCGCAACTGCTCTCGGGCCAACTGGCGACAAGTGCTCTCGGCGTACTCAGGATGGGCGCCTTCGCCGTCGTCATGTACGCCTACGACGCGCAATTGACGCTGGTCGCGTTCGCCATCGTCGTCATCAACCTCCTGGCGCTTCGTGTCGTCTCGCGCGCGAGGCAAAACGGCGTGCGACGCCTGCTCAAGGAACAAAGCAAGGTGGCGGGCGTGACGGTCAACGGGCTGTACATGATCGAGACGGTGAAGGCCAACGGCTCGGAGGGGGAATTCTTCGCCCGCTGGTCGGGAATGAACGTCAACGCCCTCGTAGCCCAGCAGGAGCTGAGCCGCCTGACGGGGCTTCTCGGCCTGATTCCCCCGTTCCTCTCGGCGCTCGGCACGGTGGCTATTCTCGGCGTCGGGGGACTGCGCTTGCTCGAAGGGGAGATCACCGTGGGCTCCCTGGTGGCGTTCCAACTCCTCACGCAGCAGTTCCTCGCGCCCATTGCGGGAATCGTGCAGTTCGGCGCCAATTACCAGACGGCGCAGGGCGATCTCGCCCGGCTGGACGACGTGCTGCGCTACGAACCCGACGAGCGGGCCGTGAAAGCCGTGAGCGGGCCGCCTCGGGAAGCGCCCGAGCCGATGCGGGGCCGCGTCACCTTCGAGAACGTCACCTTCGGCTACAACGCCCAGGAACCGCCGCTCATCAAGGATTTGAGCTTCTTCATCCCGCCCGGACAGCGCGTCGCCCTGGTCGGCGGTTCAGGAAGCGGAAAATCGACCGTCGCGCGGCTGCTGGCGGGCCTCATACATCCCTGGTCCGGAGAGGTCGCCATCGACGGGCGCTCGGTGGATGAAATTCCCTCGAGCCATTTTTCCGGAATGCTCTCCTACGTCGATCAGGATATCGCTCTCTTCGAGGGCACCGTGCGGGAGAACGTGACCCTGTGGAACCCGACCATCGAGGAAAACCAGGTCACGCGCGCCCTGCGTGACGCCGCGGTCCACGCCGAGATCATGTCCCGCCTCGGCAAGTACGACGCGCTGGTCGAAGAAGGCGGACGCAACTTCAGCGGCGGACAGCGCCAGCGCCTCGAGATTGCGCGCGCGCTCGCGAGCGACCCGGCCGTCCTCGTCCTGGACGAGGCCACGGCGGCCCTCGACCCCGTAACCGAGACCGGCATCGACGATCACCTCCGCCGGCGGGGCTGCACCTGTCTCATCGTCGCCCATCGGCTGAGCACGGTGCGGGATGCGGATGAGATTATCGTTCTCGCGGAGGGCGCCGTCGTCCAGCGCGGAACGCATGAAGACCTCATCGCCGATAAGGACGGCGTCTACTACTCTCTGGTCACCTCGAGTTGAGGCCATGGCGGCGATAGACGACATCATCAGGCAAATCCGGGGCAGACCCTTCGAGGCGGGCGCCCATCGTTCGCTCTCGCTCCACGACCCCGAACAAGTCTACCTCGTCGCACAAGGGCATCTGGATATATTCACGGCCGAGTTCAAAGGCGAGGAGGTAGTGAGCCGAAGGCCCTTCACGACCCGCATCCCCGAGGGTTCGATAGGCTTCGGCGCGCCGCGCGCAAGCGGCGTGGAATCTGATTTCGGTTTCCTGGCCGTGCCGTCTCAGAACGCGGTTATCGTCGAGGGAGAGCGCGAGGGCCTGACCGAGGAGGGCATTTTCGACATCAACCTCATCCTCTCGCTCGACGAGTGGGTCTCGCGCCTTTCCGAGCTTCTGGTTCGCGCCTCACCACCGGTCTCGCGAGACGCCATGCTGCTCGAAGCCGACCCGGACGTGCCCTATCCGGGGGGCGCCACGCTGAGCGCGCACCACTCCGACGTCGTATGGATTTCGGCCGACCAGCCGGTGCGGCTCATGGGGCGTGAGGAGATGGTCCTGCCGGCGGGCGAGGTCTTGCCGCTTTGCGAGCGCACCTGGGTCGAGACCGGCGAGAAAGAAACCAGGGTGTCGGCCTCTCACACGCCGCGCCTCCTTGTCGACGAAATGCTCTGGCCCGCTCTCTACCGCTTCAGCGAGTCGATTCTGCTCTACGCGGGAAGGATGCGCGAGGAGAGCGCCGCCGCCCTGAGCGAGCGTCATGAGGAGGTCCGCGAAGCCCATAGCGCCGCGGGCCGGATCGCGCGGTGGAACCTCGGAGGGGTGCTGGGGTCCGCCGAGGAGGAACGCGCGCGCGATGCGACCGGCCTCGCCGCCGCCGAGGCGGCGATGAGCCTCGTCGCCGAGTCGGTCGGCGCGGAAATCAATTTGCGCGGGGGGGAGGAGAAAAACGATGACCCGCTACAGGCTTTTGAGACGATTGCGCGCCGCTCCGGCGTGAGCGCCCGAGAGATCGCCCTCGCCCCTGATTGGTGGAAGCACGACGGTCCCTCCTTCGCCGGGGTGACAAAAGACGGGAAAAGCCCGATTGCCGTGCTCTCGAACGGAGGCGGCCGCTATACCGCCGTCGATCCGGCGACGAACCACTCCTACGCCGTCGGGCGCCGCAACGCCGCCCAGATCGAAAACCGGGGCGTGATGCTCTATGCGCCTTTCAAGGCTGAGGTCCGCGACGGGTCCTCGGCGCTGCGCGACGTGATGCGCAGGCGAACGAGAGACATCCATAGCATGTTCTCCATGAGCCTGCTCGCAGGCCTGGTGGCTCTCGTGACGCCGCTGCTGACCGGGCGCCTGCTCGCCGACATCATCCCGCGCATCGACATGCCGATGTGGATCGCCGCCCTGGGTGCATTGCTGTTCGCCGCGCTGGGCGCCACCGCCTTCCAACTGGTGCGCTCCTACGCGATGCTGCGCGTCGAAGGGCGGCTGGGCGAAGATCTGCAAAGCGCTCTATGGAGCCGGCTGCTGGCGCTCTCTGTGAGATTTTTCCGTCTGTATTCCGCCGCCGATCTGGCCGACCGGCTGGGCGGCGTGACGCGGATGCGGATGATGCTGGCGGGCGGGGCCATGAACGCCATCATGAGCGGCATTTTCTCCGTCTTCAGCTTCGCCCTGCTGCTCTACTACAGTTGGCGACTCGCGCTCGCCGCCGCCACGATGGTATTGGCGCTGCTGCTGGCGAGCGCCCTCTTCTCCTATTTGCAAATGAAGCGCCATCGCGCAGCCTTTGCGATGAAGGGCACCATCGACGCGACGATCTTCCAGACCATCACCGGCCTCGCCAAACTCCGCATGGCGAACGCCGAGCCCTACGTCCTCGCGCGCTGGGCCGAACAATTCGCCGGGCAGCAGCGCGAAACGCTGAGCGCGCGCAAATGGGCGGCGGCCCAGTTCGCCTTAAACGGCCTGTTCATCCCGATGGCCTCATTCGTGCTGCTCGCCATGATCTGGCATCTGCTGGTCGACGCCGCCTCGCCCGCGTCGTTCGGCCTGCTCGACTTCCTCGTCTCCTTCACCGCCTTCGGGCAACTGGCGGGGGCGATGGCGGGGCTGACGGGCGCGGCGGCGACGGTGATCGCCGTGATTCCCCTCTTCGAGCGCGTGAAGCCGGTGCTCGAGGCGGAACCGGATACCGCCATGGGTGACATCGATCCGGGGGATTTGACCGGCGAAATCGAACTCTCCGGCGTCTCCTTCCGCTATCACCCCGATGGCGAAAACGAGCTGACGAACATATCGCTGCGGATTGAGCCGGGCGATTACGTGGCGATCGTCGGCGCGTCGGGTTCGGGCAAATCGACCATCTACCGCTTGCTCCTCGGCTTCGAGCGTCCCGATTCGGGAGCGATATTATTCGACGGCCATGACTTGTTGAGCCTCGACCTGGGCGCGGTGCGCAGCCACATGGGGGTCGTCCTCCAGAACGGTCAACTCATCGCCGACAGCATCTACAGCAACATCGCGAGTTCTTCGCAGTTGAGCATGGAGGACGCATGGGCGGCCGTGCGCGCGGCGGGTCTCGAAGAGGATGTCCAGGCGATGCCGATGGGGCTGCACACGGTGCTCCACGAGGGAGGCGGCGGACTCTCCGGCGGCCAGAAACAGCGCCTGCTCATCGCCCGGGCGCTTGCCCGCAAGCCTCGCATCCTGATGTTCGACGAGGCGACCAGTTCTCTGGACAACCGCACCCAGGCCATCGTTCAGGAGGCGCTGGGCAAGCTGAGCATCACGCGCCTGGTGATCGCCCATCGGGTGAGCACCGTGCGCGAGGTCGACCGCATCTACGTGCTGGACAAAGGCGGGATCGTCGAGAGCGGAAACTACAACGAACTCATGACCATAGACGGCGCTTTCGCGAAACTGGCCAAACGCCAGTTGACGTAAGCGGCTCAGATCGTGATTACAATGGGAACACGGGCGCGCGTCGAGCCGGACGCCTTCTAACGCCGGCGGGAATACTCACACAACAAGGGGGCGGACTCCATATGAATTATGAGAACATACGCACCGAAATGGACGGTGAGCTGCTCATCGTCACCCTTCACTGGCCAGAGCGGCGAAACGCCATGACCCACCAGATGCGGGTCGACCTGCTCGATTGCGCCCGCCGCGCCGAGACCGACGATTCGGTGAAGGCCATCGTCTTCACCGGACATGGGGACAAATCTTTTTGCGCAGGCGCCAACATCCCCGAACTCGAACAACGCACGCTGGTCTCGGAAATGGGACCTTCGGCGACGCTGCGCAAGGAGTTGCCGACCGCCATCGAGCGCCTCGGCAAGCCGAGCGTCGCCGCGATCAACGGCTACTGCTTCGGCGCGGGTCTCGAATTCGCCATGGGCTGCACCATCCGCATCGCGAGCGAGAACGCCCAACTCGCGCTGCCGGAGATCAACCTGGGTCAAATCCCTGGCAGCGGCGGCACGCAGCGCCTCTACCGGTTCGTGGGACTTGGCTGGGCCATGCAGATGGTGCTGACGGGACAGCGCGTCGGCGCGCCAACCGCAAAAGAGATCGGCCTGGTCACCGAGGTCATGCCGCTCGCCGACCTGATGCCCCGCGCGAAGGAACTGGCGCGCGCGATGGGGGCGCAATCCCCCATGGCCTTCGCCGCCGGGCGCGACGCCGTCCTCCGCTCGACGGAAACGGAACTTCTGGCGGGTATCGACTATGAGCGCAAGCTCTACGCCATCTGTATGGCGACCGAAGACAGCCGCGAGGCCCTGAAAGCCTACGCCGAAAAACGCGCCCCCGAATACAAGGGCCGCTAATCCGGGAACCAAGCATGAAGCCATCCTTGCTGGACAAAGAAAAAATAGAGGCCTACCTCGCCGCAGGATACTGGACGCGCGAGACGATGGTGGAGCGTTACGCCGCCTATGCTCGGGATTTTCCCGAAAAAATCGCCTGCCGTGATTCGCAAGAAGAGATCACCTGGCGGGAACTGGATGAACTCACCGACCGCATCGCCGCGAACTTGATCGCCAAGGGAATCGAGCGTGACGCCCGCGCCCTGGTGCAGATGGCATCCTCAAACCGCGAGATGATCCTCCGAATCGCCTTCAAAAAAGCCGGTATCATCGGCTGTTTCGCCCCCATGCAGTGGCGGCGCAAGGAACTCGGCCACGCCTTTGGGGAACTCACGCCGGGGGTCATCTTCGCCTCGCCCGAATCGGTGGAGAAGAGCCGACCCACCTGGCTGGATGAGGCCGGAGCCGAAAGTGCCCTTCGCGTCGATCTCTCGGGAGAATCTCCCGAAGGGTGGCTCCCCTGGAGCGAGCTAATCAAACCCCCGCTAGACGCAGGTGCGCTCGTAGAGATCGCCTCCCGGGCTTTCCGCTTCGATGAGATTTCCCTCATCACGGTCTCGAGCGGCTCCAGCGGCTTTTCGAAGCTGTGCGAATGGCCCGAAGGGGCGCAAATGTGTCTCGCCCGCGCAAACGGCGCGCGATTGTGTATCAGCGAGGACGACAACATCGGCGTTTTCGCGCCGATGGCGGGGGGCGCGGGGCTGCTGGTTTGGGTGACGTCGGGCATGACGCCGTGCGCCTTCACGTTCCCCGAAACCTATAACGCGCGCGCTTTATTGGCGCTCATCGAGAGTGCGAAGATCACGGTGGCGACGACCGTGCCCGTCATCTTAAACCGTCTGGCGCAAGAAGATTTGGGCTCATTCGACCTGCGCTCGCTGCGCGCCATACGCATCGGCACGGCGGCGGCGAACCTCGATGCGGCGCGCCATGTGGAAAGCCTCACCGATTGCCGCGTCGTGGTCGCGGCGGGTAGCATGGAAACCCCCGGTTTCGCACACGCGCACTTCAATGAGCCCGCAGCGCTCAGGCTCAACGGCAGCGTCGGCTTGCCGCACCGGGGGGCTGGCTGGCGGATCGAGGATGAGGAGGGGAACGAGCTTCCCCCGGGCGGAATCGGCCATTTCAAACTCTCGGCCCCTTATGCGTCTTCGGGCTACTGGAAGGACCCCGAAGCCACGGCGGCGGTCTGGTCGGAAGGCTGGAACGCGACCGGCGACATTGCGACAATCGACGAGGACGACCGGTTGAGATTGTTAGGCCGCAGCAAGGAGGTCATCAATCGCAGCGGCCAGAAGATATTGCCGGTCGAGGTCGAACGCGAGATCGCCAAACACCCCGACGTTTTCGAGTGCGCCGTCGTCGCCGCGCCCGACCCCGAATACGGCGAGGTGCCCTGGGCGTTCGTCCAGACCCATGACGGGAAAAGCCTCGACACGCAATCTTTGGCCGATGCGCTTCGAGCGAGCGGCCTCGCCACCTACAAGATACCGGCCCGGTTCATCGAACTCGGCGAATTCCCCCGCGTCGCGAGTGATAAGATCGACAAGAAAGCGCTGCTGCAAATGGCGCTCGCTGAATAGAAACGACAAACCATGACGGAGGGAGAAACTTGACGATGGAACACGACGAAGACCTGCACGGCGCCAGTTTCGACGGCTTCACGGTCGAGGTGGACGCAGAGCAACAGCGCGGCGACATCATTCTCGACCGCGGCGAGATGAACACGATCAGCATGGGCCAGCGCGAGGAGTTGCGCGCCGCCTTCGAGAACCTCGACCGCGACGAGCGCGTGCGCGTTATCGTGCTGCGCGCCTTAGGCCCCAATTTCTCCTCTGGCGGATTCATTCGCGGCTTCATGGAGGCCTCGCCCGAGCACGTCTCGAAACTCGCCGACAACATCGCCGCGCCCACGCGGTGCGAGAAACCGACCATCGCCGCAAACCGCGGCTATTGCTTCGGGGTCGGCTTCGAGGTCTCGCTCGCGTGTGATTTTCGGGTCGCGTCCGAGACGACGCGCTACGCCCTGCCCGAGCAGCGCCTGGGGCAGATTCCGGGCTCGGGCGGCTCTGCGCGCTTACAGAAGATGATCGGCATCACACGGACGAAGCACATCGTCATGCGCTCAAAACGCATCAGCGGCAAACAGGCCTATGAGTGGGGCATCGTGACGGAAGTTGTCGCAGACGAAGAGCTCGAAGCCGCCACGGACGCCCTCGTGGCGGAGCTATGTCAGTTCGCCCCGCTGGCGCAGCGAACGGCCAAGCGCCTGCTCAACGAGACGGAAGACACCTTCTTGTCCTTAGGCATTCAACTGGAGGGTCATTGCTACTCGCGGCTTCGACAATCGGATGATTTCAAAGAGGGCGTGGAGGCCTTTCACGAGAAGCGCAAACCCAATTTCAGGGGGAGTTGAGGAACGTTCGGCTTCTCTCGGAAATTCCGCCCCACCTTGATGTGTGCATGAGGCGTTTCTCCCTTTCCTCCGCGTACGGCTCGCCCCTTCCAGTGGGGCGTTTCGTGCCCCGTAAAGAGATTTGTGCTACACTGCATTCACATCTCGTACATGAAGGTTCCGGTACGGGCGCCATCCCGAAAGACGGTTGGCCCGCAAGGTTTTCTCAAGACCAAGGGGGGGAGATCGTCATGTTAGGTCCCATGCACCATTCCAGCAGAACGGTTTCGGACATCAAAAAGTCCATCGTGTTTTACCGCGACATTCTGGGCTTCGAAGTGGTGGAGGACATCAGCTCCGACGAGGAGGGGATTCAATACGCCTCGACCACGCCCGACAGCCGGCTTCGGATCGTCATGCTCCAGGCGGGAGGTGCGATCGTGGAGCTCATCCAGTTCCTGAAAGCGGAGGGGAAAACCTACGACAATCCGCCGGCCCTAAACGACGTGGGCAGCAGCCACATCGCCTTCGAACCCGAAGACCTGGACGCCGCCTATGCGGATCTTGTTGACAAGGGCGTGCGCTTCGCCACCTCGCCCCAGGTGACGTGGCGAGGCCCGGGCCGTTACTGGAGGGCCGCCATTTTCTATGACCCGGACGGCTTCGACTTGGCTCTTTTCAAAATGTATGAGGGCGAGCCCGCCGAAACTGTTTCCGGCTGAGTCCGCAACCTTATGGAGGAAACGACGCCATGATGCTGAGCGACCTGACCTGGATGGAAATCCGCGACCTGATTCCCGAGAACCCCGTCATCATCCAGCCCGTGGGCTCGACCGAGCAGCACGGCCCCCACCTGCCGGTTCAGGTGGACATATCGAGCTCGTTTGAAGTCGCAAAGGCCGTCGGCGACAGGACGGGCTGCCTCGTCGCCCCGCCGCTTCCCTACGGCTACTCGGAAGTCTGGGAGAATTTCCCCGGCACCATCAGTTTGACGGCCGAAACCTTCATGACGTGCGTCGCCGAGATCACCGAAAGCCTCGTGCGCAACGGCTTCAAGAGGATTCTCTTCTTAAACGGCCACAACCCCAATCTGCCCCTGCTCCAGACCATGATGTTCAAGCTCATGGACCGCTACGGCCGAAGCGGGGATAGGCTTATCGTCGCCGGTAGCTATTTCATGGTGGACAAGGAGACGTGCGACGCCATCGGCGACAACTTCCGCGAGGGCACCCACGCGAACGAGTTCGAGACGTCCTTCATGATGCACATCCGCCCGGACATGGTGCACGTGGATCGGCTGGGCGATTGGGAGTACAAGCCCGAACTGGTGCTCTCCTTTCAGCACGGGGTGACGTCGATCGTGCGCCTGCCCGACAGCCGGGTGCACAACGGCGTCTACGGAGACCCGCGCCGGGCCACGCCGGAGAAGGGCCGCCAATACTTCGAGGCCTGCGTGAACAAGGTGGCCGAGATAGTGGAGAACTTCAACCCGGAATATTTCGGAATACAGGAAGTCTACACGTAAGAGTCCAGAGAGCGTTGCAGGATTATCGGGTTCAGGCCGTTTCGGGAGGAGTGGGTGAGTGCCTCCGTTCACCCCGCTTCGTCCTGCTCCGTTCAGCGCAGTATTAAATGGCTAGTTGGGACTCGGCGTCGAAGAAGTAAAGTTTGTCCTCGCGCATCTCCACTCTGGTCTCATCCCCCATGTCGACCCTGAAGGTGGAGGCGGTGCGCGCCATCAAGGAGATATCCTCGAAGGCGAGTTCCAGAACCTGATCCGCCCCGTAAGGTTCCAGGAGCAGCACCTTGCTCAGGTGGCCGTCCTCATCTCCGCTCGACTTTACGATGACGTCTTCGGGGCGAATCCCCAGAATCACCTTCTCCCTCGTCTCTTTTTCAAGGATTTGCCGCTGCTCCGGCGGAGGCTCCACGACGAAGTTCCCGTAGCGAAAGCATAGTCTTCCGTTTTCCTGCTCCAAGGCGCCGGGCATGAGGTTCATGGGCGGCGTGCCCACGAACTGCGCCACGAACGTGTTGGCCGGCTCGTGATAGACGGAATAGGGAGAGGCGTATTGCTGGAGCACACCGTCTTTTAGGAGCGCGATTTCATCCGCCATGTTCAGGGCTTCCACCTGATCGTGGGTCACGTAGATCATGGTGGTCTCGAGGCGCCGGTGGAGTTTTTTGAGTTCGGCGCGCATCTCGACCCGGAGCGCCGCGTCCAGGTTCGAGAGCGGCTCATCCAACAGAAACGCCCAGGGTTCGCGGACGATCGCCCGGCCCAGCGCCACCCGCTGGCGCTGCCCGCCGGAGAGTTCGCGGGGTCTGCGGGCCAGAAGCTCCTCGATGTTCAGCGCCTCGGCCGCCCAGAGGACTTTTTCTTCGATTTCCGCCTTGGACATCTTCATCATCCGCAAGGGAAAGGCCAAATTGTCCCGCACTCTCAAATGGGGATAGAGGGCGTAGCTCTGGAACACCATGGCCATGTTTCTTCGGTGGGCCGGAATATAGCGCACGTCCAGCCCGTCGATGAGAATCGCGCCCTCGGTCGGATCCAGCAGACCCGCGACCACGTTCAGGATGGTGGTTTTCCCGCATCCCGATGGACCGAGTAGGACGACGAATCTGCCGTCTTCGATTTCTAGGTTCACGTTGTCGACCGCGACCACATCGCCGTAATTCTTACTCAAATTCTCCAACACGACCTTCGCCATTCTCACTTGCTCCTATCGAAAACCGGCTAGCCCTTCACCGCCCCCGCCGTCAGCCCGCGCACGAAGTAGCGCTGGAAGATGAGAGCCAGGACGACGGGAATCACGACGCAGGCGACGCCCGCGGCGTTCATCCGCGCGTAGCTCACCGAAAACTCGGAGACGAAATCAAGCAGCGTCACCGTGATGGGCCGGGTATTCATCGTCTGGGTCAGGACGAGCGGAAAGAGGAACTCGTTCCAGCTCGTGAGGAACACGAACACCGCCGCCGTGACGATCGCAGGCGCAGAAAGCGGCAGAATCACCCGCCAGAGCGTCTGGAAGCGGTTGCAGCCGTCCACGCGGGCGGCGCTTTCGATCTCCTTCGGGACAGTCTCGAAATAGGCGACCAGCACGAAGATCGCCAGGGGCAGCGAAATGGGAATATAGGCCACGATGAGCCCCATATAGGTATCCAGCAATCCGATCCCTCGGATCATCAGATAAAAAGGAACTATCAGGGACACTTCGGGCACGATTCGAGACGCCAGCACGACGTAGAAAAGGTACTGCTTTCCCGCGAAGCGAAGCCGCGCGAAGCCGTATGCGGCCAGACAGCCCAATATGACGTTGATGATGGTGACGCCCAACGCCACGACGAAGCTGTTCCACATCGAGGGCAGCACGTCGGCCGTGGGAAACGTGGAATATCCGGCCATGCTCTTATCGAACTCGACGCTCGTGTCGGCGGGTTTTCTGAGGAGGATCTCCGTGTAGTTGCCGAAGTTGACCTCGGGCGGAAGCCAGTTGGGCGGAACCGACACCACGTCCTTTTCGAACTGAAGGCTCGAATTGACCATCCAGTAGAAGGGCGAGATGGCGTAGAAGAGCATGGCGGCGACGATCAGGTAAAGCGCGACCCGCCCGACGAGGGCGGCGCGGCGGTATCTTTGCACCGATTGAAGGGTAGGGACGGTAGACGTCGACGCGGCCATGACGTTAGCCCTCCTGAGGCCTGTAGAGAATCTTGATGTAGCCGATCGCCAGGATGAAGGTGGCGATGGCGATCACGTAGGAAATCGACGCGCCGGAGCCGAACTGCAGGTTCCGGAAGGTCTCCACGTAGGTGTACCAGGAGACGAGGGCGGTCGCGTCCCCCGGTCCTCCCTCGGTGAGGATGTAGACCAGATCGAAAGTCTTGATGGAGATGATCGAGGAGTAGACCAGCACCAGCAGAAAGGCCAGCTTGAGCGCAGGCAAGGTGATGTGCATGAAACGCCTCGACGCGCCGGCCTGATCCACCTTCGCCGCGCTGTAGAGATCCTCAGGAATGGCCTGGAGCGCCGTGAGGAACAAGACGGTGGCGATGGGAACCTCCTTCCAGACGAAGGCGTTCACGAGGGTATAGAGCGCGCGTGCAGGGTTGCTGAGCCATGTCTGGTATTTGTCGATGACGCCGAGGGCAACCAGAAACCCGTTCAACACCCCGTAGTCCGAATGGTAGATCCACTCCCAGATGAGGCCGTTCGCCACGTAGGGCACCGCCCAGGGGACGAGGATGAGCGGCACCACCCACCTTCGCACGCCCGCTCCCAGCTCATTGAGCGCCAGGGCGAAAACGAGGCCGAGCAGGGCCACCGCAATCACCGACACCACGACGAAGACGATCGTGTTCGTGAACGCGTTGTAGAAATCCTCGCTCTCCAAAAACGTGATGTAGTTCTCAAAACCCACATAGGGGTTTTTGTGAGGCCTTTTCAGGTTATAGACGTGAACGCTGACGTAGAAGGAATGCAGGATGGGATAGATGTTGAGCAGGACCATCAAAAGCAGCGCCGGCCCTACGAAGAACGCCGCAATTCCGCCTTCGGTTTGCATTCGCCGGGTGAACCAGCCTCTCACTCCCGTTGCGGCGGCGGGTTCTGCCCCTTCGGCGGACAGGGAATTCGCCAAAGAAAACCTCCATCGCGCCTCCCCCGGCTACACATGGCCGGGGGAGGCGGTAACCTGCGGTTAGCTGTAACGCCGTTTAAGTTTGTTCCACTGCTTGGTTAGGGTCTTGAGCGTGCCCTCGATGTCGGCCTGACCCAGGATCGCCTTGTGGACGCGCGGACGCATGTACTGATCCCACTCGGCGTACCACACGGCCTTCTGCCCGTCCTTGGGCTTGCTGAGCGCCATCTGGCTCTCGAACAGCTTCGCTTCGCCCCATTTGTTCGCCGCCGCGATGATGTCGGGGTCCTTGAACAGCGGCGCGTGGCCGAAGCCCAGCCCGAAATCGGTGAACCACTTCTTCGCGGTGCGGTAGGTGCCCGACTTGTCCTTGCCGCCCAGGAAGTCCACCATCTTCCAGGCCATCGCCTTGCGCGCAGGGTCCTTCGCGGCCGAGGCGGTCATGCTGTAGGCCCGAGTCCAGCCGCAAACGTGTGGCTTGGCGTTGTTGGCGGTGGGTATGAGGGCCATCTTGATCTTGCCGGCCACCTTGGAGGATTTGGGTTCGTTCGCCGCCCGCAGCCGGTAGTTCGGCAGGATGGCGAAGCTGCCCGTGCCGCTGCTGAAGGACTTGAGCGCGGCGACTTCGTTGAGCTCCATGAAGCCGGGCTGCGTGATCTTGTGCTTCTTGGCCGCGTCGATGATCCACTGGATGGTCTGCGCCGCGGCGGAACCCGGTTTGTCGTAGTTCATGACGTTGTATTTCTCGTCGACGAACCTCCCGCCCCGGCTGTACATCATGGTGAAGAGCACCTCGCCCATCCAGAAGTCGGCTTTCAGGAACTGGAGGAAAGGATACTCCTGAATCCCCTTGCTCTTGATCTGGAGGCTCTGCTGGACCACCTCGTCCCAGGTCTTGGGAGGAGCGCCGATGCCCGCTTTCTCCAGATGCTCCTCGTTGTACAAGAACGCCATGTGGCCCACATAGTAGGGTAGGCCGTAGAGCTTGCCGTTGTAGGTGAGCGCATCGGCGGTCGGGCCGATGAACTCTTTTCTGTACTCGTCCACCCTCGGGAACTCGTCGATGGGATACAGCCAGCCCGCTTCCACGAACTCGGCGAGGTGTCCGTCGATCATATAGATGACGTCTAGGGGGGTTTTACCCGAGAACTTCACGACCAGGGCGTCGTGGTACTTGCTGCCCGGCGTGTTGCCGTAATTGATCTTGACCTTGGCGAGTTTCTCGAATTCGGTGATGCGCTGCTTCACGAAGCTGATGCCGTAGGTCCAGCTATAGAAGTTGAGCGTTTTCACCATCGCCGCCGAGGGCGTCGCCCGCGAGACGGGCAAGGCCAGGGCGGCCGTTCCAAGTGCGGCATTGCGAAGGAGTTTCCGACGACTCAATCCGAGTTCTTTCATGGTCAACCCTCCATCGTCGCCCAAGGAGAACTTGCGCTCCCCGTGGCACGGGCGATCCGCCATCGGGGGCAGAACCAAACCATAACGTCAAACCAGAAACCCTAAGCCGGGTCTCTCGGTTTACTCGGATAATAAGGCGAAGAGATGGGAGGTTGCGTTCCCCAGCCAGGAGGCGAAACGGGTCAAGAAGGTCCTGGAGGAGACGATGCTACCGGTTCGCGATTCCCACTCTCCAGCGCTCAAAAATCCTCAAACAACCTTACATGGTCTTACAAGTATGGAAAAACCCTAGCAGGGTTTCCCCGGGCTGTCAATTTTGCGCTTTTCGGCAGGTCCCGGGAATCCCCGCCCGGCGGACCGTCGCCCAAGAACCGGGGTTCACAGCCTACCCGCGCGATACGAGTTCGATGCTGATGTCGTCCGGCCCCCGGATGAAGGCGATTTTCATACCCGGGCCGATCTCCCACGGATCGCAGATGAAATCGGCCCCTTTCGCGCGCAGGTCGCTCTCGGCCTTGTCCATGTCGTCGACGACGAGGCCGAAATGGTCCAGTCCGTAGCGGGGGTCGCTCGTCGTGTGGACGGGGTTTTCGCCCTCCGCGCGTCCTGAAACCAGAAAGTGCATTCCGTTCAGATCGAAGCTGAAAAGAGGCGAGCCGCCCAGGTCGCCCTCGTCCACCACCCGCGCTCCGAACATCTCCTCCCAGAATTTTCTGGCGGCGTGGGGGTCTTCGCTTCGAAAGTGCAGGTGATCGTAACCGTAGGTGGGCATGGACATCGTTTCCCCTCCAGAAAAAGTGAGCCGAAAAGAGGAGGTCCCCCCTCTCGCCTAACCGGTCGAACGTGTATAGATAGCTGAATTATAGAAGCGTCCCCGGCGGGATTGTCAAGAAGGGAGATCCGGGTTTGAGACAGAAATCCGTGTTAAGGCATGGGCGGAGATGAGACACTGCGCCCCCTCAACCCCCCGGCAGGATGACGTAGAGGTCCTCCCCGTCGACTTCCACGGGAAAGCGCTGGACTTTTCTCCTCCGGTTGGCGAGGCATTCCCCGGTTCTAATCTCGAACTCCCAGCCGTGCATGGGGCACGCGACGACGTCCGCCTCATCGCGCGCGTAATGCTCGCGCACCCTGCCGTCATCCTCAACGTAAGCCGTCACCTCGCGAAAGAGGTTCCCCGAGCAGACGGGGCCTTGCTGGTGGGGACACTTATCCTCCAGCGCGAAAAACCCGTCGCTCAGCCGGAATATCCCGAGCTTAAAGCCCTCCAGTTCGAGGCGAATCCGATCGCCGGGGCCTATCTCGGACGCCCGCGCCGCCCAGAGCCTCCGCGCCATTAAGCGCTCACCTCTAAATTCACGGTCTGCTCCGTGAAGCGGAAGACGCCGAGCGCGTTCTCGCCCATTATCTTCCGGCGGCCCGCATCGCTTAAGAAGGGAAGATCGGCGATGGCCGAGGGTTCGTCGTAATCGAAATGGGGCCAGTCGCTCGCGAACAGGAAGGTGTTCTCCGCATCGAGTATCTCGAAGAACATCCGGAGTTGTTTTCTCGGCATCTCCTCCATCGGCTGGGTGCCGAAGTAGAAATCCTTGATGTATTCGCTCGGCAGCTTTCTGAGCAGGGGGGCCTCCACCCGCCGTCTCATGTATTCGGTGTCCAGGCGGTACATGAGGCCCGCCACCCAGGTGATGCCGCTTTCCTGAAAAACGATCTTGATATCCGGGAACCGCTCGGGCACGCCCTCCATCACCATGCTCACCAGTTGCACCTGGTTGCACCACGTCATATCCAGCGCGTGGCTCTCGACGAAGGAGGGAAACTTGGCGAAGCTCGAAAGGTCCGGCCCCAGGAAGTTCGCGTGCAAGACGATGGGTAGCCCGTGTTGCTGCGCCGCCTCGTAGATGGGGTTGTACGCCTCGGACCCTAAGGGAAGCTCCACGCTTCCGAGCATCTCCACCCCGCACACGGCGGGCTCTCCCGCCACGCGGTCTATCATCTTCGCTGCGCGCTCGGGGTCGCGCCCCGAGGCCACCAGCAGCGTGTAGACGCCGGCTTCGGGCGCGCACACGCCGTCGAGCATATAGTCGATGTAGCCGTTGCAAATATCCATCGCGTGGTTCGGGTTGCGCACGAACTCGACCATGAGCATGTAGGTGGGAATCATGACGATGGTGTCGATGCCGAAGCGCTCCATCACGACGGGGATGTCGGCGGGACTGGACATGCCGAGCATCTCGTCCTGATCCCCTTTGCCTGCTTCGGCGCCCCGCACGGTGCGGCCGTGGAGCATGACGTCGTACTGATCCCCCACCAGGGCCGGCATGTGGTATTGCCCGCTCCAGTCGGCGAAACGCTCGGCGGCGGGGCCTTTCAAGTATTTTGCGAAATCCCGGATTTCCTCGAGATAGTGCGCGTCGGCGTCCACGACGTGCATTCCCCGATAGCCCATGACTTTCTCCTCGAGCTTCCAGTCGATTTTCATAGAGTCTTGTCGATGATAGCATTCCCCTTAATTCCTGAACACGCTGGCGAACACTTCATTCTGAGGATTTCCCATGAACGATGAAAAAACCGCGCACATGCCGCTTGCGGGCGTGCGGGTCGTGGACATCTCGAACTATCTGGCGGGGCCGCTCTCGACCATGTATCTCTCCGATTACGGTGCTGAGGTCGTCAAGATCGAAAACCCGAAGGGCGGAGACCCCATGCGCCTCTGGGGCCACAACAAAAACGGCGTGGGCCTCTACTACAAGATGATCAACCGCAACAAGAAAAGCGTGACGCTCGACCTGAGAACCCCCTTCGGCGTGGAGGCGGTCAAAAAACTCGTGAAAGAGGCCGACGTCGTGGTGGAGAACTACCGCACCGGCGTGCTCGAAAAATGGGGGCTGGACTACGAGGCGCTCAAAGAGGTAAACCCCGCCGTCATCATGCTCTCCATCACGGGATTCGGCAGAACGGGGCCTTATAAGAACCGCCCCGGTTTCGGCTCTCTGGCCGAGGCTTTCGCGGGCTTCAGCCACATCAACGGCTACGCGGACGGCCCGCCCCTGAGCCCCTCCTGGGGGCTGGGGGATTGCTCCACGGGCATCGCGGCGGCGTTTTTGGTGATGGTCGCCCTGTTCGAGCGCGAGCGAAGGGGCGGCGCGGGCCAGCAAATAGATCTGGCGATTTACGAGCAGTTGCTCACCATGCTGGGCCCCCAGGTAATCTATTACGATCAACTCGGCTTCATCCAGGGCAGAAGCGGCTCGCGCCTCGAGTTCGCGGTGCCCAGAAACAACTTTCAGACCGCAGACGGCCAGTGGGTGCTCATCGCTGGCTCGAACCAGTCCATCTTCGAGAACATCTGCAAGGGTCTGGGGCGCGAAGATTTAATCGCAGACCCCAGGTTCGCGAACAACCGGGAACGCATGAAGAACGCGGACGCCATCGAAGAAGAACTCCAGAAGACGCTCAAGACCCTGACGCTCGATGAGGTGATGGAGCGATTGACGGCCTTCGAGGGCGCGGCCACCCCCATCAACAACGTGGAGATGGTGGTGGAGAACGAGCAGGTCATCGCGCGCGGGAACATCACCGAGGTGGAGGATGCGGAACTCGGAGGCCCGGTGCGGATGCAGGAGGCCTTCGGCAAGCTATCGCGCACGCCCGGCAAGGTCCGCCACGCGGGCGAGCCTTTAGGCAACAGCAACCGCGAGGTATTGAGTGATCGCCTGGGCTACTCGGAGGAAAAGCTCAAAAGCGAGGGAATCGACTTAGGCTGACCGAGGGCCGCCCTCCCGCGCTTCCTAGAACCGCACGGCCAGCTCATCCACCGCCTGGCTGGTGCGGGCGTCCTCATCCACCAGAAGCCACTCGGGCGTAGGCGTCTTCTTGAAGCTCTTGCCCGCCTTTAACACCGTGCCGTGTAAGGGCGCTTCCATGGCGGCGGCCAGCTTTTCCGCCAGGCCGATCAGGGCGTCGACGTTCACGCCCGTTTCCACTTCCATCAGCCAGAGCATGTGGGCCAGATCCTCGGTGGATATGTTGCCCGAAGCGTTCGGTGCGAAGGGGCACCCTCCGATGCCGCCCAGAGAACCGTCCAGCACGTCCGCTCCCGCCTGCATCGAGGCCAGGGCGTTGGCGAGGCCCATGCCGCGCGTGTTGTGGAGGTGCACGACGAGGCCCTTCTCCGGCCAGCGAGCTTTAAGTTCACTCACCATGCGCGCCATCCGCGCGGGATCGCCCATGCCCATCGAATCGCACAGGAAAAATTCATCCACGCCCAGTCCGTCGTATTTCCCGGCGATGTCGTAGACCACTTCTTCCGCCACGCGCCCGGTGTAGGGACACCCCGTCGAGAGGCTTATCGCCCCGCTGAAGGGGATGCCCGCGCCTTTCACGATTTTCGAGATTTTGGCCATCTCATCGAGGCTCTGCTTGACGGAGCGGTTCACGTTCGCGCGGTTGTGGACGTCCGTGATGGAGATGACCTGCTGCACCCCGTCGCTCCCTGCGTCCACCGCCCGTCGCGCGCCTCGCTCGTTGGCGACCAGGCTCTCGTAGGTGACGCCCGGCTTTCTCTTGATGCGGCGCATTACCTCGTCGGCATCCGCGGTGGCGGGAACCGCCTTTGGGTTCATGAAGCTCGTGGCCTCGATGCGGCGAATGCCCGCATCCGCGAGTCCTTCGATGATCTCGACTTTCAGTTCGGTGGGCAGCACCTGTTTCAGGTTCTGGATGCCGTCGCGCATGACGACGTCGCGCACCAGAACGTTCGGGGGAAGTTCGGGGTTCGACATGGGAAGTACCCTCCCACCAGGGGCGCTAGTCGGCCAGGCGCTTCATTCTCGGGTCGAGCACGTCGCGCAGCCAGTCGCCCAGAATGTTCACGCTCAACACCGTGAGCATGAGGATGAGGCCCGGGAAGAGAGCAATCCACCAGGCCGTGTCGAGAAAACTCCTGCCGTCGGCGAGCATTCCGCCCCACGTCGGTGTGGGAGGCGGCACGCCCAGCCCCAGGAAGGAAAGAGCGGATTCGATGATGATCATCCGGCCCAGGTACAGGGTGGCGATGACGATGGTCGTAGAAGCCACGTTCGGGAAAAGATAAATGAACAAAATCCGCAGCGTGCCGCAGCCCGTGGCCCTCGCTCCCGTGATGAACTCGTTCTCCTTGATGGAGAGAACCTCCGCGCGCACCACCCGCGCGTAGACGAGCCAGGTCCTGAGCGCGATGACCAGAACGATGTTCTGAAGGCTCGGCCCCAGTATCGCCACCAGGCTGATGGCCAGGAGGATGAAGGGAACGGCCAGCGCCGTATCGATGATGCGGCTGATGACGGTGTCCACCCAGCCGCCGAAATAGCCCGCGAAGATGCCCACCGTGATGCCGATGACCCCGCTCACGATGACGGCGGCGATGCCCACGATGAGCGAGATGCGCGAACCCCAGATGATGCGGCTCAGGATGTCGCGGCCCTGCTGGTCCGTACCCAGCCAGTAGACGTCGCCCGCCTTGTCGACGAAGCCGGGTGCCTTGAGGTATCGCCCCAAATCCTGCGAGAGCGGGTCCAGCGGGGAGAACAACCCGGGCACGAGGGCGAAGATGATGACGAGGACGAGGAAGACCGCGCCGAAGACCGCCGGCGGCCTGCGCTTGAGTTCATGCATGGCGAGTTGAAAATCACTCGGCCCGCGTTCCATGTCCTCATCGATTTCGATGTTGAGCGTCGCCGCCCTGTCGTCGACAACCATAAGACGTTCCTATTCCCTAGCTATAAGAAATTCTCGGGTCGAGCCATGCGTAGAGTATGTCCACCACGAGATTCACGAAAACGAACACGAACGCCAGCAGGGCCACCGCCGCCTGAACGATGGGGTAGTCCTGGTTGTTGATGGCGTCCACCACCAGAAAGCCCACGCCCGGCCACGCGAAGACGGCTTCGGTCACCACCGTGCCGCCGAGCAGAATGCCCAGTTCGAAACCCACCAGGGTGACGACGGGAATCGATGCGTTCTTCAGGGCGTGGCGAACCACCACGAGCCATTCCACGATTCCCTTCGAGCGCGCCGTGCGCACGTAGTCCATGCCCAGCACGTCGAGCATCTGGGAGCGCACCAGGCGCGTGATGCGCGCGGTGGCGTACAGGCCCGCCGTGACCGCCGGCAGGATGATGTAATACCAGGCGTCAAACCCCGACGTGGGCAGCCAGCCCAGGTACACGGCGAAGACGATGATGAGCACAAGGCCGAGCCAGAAGTTCGGCATCGACTGGCCGAACATCGCCCCGATCGAGCTGGTGTAGTCGATCCACGTGTTGCGGAAGGTGGCCGATAAGACCCCGGCGGGTATGGAGATCACCACGGCTATGAGCACCGCCACCAGGGCGAGGAGAACCGTGTTGGGGAAATGCTCCAGCACGAGGCCCATCGCCGGAATTTCGTGCCTGTAGGAAAAACCGAAATCCCCTCGGATCACGCCCTTGGTTCTGACAATCTTGGGCGCGTCGTTGTCTCGGTCGGCCTCGTCGATCTGCACCTTCGGTCTCTCGGAGCCGAGCAGATCGTCCACCAGATCCGAGCCCAGTATAAACTTGGCGAACTGAATCGGTATGGACTGATCGAAGCCCATCTCCTTGCTGAAGGCCTGGATATCCTCTTCCGTGGAATCGAGCGGCATCAACACGGCGGCGGGGTTCCCGGTAATCTGGAGCATCGAGAACACGATGACCAGTATCGCCGCAAAAACGATGAAACTTTGCAGGCAGCGTCTGATGATATAAGTGCGCATGGCTGAACCTTTACTCAAAAACGATTGAAAACACCGACTTTATATGAAGTACCATTTATCCCTTTCTTTCCCCGGCTCGTCAAGAGCCATGCCTCTATGCTCCCTTGCGCGCGCACTTCATCCCACAGACCTCCACATGCCGGACAACTCCCCCGCATCATGGACAACCCGCGCTTTCCTTCTGTAGGATGCGGAAATTGCGATGCGCGTCCCCCCATACATACGCCATTCTTTATTATTCAGTCATAAAAAGGAGACCTCCATGAAACTCGCCACCTACCGGAATCTCTCGCCGGGCGCCACAGGAGACCGCCTGGGAGCCGTCCTGGCCGACGGGAGAACCCTCGACCTGCGGCTCGCCTACGCGAGCTATCTCGTCGAAAAAGAGGGCGAAGGACGCCCCTACGCCATGGCGAACGCGCGGATTCCCAGGGACATGCGCGATTTTCTCTGCGGAGGAGAGCCGGCCCTCGCCGCCGCGGGTGCGGCGATCGGCCACGCGGAGGCCATCATCGCATCGGGCGGAGACCCTGCGGGGCCGGATGGAGAGCTCGCCGCCCTGAAGGACAGGCACGTGCGCTTAAAAGCGCCGATTCCCCACCCCGGCAAGTTTTTTCACACCGGGCTCAACTCGAACAAGCACGTCGCGAACACGGGCCATGCGGTTCCCGAAAACGTGCCGGGCGCGCCGCGCTTCGACACCTCGCTCGTCGGCCACGAGGAGCCGGTACTCTATCCCAAACAAACCAAAATGCTCGACTACGAGGTGGAGGTCGGCATCATCATCGGTAAATACTGTAAGGACGTGAAGCCGGAGGACGCCTTCAACGTCATCATGGGCTATACGGTCTACAACGACATCACGGCGCGCGAGGTGCAGCGAACCCCCGCTCTGGGCGGCGTGTTCCTCGGGAAAAACTTCGACACCACCAACCCCATCGGCCCCTACATCGTCACGGCGGACGAGGTGCCGAACCCCGAATCGCTACGCGTGCAATGCCGGGTGAACGGCGAGACGCGCCAGGATGAGCTGTTGACCGACATGATCTTCAAGATACCCGAGCTCATCGCCTTCTACAGCCAGATGTCGTTGGAACCCGGAGACATCATCTCATCGGGCACGTTCTGCGGCGTGGCCTTAGAGCAGGAAGACCCTGAGCCGTTTCTTCTCAAGCCGGGAGACGTGGTGGAGTGCGAGGTCGAGCACGTGGGGGTCCTGAGAAACCCCATCGTCGCTCAGGACTGAGGATCAGACGGAAACGCCAAGCGCCTTGCGGACCGCGGCGATGACTTTCTCCGTGCTGGGGAGCACGAATTTTTCGAGTTTGGTCTGAACGGGTATGGGCGCCATGAGCGCGGCGACGCGCCCGATGGGGGCGTCCAGGTATTCAAAAACCGATTCCTGTATGGTGGCTGAAATCTCGGCCGCCACCCCGCTTCTCAAGTGGCCTTCTTCCACGATGACGCAGCGGCTCGTCTTGCGCACGGAATTCGTGATGGTCGCAACGTCCAATGGCGAGAGCGAGCGCGGGTCGATGACTTCGCAATCTATCCCCTCTCCCGCCAGAGCCTCCGCCGCCTCCAGGCAATGGCGCATCTGGTAGCCGATTCCCACAATGGTGACGTCGCCTCCTTCGCGCTTCACGTCGGCCACCCCGATGGGGATGGTGTAATCGCCTTCTGGCACCATTTGTTTCGTCTTTTGCGCGTAGAGCAGCCTGTGTTCGATGAACATAACGGGGTTGTCATCTCGAACGGCGGCCTTGAGCAGCCCCTTGGCGTCGGGCGGGCAGCTTGGATACAGGACTTTCAGTCCCGGCACCTGCATGAACCACGCCTCGAGCGATTGTCCGTGCGTCGCGCCATACTGAAGGCCCGCGCCGCTGGGTATCCTCGCCACCATGGGAACGGAAAGCTGTCCGCCCAGCATGTAGCGGAGTTTCGCCGCCTGGTTCACGATGGGATCCAGCGCATAGGTGGCGAAATCCATGAAACGCAAATCCACGATGGGCCTGAAGCCCGCCATCGCCGCGCCCACGCCCGCCCCCGTGAAGCCGAGTTCACAGATGGGCGTATCGCGCACCCGGTCCCGTCCGAAGCGATCGGCCAGCCCCGCGCACACGCCGAAATAATCGAACACCACGTCCTCGCCCATCAGGAAGACTTTCTCGTCGCGCTCCATCTCCTCATGGAGCGCCTCGTTCAAGGCTTCGACATAGGTGCGTTCCGGCATTTCAAAATTCCTCAGGCGAAAATGTCCTCGAGCGCCACGCTTTCATCGGGCTCGGGGCTGTTCTCCGCAAACTCGACCGCTTGGCTTATCTCCGCTTCCACCGCATCGGCATGCGCTTTTTTTTGCTTCTCCGTCATCTTGAGCATATTCTCGCACACGATGAGTGGGTCTCTTTCTTTCCACTCCTGCCATTCCTCTTTCGTGCGGTACACGCCGTAGTGCGGATCGCCGCGCGAGTGGCCGAAAAACCGGTACGTCTTCGCTTCGATCAGGCTCGGACCTGCGCCGCGCCGCGCGTGGGCCACGGCCTCGCGGCTCGCCTCGTACACCGCCACCACGTCCATGCCGTCCACCGTCAGGCCGGGGGCGTCATAACCTTTCGAGCGCACACTGATGTCGTCGACTGAGGTGGAATACTCCGCAGGCACGCTGACGGCGTACTGGTTATTCTCGCAGAAAAAGACGACCGGCAGCTTCCAGATGGCGCACAGGTTCATCGCCTCGTGAAACGCCCCGTTGTTCGAAGCCCCGTCGCCGAAGAAAACCACCGCCACGCGGTCTTTCCCCTCGAGTTGATACGCGAGGCCGATGCCCGCCGCCATCGGCATGTTCGCGCCCACGATGGAATGCGCGCCGTAGTGGCCCCTCGATACGTCGGCGATGTGCATCGAGCCACCTTTGGAGCGGCAAAGGCCGGTCACCTTTCCCATCAGCTCGGCCAGCATCTCGGGCAGGCGCGTTCCCTTGGCGATGGAGTGGCCATGCCCCCGGTGAGTGGTGAGCACGGCGTCATCTTCTCTTAAGGCCGCGCACACGCCGGCCGAACACGCCTCCTGCCCGATGCTCACGTGCACCCCACCCACCACCTTGCCCGCCATGTAGAGATCATCCGCCGTCTCCTCGAAGCGGCGGATTCTCAGCATGGTGCGATACATTTCGCCCAATCGTTTTCGGGACAACCTGGAAGTCGACCTGGCCAAGACAAACCCTCTAAGAAAGTATCTTTTTCGCCGCCGCAACGATTTTCTCCGTGCTGGGCAGGACGATAGCTTCCAGTTTCGTGTGAACCGGCACGGGAACGTCGAGAGCTGCTACGCGAATAATAGGAGCTTCGAGCGCGCTGAAGGCCACCTCCTGGATCGAGGCGGCTATTTCAGCACCCACCCCGCCGCTCTTGTGCCCTTCTTCGGCAATGACGCACTTGCCCGTCTTCCGGACTGAGGCCGCAAGCCCTTCCACGTCCAAGGGGTTGATGGTTCTGGGATCCACCACTTCGGCGTCGACGCCCTCCTTGGCGAGTACATCCGCCGCCTCCAGGCAATTGCGCGCCTGGCTTCCCACCCCGATGAGGGTAATGTCCGAGCCCTCTCTTTTCACCGCCGCCACCCCGATGGGCTCGGTATGATCCCCCTCCGGCTCGGGGCCTTCCAGGGAGTAGAGCGCGCGGTACTCCACGAAGAGCACGGGGTTGTCCTCCCTGATGGCGGATTTCAAAAGCCCCTTCGCGTCCGCGGGGTCGCTCGGCACGATGACGCGCAGCCCCGGCACCTGGATGAACCAGGCCTCGAGACACTGGCTGTGCGTCGGGCCGTTCTGGGAGCCGCCGCCCTCGGACGCCCTGATCACCAGGGGCACGCTCACCTGGCCGCCGAGCATGTAGCGCAGCTTTGCCGCCTGGTTCGCGATGGGGTCGATGGCCAGCATCATGAAATCGATGCGCCGTATGTCGAGCACGGGCCGGTAGCCCGCCATCGCGGCGCCGACGGCGGCGCCGGTGAAACCCAGTTCGCTGATGGGCGTGTTGCGCACGCGCTCGTGTCCGAACCTGTCGCCCAGGCCCGCCGTGGCGGGAGAGATGGAAGAAAGCGTCACGTCCTCACCCATCAGGAATACTTTTTCATCGCGCTCCATTTCCTCATGGAGCGCCTCGTTAATCGCAGTCGAAAATGAAATCGTACGCATCTTCACCTCAGGCGTATAGATCCTCATACACATCTTCGGGTTCAGGCTCGGGACTTTGCCGCGCGAAGGCGAGCGCATCTTTCAACTCATCCTCCACCGCTTCTAAGTGCGCTTTTTTCTGCGCATCGCTCACGCCGAGTATTTCCTCCGCCACGAGCAGGGGGTCTTTCGCCTTCCACTCGTTCCACTCATGTTCCGTCCGGTACGGCCCGAACTGCGGGTCTTTTCTCGAATGGCCGAAATACCGGTAGGTTTTCGCCTCGATCAGGCTGGGCCCAAGGCCCCTCCTCGCGCGATCCACGGCCTCGACCATCACCTCGTAAACCGCCAGCACGTCCATGCCGTCCACGGTCACGCCGGGAATATCGTACCCGCCCGCGCGCGCGCTGATGTCCGCCACCGAGGTGGCGTACCCCACCCGGGTGCTCGAGGCGAAATGGTTGTTCTCGCAAAAGAAGATGACGGGGAGTTTCCATATCGAGGCCAGATTCACCGACTCATGAAAGCTGCCCTCGTTCGCTGCGCCGTCGCCGAAAAAGACGACGGCCACCTGGCCCTTTCCCTCGAAATGAAAGGCGAGGCTGATTCCCACCGCCATCGGCATGTTCGAACCCACGATGGAATGCGCGCCGTAGTGGCCCTTCGATACGTCGGCGATATGCATGGAGCCGCCCTTGGCGTGGCAAAGGCCGGTCGCCTTGCCCAGAAGTTCCGCCATCATCTCGGGCAGACGCGTGCCCTTGGCGATGGAATGGCCGTGGCCCCGGTGGGTGGTGAGAATCGCATCGTTATCCTTAAGCGTACTGCACGCGCCGACCGAGCAGCCCTCCTGCCCGATACTCACGTGGATGCCGCCCACGACCTCCCCCTTATCGAACAACTCGAACGCCGTTTCCTCGAACCTTCGTATGCGCAGCATGTCGCGGTACATCCCCTGCATGCGCTCATCGCTCAAAGACGCTTTTTCTTCAGCCAAAAGGTATTCTCCTTCACGCGGGAAGATGGTTTTTTTCTCGTCCGGAGGCCCTAAGGTTCTCACAAATCACCCCGTCGGGCCAGCGCTCAACCGGATTTCGCCTTCTCTTCCTCGGCCTGCTCGTCGGCGATGCGCTTAAGAGCGTAGAGACCCTCCATCAACACGGGCGCGCCGCCGCCGATGCTCGCCACCTCGAACGCCTCGAGCGCCTCTTCCATCGTCGCGCCCAGGCGCAGCGCCTTTTTCGTGTGGGTGTAGACCTCGTGCTTCATGCCCTTGAAGGCGAGGAGGCCGATTTCGATGAGTTCGCGCGTCTTGGGCTCCAGATGGCGCGGCTTCTCCTTGAAAAACCCCCAGTGCATCTCTGAGTAGACCTCGAAATAATCCGGGTCCAGTTGCGCGCCGAAGCCGAGCACGTCATACACGAACCCCCTGTCGCCATGAATCTTCTCCGTTATGCGCTTTACCTTTTCTTCTCTGGTTTCTTCCGCCATTTTCTTCTCCTTATGGGAACAAGATAAAGGCGGAGGTCTCCGAGCCAGGATACCCCCGCCTGAAAAAGCAGTCCTACGCCGAGGCGAACCTGTCCATCCACCAGTCCGCAATCCAATTGCCGCACATCGCCAGATTGTCGAACACGCAGTGCTGGCTCCCGCCGTCCTCGACGGTGAAAATTTTGAGTTCTTTTTCTTTCGAGCCGCACGCCTCATAGAGCCTGTAGGCCATATCGACCGGCACGATGTTGTCGTCCTGCCCGTGGGTGATGCAGATGGGCATGCGTATCTTCTCCGCGACGCCCGCCAGCGTATAGGCCCTGCATTTTTCCATCGCGGAATCCATGTCCGGCGTCCCGAGCACCCACGGCAACTGCCAGATGGCCGAAGAGGAGATGGTGCCGCCGCTCTCCAGCACCTTTCTCCTGTGCTCCCAGACTTCGTGATAGTCGAAATGCGCCCCCCAGGTGAGACACGCCGCGTAGCGGTGCTCGAAAGCGGCGATGCGCGGCGCGTAGTAGCCGCCCATGCTCATGGCCATGAGGCCGATGCGCCCAGAATCCACCTCGGGGCGCGCGTCCAGATAATCGAACGCCGCCGTTCCTGCCACTTCGTAATCGAACCTGCTCGGTATCTTCCGGAGCCTGAGGGTCTCGCCCTGCCCCGGCCCATCCACGCAGAGCACCCCGACGCCGCGCTCTATCAGGGCGAGCGCGCCCCACAAAACGGTAATCTCCTTCGAGCCGTCCAGTCCATCGAAAAAAGCGACGTAAGGATCGCTGCCCGTCGGGTTTTTCGGCGGAAGCAGGTACGCCGCCAGCGGCCCTTCTTGGTAGGGAACTTCCACGCGCTCGAACCCGGGAACGCGGTATTTCATCCCCTTCTCGTAGTGGGGCAGGAGTTTTTTGTAGGAATCCGATTTCCTCGGGTCCTCGGGATGAACGAAACGCTCGCTCGCGTAGCGATAAATCGCGCATCGCACAAAAGCCGCCATGGAGGTCCGCTCATGGCCCCTGCGTTCCTCGTCCTCGGCAAGGGCGAGCGTTTTGTCGGCCATCCAGGCCCAGGCGTCGTGCCAGGCCTCGGCGTCGCCCGCCCGTCCGCTCAACTGCTTGCCGATCTGATCCAGTTCGTGGAAATTCGAGCCCCCCATCGGGGTAATGTTGATTTGCCCGCTCATCAACTGCGACCAAAGATAGTGCTCGGGGAAATACCGGAACCATGAACCGATTACGTTCTCTACCGCCATTACCGCCATGAAAAGCCTCCTTTTTTTACATATTCATGAATTTCGCGATGGGAGGAACATACACGCAACGCCTGCGCGTTCACAAGCAAACCACACCAGAAGAAAACCCCTCTTTTCGCTTTGACGCTATATTCGCATCCATGATAAGTTCACGCATCTAATCGCGGAAAAATGAGAAAAATGAAATATCACAAAAGGTCTTTGCGATTAAAAAGATGGATTTTCGATCTTCACCAGAGCAGTTTTTTTCACCCTAGCTTTTCCTATAGGAGGAAAACCGATGCGCAAGTTTTTTGTAATCCTGGCCGCCTTCGCCATCCTGGCGGTCGGCGCGCCCGTGACGGCTGACGCGAAAAGCACCGTCACCATCGCCCTCTCGGGCGAACCCCCGACGATGGACCCGCACCGCGTCTCGAACTTCGTCGGCGCGATGGTCTGGCGTTGGAGCTACGACACCCTTCTTCACGCCGAGACCGGAACGGGCGAGAAAAAGCCCTGGCTCGCCACGAAGTGGGTGCAACTCTCTCCCCTGAAGTGGAAGTTCAGCCTGAGAAAGGGCGTCAAGTTCTCGGATGGCACACCCTTCACGGCGGAAAGCTTCAAGTACACCATCAGCCGCATCAGGAAGTCCGCGCGGCAAAGACAGTACTTCAAGAACATCGATAAAATCGAAGTCATCGACGATCACACCTTCATCTATCACAACAGAGAACCCGACGGCGGCATGTGGAACCGCCTGACCCGCTGGGCCGGCCCCATCAGCCTGAAGACCAAGGGCATGGAACTCGCCCACATCTCACGCAACACCTACGGCACGGGCCCCTACATTCTGAAATCCTGGACCAAGGGCCAGAAGATGGTATTCGATGCGAACCCGAACTGGTGGAACAACAAGAACTTCCCGAAACGACCGCAGCGCGTCGTTCTCCGCCGCATCCGCGAGAGCGCCACGCGCGCCAAGGCGCTTCAGGCGGGCGAGATCGACGTGGCCTGGGGTATCATGCCGCAATTCATCCCCCAGCTCGAGAAAAACCCGAAGACGAAAGTCGCCGTCGTCCCCGCCGTGCGCATCATGCACATGGGCTTCTTCACGACGCACGGCGGCCCGATGGCCAACGTGAAGGTGCGTAAGGCAATCAACTACGCCATCGACGCGGAAGCGATTCGCAAGACCATCCTGGGCGGACGCGCCGACCTCTTCGGTCAGATGCTCCACCCCTGGAACTACTCGGGCTACAACCCGAAGAAAAAATGGTACGGCTACGACCCGGCCAAGGCGAAGACTCTCCTCAAGGAAGCCGGCTACGGCAAGGGTTTCAAGATGGAAGTCATCGCCACGAACGGCCGCTACCCGGGCGACAAGGCCACGTGTGAGGCCATCGCCGGCATGGTCAAGAAAGTCGGCGTGAAAGCTACCTGTAACTCCCAGCGTTTCCCGCTCTTCAAGAAGCTGCACCGCGCCTACAAGGCCGGCAAGAGAAAAGGCGCTGCGGCCTATTACATGGGCTTCGGCAACGGCCAGGGCGACTCCACCTCCGTGCTTCGCGGAACGTCGGGCTGCAAAGGCCCTTGGAGCGGCATGTGCTACAAGGAGCTGGATAAGGCGATCGACGCGGCCACGGCCACCGTCGACCCGAAAAAACAGCAGATGGCATTCGAGGGCGTGACCGACATGATGAAAGAACTGGTCACGCACAAGATCGTCGTGAAGATCCACGACGTGCTCGGCCATGGCTCGAACCTGAAATGGATCCCGCGCCACGACGAAACACTCCTCCCCTGGGAAATCGGAGTGCTCGGCATGAACTAAGCGGGTGTTTTCGCTGCATCACGCCGCGGGGGGTGGCTGAACGCCCCCCGCGGTTTTTTTACACCTTCACGGATAAAACGTTTTTTTGAGGTTCAGACATGAAATTCGGCATCTTTTTGTCCGCGCAACAGACCCTGGACGCCAATCTGATCGACGCGTTCCGCTCTCAAATCGACCTGGTTCGCCTGACGCGCGACAAGGGTTGGGATTCTTTTTTCACCGGCCAGCACTACCTGAGCGAAGGCAACGTGCAGCACTTGCAAAACCTGCCCTTTCTCGCGCGCTTAAAGGCGGAGGCGGGCGATATGATGCTCGGCATCGGCGTTTTGCTCATCAATCTGCACAATCCGGTCTACGTGGCGGAGACCGTCGCCACCATGGACGTCATCGCCGAGGGCAACATGGCCTTCGGCGTCGGCCTCGGCTACCGCGACGTGGAGTTCGACGCCTTCGGCGTCCGGCGGGGCGAGCGGGTGAAGCGCTTCGTGGATTGCCTCGAACTGGTGAAGCGCCTCTGGACGGAAGAATCCGTATCGTTCGAGAGCGAATACTGCACGCTGAAAGACGTGCGCATGAACATGCGCCCCGTGCAGAAGCCCCATCCACCCATCTGGTTCGCGGCGAACAGCGACCCGGCCGTGAAGCGCGCGGCGCACCTAGGCGACACGCTCTTCATTAACCCGCACGCAACCACGCAGACCATCGCGCGCCAGATGGACGTCTACCGCGAAGGCCTGGCCGAGGCGGGGAAATCCTTTCCAGAGGATCTTCCCTGCATGAAAGAGGTCTTCTGCGCCAAGGACAGAAAAACGGCGCTCGAACTCGCAGGCCCCTATCTCGGCCAGAAGTACAAGGACTACGCCCGCTGGGGTCAGGACAAGGCTCTGCCTGAGGATGAAACCTTCGACCAGCCCTTCGAGGACTTACTCAAGGACCGCTTCGTCATCGGCTCACCGGAGGATTGTTACGAGCAACTAAAGCCCTACAAGGACATGGGCGTGAACCACCTCATCATCCGCACGCACTGGATCGGCATGCCCGCCTCGTCCGCACTGGAAAGCGCGCGGCTCATCTCCGACGAACTCATGCCCGCGCTGAAAGGAAGCTAGGAGGTGAGCAGAAAAAGCGAATTCATTTCAACTCTTGATGAAAGAAGAGATCGGAAATGAATTATACGAAGCCCCTTGAAGTTTGCGCCATCGACGTTGAAACTACCGGACTAGACCCCGAGAACGACAGGATCGTAAGTGCGGGTCTTGTTAGAATCACGATCGCCGTGAATGAGAATTTTGCAGACGGCGAGACGATGGAAGTAATGGTTAATCCTGGGGTTTCCATTCCTCGGAGGGCATCTGATGTTCATGGGATTTATGACCGTGATGTTAAGGATCACGCGTCTTTTGAAAAAGTGGCCCAACAAGTGAGAGATTTTATTGGGAACCGGGTATTAGTAGGCCACAATGTGTCTTTTGATAAGGCGTTTTTAAGCGCTTCATTCAAGAGAGCTGGTCTCAAATCTTTACACCGCAATCGAAGCATCTGCACCATGTTAAGGATGAAAGAATTGAGAGGAGATTTTGGGGCTGGATACATAAATACCAGTCTCGACGATACTGCTTTACTTTTGGGGTTTGGAGGAAGAAAAAGAAAAAAGCACATAGCCCTGGAAGATGCTCTGTTGTCCCTGAAAATAGCGGGCTGGTTCCTGAGATACGAAGCAGGAATCGGGGAATTAAGTGACGATGATTTACAGAATGCCTTCAATCTGTGGAAATCGGAGGAAGGAAAAGAACTTCTTCGAAGAGAGTTGAAAAGATAAAACGCTCGCGAACCCAAAAGGAGACACCAACATGGCCTCGCTGAAAGACCACCCCCGCTACCCGAAAGCCGAATACGCCCGACGCTACCGCGAGATCAGAAAAAGAATGCGCGCGCGGGGAATCGACGTCCTCATCTTCTACGGGGATTCGGGGATGCAGGGCGGCAACCAGGCCAACCTCAAATACGTCACGAACTACAAGGACCCGGTGAGCAGTTTCTTCGTCTTTCCGCTCAGGGGCGCGCCCGCCCTTTTCATGTCGAACCGGCTCTACCTCCCCTACGCGAAAAAGATGAGCGTGATCAATAAAACAGAAGCCGTGGACTATGAGCCGGGTCTCAAGGTCGAAGGACGCATTCGCGAACTGGGGCTCGAGAAAGGGACCATCGGCCTGGTCGGCTTTCGCGGCATTCTGCCCGTGTCCATGCCGTTCAGCGTGGTGGACCACTGGCGGAAAACCTTAAAAGGCGCGAGCTTTACGGACGCTTCGGATATTCTCGCCGAAGTGCGGCTCATCAAGAGCCCCGAAGAACTCAAATGGTTCAGGCGCGGGGCGGCGCTCACGGATCTGGCCTTCGAGGCCCTGGACAAAAAAGCGAAGATAGGCATGAGCGAGTTCGAACTCGCCGCCGTCATCTCCGGCGCATACGTGCCCAAAGGCGGAAGCCCGCAGCTCATATTCGTGGGTTCGACCTCCATGGCGAGACCGCAGTTGATCTTCCCCAACCAGTTTCCATCGCACCGGAAGATCAGAAAAGGCGACATCGTGCTGACGGAGCTCTCCGCCGATTACGAGATGCACCCCGGACAGGCGCACCGGCCCATATCCGTGGGAGTGGAGCCGAAACCCATCTACCAGAAACTCTACGAGGTCGCCGTCGAGGCCTACGAGCGGATATTCAAGGCCTTGAAACCCGGCAACACGCACGAGGACATAAAGCGCGCGGGCTCCATCATTGAAGAGGAGGGCTTCACCACCTTCGACACCACCTTCCACGGGTGGGGCCTTCTCATCGAAAACCCCCGCGTCGACGTGGGCGCCACCATTCTCAAACGACCGCAGAACGAAATCACCTTCAAAGAAGGCATGCTCATGGTGATTCAGCCCAACGTCTGCACGGCGGACGGCAAACGCGGTCTTCAGGTAGGAAACCTCGTGGAAGTCACCAAAACCGGCGCGCGCGCCCTCCAGAAATTTCCCATGAAGTTCATGCGCATATAAAAAACCGCCCCGCGGGGTCCCTGCGGGGCGGCTCTCGTACTCAGAAAAATCAGTTGGCGGGCATAGCCGCGATCCTCGCCCCCAGATCCTCGGCGAGGGGAGAACCCAGGCTCTTGAGCTTTTGCAAATCCGCCAGGGCGGCCGCCTTGTTCCCGGCCATGACGTGGGCGACACCCCTATATTCCAGAGCGGGCGCATAGTCGGGCTTGATGGAGAGCGCCTTATTATAGGCGGCGATGGCCTCTTTCGCCTTGCCCATCTTCCGTAAGGAATAACCCAGCATGTTCAGGGCCTTGTAATGCTGCCCGTCTTCTTCTATCACCTTCCGAAACAGCGCCGCCGCTTCTTCCCATTTTCCCTGCCGCGCTTTTTCCTCTCCTTGAGAATAATTCTGCCCGGCCATCTGGGGCTTGGGGTCGCCCGCCGGGTGGGAGGGCGCCGCCAGGGCGAGCGACATCACGAACGCGATAACAACGACGGACAAGATTTTCATGGCATCATCTCCTATGAAACAAAACGTCCACTTGAGACGGCATCTTTCGGATGGCCACGCCTGCTGCACCATCTGCTCAAGGCGCGGTTTTCGGCTTCAGGCTCAGGTATATGACAAAAAAAGAGGGCTGTCATTCACCCCTTCGGGTAAGCGACAGCCCCCATGCGAGATATCCGCTAGTTGTTGAGGCCGCTTTGGTTCGCCACGGAAACGCGGGAAATAGCGCGCTTCAAGGACAACTCGGCCCGGTCGAAATCGAGTTCTTCCTCGCTCTTCTGGCCCGCCATGCGCTCATGCGCACGCTGGCGCGATTCCTGCGCACGTGCGGCGTCGATGTCTTCGGCCCGCTCGGCGCTCTCCGCCAAGATGGTTATCTTCTCAGGTCCCACCTCGGCGTATCCCTCGATGATGGAGACGAAATACCGTGCGCTGCCCGTGCGGTAGCTGAGCACGCCAACCCCAAGCTGGCACAGATAGGGCGTGTGCTGGGGCAATACGCCGAACTCACCATAAAACCCTGGAGCCGTCACCTCGTCCACTTCTGCGGAAATGAGCTTGCGTTCCGGTGTTACGATGTCGAGCATCATCTTGCCTTCAACCATCTTGTTATACCTCGACGCCCAGGCTTTTGGCCTTCTCTTTGGCGGACTCGAGATTGCCCACCATGTAGAACGCCTGCTCGGGCAGGTGATCCACGTTGCCGTCGGCGAGTTCCTTGAAGTCCTTGATGGTGTCCTCGAGCCGCACGTACACGCCCGTCGTACCGGTGAACTGCTCGGCCACGTGGAAGGGCTGGCTCAGGAAACGCTGAATCTTGCGCGCGCGCGCCACGATAATCTTATCATCCTCTGAGAGTTCGTCCATTCCCAGAATCGCGATGATGTCCTGGAGGTCCTTGTAACGCTGAAGAATCTGCTGCACCTGCCGCGCCACGCCGTAGTGGATTTCACCCAATATACGGGGATCCAGAATCCGGCTCGTGGAATCGAGCGGGTCCACCGCAGGGTAGATGCCGAGCTCGGCTATCTGGCGCGAGAGAACCGACGTGGCGTCCAGGTGCGCGAACGCGGTGGCGGGCGCGGGATCGGTCAAGTCATCGGCCGGCACATAGATGGCCTGCACCGAGGTGATCGAGCCTTTGTTCGTCGAGGTGATGCGCTCCTGGAGGTCGCCCATCTCCGTCGCGAGGTTGGGCTGATAGCCCACCGCGCTGGGCATGCGGCCCAGAAGCGCGGACACCTCGGAGCCCGCCTGCGTGAAGCGGAAGATATTGTCGATGAACAAAAGCACATCCTGGCCTTCCACGTCGCGGAAGTATTCCGCCAGCGTGAGACCCGAAAGGCCCACCCGCAGTCGCGCGCCGGGAGGCTCCGTCATCTGGCCGTACACCAGGCCGACACTCTCCAGAACGCCCGATTCCTCCATCTCGAGATAGAGGTCGTTGCCCTCGCGAGTGCGCTCGCCCACGCCGGTGAACACCGAAGTGCCCGAGTGTTCTGTCGAGATGTTGTGGATGAGCTCCATGATCAGGACCGTCTTGCCCACGCCGGCGCCGCCGAAAAGACCCGTCTTGCCGCCCCGGGTATAGGGTTCCAGGAGGTCGACGACCTTGAGGCCCGTCTCGAGCATCTCCGTGGACGTGCTCTGTTCCTCGAGAGTGGGTGCGGAGCGATGAATCGGCATGCGTTCCGTCGTCTCCACCGGGCCTTTTCCGTCCACCGGCTCACCGATGACGTTCAGGATGCGCCCCAGAGACGCCCTGCCCACGGGCACCGATATCGGCGCGCCCGTATCCACGGCTTTGAGTCCGCGAATCAGTCCTTCGGTGGGTTCCATCGCGACGGTGCGCACGGTGGATTCGCCCAAGTGCAGCGCCACTTCCACCACGATTTCGTCTCTCTCTCCCTCGGAGAGGAGGGACGCGTCTTTTTTGACGATGAGCGCATTTCTGAGCTCCGGCAGGTTGCCTGCGTCAAACGCGACATCGATAACGGGTCCGATAATTTGTGTTACACGTCCTTCGCTCATCCTGGGCTCCTTCGTCATCAAAATTCCCCGCTCAGCCGACTTCTCGAGCCGCCTTCCTCAGGGGTGATTTCTCGCTTTCGAATCCTTTACGCCAGCGCCTCGGCGCCGGCGACCACTTCGAGCAACTCCGTGGTGATCGACGCCTGCCGCACGCGGTTCATCTGCAACGTCAGCGCCCCGATCATCTCTTCCGCGTTTCTGGACGCGTTGTCCATCGCCGTCATGCGGGCGCCGAACTCACTCGCCTCCGCATCGAGAAGCGCCCTGTAAATCTGCACCCGCACGTGCCTCGGCAAGATGCTGTCCAGAAGGCCCTCCATCGAGGGTTCATAAATATACTCCGCCGCCACGGGCTCGCCTTGCGCGTCGAGCGAATCTGGCACTGGAGGCGCCAGAGGCAGAAGACGGGACAGTCTCGGCCTTTGGCTCAGGATCGTCCTAAACTCCGTGGTGATGATGTGGACCTCATCGAAGCCCTCTTCGAGATACGCCCTGGTCATGATTTCAGCCAGTTGAGTAGCCAGGGAGAAGTCGATTTTACCGTAGACGTCCGTGAACTGCTCTTTGAATGCAAACTCCCTGCGGGCCAGGAAATCGCGGCCCTTGCGGCCGACGACGATGATTTCTGTTTCCTTGCCCTCTTCATCGCGCTTCCTCAGGAACTGAAGCGCCTGGCGGAGCAGGTTCGTGTTGTAGCCGCCGCAAAGGCCCTTGTCCGAGGTGATGACGAGAAGAAGCACCCTGTCGTCCTTCATGTCGTCGCGAAGAAGGGGGTGCGTATCCGCCGAAACTTTCGCGGCCAGCGAATTCACCAGCTCTTCCATCTTCTCGCCGTAGGGCCGGGCGCTCTCGATGCGCTCCTGCGCCCTCCGCACCTTGGAAGCCGCCACGAGCTTCATCGCCCGCGTAATCTGCTGGGTATTCTTGACGCTGCGTATGCGGCGCTTGAAATCTCTTGTAGACGCCATTTTCTACCTATTCCGCTACGGCGGCGGCTTCGGGCTCCGCTGATTTGAGCGTTTTCATGAATTCCTTGCACGCGGCCCGCAAGCCCTCGGTGATCTCGTCGGTCAACTCGCGTTTTTCCGCCAGGTCGCTCACCAACTGCGCGTGGCTCGTCTCCATGTAGGTCAGGAAGTCGTTGTTCACTTTTAGAATATCATTGATATCCACTTTATCGAGATACCCCTGCGTGCCGAGGAAAATCGACATGATCTGGCGATGCACCACCTCGGGCGCATACTGGGGCTGCTTGAGCAATTCCGTCAGGCGCGAACCCCGGGCGAGCTGCGCCTGCGTGGCCGCGTCGAGTTCTGAGCCGAACTGCGCGAAAGCCGCCATTTCCCGGTACTGCGCCAAATCGAGGCGCAAGGTGCCGGCCACCTTCTTCATGGCCCTGTTCTGGGCGGCGCCGCCCACGCGGGAGACGGACAGGCCCACGTTGATGGCCGGCCGGATGCCCGAGTGGAACAGTGCGGACTCGAGATAAATCTGCCCATCGGTGATGGAAATCACGTTCGTGGGGATATAGGCCGACACGTCGCCCGCCTGCGTCTCGATGATGGGCAGGGCCGTCAGCGAACCGCCTCCGAGGCCGTCGCTCAGTTTGGCCGCCCGCTCCAGCAAGCGCGAATGCAGGTAGAAAACGTCTCCGGGATAGGCTTCGCGGCCCGGCGGACGCCTGAGCATCAGGGAAAGCTGGCGATAGGCCGCCGCCTGTTTCGAGAGATCGTCATAGATAATCAGCGCGTGCATGCCGTTGTCGCGGAAATACTCGCCGATGGCGCAACCCGAATACGGCGAGATGTACTGCAAGGGCGCCGGGTCGGACGCCGTGGCCGCCACGACGACGGTGTAGTCCATCGCCCCGTATTCCTCCAGGGTGCCCACCACCTGCGCGAGCGTGGAGCGCTTCTGGCCGGTACAGACGTAGATGCAATACACGTCGGTATTTTTCTGGTTGATGATGGCGTCAATCGCGATGGCGGTTTTGCCGGTCTGCCTGTCGCCGATGATGAGTTCGCGCTGTCCGCGGCCAATCGGCACCATGCCGTCAATCGCCTTGATCCCGGTCTGCAAAGGTTCTTTCACGGGTTGGCGATCGATCACGCCAGGGGCGATGACCTCGAGGTTTTGCGAATCCTCGGTTTCGATGGGGCCTTTTCCGTCGATGGGTTGACCCAGCGCGTTCACGACGCGGCCGGCCAGCGCCTTGCCGACCGGCACCTGAACGATGCGGGCCGTACGCCGGACCTCGTCACCTTCCTTAATAGCGCGATCATCGCCTAAGAGCACGGCGCCGACGTTGTCGGTCTCCAGGTTGAGCGCCATCCCGTACAAATCACCGGGAAAGGACAACAACTCACCGGCCATGCACTTCTCCAGGCCATAGACGCGCGCGATACCGTCACCCACCGAAATGACGGTGCCGGTTTCGGCGAGTTCAACCGAGGCGTCGAACCCCTCGATTTGTTTCTGAATGATCTGGCTGATTTCTTCGGCGCGAATCTGCATGGATTGCCCCCTTGATCCTTCAAGTGGTTCTTAGAGTATCAACTCGTAATCAACGTATTCCGTAAGTTGCGAAGCTGGTTGCTGACACTGCCGTCCATGAGGACGCCGCCCACGCGGCAGACCAGCCCGCCAATCAGTTTTTCATCCGTCTCCACTTCCATGAGCACCTCGCTGCCGGTGATCTCGGAGAGTTTTTCACGCAGCCTCTCGGCGGCCTCGGCATCCAGGTCGTACGCCGTGGTCACATGGGCGCGAACGCGGCCGCGCTTCTCATCCGCAATCTGCTGGTAGCTGTGCGCCATGTCGGAGAGTTCGCCGATGCGGTCTTTCTCGGCCACCACGCGCACGAAATTCCGCAACAACTCACTCGCGCCCGATACGGTCATGATTTCGTCCAGTATCTTCACCCGCTCGCTTCGCGCGAAACGCGGGTTGAGCAAAACGCGCCGCAACTCCTGGTTTCCCTGAAACTGGTTCGCTATCTCCGCCAGCGCCTCTCCGGTCTCATCCAGAACGTCCCTACTCTCGGCGATATTCACCAATGCCCGCGCGTAGCGGAGCGGCGCCTCGCCACCAGTCACCGTGAACCTCCGTTTCTATCGTCGATGTTGGCGAGATAGTTCTCGACGAACCTTTCCTGATCCGCCTCGCCCAGTTCTTTTTTGAGCATCTCCTCGGCCAGGTTCAACGCCAGACTCGCCGCCTGGTTCTGGAGTTCCGCGCGCGCCTTCGATGCCTCGAGTTCGATGGTCGTTCTCGTCTGCTCGAGCAGGCGCTGCGCCTGGTTCTCCTGTTCTTTTTCGAGTCTTTCCTGCATCGCGGCGCGCTCTTTCTTGCCTTGATCTCGAACACGCATGAGTTCGGCTTCGAGATCCGCCACCTTGGAGCGTTGCTCGGCAAGCTGCTTTTCCGCCTCCTCGCGGGCCGCCCGGGCTTCCTCGAGCGCCTTGCGAATCCCCTCTCTCCTGTCCTTCAGGAAGTTCTTGATGGGGTTAAAAGCGACTTTGTAGAGAATGCCCACGACGATGAGTGTATTGACGAGCTTGAAGAGCTCCTCAGTAAAACTGAACGCCTTGGCGTGCGCGCCGGCATCCGCAGCCAGAACCCATTCTGCGGAAAGCAGGGCCGCCCCAAAAATCAGAAGGCTGAAAAGGCTACTATATTTTTTTTCTAAAAACACGGCTCTTCACATCCTCTATGCGATACTGCGGCCGGCAAGCCTGGTGGCGATTTCACACGCCAACCGGCTGGCGCCGCTTTCGAGTTCGGAAGCCGCCTGTTTCGCCTGCGCAGCGATGGACTGGCGCGTCTCCTCGACCTCGCGGCTCGTTCTCTCGCGAATCTCATCGAGACGTTTGCGGGTCGCCTCGGTCATCTCCTGTTGGAACGCGATGAGGGCTTCGGTGTTCTCACGTTGAATTTCCGCCAGCGCATCCTCGTACTGACTGATGTAGCCTGCCGCCTCGCTTCTATCGCGCTTGGCGGTTTCGAGGTCGCCGGTGACCTGCGCGTCGCGCGATTCCATGTGGCTCAACAAAGGTTTAATCAGAATCTTGTTGAGGACAACCAGCAAGATCAGAAAATTGGTCCACTGAATCAGGATGACGACCGGGTTGATGACGAGAGCGCCGCTTCCCACGTTGAAGCTCGCGAGCCAGGCGCCGAAGCCGCTTTGGGGGGCGCTTGCCGCCCAGGAGACGGACGGCGCTACCAACAGCATGAGAATCGGCGTCAAACCGAACGCCAATCGTTTCAAACGAAAAAGGCGGATCATCTCTCCCTCTGCCTTCACGCCCCATGCCGGGCGCAAAACCACCCCCATGAGGTCAGGCGCTTCCACGAAAACCGTCGGGGAATGGCGTATGAATTCATTTGGTTTTCAGGGACATGGCTTGAGATCCGGCCCCGAAAAACGCTTAAAACTACCCACAGGCATGTCCGAAGTCAAGCCCCTGAAGGATTTTTTATAACTTATTGGATTCACGATGTTTGGTCTTTGGTTTTCGGCGCGCTCCGCCTCCTCGCGCGAGAGGAATTATGCTATTTTCCAGACAATCTGAAAACTATCACGTCGTGGTTCTTATTCACGGAGACAGGCATGAAATTCGTTACGTTTGAAGTCCCCACCCCCCTTGGAAACATCTCGCGCGCCGGCGCTCTGGCCCAGGTAGGCGACGGCCAGGTCGTGCTCGACCTCGCCCACGGCTACGCCGCGCTCCTTCAGGAAGAGGACGAGGAGCCGCGCTTTCACGAATACGCAGACTTCAGGCTTCCCCAGGATATGTGCGAACTCATGGCGGGGGGGGAACCATCTCTCAAAGCCGCCCGGGCGGCGCAGGAATTCATACTGGCAAATCCGGCCAGACGCGGGCCGAATGGGGAGCAACTCGCCTTCTCCTTTTCTGAAGCGCGGTTGCGCCCCCCGGTGCCGCAGCCCGTCACGTTTCGTGATTTTCTGATCCACGAGGGCCACAAGGCCGCAGGCGCGCGGCGTCGGAACACCACCATCGACCCCGTCTGGTACGAACTGCCCTCCTGCTACAAGGGAAACCGCTTGACCATCATCGGTCCTGAGGATGAACTCAAATGGCCCCACTACTCCGAAAAACTCGATTATGAGCTCGAACTCGCCATGTTCATCGGAAAGCGCGGCAAGGACATCACACAAGAAGACGCGATGGATCACGTCTTCGGCTTCAGCGTGCTGAATGACTTCAGCGCACGCGACATTCAGATCAACGAGATGAAAAACTGGCTAGGGCCGCACAAGGGCAAGGATTTCGGCACAGCCATAGGTCCGTGCGTCGTTACGGCGGATGAGTTCGACCCTACCGACGCGGTGATGATCGCCCGCGTCAACGGCGAGGAGTGGAGCCGTGGCAACGCTGGCGACGCCTACTTCTCCTGGAACAAGATGATCGAGTATGCATCCATGGAAGAAGAACTCGTTCCGGGCGAGATGTTCGGCTCGGGTACCGTGGCCACGGGCTGCGGGGCGGACCTCGACAGATGGATACAGCCTGGCGACGTCATCGAACTGGAAATCGAGGGTATCGGCGTTTTGAAGAACAAGATTGTGAGAGAGGCCTAGTTTAAAGCCGACCATTCGCGTAATTCCAACTCCCCGTTCCACATGAGGCCGTGCCGGGGGTAGCCGAGCCTGGTTGGAGGCCCCAGGACGCAGACGCGGACTCCTTCTAGCAAGAGCAAGACCTCGACGATTCTACTCTCGTATTTCTGAGGGTCGATGCCGTTCGGGTTTCCCCAGGCGGCCAGTACCACGTCCGCGCCTTTAAGACTCTCTTTGATCCACGTATCGTTTTCCCTACCCACCATCACCCGGTATGGATGGACATTCAACTCCTCGGGATAAGGGGAGCGAAGCGCGAAGAGGTTCACGTACCTGATGCGCCCGAACTTGTTCTTCCGCGCCCATGCCTCCACTTTCCCCACGGTGGGGTCGCTTCTCTCGGCAGACGCCGTGGAGGGGTTCTTTAAGACGACGGTGAGTGTTCCGGCGCGTTCGTCTGAAACCCGCACCTCCAGAAAATACCTGTACCTCCCGTATTTCCGGGGCGCGCACTCCGTCACCTCCCTCACCTTTTTCGGTGACATGCTTTTCCTTCCCCTGAAAAGAGAAATACAATGCGCGCTCAAGCTACCCAAGAGAAAGGACGACCATGCCATACGAAAACGTGCTGTATGAAGTCGATGGGCCACTCGCCCTGATCACCATCAACCGCCCCGAACGACATAATGCCATATCCCTCGCCACGCTGGATGACCTCCACGCCACAATCGCCGAGGCCGCCGGGGACGAGGCAGTCCGCGCCATCGCCATCACCGGAGCGGGCGAGAAGGCGTTCGCCTCGGGCTCAGATTTAGGGGAAGTCGAACACAGAAACCTCGCGGTCGCCCTGACCCCTCTGGTGCAGGGAGTAGCGGAGCGTCTGGAGAGAACGCCCAAGGCGACGATTGCCGCCATCAACGGCTATTGCATGGGCGGCGGGCTGGAGGTGGCGCTCGGCTGTGACGTGAGGATAGCCACGCCCCAGTCGAAATTCGCCACGCCAGAGGGGAGAATCGGCATCATCCCCGGTGGGGGGGCCACGCAGCGCCTGCCCCGCCTCATCGGGCGCGCCTGGGCGATGGAGATGCTCCTGATGGGAGAAACCATCGACGCTGCGCGCGCGCTCGAGGTCGGCCTCATCACCCGGCTTGTCGAGCCTGAGGAACTCATGCCCACCGTCAGGAAGATGGCCGGGAAACTCGCGGCCTACGCGCCTTTCGTGCCCCAGTTCATGAAGGCGATGGTGCACTACGGCATGGAGGGCAGCATGACGGCGGGACTGGCGCTCGAGAAATTCGCCCAGGGCGCGCTCTGCGAAACCGAGGACAAGGCCGAAGGCCTGCGCGCCTTCCTGGAGAAGAGAAAGCCCGAATGGAAGGGCAGATGAGTTGAGCCTTAAAGTCGCTGGCGTCCTGGAAACGTGTATCTACGCCGAGGATCTCGAAGCGGCGGAAGCGTTTTACCGCTCCGTCCTGGGGCTGGAGGCGTTCCAGAAAGCGCCCGGCCGCCATGTTTTCTTTTATTGCGGGCCGCATGCGGTCTTCCTCGTATTCAACCCGGAGGCGACCGTCAGGTCCGACATGAAGCTCGGCGTACCGACGCACGGCGCGGCGGGGCCGGGGCACGTGACGTTCTCCATACGCGAGGCCGAGATGACCGACTGGCGGGAGCATTTGGGTTCCGAGGGAATAGCCATCGAAAAAGAAGTCGACTGGCCCGGCGGGGGACGCTCCATCTATTTCAGGGACCCGGCGGGGAACAGCGTGGAACTCGCCTCTGCGCGCATCTGGCGGCTGGAGGAGCCGTCATAAAACCCTAACTCATTGTAAATGCTTTTGTTCTGTTTCTATGCCGCCGATTTTATTTATCGAAAAACATCGTGAATTTATCGTATTTTTCAGGAATTCGCTCGGCTCCGAACGTGCCGACTCGCGGGGAAATCCCGCCACGCTCCCAGGCTTTCGGCATGATGCCAAATGCGGGGAATTGCGTGGTCAAACGCGACAGATCAGGGGTTGTTGAAAAACCCCTGACTCTATGCTTGGATGTATGGATATTACGCGCCCGAGAAGGGAATATCCGCGATGTTGGGACGCAAGAACCGCGCCCAGATGGATTTGTTCATCACCGGTTCGCTGGAGAGGTTGATTCCCGAGGATCACATATTGGCCCGCGTGAACCGCGTTCTGGACCTGAGTTGGCTGCGCGAGGAAGTGGCGGATTGTTATTGCGCGGACAACGGCCGTCCTGGGATCGACCCCGAAGTGGCGGTTCGGTTGATGTTGGCGGGCCTTCTGCTGGGGTTCGTGCACGACCGTCGGTTGATGCGCGAGGCGCAGGTGAACATCGCGATCCGGTGGTTCATCGGTTACGGGCTGGAGGATCGGCTGCCGGATCATTCGAGCCTGACGCGGATACGGCAGCGCTGGGGGGAGGCCCGGTTCCGGGAGATATTCCGCCGCACGGTCCGTGCGTGCCTGGATGCGAAGGTGGCCAAGGCCGAAGTCGTGCACGTGGACGCCTCATTGATCCGCGCGGACGTGAGTTGGGAGAGTCTGGTGGAGCGTCACGTGGACGAGGTGATAGCGGAGAACCCCGTCGAGGAGGAGGCCGGGAAGAAGGGTGGAGGAGGCCGCCGTGGCGGGGGTTCCGGGAAGGTGAGCCGGACGGACCCGGACGCGCGGCTGGCGAGAACGGGCGGGGGATTCGAGCCGAGCTACAAGCAGCACGCTGTGGTGGACGACACGCGCGGGGTGGTGCTCGACGTATCGGTGACGGAGGGTACGGTGAACGAGCGTGAGGTGCTCGAATCGCAGGTGGAAGCGGTATGCGAGGTATCGGGGCGCGCGCCCGCGATGGTGACGGCGGACTCTGGCTACGCCTACTCGAAGGTCTACGCGGCCCTGGAGCGCCGGGGTGTGGCCGCGCTCATTCCGGCGAAGAGGGAACCCTCGCAGAGCCGTGTTCCGTTGCGCCTGTTCCGCTACGACGCGCGGCACGACATCGTGAAGTGTCCGCGCGGCAAGATACTGAGCCCCCGTCGGCCCGCAAAGGGGGGGCGTTATTATCGTTCGAAGACCCGTGATTGCGCGGGCTGCGCGCTTCGCGAGGATTGCCTGCCGAAGGCGTGGTCGAGCAAGGTGGTGTTGGTTCCGCATGCGTATCCGGCGCTGTTGCGCGCGCGCCGGCGCCATGCGCGATGGAGGGAGGAGGAGCGGCGGATGTACCGGCGTCATATGTGGCGCTCGGAGGGCTACCACGGCGAGGCGAAGACCTGGCACGGGCTTGCGCGCGCGGTGCGGCGCGGTCTTGAGAACATGAAGATACAGTCCTACCTGACGGCGGCGGCGATCAACCTCAAGCGGCTCTCCGCCGCACTTGCTGCAAGGTTATTCGCCCTCTGGAGGGCCTGGTCGGCCCGGGAAGAGCCTCTGTGCGTCCATCGCGGCCTCGCAAGCTGCGTGGGCTTCCTGTCCGCCGCCGCGTGACCCTCCATACCGCCCGCTCCCGAAACCGGGTTATTCAACAACCCCGATCAGGGAGCGATTGCGGTTTCCGGCCGGGGAGCTCGGGCTTCCCCGATGAGCGGGAACCGCGAAAACCACGTTTCAACCACTGGGTCAGGCCGCGACCTGACCCTGCCGCCCATCACCCTCCTCCCGCGCCGGTCCTTCTCACCACCCCCACCACCGCCGGTCGGGCGCAGCGGAACCCCACCCCGTGGTTCGACTCATAAGGCGCGTAGCCGGTGCGAAAGGCGGAGCGCATCAGAAAGCGGCTGTTGAACCACGCGCCGCCGCGCAAGACTTTCACGCTGCCCGCACCCGGTCCTTTCGGGTTTTTCCCGGGCATGTGCGCGTAGAAATTCCCCCGGTACCAGTCCGCCACCCACTCCATCGCGTTTCCCGCCATGTCCATCGCGCCGTAAGGACTCGCTCCCAGCGGCCTGCCGCCTACGCTCCATGTGGCGAACCCCTTGCTGCAGGAGGGAATCTCACCGCCCATGACGGCCCGCGCGCACGTCGCCCGCTCGTTTCCCCACGGGTAGATGCGCCCATCGCTACCGCGCGCCGCCTTTTCCCACTCCGCCTCGGTGGGCAGGCGCCTGCCCACGCGCGCGCAATAATCGCGCGCCTGAAACCAGGTGACGCCCACGACGGGCTGCTCGGGTTCTTCGAACGAACCCGCGTAGCGATCGGCCGGAGCAAAGAACTTGCGGAAGCGCCGGTTGGTCACCTCGTATTTGTCGATGTAGAAGGCTTTCAGGTATATCCGGCGGCGCGGCGTTTCGTTGTCGCCGAAAATGTAGCCGCCCGGAGCCGAACCCATCACGAATTCTCCCGCAGGCACGAGAACAAGTGGCGCGCCGTCTGTGCCTGTGATTTGTTTAGGCAGCCCCGCGCCTCGGGCGATGCCCACAAATGCCGCCGTCAAGACGAGCGCGAGGAGAGAGGCAAGCAGAATCGAGTTTTGGGGGTCTCGGCGCATCATGAACGCTCACAAGGCGGTAAGTATCCTCTCCTTTTTATATTATAGACGATGACAGACTTGAAAACGGGGCGCGGAGTTCGATGTGGGATAAGGTACGTCCCGAACAGCCGTAGGGGCGGGCCCCCGTGCCCGCCCGTGTAATATGAGGACGCCACACAGAACGCCACAGGGACAACACGCCATGTTTGTCCCACTCCGAGCGGCGCGAGCAGGACAGACTCAGAGGCCTGTCCCTACGGGTGGATGGTTCTCCTTCGTCATTCCGGCGGATGCCGGAATCTAGGCGGACGAGAGTCACATCAGTTCTGGATTCCGACCTTGAACTGGGGAATCGATTTCATAGTTGAGCAAGGTTGGTAGAACGCCAGGTTTTTTGACACAATAGCATAACAATAGTGGTGTTCATGATGAGTAGAAACGGTTAACTCGAAGGCAGTATAGATATGGTCGAGCGAATAAGAGCTTCCAATATCGGGCCAGTCAATGAAGCGGATATCCGCTTCGGTGACGTTACAATATTCGTCGGCCCGCAGGCGACCGGAAAAAGTATCTTCTTGCAACTCCTGAAACTGCTTGTAGACAAAACTGCAATACACAAGACCATGAAGCACTTCGGCTTGGCGCAGCGCGGCCGCGGCAATGCGAGCACCTTTTTCGATCTGTATTTCGGCGAAGGCATGGCATCGATCTGGTCGGAGGAGAACAGCAAACTGCTCTTGGGGCAGGCAAGCAAGCCTACTGATCTAACGGTCTACACACGCCCAAGCCGGCTCGATATTTCGGAAAAACTCTTTTATATACCCGCTCAACGGGTCATGAGCCTGCGCGACGGCATGACCCGTCCGTTTACGGATTACCGGGCAGGTGACCCCTTCGTTCTGCGGGATTTCAGTGAAAAGCTGCATGGCATCGTACAAAACGAAATCGGTCTCGATGAAGATGTCTTCCCACGCCCGCAACGTTTGGCGGCGACACTGCGAGAGCCTTTGGAAAAACATATTTTTGGGGGTTTCGGGTTGCGCACGGATACGTCGGGGCACCAGGGGCGTCTGGTTCTGAATCAGAGTAACGGTCGCAATCTGCCTTACCTCGTATGGTCGGCCGGGCAGCGTGAATTCGTGCCGCTGTTGCTTGGGCTTTATTGGCTTCTACCGCCGTCCAAAACGCCGACCCGCGACGATATTGAATGGGTTGTGATCGAAGAACCGGAAATGGGGCTACATCCGAACGGAATCGGAGCAGTTCTCAACCTTGTCATGGAATTGCGGTTGCGCGGTTACCGCGTTTGCATTTCCACTCATTCGCCCCATGTCCTCGATGTCATATGGGCGCTGCGCTTCTTTCAGGAGAACGGCGGAGAAACCGGAGATGTTCTGAAGCTTCTCGGCCTTGCTCGCAATAACAAAACGCGGAAATTGTCTGGTGCTGCTCTAACGAGCGAGTTCAGAACATATTATTTCAAACGGGACGGCTTTGTTCATGACATATCCGACCTCGATCCCGGATCGGATGATATCGCTGAAGGAGGCTGGGGTGGTCTCACCGAATTCTCCGGCAATATAGGGGACATTGTCGCTGAAGTCGCTAACCGCCTGCCGACCGATGCGTCATGACCTTCAAGAAGGCGGTCGAGGCCGCGCCGCCCCCGGTGAATCTCGCGTATTGTCCCGGGAAACAGGCCTTGGAGAACAGACATCGCGGACTAGTGACATGCACCGATTCACGACGGCTGACCGGGAGTATCTATCTGGACTCGGCCTTGGCGCAAGAGCCGGGTTACACCGATAAACCGCGTTGGGATTACAGTCTCGGCTACAAGCCACAGAACGGACGGGAACACGCGGTATGGGTAGAAGTGCACTCGGCGACGACAAAAGAAGTTTCTGCGGTTCTCAAGAAACTGCAGTGGCTACGGGACTGGTTGAATAGCGAAGCCGAGCAACTCAAGAAGATGACAGATTTCGCCAAAAACGACATTCGTTTCGTGTGGATTGCCAGTTCCAGTGTCAAAATTCTTCAGAATTCCCCTCAAGCCCGGCGGCTCAGCCAAAGCGGTATCCGAGGTGTGAAGAAGTGTCTTAAGTTGCCATGATTTGTCACCACCCCTCGGATAGAGATTGCCATTGGACGAGGACGACTCTCTTTATGGATTCATCGAACGGTGCGAAAGGCGGAGCGCATCAAAAAGCGGCTGTTAAACCACGCGCCGCCGCGCAAGACTTTCACGCTGCCCGCACCCGGGCCTTTCGGGTTTTTCCCGGGCATATGCGCGTAGAAATTCCCCCGGTACCAGTCCGCCACCCATTCCATCGCGTTTCCCGCCATATCCATCGCCCCAAAAGGACTCGCGCCCAGCGGCCTGCTTCCCACGCTCCAGGTGGCGAACCCCTTGCTGCAGGAGGGAATCTCACTGCCCATGACGGCCCGCGCGCACGTCGCCCGCTCATCCCCCCACGGGTAGGTGCGCCCATCGCTACCGCGCGCCGCCTTTTCCCACTGCGCCTCGGTGGGCAGGCGCCTGCCCACGCGCACGCAATAATCGCGCGCCTGAAACCAGGTGACGCCAACGACGGGCTGCTCGGGCTCCTCGAACGAGCCCGCGTAGCGATCGGCCGGAGCAAAGAACTTGCGGAAGCGCCGGTTGGTCACCTCGTATTTGTCGATGTAGAAGGCTTTGAGGTATATCCGGCGGCGCGGCGTTTCGTTGTCGCCGAAAATGTACCCGCCCGAAGCCGAGCCCATTACGAAATCCCCCGCCGGAACGAGGAGCAGGGGTGCGCCGTCCAGGCCGGTGATCTGCTTGGGTAACTCCGCGCCCCGGGCGACGCTCACCCACGCCGCCGCGAGAAAGAGTGTTAGGTAAACGGTGAGTGGAAAATGGTTCTTGCGACCCTGAAACATCGTGGATACCCGCAAGGCGGAAAGTATTTTCATCCTTCATATTATAGACGATGAACGGCCCCTACTTGGTAAATGAACAAACGGATTGTAGGGGCGGACCTGTGTGTCCGCCCGCGCGGGGCAATCGCGAACCATGCCGACGCAACCGGGGCAGGATTCGCGGCAAAGATACGCCGTCGGCGAGCCTCCGCCAAAACCGCGCGAACGCAAACAGGGCGGACACACAGGTCCGCCCCTACTCCAAAATAAAAGCTCCCCCCCACCGGCGCGACTGTGGAATTCCCCTCTTCGGTCGGAATTGACCCCCCTGTTGCAATTCCCCGCCCCGCCTTCTAGGATATTCCGCGTTCGCGCGCACCCGCGCCGCGAACTTATCACCCTTCCAAAAACGCGAGGATACAAGCGTGAAAACCGCACTGACCCTCATCGCCACCCTTTGTGTTTTCCTCATGGCGCAGTCTACGCATGCCGCGCGCGGAGCAGACGGGCGCCTGCGCATCATCTATTGGCAGGCGCCCTCCACCATGAACCCCTATCTATCGGGCGGCACCAAGGAGATAGAGGCCGCATCGCTGGTCCTGGAGCCCCTCGCGCGCTACGACCAGAACGGCGACATGAGACCCTGGCTCGCCGTACAAGTTCCCACGCTGGAAAACGGCGGCGTGGCGGCGGATTTGCGGAGCATCACCTGGAAACTCAAGGGCGGCGTCAAATGGGCCGACGGGACGCCGCTCACGGCGAAGGACGTGGTTTTCACGTGGAAATACTGCACGCATCCCCAGGGGGGCTGCTCCCAAAGCGAGAAATACAACGACGTGAAAAACGTGGAGGCCTTGGGCCCGCGAACGGTGCGCGTGACCTTCGGCGTCGCGAAACCCTTTCCCTACGGGCCGTTCGTCGGCGCGCAAGCCCCGATCATCCAGGCCGCGCAGTTCGCCGACTGCCTGGGCGCCAAGGCGCCGCGCTGCACCAACGCCAACTTCAAGCCCGTGGGCACGGGGCCGTTCGTCGTATCTGAATTCCGCCCGAACGACGTCATCTCCTTCGCCGCCAACCGCCACTACCGCGACCCGGCCAAGCCGGCCTTCGCGCGGGTGACCTTCAAGGGAGGCGGCGACGCGGCGGCGGCGGGCCGCGCGGTGCTCGAGACCGGCGAGTTCGACTACGCCTGGAACCTGCAACTCGCCCCGGACGTGCTGGCGAACATGCGCAAGGCGGGCAAGGGGGTGGTCATCTCCTCGTTCGGCACGCTGGTCGAGCGTATCATCATGAACCTCACGAATCCGGATCCTAAACTCGGCAAGGAGCGATCCACCGCCAAACACCCCCACCCGTTCTTATCGGACATCCGCGTGCGCAAGGCGCTCTCGATGGCCATCGACAGAAAGCTGCTTGTGGAGATCGGCTACGGCGCGGCGGGCAGGCCGACGTGCAACATCCTCCCCGCCCCCGCCATTTATAAGTCCACCGCCAACGATGCGTGCCTCAAACAGGACATCCCCGGCGCGAACAAGCTGCTCGATGCGGCGGGCTGGAAGCGCGGGGCAGGCGGCGTGCGGCGCAAGGGGGGCGTGAAACTCTCGATTCTCTACCAGACTTCCACCAACGCCGTGCGCCAGGATTTTCAGGCGCTCATCAAGCAGTGGTGGTCCAAGATCGGGGTCGAGACGGAGCTCAGGAACATCAGCGCCTCGGTGTTTTTCGGCGGCGACCCGGGAAGCGGGGACACGTTCCAGAAATTCCGCGCCGACGTGCAAATGTACGCGAATAACTTCGACGGCACCGACCCTGAATCCTACATGGCGAACTGGGCGTGCAAGGAAGCGCCTCGTCCCGCCACCCAGTGGCAGGGCAACAACATGCCGCGCTACTGCGACGCCGCCTACGACGCGCTCGTCGCCAAGATGGCGCGCGCGGGCGCGCTTAAAGAGAGGGCCCGTCTCGCCAAAGCCATGAACGACAAGCTCATGCAGGCCTACGCCCTCATTCCGCTTGTCGACCGCGGCCGCGTATCGGCCCATGCCAAAACGCTGGGCGGCGTCATCCTCAACACCTGGGATTCGGAATTGTGGAACATCGCCGACTGGCGCCGCGTCAAGTAGGCCCGCGCGCCGCTTAGGGCCACCGAGGCTTACCAACCGATGGCGACCTACACGTTCAGGCGGCTGCTCATCGCCGTACCCACGCTCATCTTCATCAGCCTCGTCATATTCCTGCTCTTAGACCTCGCGCCAAGCGACCCGACGGCGAACCTCCCCCTCACGATTCCGCCCGAGGTGCGCCAGAAAATCCGCGAGTCCCTAGGATTAGGCGAGCCCATCCACATCCGCTATCTGCTGTGGTGCAAGCAGTTTTTCATCAACGAACCGCTGAACGTGCTCGACGCCCTGCTCGGCCACGCGGGCGACTCCGAGCGGCTCCGCGTGTTGAGTTGGCAGACGCGCTCCCCGGTCGTCGACTTGATCGTCGAGCGCTTGCCGCAGACGCTTTGGGTCGTGGGGCTCTCCTACGTCATCGGCGTCTTGATCGCGATACCCATCGGCATCTTCTCGGCCTACCGACAATATAGCTGGTTCGACCAGATAGGCACTTTCGTCTCCACCGTGGGGTTTTCCGTGCCGACGTTTTTCACCGGCGTGTTGCTGATCGTGGTCTTCTCTGTAGGACTCGGCTGGTTCCCCTCCATCTATGACACCACGCACCGCGTGACGGACTGGAGCAGCTTTCTCGTCCAGGTGCGCCAGATGGCCATGCCGGTCTTCGTACTCGCCCTGTACAACGCAGCGCAAATCAGCCGGTTCATGCGCGCCTCCATGCTCGAGAACTTAAGCCAGGACTACGTGCGCACCGCCCGGGGCAAGGGCTTTCACGAGCGGCGGATTCTCTTCGTCCACGTCCTGCGCAACTCGATGATTCCCGTCGTCACCATCATCGCGCTGGGCGTGCCGCAGGTGTTCGGGGGGGCGATCATCACCGAGCAGATCTTCAAGGTGAACGGGCTGGGGCAGTTGCTCATCGTCGCCATCCAGGGGGGGGATCTCCCGACCGTCCAGACGCTGACCTTCATCTTCGCGGTGCTGATCGTGGCGTTCAACCTCGTCGCCGACATCCTCTACGGGGTTCTGGACCCCACCATCCGCTATGACTAGCCTACGGCGCGGGGTCTGGGCGCAGTTCCGCACCCACCGGGGAGCGATGATAGGGGCGGGGATCCTGCTCATCGCAGCGCTCGCCGTGGTGTTCGGCCCGCATCTGTGGAGCATCGACCCGCACCTCATCGACATACCCGCGCGCAATCAGGGCCCCGGCCTCGCCCATCCGCTCGGCGCCGACCGCCTGGGCCGCGACACCCTGGCCCGCATGCTCGCGGGCGGGCAGGTCTCGCTCGCGGTGGCGGGCGCCGCCATGGGCCTGGCCCTTTCCCTGGGCGCGGTCATCGGCGTGGCGTCCGGCTACTTCAGGCGGCTGGACGGCCCGCTCATGCGGCTGACGGATCTCTTCTTAGCACTTCCGCTCCTGCCCCTTCTGCTCGTGATCATCGCGCTGTTCCGCGACGCCCTGCGCTCCGCCTTCGGCCCTGAGACCGGCATCTTCATCCTCATCGCCTCGGTCATCGGCGCGACCTCCTGGATGAAGACCGCCCGCATCGTGCGCGGAGAGGTGCTCACTCTCAAAGAGCGCGAATTCGTCCTCGCCTCGGGCGCGGTGGGAGCGCCCACGAAGCGCATCATCTTCCGCCACATCCTGCCGGGCGTCGTCTCGCCCATCATGATCTCCGCCGCCCTCGGGGTGGGCGACGCCATCATCACAGAATCCGCGCTCTCGTTCCTGGGTCTGGGCTTTCCGCCGGATTTCCCCACCTGGGGAAGGCTGCTTTACGATTCGACCGATTACCTCCAGCAATACCCGGAGCGCGTGCTGTGGCCCGGCCTCGCGATTTCGCTCACCGTGCTGAGCATCAACTACGTGGGTGACGGGCTGCGCGATGCGATCGACCCCCGGGCGCGGGGATGAACGCCGGCGTCAATGCCCCCGAGCGAGCCGAAATGCGCTTTCATCCTTGCGCCGGAGTGTGACCTCTGGCACGATTCGATTTCGGCGGAACACACAAAAACATGACAACGCGCCACACGGGAGACTCTCCCCGGCGCCTCAACACAGGAACACCGACATGGCCGAAACCCAAAACGTCACCTTCATCTGCCCTGCGTGCGGAAAAACCGAACTGCCCTTAGACGGATCGGATGAGCCGAATGAAATCCTCTACATCCAGCTCGCGGAAACCGACACTTGCGATGAGGCGCAGACCGCGCACTTCGTATACGGCGACTCGTATACCAGGGGCTTCGGCGGCGTAGTGCGCGACGTAGACGCGGAAGGCGAGGAGCGCGTGCGGTGGGTTCCCCCCAGGGCGGTGGTGGCGTATCACTTCGCGAGAAACGAAGTACGGATCGGCCACGCGGAGCCCATGAACGACTTCTATCCCCAGCCGCTCTACCGCAATCTCTCGAAGGGAGACGGGGTGGAGAACATATACGTCGCCATGGCGTTTTTGCCGCATAACGAGTCCATGACGCCCGAGATGCGCGCGCAGGGGGAGGCCCTCGCCAAGTCCCTGGGCTAGGAGGCGCCTAATCCCCTCCCAGCAGGCGGTTGTATATCCACGCCATGAGCGTGAAGAAGAAAAAGCCTATCGCGAACCCCCAGGCCGCTCCGATGATCGCGCCCGGGTAGGTGGGGGAAACGCCCGGATAGAAATCGCCTATCATCTTCAGCATCTCCCCGCCCACGCCGAACAGCGCGCCTAAAAGGGCGTAGAGGAAAAACATGGCCCCGTAGATAATTCCGGCGGCCAGGCCGAATTTCACAGCGTCGAGTTTCACGTCGAATCTCCCTGGTGGCATGGAAAAACGCTTCTACATACGCTATTCAATATAAGCCTCAGGAAACATTCCGGCAAAACCACCCGCGAGCCCCCGGAGGGGGCCGCGCGCATTCATCCCGGATGGGCCGTTACGCCCGTCCCAAAACAGGAGGTCGATCTGATGAGCGAAGAAACACGTCTCGAGAGAGGACTGAGAACCCGCGCGAGAATCTTCGGCGAAGAAGGCGAGGAGAGGCGCCAGGCTTTCGCGGAGGCGAGTCCCGCGTTCGCGCAGTTCGTCACCGAAGCCGTGTACGGCGATCTCTACGCGCGAGACGGCATCGACGACAAGATGCGCGAAACCGTGATCCTCTCCGTCCTTTGCGCCATGGGCCGGGACAGGGAGTTCGGGTACCACGCCAAGGCGGCGCTTCGCATCGGCATGACGAAACAAGACATTCAGGAGATCATCATGGTGTGCGCGATCTACGCGGGCGCTCCCAATGCCGTGGGCGCGACGGATGAGTCGCTGCGCGTGTTCAAGGAAATGGGAATCTAGGCGTTATTCATCGGGTCCCAGGACGGTTCTGATTTTTTTTGCGAGTTCAGTGGTGATGAGACGCGCCGCCTCATCGAGCGGGGGCCTCATGCGCGCGCCTGAAGCGAAGGCATGGCCGCCGCCGCCGAACATGCGGGCGACGTCGTGAATCTCCACCCGGCCCTTCGAGCGCAGGCTCACGCGGATACGCCCGTTTTCGAGTTCTGAGAAATAGGCGATGACCTCGACGGACTCTATCGAGCGGGGAACCGAAATGTATTCCTCCGTCTCGGAGCGCGAGACCCCGAAGCGCTCGAGTTCCATCGTCCTCAGGGTGAACCAGGCGAGGCGTCCACCGCAGTCGAGCGTCATGCGGCTCATCAACTCGCCGAGCAGCTTTATCGAGCCCGCGCCGTTCGATTCCCAGAAGATCGAGTATGCCTCCCCGGGGCTCGCGCCGAGTTCGACCAGGCGCGCCGCCCAGTTCAGGGTGCGCTTGGACGTGTTCGTGAAGCGGAACTGGCCTGTGTCGTAAACGAGGCACGCCATCAGCGCGCGGGTGATGAGCGGGTCGTCGAACGGGTAGCCTTCTTCGTCCAGATAATCCGCTATCATCTCGCCCACCGCTGCGGCCTCGGGGTCGATGACGGAGGGGCAATCGATGTTGTCTTCTTCTCTGATGTGGTGATCGACGACGGCCAGGGGAAGGCCGCTGGCCATAAGCGGCTCCTCGAGCCTGCCCAGGCGGCTCGCCTTTCCCGTGTCGAGGATGAGGCACGCATCGAAGCGCTCAGCCCAGTCCTCTTGCGCGAGGAGATCCCCTCTCGAGCGCACCAGACCCTCCGGATCGAAGGACGCGACGAAGACGGGCGCCTTGTCCTCGGTGACGACGGTGGCGTGCTTGCCGATCTCGCGGAGGTAGCGGCTGAGCGCAAGGCACGCGAGAAGGCCGTCGCCGTCGGGCCCGATGTGGGTGAGAAGCAAGAAGCGATTGTGTTGCGCGAGGAAATCTCTTAAGGGCTGTAAGCGGCTTGGGCTTGGCGTTTGCTCCGTACTCATGCTCTCTTTGTACTCATGAGGATGATTCCAGGCTCACGCGATGAATCTGTCGTAAAACGTAGCTTCTGATCTCCTTCGCCGAAGGAGCGGAGTCCGCGCGTTCGCCGCCTTTCATCACGCCGGCGAGCAACTGTTCCACCACGCCGCCGCACGACGCGCAATCCCCATAAGGCTTGTCTATCGGAATGACGCGCTCCGCCCCGCAATCGCGGCAGCGCAGCAGGTGTTTCGCTCCCGGGTGCTTGCCGCGCTTGGCGACCGCCTCGCCGTCCACCTCGACGATGTCCATCGAAAAATCGATCGTGGCGGCGGCGCTGACCGACGTGCCCACGCCGTAGCCGCCGTCCACCACGGGGTTTAAATCCAGGATTTTCTGCTCATCCAGACCCCCGCTCACGAAGAGCTTCACGTGCGGGAAGCCCGCGCGGTCGAGCTCCCAGCGGATTTCCTCCAGGATCTGGTAGAGATTTCCCCGCCTTGAGGCCGGTGTATCCACCCGCACGGCCGAGAGCCTATCGGTCAGCGCGCGCGCCGCCTCCAGGGTTTCAAACCTCTCATCCCCGAACGTGTCCACCAGCGCGACGCGGCCCACCTCCGGCTCGATGACCTCATCGAACGCCTTGGCCGCAGGGACGAGGCCGCCCATGAGGATCACCAGCGCGTGGGGCATCGTGCCCACCGCCGGAATCTCCAGAAGCTCGGCTCCTTTCACGAGAGCGACGCCGTCGCAGCCGCCGACGTAGGCCGCGCGCTCGACCATCGGCGCGATGGCGGGGTGCATCCTCCGCGCGCCGAAGCTCACGAGCTGCCTGCCCTCCGCCGCGATGCGGCATCTGGCCGCCTTGGTGGCGATTCCGCTCGCCTGGCACATCAGCCCCAGGATGGGGGTCTCCAGCCTGCAAAAATCGTTGTAGGTTCCCGTAATTTCCAGAACGGGTTGGAAAGGAGTGAAAACCGTCCCCTCGGGCACGGCGCGAACGCTTACGGGGAATCCTTCCAGGAGGCGCAGAATTTCCTCCAGGCCCGTGAACACGCCCCAGCCGCTCGGGAGGGATTTGGCTGCGAATTCCGCGCGCACGTTTTTTCTGATGCCTTTGGCTTCGAGAATCTGGAGGGTCCGCTCGAAATAGACGTCCGTCACCTTGCCGGAGCGGATGTCGTCGAAATCGGCCGTGAAAAGACTCAAAAGAGGATTCCGCCAGGGAGACCCGCTATTCGGCGGGCGCCGTCTCGGCGGGGGTTTCGGGCCGTGTGTCCGCTTCCTGGTTCCTGAGGCCGAACAGCTTGCCCCAGGGCCTGGGGCCGGTGTAGTTCACCTCTTTTTCCCAGACGTCGTAGAGGCGCTCTTTCTCATAGACGAGATCTTCGCGGAAATATCCGGTCGTCTCGTACTGGTGGGTGTGGACGATGGATTTGGGCGTCGTTGGGCACGCCTCCACGCAAAGCCCGCAATACATGCACCGCATGTAGTCGATGTAGAACTCCTTGGCGTACATCTCGCGGCCCTTGCCCTCCGTGACGATGGTGATGCAGTCCACCGGACAGGCCTTCTCGCAGTTCAGACAGCCGATGCAAAGCTCCTCGCCCGTCTTGAAATCGCGCGTCAAGCCCAGAAAGCCCCTATAACGCTCGGGCGGCTCCCAGCGTTCCGTCGGGTATTGAAGCGTGACGGGTTTTTTGAACATGTGCCGCAGCGTGGCGGACATGCCCTTCACGATATCCCAGAGAAACAACTTCTGAAGCCCCCTGCTGAACTCCATTTCCCTCTCCTCGCCTTAAACTCTAGGAAGCCGCCGCAGCGGCCTTCTTGGCTTCTACCTGGGCTTCGAGATATTTCTCGGCCGCCACCGCCGCCGTCGTCGCATCGCCCGATGCGTTGGTGATCTGGCGAATCAACTGGCTCCTGCAATCACCGGCCACGAACAGGCCCGGAACGTTCGTCTCCATGTTCTGGTCCGTGAGGATGAAACCGACATCGTCTTTTTCTACGTGATCTTTTATCAAATCCGTGTTCGGAATAAAACCGATGAAGACGAACAGGCCCGTGGCGTCGAGTTCTTTCGTCTCGCCTGTCTTCACGTTCTTGATGCGCAGCTTCTTCATCTCCCGGTCGTCACCCACGACTTCTTCGGCCACGTAATCGGTGATGATCTCCATTTTCGGATTATCGCGAATCTTGTCCACCAGGACCGCTTGGGCGCGGAACTGATCGCGGCGGTGGATGATGTAGACCTTCGTACCGTACTTCGTGAGGAACTGGCCTTCTTCCACGGCGCTGTTCCCGCCGCCCACGACGGTGATGACCTCATCCTGAAAAAACGCGCCGTCGCACAGCGCGCAGTAGCTCACGCCTTTCCCTGCGTATTTCTCCTCGCCCGGAATGCCGAGCTTTCTCGGATAGCCGCCGGGCGTATAGATCACCGCGCCACAGCGGCGCTCGCCCATGTCGGTGACGACGATGAAATCATCCCCGTCTTTTCTCACTTCCGAGACGTCTTCCATCTCGATCTTGAGGCCGAATTTCATGGCGTGATCGGTGAACTTGGCCGCCAACTCCTGGCCGCCGACCAGTTCGAAGCCCGGGTAGTCTTCCACGTGCTCGGTGTTCAGAATCTCACCGCCGGGCGCGAGTCTTTCATAGCAAACCACGTTCAGCTTCGAACGCGCCGTATAAAGGCCCGCCGTCAGCCCGGCCGGTCCCGCCCCGATGATGATGATTTCGAAATCCCGCTCAGCCACAACGAATCTCCAGAACTAAAGAAAAGGAATTATATACAAAGTTGCTCCAAATGACTATCCGATCACGCCGGCGTACGCCTCATTTATGGTCATTCTGTTTTGAAGAAGCGGTAGAAGCAAATTCCTGAGTCTCCGCGCATATTTTTCTCCTCTCTCAGGCTCGGCTATATATATGCTGGCATGCCCGGGATTCTCATTCAGTGCGGTATCGATAACGACAAATGCCTTTTTGCCATCATCCGTACAAAGTAGACGCACCGATAAGGTTTGTAATTTCGCCACACCCTCGTCCTTCCAAGGTTCGTCTTTTCTAGGGCGAGACAACCTATTTTCCACTGACTCCTTTACGGTATCCGCTGAAACGTACTTCATCCGATGAACGGAAAATCCTTTATTCCAAAGGTCCTTGGCTGGTATACCCGTCTCAAACACTTCCCCATCCTGGACATGCTGAGGGTTGAACATTTCTCGAAGAAGAAATTCCTCGTCCTCGACAATCCCGGGAGAAATGCCCGGCGTGGCGCTCTTTTCCTCGTCAAGATGGGGAGAAGGAGCTTGCAAGACTGTTTCAGGCCGTGAACAGTTCTACGATTTCGGAGGGCAACCCCTCGGATGCCAGAATATCTTCACCGTCGATTGGGCGTCCATCTTTGCCGTGCGCAAAGTAAGTATAATTACGCGTTCCATAGAACCCGAGATCAACGTGAACGCCATCTTTTTTCCACAAAAAATTGACTTCCCCGTCATCAGCCAGCCCTATATAGGGCACGGGAATCGAGTCCAGCGGCAACTTGCGAATGAAATTTTTAGCATCTCTAAACGCCTGAGCAGTAGGCCACGTTGCATCAGGCCAACGCTCCTCCTTGGGAGTTTTTTTGAGCCTCTCCAATTGCGCGAGCAAGCCCCGATTCAATTTACCGATCCGATCCGGGCGGACAGCGGTATGTGGTTGAGAAGCCATCACGTACTCCCATGCGCTTCATCGCCATAGATGCGCTCTCCAAGAGAGCAATTGCACTCTATCAACAATCCACCGCGAAGAAAACAGTCCCCGGCATTGCTTATCGTCCACTCGTTTCCCCGAACTCAACCCGCCCCCTACTCGGTGGGTTCCAGGACAAACGCGCCGAATTCTTTCTCCAAGCGCAGTTTTTTTCCGTCGTGCTCGAAGACAGAGCCTGGCGGGGTATCCTCATCCACCGGAACGTACTCCCCGCAAAGGGGACACGAAACCATCTGCACGATGGTGAGAACCTCCGCCCCTTCCGCCCGGCCCAGGCGGAACCTGACCCCCGCTCAGTTGCCGCAATCGATCAGGTCGCGCATTTTCGCATCCCACGGGATGGGTATGCGCTGCCCACAGCCGGGACAGGCGAGAGTTCTGCGGTTTTCGCTCACGCGGCGAGCCCCAGCAGCGCCTCAAGCTTCGCCCTATCGAAGCCCACCACCTTCTCCTCGCCGATGAAAATCACGGGCGTCGCCCGCATGCTCGCCCTCTGGAACAACTCCTCCAGGGCTTCTTCGTCCTGATCCACGAGTTTTTCCGTATACGCCACGCCATGATGGGAAAGAAACTCTTTCACCGCCTTACACGGCGCTCAGAACGTGGAGGAATAAACCGTCACCTCTTTCGACATCGGATATCTCCCTTGAAACCGGCATGAGCCGCCCCGGCGGCAGGGGCGTCGCTCATTTTATCTCAAATGCAACTCTACGCTATCCGGGCGTGTTCACTCGCTCGAGCAGGGCGGCCAACTCTTTGACCCGGATAGAATCGAGCCTCGATACGGCGTCCACGATCTCCGCCCGCAAGGAGGCGTCCGTGTGCGCTTCGCTCAGGGCCTCGAACTTCTCGTTCACCGTCGTCCAGCTCATCGGGGTGGAGAAATGCCCCTCCCAGGTGGGCTTGTCCAGCTTGTGGACGGTGCCGTCTTTTAACGTGATGGTGATCAGCACGGGCGACTGCGCGGGGTACCTGGCCGTCATCTCATCGGAATTGGTGGTGCGCACTTTCTTTAAGAGCGTCTGCACGTCGTCCGCGCGGATTCTCTCTTCCTCGTACTGGGCGGGCAGGACCTGCTCGTCGATGATGGCCGCCGAGAGCACGTAGGGCAGGCTGTGGTCCGCCGTCTCCTTGTTCAGCACGTGCTCGCGCGCGCCCGCCTTGCCCTCGCCCATGATGAAATAGGCGCGCTCATAGATTCCGATCTCGATGTCTTCGATGTCCTCAGGACTGAAGCCGTGTTCTCGCTTCATGTCGATGACGCCCTCGATGGCCGTCTGGGAGTGAAGCCCCGCGTTGTAGCGCTTCACGCTGATCTCGAGCATCTTGCGAAGCCCTGTGTCCGACCAGTCGACCTCGAATTCTCCCGTCACGGACTCGAAAACGCCCAGGGGGCCCTCGATCAACCGGAGCGGCCCCGTCACACCGCGCATGGCCAGAAACGTCGAGTGCACCCCGCTGTGCCCGCCGGCCGCATAGGCGAAGCCCTTCCAGTGGGAGAGTTCGCCCGTGCGCGTGATGAGCAGTGGGTTCTGGCGCACGCCGCTGAGAGCGATGGCGTTGGCCGTCCTCTCGGCGTCCAGCCCTAGAGCGCGCGAGGCGCCCGCCGCCACGGCGTAGGCCCCCGCCATGGGCTGGTCGAACCCTCTTTTCTCATAGGGCGCGCTGTCGCACAGGCGGCACTGCACCTCATACGCCAGGGCGAGGGCCGTCATGAACTCCGCTCCGCTCGCGTCCGCGTATTCGGCCGCCGCCATCACGCTGCCCGCGTTGTCGCTCGGGTGCGAGGTGGCGAGCTTCCCCATGAAGCCGTCGTTGAAATCGAGATAGCGGATCAGCGAGGTGTTGTAGAACGCGGCGCTATCGGGCGCGCTCTTGCCGCCCCCGATGAGCGTGCAATGCGCCGCGCCGCCGAAATCATCCGCCTGCTCGCGCAGGTAGCGGACGGGGCCTTCGCCCAGCGAACCGATGGCGCAGCCGATGGTGTCGACCATGAGCATTTTTAGCTGCCCGCGCATCTCGTCCGAGAGATCATCGAAACTGCTGTTCGCGGCGAACGCCGCAATCTGTTCCACAATCGTCATTATCTTGCTCCTTCGTCGAACCGGATTGTAAGGGAATTCTCTCGCCTCGCCCGTTGCGCCGTCCCTTCGAAGGGAAACGAGCGCGGGCTAGCCGCCGTTCAGCTTTCTGTACGCTTTCTGCATGATGAGCGCGTCGTATTCGAGCGCCGGACTCTCGCACACCACCCGGCCTTCGGCGCCGAAATCGATGAGCGCGCGGAATAGGTCCTTGTAATTCATGTCCGACTCATCGAGTTCCAGATGATGCGCCTCGCCCTTGTCCGAAAACGCGATGCCCGAGAGGTGGATGTGCAGGGTTTTGAGAACGTCATCGCCCATCCTGTTCTTCAGCAGTTCGAGCTGGGCGCCGAACTCATCGTAGGTGTTGTGCGCCCCCGCCGAGCGCGCGTGAATGTGCGAAAAATCTATCGTGAAGCCGACGTTCTTGCCCCTGAGCGCGCCGCCCATGTCGGCTATCTCCTCGAGCGAGCCGAACTGCGTGCCCTTGCCCGTCGTCTCGGGATCCAGGCGAACCGCACAGCCCTCCTCATCCAGGATGTCGGCGAGCTCTCCTATCTGGCTGCAGATGAAGTCGTAGACCTCTTTCGGGTCTCGTTTCTGGTAAAACCCGGGGTGGAAACACGCCCCGTCGCCGCCGCACTTCGCCAGGGCGCGCGCGGTGTCCAGCACGCGCTTACGGCTCGCCGCCACCTTTTCTTCTTCCAGCGAATAGAGGTTCACGTAATAGGGCCCGTGCGCGGTGATGTGAACGCCCGTCTCCGCCTGGGCGGCCCTCACCTCCTCGCACGTCTCCTCCCTGATGCGCACGCCGTGGACGAACTCCATCTCGTAGACGCCAAGGCCCAGCTCGTGCAGCCTGCGCACCGCCGCCGGGTGGGTCTGCGGCTTGGCCGAATGCGGAACCCCGCCCGTGCCGAAAAATATCCGGTCCGCCCGCTTGGGTTTCGCGTTCACGCTCAAGAGGCCGTCATAGGTTCTGCCTTTTGGTTTTTCCTTGGGAACCCCCGGGGCCCAGCCGCGAACGTCCGCTTTAGGCTTCGCCGCTTTTTTGGGGGCCGGTTTCTTTTTGGCCGCGGCTTTCGGGGCCGCCTCTTTCTTTTCCGGCACGTTCGTCCTCAGAAGATGTATCGCGCAAATGCGCTGTTTTTTTGTCGGAACGCTCTTTCAGGCGGTCGATGGCCCACTCTAGCAGATATGCGCGCATGCTGCGAGAAACCTCCCTTGAGAATTCAGGCCGCGGGCGCATTCCGGGGCGGTTCGTTCAGCCACTCGCCCATCTGGGCGAGAATCTCCCGTTTGCCCAACCCCGTGTTCGCGCTGCAAAGGATCGGGCCGGACCAGCGGCCGTACAGCCCGCCTCCGTCCACCATGGTTTTCACGAGCGCGTCCATAACGCCGCGCCGCTCGTTTTGTTTCAGTTTATCCGCCTTGGTGAGCGCCAGACAGGCAGGCAGGTTCACCGCCGCGAGCCATTCGAGCAGGTGCAAGTCCATCTCCCGCGCTCCCCGGCGCGAATCGATGAGCACCACCACGCCCTGGAGCGTTTCCCGCTCTTGGAGATACGTCTCGATCATGGGCCGCCAGCGGGCCCTTTCTGCAAGCGGCACCTTCGCGTAGCCGTAGCCCGGCAAATCCACGAGGTTGAAGCGCTCATCCACATTGAAGAAATTGACGAGCTGCGTCTTGCCCGGCGTCTCGCTGGTCTTGGCCAGATTCTTGCGGTTGGTCAGGAAATTGATGAGCGAGGATTTGCCGACGTTGCTCCTGCCCGCAAAGGCGACCTCGGGAAGCTCCGCTCTCGGCCAGCCTCCACGATCGGCCGCGCTTTTGATGAACCGGGCGTTTAGGATTCTCATGGCCGGGGCGTCAGGACGAATCCCCTGCCGGGGGAGCGAATGCGTGAACCACGAGACCCGTGCGCACCTTGGGGTAGAAATAGGTGGACTTGTGCGGCATCTTTCCGCCCGCCTTGGCGATCTCGCACACCGACTCAAGGGGCGTGGGATTCAGCAAAACGGCCACCGCGCACTCCCCGCTCCGGGCGCAGGAGAGCGCCATTTCCGGATCAGGCGTGAAGGCGATGTCTCCTTCCTCGTGAGAGGCCTGGAACGCGCCGTCCACGATGTCCGCATGGAGGCGGCTCACATCGAGTGCGGCGACGGCTTCTTCCACGGAGGCGGCATCGGCATTATGCCTGCCGATGAGATAGCGGACGTTCGCGCCGCCATCGTAGAGACAAAACACGCTGGCTCCGCTGTTTTCTTCGGACAAGGCGGCCAGACGCTCCGCCACCCGACTACCGGCGCCCGCCTCGGGCGCCGCCTCTTCCAGGATATCGTATTTCCCGGCCAGCGCGGCGAGAGCCTCTTCGGTCGTGGCGAATATCTTCTTGAGCAGCCTGTAGGTGGGGAGAATCACCATACCCGGGTCCGCGATGTTGGCCAGGCACATGAGCGTATAATCCGCCTCGCTTCCCTCGGGAGCACCCTCCGCGCGGGCGGCGTCCCTCAAGTCCAGGGACGTCTCATAACGGTGGTGGCCGTCGGCGATGAACGCCTCCCTGTCCCTGAGCGATTCCTGCGCGATTGCGATGACGTCCGGGTCGTCGCACCGCCACAGGGTATGGCGCACGCCGGCGTCCTCGAAATCGGCGATGGGCGCGCCTTTATCCGCGCTCTTGAGCGCGTGGTTCGCCGTTTCCCGGGGGTCGTCGTAAAAGCTGAAGATAGGCCCCAGATGCGCGCCGCTCCTCCCCCACAGGTCGAACAGGTAGCCCTTGGGCTTGGGGAAAGTCTGCTCATGGGGATGGATTTCGCCCGCGCCGTAGGGTTCGAGCTTCACCGCCGCGAAAAAAGCATTTCTCTCGAGATTCGTTCCATCGGGAAGCGCGAAGCCCTGGCGGTAGGGATAGAGCGCAGGCGTATCGTCCAGAGCCATCTCCCCGCTCGCGCGCCAGTTTTTCAGATATTCGACAGCGCGCCCCACGCGGCCCGCGTCTCCATCCTCACCCTCTAGAATTTCGCCCTGAATCAGCCGCACGATGTTCAGGGGGTGACGCTCATAAAATGAACGCCTGATCTCGGACGTAAAAACGTCATACGGCGGGGAGGAGACCTCTCCCATTTCATCTGGTGCGATATTCGAATACCTCAGCGCGCGGAACGCCCGGACCTGAACCACGAAAAACCTCCCTTTCGAGTAAGCGATGAATCCAGCGGCGAGGGGGATATTAAGGTCGCCCGAGTGGGCTGTCAAAACACGATCGGGCAGATGCGCTGGATTTGAAGACCTCTCTCCCGTTCCGGCTCTTCGGGCGAGCGAGTTGACCCCGGCGGGCGGGTGCTCTAGTTTCCTCAGCATTATCCACGGGGCCGGATGGGCCGGGATTTGAAGTCGTGAACGAGGGAAATGCGAATGGAAACGAAATTCGGCATCAGCTTCGGCATGCACCCCGATCGTATCTATACGCCTGCTGAAATGTATGCGTTCGCAGAATCCGCCGAAGCCCTGGGCTATGACTCCATGTGGATTGGCGATCACGTCTCCTTTCACGGCCACTACACAGAGAGCCTCACCACGCTGGCCGCCTTCGCGGCCCGCACCAGCCGCATCACCTTGGGCGTGGGCGTCTATCTCCTGCCGCTCAGAAGACCCGCCATCGCCGCCAAGACCGCGGCCACGGTGGACTACCTGACGGGCGGGGGGCGCTTCGTCTTCGGCGTCGGCGTAGGGGGCGAGGGAAAAACCGAGTTCGAGCTTTGCGGCGTGCCCGTCAAAGAACGCGGCGCGAGGACGGATGAGTCAATCGAAATCGTGCGAAAACTCTGGAGCGGCGAGAAGGTAAGCCACCAAGGGCGCTTCTGGCGCTTTACCGACGCGCGCCAGACGCCTGCCCCGGCCACGCCCGGCGGCCCGCCCATCTGGGTGGGCGGACGCAGCGACGCCGCCCGCAGAAGAGCGGCGCTCACATGCCAAGGCTACGTCTCTTATATGTTCTCGGCGCCTCGCTTCGCCAAAGGCCTTGAGGACATGAGGCGCTGGGCGGAGGAAGCGGGGAGGCCTCTCGACATCGAAGGGGGCGCGTGGACGCCGGCGCACCATGCGTTCATTTACGTTCACGAGGACCCCGAACACGCCTTGCGCTGCGGCATCGAGAATCTCTCCAGACGCTACAACATGGATTTTGACGGCATTGCCCAAAAGTATTTATTCTATGGGCCGCGCGAGCGCTGTCTGGAGCAGATAGCGGAGTTCCAGGAGGCGGGCGCGGCGCACTTCATCTTCAAGCACGCGGGTCCTGCGGATGAGGAGATGGATCAGATGGCGCTGCTCGCGGAAGAGGTGATCCCGGAGGTGAGAAATTGAGCGAGGTGAAAAAAGGAGGCCTCAAATGGCCCGTTTGCACCGTCCTGATACTCGCGCTCGTGGGCGGGATGATCTACTGGGGCTATACCGCATTCGAAGCAGAACAGGCCATGACCCAGGCGAGGGTGTCCGCACCCGCCCAAACGACGGGGGGAGCGGCATCAGTCGCGGCGCCTATCGCCTACCGCTCCGCATTGCCCCTCTATTTTCTAGTGGGTTTCGCCCTCGTCATGACGGCGATTCTGGGCAGCATCATCTACTTCTGGTGGTCGCTCAAGGATTTGGAAGGCGGCAGACGCTACGGCGAGGAGGAAGCGGAAGCCCCGACCCCTAACTCGGATAAAGTCCCCGCTCCGTAAGTTTTTTTAAGTTCTACGCCTGCTCGATGGCGGAGAGGAACCACCCGTTCGGCCCCTCGGGCCGCACCCACGTCCAGTATTCCGAGAAATTCACCCGCTCCGTGCGACTGCCCTCGACGATATCCCCACTTCTCTCGTCCACCACGTAATCGCAAAGGCTCGCCTCGTAACGCACGTTGATGAAATCGTAACCCTCTTCGTTCCAGACCTCGACGATCTCCGCCCCTTTGATATCCACGTCATCGAGTTTGTTGATCTTGCCTTCACTCTTAAGCCCCTCGATGTCGCGCTCGACCTCGGTGTAGATCTCCTTGTCCATGAGGTCGCGAACGGAGGTGAGGTCGCGCGCCGTCCAGGCGTTCTGGAAGCGGATGAAATTTTCCTTCACCAGACCCAGGAAGGCTTGTTCCGAAAAAGAAGTGTCACCCTCGGCCATCTGCCGCAGCGCCGCATCGCTCGCGGAATCACGGCGCGGGCCGCCGCCCGATCCTCGGGCCGAACGAGTCGAACCGCCGGCCGTGCCGATGTCCGAGCCGCGGTACACACCCCCCGATCTCTCGTATCTACCGGGCGCTTCATCCCTCTCGCGAGGTTCTTCTTCATGCCCGCCCACACCGTAGGGGTCCGCCTCGGCGTAGCGGTTTCCCGAATAGCGCGGCTCGCTGGAAGCGGCGGCGGTGCGGTTGCGGATCATCCGGAAGATGAAGAAGATGATTCCGCCGATCAGGAGAATTTCCAGAATCCCGAAACCACCGCCCGTCCCCATGCCGCCCATACCGCCGAACATCATGCGGCCGAGCATGCCGCCCAGCAGAAACCCGCCGATGCCCGCGAACAGGCCTGTGCCTAAGCCGCCGCCCAGGAACGAGCGCCTCTGGAACGGTCTGCGTGAGGAGCTGCGCGCGCGGGAGCGCGAGCCGAAGTTCGATCGCCTCGAGAAACCCCTGCGCCCGAAACTGCCGAACCCGCGCGAGCCCCTGAACCCGAAGGAGCGGAACCCGCCGAAGCGCCTCGCCTCGGCATCTTGGGTCACCAGAACCAGACCATCCGGGGTGCGGGCGGGCGCGCCCAGGTGCGCGGGGGCCAGAAACAACAACGCGAACAACAAAGCGATGAGAAAAGACTTCATGGAAAACCTCCGAAAGCGGCCAGGCCCGAAGAGAAAAAGGGCCATTCCAGGAACGTGGATTATCCCAAGATTGGACGCCTGAGTCCATTGCGAAAAGCGCGTGGGCTTCGGTGAGAAGAATCCGCCCGAATCGTTGATGGCGCATCCGCCCTCTGCTACCATCGGGGCGTCCCGCGAAACGTATTTCTTGAATCCCCAGGGGGCCATAGAGCGTCCGGTCCCGAAAACGAGGAAGCGCCGATTCCATGAACGAACACAAAAAAATGCCGCTCGAAGGCGTGCGGGTCATCGACATCGGAACCCTGTTCGCAGGCCCCTGGATAGCCACCTACATGGCGGATTTTGGAGCGGATGTCATCAAGGTCGAACACCCGCGCGGCGATTCGTTGAGAAACTTCGCCTCCCAAAAAGACGGCGTCTCGCTGTGGTGGAAGCTGGCGAGCCGCAACAAGAAATCCATCACCTGCAACATCTCCTCGCCCGAGGGGCAGGAGATCGTCCGCAAGCTGTGTGAGAACGCCGACGTGCTGGTGGAGAACTTCCGCCCCGGCACGATGGAGAGATGGGGTTTTTCCTGGGAGAGCCTCCACGCCTTGAACCCCAAGCTCATCCTCGCGCGAACGAGCGGTTTCGGGCAAAAAGGTCCTTATGCGCAAAGACCCGGCTTCGGCACGCTGGCCGAGGCGATGAGCGGGTTTGCGCACATCACGGGCTTTCCCGACGGTCCGCCCACGCTGCCGCCCTTCGCCCTGGCGGACGGCATCAGCGCGCTGTGCGGCACCTACGCCGTGATGATGGCGCTCTACCACCGAGACGTCCACGACGCGCCCGGCCAGGAGATAGACATCGCCATCTATGAACCCATCACCACGGTGCTGGGACCCCAGCCGCTCGAATACGACCAACTCGGCTACGTCCAGATGCGCACGGGAAACGCCATTCCCTTCGCCGCGCCCAGAAACGCCTACCGCTGCAAGGACGGGCGCTACGTCGTGATATCCGCGAGTTCGGAGAACATCTTCAAGCGCGTCATGCGCGCGGTGGGGCGTGAGGACTTAGGTGACGACCCCAGGATGATCACCCAGGCGGGCCGGGTCGAAAACATGGCCGAACTCGACGGCGCCATCCAGGCCTGGATAGGCGAGCATACGCTCGATGAGACGATTGATTATTTTGAAAAACACGAATGCGCCCTGGGGCCCATTTACGACGTGGCCCAGTTCATGGCGGACCCCCACGTGCAGGCGCGAGAGACCATCACCACCGTGGAGGATGAGGAACTCGGCCCCATCAAGATGCAAAACGTGATCCCGAGGCTGAACGGCTCGCCGGGCGCCATTCGCTGGGCGGGGCCTCCCATGGGCAAGCACACCGACGAGGTTTTGGAAGAAATCGGTTACGACGCTTCGGCCATATCCAGCTTAAGAGACAAGGGCGTCATCTAGCCCCCGCGATGAGAGAACCTCCCGAGCACTGTGTTTTCGTCTTTCACAAGAACTATTACGCCGACATCGGCGCACATGTCTTACAAGCCGAAAAATACCAGAAGACCCACGCCAGACTGAGAGAAGCCGGGATGCCCGATGCCGCTTTTATCGAGCCGCACATGGCGGCGGAAGAAGAACTCGCCCTCGTCCACACCCCCGAATATCTGGCGGATTTGCGCTCTGGCCGTCACACCGAGCGCACGATGCCGAGCGAGCTTCCCATCAGCAAGGAGATCGTGGACGCGGGCTTTCTGGCGGCCGGCGGCACCATCCTCGCCGCGCGCGAAGCGCTCAAAAGAGGCCGCGCCTTGAACCTCACCGGGGGGTTCCACCACGCCTTCGCCGATCAGGCCGAGGGTTTTTGCTACGTGAACGATCTGGCGGTAGCCGTGCGCGTTCTTCAAAAAGAGGGCGCCATCAAAAAAGCCGCCGTGGTCGACTGCGACTTGCACCAGGGAAACGGCACCGCCGTTATCTTCAGGCGCGATGAGAGCGTGTTCACGTTCTCCATCCATCAGGAGAACATCTATCCGCGCAAGAAAAGGAGCGACATCGACGTCGGCTTGTATGATCTCGCCACCGAAGATGAATACCTGCCGCATCTGGAAAAACACATCCCGAAGATACTCGATGAACACAAACCAGACCTCGTGATGTATCAGGCGGGAGCGGACCCTTATGCGGGGGATCAGCTCGGAACGCTCAAGCTCTCGAAAGAAGGTCTCAAGCGGCGAGATGCGTATGTTCTCGGAGAATGCCGCTCACGGGGGATTCCCGTAGCGGGCACTCTGGGCGGGGGCTACGCCCTGAATCCTGCGGACACGGTGGAGGTCCACTTTCAGACGGCGATATGTTTTTGGGATGTTTGAGTTTCAGCTTCGCCGAAGCGCGGGCGGTGTGTATACTCTCCCGGTTTTCCGGGATTGGTTCTTCGTCATGATTCATCAGAGCAAGGAAGCGTATGCCCAAGTCCCCTGAAAGCGGCCCCGCGAAAAAACCGAAATTCTACTACGGCTGGCTCATCGTCTGGCTTTCTTTCGCCACGCTGGGGTTTCACGTCGTCACGCGGTTTTCCTTCGGCATCTTCCAGGTCCCCCTGCTCGAGGAGTTCGGCTGGAGCCGGGGCCTTCTGAGCGGGGCGTTCTCGCTTTCGATGGCCACGTACGCCTTCTGTGCGCCGTTTGCCGGCTCGCTTCTTGAGAAAAAAGGACCGCGCGCCATCATGCCCTGGGGGTCGGTGATACTGGGCCTGACGTTCATCGCGTGTTTCTTCGTGTCCTCGCTCTGGCACCTTTACATCCTGTTCGGGCTTTTCGCCGGCTTCGGCCTGTCGCTGAGCGGTTTCTCCACGCACAGCGCCATCATGCCGCGCTGGTTCGTCAAGAAAAGAGGCCGCGCCACGGGAATCGCCCTCTCGGGCATCGGAATCGGCATCCTCATCCTGGCCCCCTTGATCGAGCGGCTCATCGCGTCGGTAGGCTGGCGCTACACGTATATGATCTTCGGCTTGGTCGTGCTGTGCGTCGTCGCGCCCGCAAGTTTCCTGCTCATGCGCGACGTGCCCGAGGACGTGGGCCAGGGGCCGGACGGCAACCCGCCGCGCACGCCCGAGGAGATGGCGAGAGCAGGCGTAGGCCACGGCGGCGAGGGCAAGGGCGTGCGGGAGGTCTTCTCGGTCGTTAGGCACGACATACGCTTTTGGTGCCTCATCCTGATGTGCTTCGCCATCGGGCTCAACAACAACACCATCATGAGCCAGCTTCATCTCTATCTCGTCGATGTGGGATACGGCACGGCTCTTGCGGCGATCATCTTCGGCTCCGTCGGCTTCATCCGAACATTCGGCAGCATCGGCGGCGGATGGGTGGGCGACATCATCGGGCGCGGTCGCGGGGTGGCGCTCGCCGCCGTGGTGGTGGCGGCGGGCCTCACGCTCTTAATCCTCATTCCCTATTTCGGCGGGGGCATCCTGCCGGGCTATGCATTCGCCCTGGTGTACGGCGTCGGCATCGGCGCCATGAGCGCGTGTTATTCCGCCCTGGCGGGGGATTGCTTCGGGGGCCGCACCTACGGCGTCATCATCGGCTTCATGGAGATCTGCTACGGACTGGGGGGCGTCGTCGGGCCCGTGTTCGCGGGATTCATGTACGACTACACACAAAGCTACTTCATTCCCTTCCTGACCATCATCTTCTTCATGTTCTTCTCGATAGCCCTGGCGCTCTGGCTGCACACATATATGCAAAGACACGGCCTGGAGCCGTGATGGGCAGGGCCGCTATTTCAGGTTCTCGAGATACCTTTTCACCTTGTATTGCGTGGAGAGGTCCAAAAGGACTTTGCGCATCGCCTCTCTTTTGTTGCGCGCGCCCATTTCTTCGGTGATTTTCTCTTTCACCTCATCGAAGCCGAGTTGTTTGCCTTTTTCCATTTTCGCGGTTTTCACGACGTGCCAGCCGTAGACGCTCTTCACCACGCCGCTGTGCGCGCCCGCTTTGAGTGAAAACGCCGTTTGCTCGATTACCTCGGGCAGGCCCGTCCTCCGGCTGTGGCCCCGGCTCATTGCGCCCAGGCTCCCGCCGTGCGGACGCTCGGGCGCAAGGGAATAACTCTTCGCCAGTTCGGCGAAATCCCCTCCCTCTGCGAGCTTCGCCAGTAGATCCTTCGCCTCTTTTTCAGACGCCACCATGATGTGGGAGGCGGTGACTTTATCGCCCTCAGTGAATTTCGACTTGTTCTGCTCATATTCCGCGCGAATCTGGGCCGCCTTGGGCTTTGATCTCTCCTCGATTCTGCGAACGGCCTCGGCGATGAGAATCTCTCGCCGCGCACGCTCCATCTGCATCTTCACGCGCTCGCTGCCGTGAAAATCATTTTCAGTCGCATAGCGGACGATGAGCCAACGCTGGATCAACGCTTCCAGGAACATCGCCTTGTTCGTTCGCGCCTGCATCTGCATGTTGGCCGGCAACTCTTTGATGAAGGCATAAAAAGATTCCAGCGTTATCGGCTCCTCGCCGACGGACGCGACAACAGCCTTCTCGGACGCCCCCGAGCCGCTCTTTGGCGCGGCGGATGCGGTGGAGACGAAAGCGAAAAAGATCGTGAGTATGAGCGCTGCGATTCCGGTGATGGTTGGGCGCGTCATGAGATGATCTCCTGAAGGCATGGCGGGAAACCGGAGAATTGGCGATCATACAACAAATCTCGTGAGGTTGCTTTCCCCGCTTTAATCCTCCATCTGCTCCATGCGTTTCGGCCCGATAAGCAGGACGCACTCGCCCTTGATTTTTCTGTCCTTGATTTTCTCGGCAAGTTCACGCGCCTTATCGCGGAGAATTTCCTCGTGGAGTTTCGTGATCTCGCGCGCAAGAGCGAGGGGCCGCGCGGGCGCCAAGTCGGCGATTTCACGAATGAGCCGCGCGATTCTGTGGGGCGATTCGAACAGGATGAGCGTACGTTCCTCATCCAGAAGCGCTTCGATTTTTCTGAGCCTTTTTTGTCCCTTGGAGGGAAGGAAGCCTTCGAAGATGAAGCTGTCCGTGGGAAGGCCCGAGGCGGTAAGAGCGGCCAGAACCGAAGACGGCCCGGGCACGGGGATGACGGCGACGTCCGCCTCGATGGCGGCGCGCACCACCCGGTAGGCGGGATCGGAAACCCCCGGTGTGCCCGCATCCGACACCACGGCGACGCGCTCGCCTTCAAGCGCGCGCCCGGCCAGTTCGCCCGCGCGCCTCGCCTCGTTGTGTTCATGGTAGCTCAGGAGCGGTTTTTTGATCCCGAGGCGTGAGAGCAGCCTGCCCGTGTGGCGCGTGTCCTCGCACGCAATGAGGTCGCACTCGCGCAAGACTCTCAAAGCCCGCTCGGTGATGTCCTCTAAATTTCCAATCGGTGTGGCGACGAGATAGACGCCGGGGGAGAGGGGCGGCGGTGGTTTGGCCATTCGCTCAGGCCACGGCTCCAGAGTCCCGCAAGTTTTTTATTTCAGCCTCACTCGTTCCGAACTCACGGAGCACCTCATCGGTGTGCTCGCCCAGCAGGGGCGCGGGCGTGCGAACGCCGACGCGCGTCTCGGACAATTTTGGGGGAAAGCCCAGAACCCGCATCCGGCCCGCCGCGGGGTGTTCGATCTCGACGCTCATCTCCCGCGCCTGAATCTGGGGATGCGCAAAGGTTTCCGCCATGTTCAGAATCGGCCCGCAGGGGATTCCGCCCGAATCCAGAAGCGCCACCCATTCATCCCGCGTCTTCTGGATGAACACCTCTTCGAGTTCGCCCGCGAGCTTCAGATAGTTCTCGCGCCTTAAGCCGTCGGTGGCGTATTCCGCACGCTCCAGAAGGTCTTCGCGCCCGATCGCCCCGCAGAACAACTCCCAGTTCCTCTGGTTGGCGGCGCCCAAGGCCAGATAGCCGTCCTTGCACTGAAAGGCCTGGTAAGGAGCCGTCATCTCGTGCGCGGAGCCGAGGGGCTGGGGCGGCTCGCCTGAGGGGAAAAACTGGGACGCCTGCCAGAAGGTGTAGCCGAGTCCTGCGTCGGTCAGCGCCATGTCGATGCGCTGGCCCCGGCCTGTGCGCTGTTTGTGGATATAGGCGGAGAGTATCGAAAGCGCCGTATACATCCCTGCGTTCAGATCGCATATCGGCACGGGTATCTTCGCGGGCGCGCCGCCGGGCTCACCCGTGAAGCTCATGAGGCTCGAGAGGCCCTGGGAGACCAGATCGAAACCACCCTTGCCGGCGAAAGGGCCGGTGTCGCCATAGCCGGAAATGGATGCGTAGATGAGACCAGGGTTGAGTTCTTTCAAGTCCTCATAGCCCAGGCCGAGTCTGGTCATGATGCCGGGCCGCATGTTCTCGACGAACACGTCGACTTGTTTCGCAAGTTCTTTTATGAGCGCAACGCCCCCGGGCGCCTTGATGTTCACCGCCACGCTGCGCTTGTTGCGGTTTAAGTTCATGAAGCCGTGGGCCTCGCCGCCTTCGAAATACCGCCCCAGATGGCGAGCGCTGTCCCCGCCGTCCGGGTTTTCGACTTTGATGACGTCCGCACCCATATCCGCCAGCAGGCACCCGCAGAACGGGCCGGCCATGACCTGGCAGACCTCCAGCACACGAACGCCCTCAAGCGGCCCGCCCGTTTCGAGACTCATCTGTTTTATTTCCCCCGGAATTCAGGCGTGCGCTTGTTCAGGAAAGCGTCCACACCCTCTCTAAAATCTTCTGTGTCGAAACAGGCGACCTCGCGCGCTTTTTCTTCTGCGGTGAGAGAGGAAAGGCTTGGGTCCAGCAGCACCTTTTTCACGAACCCCTTGTGCCACTGATGAACGAGGGGCGCCAGGGAAACGATGCGCTCCGCCATCTCATAGGCCGTTTTCTCCACTTCCTCATCCGGCACGACGCGCGCCAGAAAACCTGCGTCGAGCATCTCCTGGGCTGTGAAGAGTTTGGCGGTGAGCAGCATGTCCAGCGTGCGCGCGGGTCCGATGGAATATACGAAACGCCTGAGCTCGGAATAGCCCGCCACGAGGCCGAGCTTGGCCACCGGAATCCCGAAGCGCGAACTCTCGCCCGCGACCCGCAAATCCGTAGCGGCGGCGAGCTCCACGCCCCCGCCCACGCATGCGCCCCTGATGAGGCAGATGACGGGTTTGGAGAAGGCATCCACCGCATTGAGCCCGCGCAGGAATCCGGTTTCAGAGAAATGCTTCGCCTGTGCGGAGCTGTAGCGCTCCTGCTTGAAACGCGAGATGTCCGCCCCGGCGGAGAAGGCGCGCTCGCCGGCGCCCCTGAAGACGACGGCGCGCACCGAATCGTCCGCGTCGAGTTCGGGCATGAGGCTGCCGATTTCCACCCACATCTCGTATTCGATGGCGTTGAGCCGCTCGGGCGCATGAAAGGTGATCGTCGCCACTGCGCCCTTTCGGGAGAGTCGTATTTTTCCGTCCGCGCGTTGTTCTTCGCTCACGTCACTCGCCTCGAAATATCCACCGGAACGCATCGCCCGAAAGGGCGCGCCGTCTATTTTATGCGGAAAAGGAAAAGTTACGCTTTCTGCGCATCCTTGTATTCTTCGAGCCAAGCCATCTGGATGGCTTCGAGCTTGCTCTCCGTCGAGGACTTCGGATCGCCTTCGAACTCCTTGAGTTCGCACACCCAGTCGTGCAGATCGGTAAAGCGAACGGAGAGCGGGTCGATCTTCGAAAATTTTTCATATAACACGATGCCGATATCCTCGGCATCTTCCCAATTGAATGTCTCCACCAGTCCCTCTCCTGAACCAAAATTTCTAATGGGCGGCTTGTTCCCTGGCCGCATCCGGGCCCTCCTGCACCAGGTTCACGTTCCAGAACGGCACCTCTAACTCGATGACCTCATCCGTTTCCGACTCGAGCGTCGCCTGGCAGGCCAGCCGGCTGTCGAGGTCCACGTCGCGCGCGTCGTCGAGTTGATCTTCCTCATCATCGGTGGATTCGTTGAACGAATCCGCGCCGGTCCTGATCTTGACGTGGCACGTCGAGCAGGCGCATACGCCGCCGCAAGCATGATCCAGGTCGAAGCCGTTTTCGAGCGCCGCTTCGAGAATGTTCTCGCCCACGTGAATGTCTATCGTCTGTTTTTCTTCCATAAAATAAAGTTTCGCCATTTTCTTCCCCTGAGCCCCGCGCGAATCGCCTGCGGTTTCTAGTCGTTGAGGGCTTCGCTCACCCTCTTGTTCTCCAAGGCCGATTTTAAAACATTATCCATCATCCGCTCCGCGAGCGGCATCGTGACTTCATTGAGCGCGTCGACCATATCACGAACCATACCCGGGTCCTCCCCCCGGCAGGATTCTTCCAGCGCGCTCACCGCTTCTTGAATCTTCGCGCGCCCTGAGGGTGAGACGGCATCCTCCGCATAATCGTTCATCGCGCGGGCCGTGGCCATGAGAATGGTTTCCGCCTCGGTTCTCGCGTCGAGAAGCTGGCGGGAGCGGATGTCCTGCTCCGCGTGTTCGAAAGATTCGATAAGCATGCGCTCGACCTGCTCATCCGTCAGCCCGTAGGAGGGTTGCACCTCCACCGAGGCCGCCTTGCCGCTCCTCAGATCCCGGGCCGTCACGTTCAGGATTCCGTTGGCGTCGAGCAGAAACGTCACTTCCACCCGGGCGAGGCCGGCAGGCGCCGGGTCGACCGCGAGACGAAAACGCGCGAGCGAGCGGTTGTCCTTCACCAGCTCTCGCTCGCCCTGTAGCACATGGATGTCCACGCCCGTCTGGTTGTCCTTGAAGGTGGTATAGGTTTCCCTGGCGCTCGTGGGGATAGTGGTGTTGCGGGGAATGATCCACCCCATGACACCGCCCATGGTCTCGATGCCCAGAGAAAGGGGCGTCACGTCGAGAAGCAGCATGTCCTTTCTGCCGCCCGCGAGGATGTCCGCCTGCACGGCGGCGCCCAGGGCCACCACCTCGTCGGGGTCCAAGTCCGCATGCGGCCTCTTTTCGAACAACTCCTCCACCATGCGGCGGATGAGGGGCATACGGGTGGACCCGCCCACCAGTACGACCTCGTCCACCTCTTCGGGCGAGAGGCCCGCGTCCTTAAGCGCGCGCTTACAAGGCGCCAGCGTCCGCTCGGCGATGGGCGCGAGGAGCGCTTCCATCTCCTCTCGGGTGAGAGTCCCTTTGTGTGAGAGCGGGACGCCGCCTGGGTTTTCGAGGATATACTCCGTAGAGCCGCTTGCAGAAAGCGTTTTCTTGACCCGTTCGGCCAAAACCGTGAGTTCGGCCAGCGCCTCGGGCGTTTCACCCAGATTCACGCCATGATCTTTCAGGATTTCGTTCTGGATGTGGCCGGAAATCGCCTGATCGAAATCATCCCCGCCCAGATGGGTGTCCCCACCGGTGGAGAGCACCTCGAACACGCCGTCCTTGATTCTCAACAGCGAGATGTCGAACGTGCCGCCGCCCAAGTCGTAGACCGCGACGACGCCTCGGTTTCGCTCATGCAGGCCGTAAGCCAGGGAGGCCGCCGTGGGTTCGTTGATGATGCGGAGCACTTCGAGACCCGCGAGCTTGCCTGCGTCTTTCGTCGCCTGGCGCTGCGCGTCGTTGAAATACGCCGGAACCGTCACCACCGCTCTGAGTACGGGCCGGCCGAGCGTTTTCTCCGCCCGCGACTTGAGCCGCCTTAGCAACAAGGCGCTAACTTCGGGCGCGCTGTAGGATCGCCCCTGCGCCAGCACGTGAACGACTTCTTTCTCCTCGGGATCGGCGTCGAATGGCAGGTGGCGCATCTCGTCTTTCACGTCCTCATAACCCCTGCCCATGAAGCGCTTGATGGAAAAAATGGTGTTCCGGCTGTTGGAGACGCGCTCGTCCTGCGCCTCCTCGCCGATGAGAACGCGATCGGAGCGGAAGCTCACCACGGAGGGCACGAGGCCGCGCTCGCCCTCGGGCGCGAGTATCGCCGGCTCACCTCCCGATACGGAAGCGACCAGGCTGTTCGTCGTGCCCAGGTCGATCCCGACGATATCGCTCATTCGCTCTCCTCCAAAGCGCGCTTTAAGCTCGTGAGGGTGTTCTCGATATAGTTTCTCTGCCCGAGGATGGAGCGCATTTTCCTGACGACGTCGGGCGGGGCGGGTTCGTCTCTCTCCACCGCCTCGTCCCAGGCGGCGCCCAGCTTGTCGAGCGCCGTGCGCTGTCCATCGCGAAGTACGGAAAAACACTCCATGGCCGCGTGGAGGCGCCCGCGCAAGGTCTCGGCCTCATCCTCGTCCATGCAGCACTGGAACTCCGCCGCCGCCTCCTGGGCCTCGAATATCTCCTCAAACAACTCGGGCGGGGGCCTCCTCTCGTTCTCCTCGAGCCTTCCGATTTCGAGCTGCACCAGATAGACGACGCGCGCAACCGGATCCTTGATGGTCTGATACGCCTCGTTGATGCGGGCGGTCGCATCCAGACTCCTGATTCGGACCGCGGCGGGCGCGGCCATGAAAAAATCGGGATGAAGCTTCCGATTCAGCTCGTAGAATCTCGACTCGAGCGCCTCGGCGTCGACCCTGAATTTGCGCCGAAATCCCAGCAGGGCGAAATGATCGACCTCGGCGGGAATCGCTTCTATGTCGCCGTCTTCACTGAAAACGGAAAAGGGTTTTTCTTTCGTCGCTTCGCTCATCGCGCGATTCCAGGCCCGCATGAACCGCCGGGCGTCATAACCCAAAAGAAAAACGCGTCGCTATCCCATGTTGAATGGGCGCGGCGCGTTTCATCCCGGTTGCGTTACGCAGAAAAACTTTCCCCGCAACCACAGGACTGGCGTGCGTTGGGGTTTTTGAAAGTAAACCCCTTGCCCATCAGCCCGTCTTCGAAATCCAGCGTGGTGCCCGCCAGGAAAAAAAGGCTCTTCTTGTCCACGACCACACGGATGCCGTCTTTTCCGAACACCTCGTCCATCAGTGGGTTGATGCGCTCTTCACCCTCGAACTGAAGGACGTAGGAAAGCCCGGAGCAGCCCCCGCCCTTCACTCCGACGCGAAGAACGTGGCCCTGCGCTCCCTCTTTCTCCATGAAGCGGTTCACGTGCTCCACCGCCTTGTCGCTTACTTCGATGCTCAGTTTTTCCGCAGCGGTTTCCATATCCTGCCCTCTGCCGGCGAGTCGCCCGCTTCTAGTGGTGGCCCTTGCGCTCGGCGACCGGCATGCCGTTTTTCTCGCGAAAATCGTTCAGCGCGGTCTTGATGGCGTCTTCGGCCAGCACGGAGCAGTGAATCTTCACCGGCGGGAGGTTCAACTCCTCGACGATCTGCGTGTTCTTGATCTCCTCGGCCTCGTCCACCGTCTTGCCCTTGAGCCACTCGGTGGCCAGAGAACTCGAGGCGATGGCGCTTCCGCAGCCGAAGGTCTTGAACTTCGCATCCTCGATGAAACCACCCTCGTTCACCTTGATTTGGAGCTTCATCACGTCGCCGCATTCGGGCGCGCCGACGATGCCCGTGCCTACCGTCTGGTCTTTTTTGTCGAGCGAGCCGACGTTGCGCGGGTTGTTGTAGTGGTCGACCACCTTATCGCTGTAAGCCATTTTTCATTCTCCTTTTCCCAATCGCTGCGATTCCCGATTCTCCTGAGCCGCAGGCTCTATATCAAAAAATACTCAAAGCACTCGTTTAATGCGACTGCCATACCACCTTCGAGAGATCCACTCCCTCTTTCACCATCTCATAGAGCGGGCTCATCTCGCGAAGCCGGATCACGATGTCCGTCGTCTTCTCGGCCACATATTCCATCTCCTCTTCGGTGGAAAACCGCCCGAAGCCGAAGCGAATCGACGAATGCGCCAATTCATCGCCCCGGCCCATCGCTTTCAGCACGTAGCTCGGCTCGAGACTCGCCGAGGTACAGGCCGAACCCGAGGATACGGCCACGTCGCTCAGCCCCATGATGAGCGATTCGCCCTCCACGTAGGGGAAGCTCAGGTTCAGGTTGCCCGAGAGGCGCTTGGTCTCATGGCCGTTCACGTAGACTTCTTCTAGGCTCTCGAACATGATGGACCTGAACTTTTCGCGCAGATTCGTCAGGCGGATGTTCTCTTCTTCCATCTCCTCCATGCACAACTCGGCCGCCTTGCCGAAGCCGACGATACCCGAAACGTTCAGCGTGCCCGAGCGCATGCCCCGCTCGTGGCCGCCGCCGTCGATGATGGCCGAAAGACGCACGCGCGGCCTGCGCCTGCGCACGTAAATCATCCCCACGCCCTTGGGCCCGTAGATCTTGTGCGCGGAGGCCGAGAGGAGGTCGATATTCATCTCGTCCACGTCGATGGGAATCTTGCCGTAGCCCTGCGTGGCGTCGGTGTGGAAGAGAACCCCCCGCCCGCGGCACAGCGCGCCGATCTCGGCGATTGGGTTCAGCACGCCGACCTCGTTGTTCGCCGCCATGATGGAAACAAGGATGGTGTCGTCGCGCATGGCGTTCTCGACCATCTCCGCCGTCGTGATGCCGTCCTCGGGAGGCTCGATGTAGGTGACGTCGAAACCCCACGTCTCCAAGCGCTTGGCGGAGTCGATGATCGCCTTGTGCTCGATCCCCGAGGTGATGATGTGGTTGCCCTTTTTCTTGTACATCTCGGCGACGCCCTTGAGCGCCATGTTGTCCGACTCCGTGGCTCCGCTCGTGAAGATGATCTCGCGCGGGTCCGCGCCTATGACGGCGGCGAGCTTTTCCCTGGCGTCGTCCACGGCCTTCTCCGCCTCCCAGCCGAAGCTATGGTTGCGGCTCGCTGCGTTGCCGAACTTGTCGCCGAAGTAGGGATTCATCGCTTCCAAGACCCGGGGGTCCATGGGCGTCGTCGCCTGGTAATCCATGTAAATGGGGAACTTCAAGCTCATCTGATCTCTCCTGCAGGCGTACCCACCATGTCCTGAAGGGTCATGCCCTCAAGCACGTCGGTCACCTTTCTCTGGATCCTTTCCATGGGATAAAAAATCGTACATTTCTCGTATTGTTCACACCCCGTGGCGTCGCCGATCTGACACGTCGCCATGGCGATGGGCCCCTCGATGGCTCGGATGACTTCGGCCACCGAGATGGTCTCGGGCCTGCGGGAGAGGACATAGCCGCCCTTGGGCCCGTTTCGCGACTCCACGAGTCCGTTTTTGGCCAGAAGCTGCATCGTCTTCGCAAGCAGTTCGGCGGGAATGTGGAACCTGCCAGCGATGGCCCGCGAGGTGATGGCCGAATCCTCTTCCTGCTCCGCAAGGTAGGAGAGAGCCATCAAGCCGTAATCCGTGCGCTTCGCAATCGTGAACATCCACTTACCGCCTTGAATTATGCTGGGTTATCTGTCTAATCCGACCATTTGGAAGATGACGGCTTTTGTCGTCCTCTAAATGCGACCAAAACGGTCGCCGACCCATCTAGTCGCATATATACGCCCTGATCGGGACAATGTCAAGGGTTTATGGGGATTTTTGCTGTTGGCGGTTGGAAAATTTGATCGCCTCTGATATTAGGAGGTCTTGCTTTCAACACAATGAAACCCGACGAGCAAATGAAGGGAAAAACGTTAATGCCTAAGCGCAAAGGCAACAACCCTAAACGTAGGATTGCGCCAAAAAATAAAATCGCCTCGGACATGCTGGATCGGTATGCGGATCAAACTTGCTATACCGGTAGTCCTCTCCACAAACGAAATGCCGCTGACTATGGTTTTCATCCGCCAACGAACCCGCGCCCGAACAAGTCATTGTGCGACGGTAACAGGAAAGTTTTGCTTAATGAAGCAAGATGTCTCTTTCAGGAAGATATAAACCGAGGCATGGTTAGCACTTATTCTGAGGATGGATTGCCCAAATATGTTTGGGCGGTGGACTCAGATGGACGTGTATTTGAAGCGAAACGTGAGCGGAACAGCCGAAATTATCATGGCTACGAACTTGGAGACGATGAAGAAGCTATGAGAAAAATGGTGCTCAGGGAATGGGGATTTAGATGCCCGGCGAACTAACCGTTTCGCTCTCCTGCGAAAAACTCGATACCGGAACGACTGAGGAACGCGCGACGTTCGGTCTTTTTGCGATGACGGCGAATGAACGCTTATTGACTGCAGGTGAAGACACCTGCCGGAAGGAACTTCGCCATGGCCCGCACGTTTCCGGCTATCCCATCGCTGAATGGATCGTGTGGAACTGGTGGCGACTTCGCTGGGAGGGAAAGGTAGGACGTCCGTCGGATGAAAACGCTGCAAACCGCTGGGACTTCGCGCATCGGATGTCGACCATCGGCGAAGGCTATGCGTGGCCCAACATTACTATTTTCTCAGATGGAGTCAATTCCTTCCTAACCTCCGAGCCTTCTAGAAGCCCGGAAACAACATTATTTCATTACATCGGAGCTGAACGCCAAAGGGTTCCAGCAGAAAACCTGCAAACAGCTTTTGACGGATTCGTAAATGATATCCTGGACAGGCTTGAGGAGGCGAAGGTTCGTGAAACCAACCTCCATCGTCTGTGGAACGATCTGAGAGAGGAAAGAGAAAACCCTGGACTTGCGCGATTCCGGCGGCTGGAAGCGCAACTTGGCTTCGAGCCAGACGAGGCCGACGAGGTTGCTATACACCGCCATCTCGACGACGCGACGATGCTGGGAGAAGAAGCATTGGGTGAAATCGCTGCCGATGCAACATTTGATGATGACGCTCTGAATGCCATGATGTCGGCGATAGACTTCACAAACATCGGGAAACAGAATGGTTTCGAGGCCAACTCGAACGACGCGATTGCTTTAGGCAATGCGCCGGACATGCCGCAGCTAGGGCAGGTCGAAGCATGGCGCTTGGGAGAGCTTTTTGCAAAAGAAATTCGTGATCAGGAAAATCTGGATGGCTTACCAATTTCCAATGATGTCCTTACCAGCTTCGCGGGAAGCGCGAGTGATGTGATTGCAGGAAAAAACGGACTTTCGCACAAAATATCTTTTGCGCTGGACGGAGAAAACGACTACATACGTGTGTATCTTCGTTCGAAATGGGAAACGGGTCGGCGCTTCGAGCTCGCCCGCCTGATCGGCGATCGGATAATTCGCAAACAAATGAACAGGCCCTACGAACGACTCTTCCCCGCGACACGCGCTTTCAGCTATCGGCAGAAAATGCAGCGCGCATTTGCCGCGGAACTTCTAAGTCCGTTCGTCTTCGTAAAAGAGGTGATGGGCGGCGATTATTCCGAGGAAAACCAAAATGAAGTCGCGGATTACTTCACCGTATCACCAATGACGATTCAGACCCAGTTGGTGAATCACGGCCTTGTTGACCGAGATGATGCCCCGGAGATTGTCAATCGCTCCCCTTATCCATGATTGCCTGAACCATCCCCCCTACCTCCCCTTCTCCACCAACTCCCACTTGCCCTTTCGCACGCGCACCAGGGCGAGGGAGTCGGCATCGAGCCCGTTGTGGTCGTTTTTGGAGAAGCCGTAAGTTCCGTTCAGTCCCGTAAAATACTGCGTGTCTTCTATGGCGCTGGGGATTCGCGCCCGGTTCGCGCCCACGCCCCGCACCGCCCACGCCAAAAGGCGCAGCGCGTCGGCGGCGGCGGCGGCCGTCTCGCCCGGCGCGCTCTTGTATTTTTTCCGGTATTCGGCCCGAAACGTCATCAGATCCTCCCTGGCGGGGTGGGATTCACTCAACAGGTGCGCCGCCGTGATCCAGGAGGCGGGTAACACCACGCCCTCGGCGGCCCGGCTCCCTTTTTTCGAGTCGAACAATCCCGGAGACGCATGAGAGACGTAGAGGGGCATCTCGAGGTCGAGCGCCGCGCGGGCGCGCACCAGGTCCACGCGAGACCCCCCGTGCGCCCAGTGCACGAAGCCCCCGACGCCGCGCAGGGAGGCTCGCTTCAAAATGGGCAGAAAATTATGCTCGCCCGGCTTGAAGGATTCGTTCAAGAGGATGGACACACCGAATTCGGGCGCGAGCGCGGTGAGCTGCTCCCGCCCTTCCGTGCCGTAGCCCAGGGAGGAGCCCAGCATCGCCGCGCGCTTGACCCCCCTGCGCATCAGGTGGCTCAGTATCGCCCGGACGGGCAGGGCCGCCGGGATCGCGGTGGAAAACACCCACTTGCGCGGCGGAACGAGAATTTCCTCGGGCGCGGCCAGGGAGAAAAGCGGCACTTTCTCCTCTTCCGCCGCGCGAGCCGCAGCGATGGCGGCGTAATGCTCGGTGGGCCCTATCACAACGACGGCTTTGTGTTTGCGCGCCAGTTCGCGGACGGCAGCGGCGGCGGCTTCAGGACTCCCCTTGGTGTCGAGGGTGAGGAGAAAGATGCGCCCGCCGGCGACGCCCCTGCGGTTGATTCGCGCCATTTCAAGTAAAAGCGCGCTGCGGGCCTCCCGGCCTGAAACCGTGTCCGCTCTCGACAGGTTCAACACCAGCCCGACAGTGATCCTGCCCGGCGAAGCCGCCTCCGCGATCCCCGCGCCGATGCAACAAAAGACCCCCAGCGCCGCCACCCACTTCATGCGCCATCCGTTTTTGATCGCCACGCTCATGTTCTATCATTACCCCGAAACTTAGAGCGCCGTCTTGGGAAACCCTATATACGCTTGATAACGGCTGGCCCGACGCATGTCAAACAAACCGAAAAACAAACCGGCGAACCTGCGGCTCACCTCCCCGGAGCGGGGGCGATTCAGAAGACGCATATTAAGCTGGTACGACCGGGAGAAAAGAGAGCTTCCCTGGCGCGGGGAGAAAAACCCCTACCGGATCTGGGTTTCTGAAGCCATGCTCCAGCAAACCCGGGCGGATACCGTCCGGCGGCGCTACCCCGCTTTCATCGAACGGTTTCCCACCCTGGCCTCCCTGGCCGACGCGCCCCTGGACGCCGTATTGGCCGAATGGCAGGGTCTGGGATATTACGGCCGCGCGAGAAATTTACACCGCGCCGCACAGCAAGTGGTGAGCAGCGGCGCGATGCCCAAAACGCGCGAGGCGCTGCTGGCTCTGCCGGGGGTCGGCCCCTACATGGCGGGGGCGATCGCCAGCATCGCCTTCGGGGAGCGTTGCGCGGCTATCGACGGGAACGTCCTGCGTATCATGAGCCGGGTTCTCAACCTCTCGATTCCCATCAGCTCTCCACCCGCCCAAAAAGCCATCGGCGAGGAAACACAAGCGCTGATTCCGCGCGCAAGACCCGGCGATTTCAACCAGGCGCTGATGGACTTGGGCGCTCGTATCTGCCTGCCCAAAAACCCCGATTGCGCGATATGCCCCGTGCGCGATATGTGCGCAGGATGCGAAGCCGGAACCCAGAGCGCCCTGCCGGTGAAAACCGCCAAAAAACCACCCGCGCCGGTCACCGTCTTTCAGTTCCGTGCGGAGCGAAACGGGTTGGTTCTTCTCACCCAAAGAGAAAAAACCGGCCTTTTCGGCGGCATGTGGGAGTTGCCCGGCTTTACGGAAGAAGGCCACCACGAGAAGGCCGACTCCCGCCGGTTGAGAGCACATTGCGCAAGGCTCCTCGGGCCGGCTTGGCGTCCGGGACGCGAACTCGCCAGAACCCAGAGAACGCTCACCCACAGAAAGATATTGTTCATCGTGTATCAGGCGGAAAATTTCGATGGGGAACCGCCGCAAGCGAATCAGGACGGCCTGTTGTGGGCGTCGGAGGAAGACTTCCGCACGCTTGCCGTCTCCACCGCCCAGCGGGCCGCGTGGCGCGCGGCGAGAAGCGCACTGCTCAATTTGGAGGGAAAACAGGGCGGATGATGAAACCCGAGCTGCGCTTTCGGCCTCTTGAAGCTTACCGTCCGAAGTGATCGCTCAGATATTCCTCGAGCGTCCTGGGTGAGAGCCCAAAGGCCTCTTTCATGGGCGCCGGGTCGCACACGTTGTCCTCGCCCAGCATCGTTATCTGATCATCGGTGAAGGGAGGCTTCATCGGGAGCAGGTTAAACAGCCTGGCCTGTAAGCGCGCGATGGGCGTGGGCAGGGGCAGGAGCAGCCTTCTTTTACCCATCGCCTTCAACAGCATGGAGAGAATCTCTCTAATCGAATATGCGGTGTCTCCGCCCATATCGTAGGTCTGTCCGATGGTCTCGGGCATGGCTAGGCATTGCGCAAAGCATCGGCACACGTCCTCCACCCAAATGGGCTGGAGCTTCCCCCTCCCACCACCGATGAGGGGAAGAGCGGGCGCCATGCGCGCGATGCCGGCGAACGTGTTCAGGAACTCATCGTTCTCGCCGAAGATGATGGAGGGCCTGAATATCGTCCAGTCCAGATCGCTCTCGCGAACGAACTGCTCGGCGGCGAATTTGGATTTATGATACCGGGCGACGGCGTTTTCCCTCGTTCCCAGAGCACTCATGTGCACGAAACGCTTCACCCCCGCCTGCTCGGCGGCGGCCACCATGCGGCGCGTGCCCTCGGTATGGACCGTCTCGAAGCCGGGGGTTCCCTTCTCGATGATGATGCCGGCCAGGTGAACCACGGCGTCTTGTTTCTTCATCAGTTCGGCGAGTTGATCGACTGAATACTCCGTGATGTCGCCGCGAACCGGAAAGGCCCCGCTAATCGAGTCGAGGCGCTGCCTCGCCGGTTCGGGATCGCGCGAGAGCGTCCTGATATCATGGCCCGCCAGCGACAGAAGAGATAGAAGGCTACCGCCGACATATCCTGTCCCGCCCGTCAGAAAAACTTTCATGATTCACTACCTCCCCCACGAAGCGGATGAATCCGCTCGGTGCTCGCCCCCGATGCGCGTGACGGTGCCCACCGGAGGTTCGTTCTTCGTCAACTCGCGCAATACCTCGCTCGCATAGGCCCCTGGCGGCAGGGTGAACCCAAGGCGCAGGCCCTCCTTTTCCGACCTCAGGCTCACCTCTTGTATTTGTACACGATATGGGCGTCTGGAACCATAAAGTTTCAGTCCCTCCAGCCCATCGAGAATGCCCGGCCCCCCGGCGCCGAGGGATTCTAGCACGCTTCGCTCGAGTTTTCCCGCCTCCCCGCGGGCTTCGATGAGCTTTCGACCAATCAGGGGCCCCGCCGGACTCGCCTCGAAGCACGCAAGCGCGCTCGCCTCCTTCTCGGGCGCGCCGACCCTTCTGGTCTTCCCCGTTTCATGGTGAAAAATCACGTCTCCCGACCAGAGACGATCGTGCGCATGCGCTTCGAGCCTCCCCGCCAGGCAGAGGTTGAAAACCGCCGCCTGAAACGCGCCGCCGTACAAGACCCGCTCCCTTAGGGGAAGCGAAGCCACCGCTTGCCGGGGCGAGACCCCTTGCTCCAGGCGGGCGAGGGCTCGTCTTTCCGCCTCCCATGAGGGGGGATAGAGCTCCCGCGCGCCCCTGAACTCACCTGCCTCATACCTGCGGGCGGCCTCCAGCAGGCGTTCATCCGCATCGTTTCGCGTGAGGGAAAACCGCGCCGAGCCCAAGAGCACGTCGAGAACACCCCGCCATTTCCCCCTCGTGAGCGCAAAACCGATTCGCGCCGTATGGCCGTGAACGCCGAACCTTTGATCACCAAAGGCGTTGGGCAGCCCCCGCGCGGCGATACAATCCAAAACCTCCTGCGCCCTCTCCCCGGCGTCCGGCGCGGTGTCTCGAACCAATATCTCGAAGCGATTGCCCGAAAGCGCGCCACGTCTCATCTGGATCCGGGAGCGCGCCGCCTCGAGAACCCGGATCCCTTTTTGCTCCAGCATCGAGACGGAGTCGGGAACTTTTTGTGTTTTCGTCCGAAAAGAAAACCACTGCCGCGCCACCGCGTTGGTGTCTTTAAGACCCGCATACCCCGCCTCCGACTCGGGGATGTCCAGCGCCCGGCACAAGGTGCGCAACGCCTCGATGGTCGAGATTCCCCGCTTTTCCACCCATAGGTGGAGATGCTCTCCATCGCCGCTCGGGCTCGCAAGCGGAATCTCCTCCACGCGGAAATCCTCCGGCCTCGCGCGCAGCCGCCCGCCTATGCCGGGCACAGAGTCGGTAAGATACGCTCCCGCCAATTTTCTCTCTCCCGAAACCCCGTGAAACGCTCCCCTCGGCTCCCCGCCGGGTCCGCCGGGTCGGTTCACTCGATGCGCCCTTGGGTCTATACTCGCGGTTCCCGCCGAGCGGATCCATCCGGCGTCTTTTTGCGATTTTCTTTCTCATGAGGAACGAACATGTCCGGCATTTTCGACAAGACTTCTCTTTTTCTTTCGACCATCGCGGTTATCCTGACGTTTTTGGCGTATCAGAAAACCGGGGAACTCCCCTGGGGTTCCGTGGGCCGCGCGGGAAGCCTCATCCTGGACATTTTTCCCAAACTCATGATCGGCATGCTCATCGGCGCGCTCATGGCCGAAGTCCTGCCGAAGGAAATCATCCAAAACTGGCTCTCGGATCGCTCGGGCTGGCGCGGCATTCTCATCGGCTGGGTGGCGGGGTTCATGTTCCCCATGGGCGCGCCCTTCGTCTTATACCCGATCGTGGCGGGGCTGCTGAAGGGGGGCGCGGGCTTCGGGCCGATGGTAACCCTGCTCACCGCATCGGCGCTGATCGGCCCGGTGCGCACTTTTGTGTTTGAAATTCCCGTCCTCGGAACGGAGTTCTTCATGTTCCGCGCCATTTCGATCTTCTGGGTTCCGCCCGTGGTGGGCCTTCTCTCGCAGATGGTCGTGCGGGTGCTGAGAGGCGGGTGAGGCGCTCAACACCCGAAAGCGCGGCCGGGGCGCAGACCCACCTCGCCCGGTTCTGGTTCTACGCGCTTCGCCTGGGGACTTCGATGGGCAGATCTTCCCTGTCGCCCCACTCTTTCCAGGAACCGAGATAGTTCCGGACCCTCTGGTAGCCGAGCAGCCGGTAGACGAGATAGGCGTGCGCCGAGCGGTAGCCGCCCTGGCAGAGCGGCGCCATTTCCTTGTCAGGAGTCAGGCCCCTGGGTTCGAGCAACTCCGCCAGTTCGGAAGCGGTTTTGAGCGACCCATCCGCCGCGATGGCCTCCGTCCACTCCAGGTGGACCGAACCCGGAACTGCGCCGCCGCGCGCGGCCCGGACGTTCTCGGCGAAATACTCACCCTCCGAGCGCGTGTCGTGAATCGCAACGTCCGGATCGCCTAGATGGTTCAGGATGTAGTCCGCCGTGGCGATGCGGCCCTCCTCGTACGGCTTGAGCCGGTTTGCGAACGAGGTTCTCAGAATCCGCTTGTGGCCCGCCACGCCCGCCTCGTAGGGACCTCCCGCCATCGGCCAGGCATCGCGCGTGAGGGGCAGTCCTGCGGCCTTCCATGCGTCGAGCCCGCCGTCTAAGACGTGCGCGTCCTCATGGCCCAGATATTCCAGGAACCAGAACCCGCGCGCTGCGCGGAAGCCCGTGTTTTCCTGGTAGAAGACCACCGTCTTATCATAATCGACGCCTCGTATCTCCATGAGATAAGCGAGCATCCAGGTGAAGGCGGCCAGCGCCTGCGGGCGGGTGTCGTTGAGCGAGATTCCGTACAGATCCAGGTGCGCGGCGCCCTCGATGTGGCCTGCGCAAAATTCCGGCGCCTGGCGGGTATCGATGATGACGAGATCATCACCCTTGCGCTCGTCGATGCGCTCTTTGAGTTGCGAGGGCGTGAAGGCGAGGTCCGGATTCGCGTAGCCCTTATCGTTCATCGGCGCAGCGCTCTACCGGAACTCGCGGGGGCTGAGCGGCTCGAGCCTGTCCGTGAGCTCCCTTGTGATCGGCGATGCCTGGAGCGGACGCACGTACACCTTCGCCTTCCCCTCGGGGGTGACGAAGCGATAGCTCAGCTTGGCGACTTGGCTGTAGTTGTACCAGACGTGCGTGTTGCGCTCCCCGCCGGTGACCAAGAGCAAATGAATCATCTCGACCGCCCCGCCGGAGCGTGTGATAACCTCGAGCCGGTCGATCTCGCGGGCGAATGTTTCTGATTTTCCCGTCGCCAGCGTGATGGTGACGATGAGATCCAGGGGGCGCTGAGGCTGCGTCGGCGTCAGGGGGGATTGCAGCGGCATCGCGGGCGCGGCCGGGGCCAGGGTCGGGGCTGCCGGAGGCGACTGGCCCGGAACCGTTCCGGGCGAAGCGGGCTGCGTTTCGGGTGGGGTCAGCGGCGGCGGCGTCAAACTCTGCGCCTCGGCGCTCACCGCCAAAAGAACCACCCCAAGTGTTGCGAGCAACAATCTCAGGATTCTCGTCTTAATCAAAAACATGTTCTCTCCTTTTCAGGGAGTCGCGTTTTGTATGTGTTCGAAAGACGTGTGCGCATTATACCTCATTTCGCCGCATCCGCAGCGCAGCGAAACCCGTATGCGGGCAACCGGCGGTCGGGAACGTCGCCCGTTCTGTGCGATGAGGCCAGCGCCCACCACCCGTTCACCCAGGATCCGCCCTTGAGCGTTCGCAGCACCCGCTCGTTTCGCCTAATCGGCTGAGCGTCTTCGGATCTATTTTTGAACTCATCCTCCACCCACTCCCAAACGTTTCCGGCCAGATCCTCGACCCCGTGAATGCTGGCGCCCTCGGGCCGTCTTCCAACGGCCTTGGGGCCTCCCGCATCGGGGCTCAGGCCGAAAACGGCGTTCCTGTCGCGCTGCGTATTCCCCCACGGATACAGCCTGCCCTTGCCAGCGCCTTGGGCGGCGTATTCCCATTCAGACTCCGTGGGCAGTCGCTTCCCTGCCCATACACAGTACGCGCGCGCCTCTTCCCACGTCACCCCCACCACGGGAAGGTGCGGACCGGTAAAATGGACCTTGCGCCAAAAAGGGGGCTCGGGCCCGTTCGTCGCCCGTACGAAATTCGCGTAGAGAGCGTTCGTCACCTCGAACTTGTCCAGACGAAAAGGCCCGACCTCGACGGACCTGCCGCCCGTCGCTCTGAGAGGCGCGCGCCTGCGGCGCCATCTTCTGCGCGACCTTCTCGGGTAGGTGAACTCAACACCCATCATGAACCGCCCGCCGGGAATTTTCACCATACCCTCGAGTGAGGGCTTGCGGACGGGTGGTGGTTTCAACGTCTCGGGCGCAGGCTCGGGGGGCGTAAGTTTCGCGGTTTCGGTTTTCTCCTCGGGCTTTGGTTCCGTCTCTGGCGTTGATTCCGGTTCTGGGGCGACGTCGGGCTCAGGAGGAGCGCTTTTTGTGGTTGGCTCCTCCCCCTCTAGTGGAGAGGGTGGGGGTTCGGCCGAGGGTTTTTCCTCTTCTTTCTTTTCCGTCGGGAGTCGAGGGGGAGGCAGGCCCTTGATGGCGCGCGCCTTGAGTTCATACTCGATGTTGGTGAGTTCGGGCCATCTCGCCTTGTCGATCGAGCCGAGCAACGCCTTCGCCTCTTTCAGTCGCCCGTATCGATACAGCAAATAGGCGAGACCGCGCCGAGCGCTGCCGCTTTCGGGGTAGCGCCTGTTCGCGCGCACGAAAAAGAGAAAAGCCTCATCGGGACGATTCGCGTCATAGAGGGTCCAGCCAAGGCCGGTGAGGGCATGGAGAAGTTCCGGCTCATGAATGAGCGCCTCGCGAAACCTTTTCTCGGCGAGTTCGTAATCTTCTTGCCGATAGGCCGCTTCTCCTTTTTCGCTCAAAATCGCGGCTCGGCTCGGTGGGGGCGGCTCGGGTTCCGGCGGCCGCTCGGACTCCTGCGGGAGCGCAGATTCCGCGGGAGAAGGCGACTTGCGCTGCGGCGGCGGCGCGGGCGCTGGAAAAGGCGTTCGTTTGAGCGCCCGGGCGGGGAAGGGAGCGTCCTGAGCCGTTTTTTGCTCCGGCGCTATCGACCCCCGGGCGGACGGCTCTGCGCCGCCGCATCCGGAAACCCCGAGGGCCAGCGCGAGGAAACACGCCGAAGCCGAGAGCAGAGGCGGATGTCCCTCCCCTTCATTTATTTTTCGCATCACTCACCCAGTGTTTACGGAGAGCCGTTTCCGTTCTCCTCGATACGGGCCAGGGCCGCGACGCGATCCCCTTCCTTGACCCCGATGAGGCGAACGCCCTGCGTGGCGCGTCCGATGATGGAAACTTTCTGAACCCGGGAGCGAATGAGTTGCCCCCCGATGGTGATAAGCATAAATTCATCGTCCTCGGTCACCCGCTGAATGCCGATGACCGGCCCGTTCTTCTCGGTTACCTTGATGTTGATCACACCCTTGCCTCCCCGGTTCGTCAGCCGGTAATCGTCCACACGACTGCGCTTGCCGTACCCGAATTCGGTGGCGGTGAGAATGATGTCTCCCGGCGAGACGACTTCCATGCCGATGACGTAGTCGTCTTTCGCCAGATCGATTCCGCGCACGCCGCGCGTGTTTCTGCCCATGGCGCGAACCTTGCCTTCGGGGAAACGGATGGCCTTGCCGTCTTTCGTTCCCAGGAACACGTCGAGATTGCCGTCGGTCTGACCCACGCCGATGAGTTCGTCGCCCTCATCGAGATTGAGCGCGATGATGCCGCCCGCTCTCGGGCGGCTGAACGCCGTGAGCTGCGTTTTCTTGAGCACGCCTTTCCTGGTCGCCATGAGGATGTAGCGGTCGGGTTCGAACTTGCGCACCGGCATGACGGCGGAGACGAACTCTCCCGCCGCCAACTGAAGCACGTTCACGATGGCCTTGCCGCGCGCCGCCCGTCCCCCCTGGGGAATCTCGTGCACCTTCAGCCAATGGCAGCGCCCGCGCGAGGTGAAGAACATCATGTAATCGTGCGTGGAGGCGATAAAGAGCTGTTCGACGAAATCCTCTTGTTTCGTCCCCATGCCCATCACGCCCTTGCCGCCCCGGCGCTGGGAACGATACAGGGTAATGGCGTTTCGCTTGATATAGCCCGAATTCGAGATGGTGACCGCCATATCTTCTTCGACGATCATATCCTCAAGAGATATCTCGCTCGTTTCGTCCACGATCTCCGTTCGCCGCTCGTCCGCGAATTTCTCCCTGACCTCCAGAAGTTCCTTCTTGATAATGGAGGTCTGGAGCTTTCCGTCCACGAGCACTTCCCGGAGGTGGGCGATGGCCTTTTGGAGTTCCTCGTATTCCGCCTCTATCTTGTCGCGCTCGAGGCCCGTGAGGCGCTGGAGCCTCATCTCCAGGATGGCCTGGGCCTGGGGCTGGGTGAGACTGAAATTCCGCATGAGGCCGCCGCGCGCCTCCTCGGGCGTCTTGCTCCCCCGAATGAGCGCGATGACTTCTTCGATGTTGTCGAGCGCGATGCGGTAGCCCTCGAGTATGTGCGCCCTGTTCTCGGCCTTCTTGAGTTCGAAGCGGCTGCGCCTGAGGACGACCTCCCGGCGATAGCGCAGGAAGTGGAAGAGCATTTCCTTCACGCCCATCACGCGCGGCTGGTTGTTCACGAGCGCCAGGAGAATGACGCCGAAGCTCGTCTGCATCTGGGTATGTTTGTAGAGCTGGTTCAGGACCGCTCCGCCCACGGCGTCTCTTTTGAGGTCGATGACGATGCGCATGCCGCTCCTGTCGCTCTCGTCCCTGATGTCGGAGATATCCATGATTTTCTGCGCGCGAACCAGGTCTGCTATCTTCTCGATGAGCCTCGACTTGTTGAGCGCGTAAGGAATCTCCGTCACCACGATGGACTGCCGGTTCGTCCGTGCGTTGATCTCCACCACCGACCTGGCGCGCATCTGCACCGAGCCCCGGCCCGTCTCGTAGTAGCTCCTGATTCCTGAACGCCCGTTGATGATGCCCGCGGTAGGAAAATCCGGCCCCGGCATTCTCTCGAGAATTTCCTCGAGCGTGGCGTCTGCATTCTCCAGCACGTGAACGAGCGTATCGCAAAGCTCGCCCAGGTTATGGGGCGGGATGTTCGTGGCCATGCCGACGGCGATGCCCGTGGAGCCGTTCAGCAGCAGGTTGGGCACGCGGGAGGGGAGCACGGAGGGCTCCGTCCGCGTGTTGTCGTAATTGGGTCTGTAGTCGACGGTGTCTTTTTCGATGTCGGCAAGCAGGTTCTCGGCGAGCAACGTCATCCGCGCCTCGGTGTAGCGCATGGCCGCCGGCGGGTCGCCGTCCACGGAGCCGAAGTTGCCCTGCCCATCCACCAGGAGGCCGCGCAGGGAAAATTCCTGCGCCATGCGCGCCAGCGCCGGGTAGACCACCGCCTCACCGTGGGGATGATAGTTTCCGCTCACGTCGCCTGCTATCTTCGCGCATTTGCGAAACGCCTTGTTGTGCGAGAGGCCCAGATCGTTGAGTGTGGTGAGGATACGCCGCTGCACTGGCTTGAGTCCGTCGCGCACGTCGGGCAGGGCGCGCGCGATGATGACGCTCATCGCATAGTCCATGAAGGACACGCTCATCTCCTGCTCTATGCTGACTTCGTGAAGGTTGTCCATTGTCTCGAAACTCTCCTGGCGACGGCGCAAAAGGGGAACCGTCATGAAGTTCAAAATGCCGGATAGGGGCGACCCCAGGCGGGAAAAATAAACTCCTTATCTTATACCATAAAAACGGTTGCGATGGAAAACGAAAACAACGACTTGCGGCATCTTTCGTTGGGCCGGAAGCCCCCCTTGCTTCAAGCTCAGGCCCTTACGTTTTCCAAGTTGCCTGTGCGCTTCCTTTCGCGGACAATACGCACGCTCGGACCCTGGGCGAAATGCAGACCCAACTTTTTCAAGTGAGGATGCCCATGCGATTCCATCTTGTGTCAGGCCGCCTCGTTCGTCTCGTTGCGCTCGCCGCCTTTGTGCTGGCGCTGATCGTCTCCCCGATGAAAGGCGACGCCCAAGCGCCCGAGGCGGGGGATTTGATGGAGAAGATGGATGCGGATTTCGTCGCGCTGGTAAAGGCCGCCCTGATCGCCTCGGTTCAAGAACTCGTGAACGAGACGCCATACGGAACCATCGAAAAACACGCGGAGTCCATCGCCGCCACGGCGAAAATCCTGCCGAGCGCGGAGGAATTCCGGGGGGATAATTCGATTCTCGTCTTCTCGCGCCAACTCGAAGGCGCCGCCACCGGTCTCGCCAAGGCGGCGAAGACAAAAAAAATAGACACGACCTCCAAGGCGCTTCTGGCAGTGCACGGCGTGTGCGTGCGCTGTCACGAGGAGGCGCGTTTCTAGTTTCCAGGGAATTTCCGGGCGTTTGGGCCTTCGTGCACAGAGCGGGGCTCGCGCGCTACACGTCCAGGTTCTGCACCTCGGCCGCGTGCCTTTCGATGTGCTCGCGCCTCGGCTCGACGGCGTCTCCCATGAGGGTGGAGAAAATGTCGTTCGCCTCGATGGTGTCTGCAACGACGACCTTGCGAAAGGTCCTGCGCTCAGGATCCATGGTCGTTTCCCAGAGTTGATCGGGGTTCATTTCGCCCAGCCCCTTGTAGCGCTGGACGCTGACGCCCTTCTGGCCAAGCGAGCGGAACTGCTCGAGCATCTCCCCCGCCCGGGTCACGGTAAGCTCCACCTCTCCCGACTTGATGGTGTAGGGCGGCTGCCCAAACGTGATGAGCATGTCCGAGGAGCGCCGGATCTTCTTGAAGCCCGCTGACTCGAAAAGGCTCGCGTCGACCCGCGTGGTGAGGTCTCGATCCGCCATGCGAGAGCGGATGGTGAGGCCTTTGACGGTCTCGCCGTCCTCTTCGGTTCGGGGCGTCGCCGTCGGCTCGCCGTCCGCCGGATGTTCTTCCCTGAAACATCGCTTCACCATCTCTTCGATTTCCTTGAGCCTGTTCGGATCCTTCAGGTGCTTGGCCTCGAGGACCGGCACGTCGGCCAGAAGCCTGATGACGCGCGGGTCCATGCCCCGTCGGGTGAAGCGCTGCACCGCGGCCTCGGCCTCGGAGATCAGGAGTATCAGCTTGCGCAGCTTCTCGCCCTTGGGGAAATTCCCGTTGGCCGGGGCCGCCTGCTTTCCGTTGGTTCCGCCGTGGATCTCCACGTCCTTGACGGCGGAGGAGATGATGTAGTCCTCAAAGGACTGATCGTCTTTGAGATACATCTCGGCCTTGCCCTTCTTCACCTTGTAGAGCGGCGGCTGCGCGATATAGAGGTGCGCGTTGTTGATGAGCTGCGGCATGTGGCGGTAGAAGAAGGTGAGCAGAAGCGTCCTGATGTGCGAGCCGTCCACGTCGGCGTCCGTCATGATGACGATCTTGTGATACCGAAGCTTCTCCAGGGAGAAATCCTCCCCGATGCCCGTGCCGATGGCGGTGATCATCGTGCGGATTTCCTCGTGGTTGAGCATCTTGTCGAGGCGCGCCTTCTCCACGTTCAGGATTTTTCCCTTCAGGGGCAGGATCGCCTGAAAGGCCCTGTCCCTTCCCTGCTTGGCCGAGCCGCCCGCCGACTCGCCCTCCACCAGATAAAGCTCGCACAGGGCGGGGTCTCTCTCCGAGCAATCTGCGAGCTTGCCCGGCAGGGATCCGCTGTCGAGCGCGCCTTTTCTCCTCGTGAGGTCGCGCGCTTTGCGCGCCGCATCTCTCGCCTGAGAGGCCTGGACAGCCTTGTCCACGATTCTTTTGGCGACGGAGGGGTTTTCCTCGAAGAAGTTGGCGAGACCCTCGTTCAAGACCTGCTCGACCAAGCCCTTCATCTCCGAGTTGCCCAGCTTGCTCTTGGTCTGCCCCTCGAACTGGGGGTCGGGCAGCTTCACGCTCAAGACCGCGGTTAAGCCCTCACGCACGTCATCGCCCGATAGCGCCGGGTTGTTCTTCAGGAGCTTGCTCGTCGAGGCGTAGCGGTTGATGGTTCTCGTGAGCGCGCTCCTGAAGCCCACGAGGTGGGTCCCGCCGTCTGTGGTGTTGATGTTGTTGGCGAAAGTGAGAAGCGTCTCGTTATAGGCGTCGTTGTACTGGATGGAGACCTCGACGATGTTCCCTTCACGCTCGCCCTTGATGTAGATCGGCTTTTTGTGGACGAGATTTCTTGCGCGGTTCAGATACTCGACGAAAGAGACGATGCCGCCCTTGTAGAAATACTCCTGCTTCTTGTCGTCTTCTCTCTTGTCCTCGATCACAATTCTGAGGCCGCTGTTCAGATAGGCCAGTTCTCTCAGCCGCCCCGCAAGAACGTCGAAATTGAATTCGGTGGTCTCGAATATCTCCTCGTCCGGCATGAAGGTGATGGTCGTTCCTGTGGTTTTAGCTCTTTGCCCTTTCTTGAGCTTGGCCTTCGGAACCCCTCTATCGAACTCCATCGCATAGACGTATCCGTCTCTCCGGATCTCGGCCACCAACCACGATGAAAGAGCGTTCACGCAAGAGACGCCCACCCCGTGCAGCCCGCCCGAAACCTTGTAGGCGCTGTTCTCGAACTTGCCGCCGGCATGGAGCTTCGTCAAAACCACCTCGGCCGCGGAGACCTTTTCCGTCGGGTGCCTGTCCACGGGAATGCCGCGCCCGTTGTCCGACACCCGCACCGAGCCGTCTTCGTTGATCGCCACGCTCACCTTGTCGCAGTAGCCGGCCATCGCTTCGTCCACGCTGTTGTCCACCACCTCGTATACGAGATGGTGCAAGCCTCCGGGACCCGTGCTGCCGATGTACATGGCGGGCCTTTTCCGCACCGCTTCCAAGCCTTCGAGGACGCGGATGTCTTTCGCCTTGTAGCTCGTGTCCAGCATGTTTTTGGTGGTTCTCGCCATTTGCCTGTTGCCGCCTCTCTGGGCTGTAGGTGTTTAATCTATTCTTTCAACCCTTGCGTCTCGAACCAAGAAATTCTTCCCCTCAACCTCGTTTTTTCTCAACCGGGATTCCTCTGTCGACGTGATGAACGTCTGCGCTCCCAAAGAACCCAGGAACAACAACACTCTCTTTGTCCTGCTCGCATCAAGCTCTGAACCCAAATCATCAAGCAACACGACGGGAGCCTCTTTCCTTCTTCGTTTATATTCCTCGGCATTCGCCGACACCAAGAGGATCGTGATGAGCCGCTGCTCTCCCTGGGAGGCGACATCCTTCGCCCGGCGCCCATTCCACGATAAGCAAAAATCATCGAGCTGCGGTCCCCACAGCGTCGTTCTCCTCGCCATCTCCTCTTTTGCGAGCCTTCGGGCCGTCGCCTGTAAACCCTCTCGTATCTCCCCTTCCTCTTCCTCGTCTCCCCTCGGAAGACCACCGGCTTCATACGCTACGGAAACCCTGGATTCCCGCGTTTCTCCGAATAAACTCTCTAGGTGATTCAGCCGGTTTTTCAGTGAATTTATATATCTTTTCCTGCGGACGATAATGCGGGCGGCCATCTCGATTAATCGCTCCTGCCACACCTGAATCATAGCAGATTCGCCCCCATTTCTCAAAAGGTGATTTCTTTCCGAAAGCAGTTTTGCATACGTCCTGGAATCCTCGAGATGCTGTGGTTCGACGGCCGCTATCGCTTGATCGAAAAAACGTCTCCTCGCTCCGGGACCCTCCTTGATTACTTGAGGCGTTTCGGGAAAGAAAACAATGACGTGAGAACTGTCAAGATAGGGCATCAGACCCCGCAACTCCTGTCCGTCTTTCTTGTATTTTCTCTCGCGTCGGTGAAACGCAGCTTCCAGCCTCGTTTCCTTTTTGCTCCTCTCTTCGACAAACATTCCGGACGCATACATTCCCTCACTACCATGTAAAACCATCTTCTCTCTGGATATCCGGCGAAATGAACGCAGGTGAGAAAGGTAATAAATGGCTTCCAGTAGATTCGTTTTCCCGGAACCGTTGTTTCCGAAAACATAGTTGAATCCCGGGTGGGGCTTGAGCGAGAGCTTTGAATAATTCCTGAAATTCTTGAGGGTCAGTTCAGTGATACGCAAGAGATATTCTCAGGCCTTGGTTCTTTTATAACCATATATAATATCTAAATAGTAGTAGTAGTAGTGGCGGGGAAACTGTGGACAACCGCATAAGACGCTTAAAAAAAAGCACTTTGCCGATTGGATGAATGTGGAATTGTTTGTGGGTAAAAGCGGATTGCCGGGGTTTTTTTTGTCGAGCGTTACGAAGACAGGGGTTTCAATACGGTTATCCACAGTTTTTTCCACTGGTTGTTTCAGGATAAGTCTATCTTTTGCTCGAGCGTCTGGATGGTGGCGGAGAGGGACGGATCCGTTTTGAGCAGGCTCTCGATCTTGTTGGTTGAGTGAATCACCGTAGAATGATCCTTCCCGCCGAAGCGTCGGCCGATTTCGGTGGTTGAGGCGCGCGTGAGCTTTCTCGCGAGAAACATGGCGATCTGACGGGGGACGGCGAAAGAGCGCGAGCGGTTTTTTGATTTTAAATCGGTGACGCGCACCTGGAAGTGCTCCGCCACGATTTTCTGGATGTTGTCCACGGATGAATTGCGAGTGGGATCACGGATAATGCCCCGCAACACCTCTTGAGCAACGGGAAGGTCAATCTCGATATTGTGCAAAGAGGAGTGAATGCTGAGTTTTATGAGGCAACCCTCGAGTTCCCGGACGTTGGAGCGAACCTTCTCGGCGATGTAATGGGCGACCTCGGTATCGAGGGAAAGGCCCTGTTCACTCGCCTTTTGTTGCAGAATGGCTACTTTGGTCTCGAAGTCCGGCGCGCCGACATCCGCAATCATCCCCGAGATAAAGCGCGACCTGAGGCGATCCTCCAGCCGGGGCGTGTCATTGGGCATTTTATCGCTCGTGATGACGATCTGTTTCCTTGTGTCTTGTAAGTCGTTGAAGGTAAAGAAGAACTCCTCTTGGGTGCGTTCCTTTCCGGCGATGAACTGGATGTCATCTATCATCAGAATGTCCACTTTTCGGTATTTGCTCCTAAAAGCGGCCATCTGATTCTGTCTGATCGAAGAGATGAGGTCGTTGATGAAGTTCTCTGAGGAGGTGTAGAAAATGCGTGTTCTCGGGCGTCGGTCGAGAACATGGTGGGCGATAGCGTGCATGAGGTGGGTTTTCCCGAGCCCCACGCCGCCGTAGATGAAAAGCGGGTTGAGCGCGACTCCCTTGCCGTCCGCCAGGCGAAGGCTGCAAGCGTGGGCGAATTGGTTCGAGCCGCCCACCACGAAGTTCTCGAAACGGTGTCTGGGGTTGAGAAAGTCCGGCTTCTCGGAGGGAGTATGGGGCTCCTCCGGAAGCGCCAGAATCTTCTTTGCCGGGACAATTTCGTCCGGCGCATATAAGGTGCTCGCTCCGTTGGTCGGCCCGTCGCCCACCGAGATAGTGAGCGCTACGTCCGGCCCGGCCTCTTGTTTAAGTATGTCCGAGATGATTCCCCAATAACGCGAGCGCAAAGTGCCCGCCGTGAACGGATCGGGAACCTGAATCGCCAGGGAGGATTCGCTCGCGCCGAGTTCCTCGACGCCGGCGAACCAGCGGGCGAACGTCTGAGGGGAGACCTCTTCCTTGATTTTAGCCTCGCAGCGCTGCCAGAGAGTCGTCATCAGGAGAACCAATTCGCAACATTCGTCGCGCGGCAGGGTATTCTGCGCCGCGCAAGAACAAGTTTATCCACAGAGCGAGACAATAGCCGATTTAAAGGAGCATTTTTCCACAAAACGCTCGGCAAAGGCAAGCATTTTTCCACAAAAAGTGTCGAAAAATCCGCTTTTTCTCTTTTGTGAGTGAAAATCCACCTTCCTCGAGAAAAAGCGAACAAGACGTGGAAAGGATTCCCTGATCGCCCGAGTCTGGCGAATTTAGACGCGCCTCAACAAGTAGTTCTTGACAATCAGGGTTTGGGTGGCTACTTTACGCTCGGCTTCTTTGGAGAGGCTCCACCTCACGGTTACGTGAAGCAATGATCGGCCTTGGGCCAGTAGATGGAGTATTTGGTGAAACGAACTTACCAGCCGAATAGAAGAAAACGAGCGAAGACGCATGGGTTTCGCCGCCGGATGAAGACCACCGGCGGGCGCACGATCATAAAGCGCCGCCGGGCCAAGGGTCGCAAGCGCCTCGGCGTTTCCGCTTAGGCGGCGAACCGGGCCGTCGACCCCGACCGGGAGGGCGCGGACATGGACGAGAGCTTCCCCCCGGAGCTCCGAATCCGCAAGGGGAGCGAGTTCGCCGTCGTTCTCAGAAAGGGACGCAAGCGCAGGTGTCCGTACTTCACGCTGCATATCTTACCCAACCCTTCGCGGGATCGCGCGCGACTCGGCATCATCGCGTCTCGCCGAGTGGGCGGCGCCGTTCAGAGGAACCGAGCCAAGCGGCTTCTCCGCGAGGCGTTTCGACGTCACGGTTCTCCCCTCCCCGGGGGAGTAGACCTTGTGGCCGTGGCGAGAAATTCGATCGCCAGGGCGAGGCTAGAGGATGTTGAAAGGGCGTTCCACAACGCTTTCCATGGGAAAACGAATTCCTGAAAAAGGGATCGGCCCCGTATCGCAGGCCGCGCGCGTCGTGGCGACCATTCTGGTTCGAGGGTATCAACTCGTCTTGTCTCCCGTGATGCCGGGCAGTTGTCGGTTTTCACCCTCTTGCTCTCATTACGCGCTCGAGGCATTTCGACGCCACGCGCCCACGCGGGCCTTGTGGCTCACCGTGCGCCGCATCGGGCGTTGTCATCCATTTCACCCAGGGGGGAACGATCCGGTTCCCTGATGGATCCGGTGGAGACACTTTACATCATGGAAAAAAACGCGATTCTCGCCGCCGTCTTGTCGATGGCGATACTCATTGGCTGGCAATACATCGTCGTGAAGCCGATGGAAAACGAACAGGTCCAGAAACAAAAGGTGGCCAAGGCGCGTGCGGCGGCCCAGAACAAAGGACGATCGAGCGCAGCGAGCGCGCCGCTCAAGGCGCCGGCTTCCGGCTTCGTCGCGCCGGGCGCGCGCGCCACTCCTTCCGCGCCCACGCAGGCCTCCCCGGGGCGACGCGTTCGGGTAGACGTGGGCGACGCGGTGTATGAGTTGACCAACCGGGGGGCGGGCTTTTTGTCTGCGCGCCTCCTCAAGTACAAGCAAGGCAAGCAGAACTTCGTCGAACTCGCGCCCGGGGGTCGTCCGGACGTGCGGCCTCTTTTCTTCTGGGGCGGCAAGACCGCGCAGCGGCTCAACGAAGCCTCCTACCAGGTCGAGGGTGGCGACCTCTCGCTCTCAAAAGACCATCCGGAAGGTACGGTTCGCTTCCTCTACCGGGGAGCGGACGGCCTCTCGGCGGAGAAGGCGTTCTCCTTCCGCCACAACGAATACAACATCCAGACGAAAATCCGCGTCACCCGGCCCTCCGGCAATGAGGCGATGGGAATCGTCTGGGGCCCGCGCGTAGGAGGAAGCGACGGCAACACTTATGGCGGCGTCATCGAGGGGCCGATGAGCTTCGTCGGCGAGGATCTCGAATACGACTACCCCGAGGAGGCAAAATCCGTCACCCACGGCGAGAAACTCAAGTGGACCTCGCTCCAATCGAAGCACTTCATCGCGGCGCTCATCCCCCGAAGCGGCGCGGGCGGCGCGGAGATTCGCCTGCTCTCCAAGACGGACGATCTGAGCGAATACGCCGCCATCGTACCCCTCTCGCAGGGAACGGACGTCGAGGCGGTCTTCGACGTCTACGTGGGGCCGAAGGCGCTGGAGAGCCTTGAGAAGCTCAAGGTCAACCTCGAGGATTCTCTCGACTACGGGAAGTTCTCCTTTATCGCCAACCCGCTCATGTCGGTTCTGCGCGCCTTTCACTCGGTCGTGGGTAACTGGGGCGTGTCCATCATCCTGCTGACGATTCTGGTGAAAATTATCTTCTATCCGCTCACCCACGTCAGCATGCGCAACATGAAGGAGATGCAGAAACTCCAGCCGCGCATCACGCAACTGCGCGAGATCTACAAGGACGACAAGAGCAGGCTGAACGAGCAGACCATGGGCTTGTATAAGGAGCACAAGGTCAACCCGATGATGGGCTGTCTGCCCATGATCATACAGATTCCCGTTTTCTTCGGGTTGTATGAGGCGCTCTTGGTGTCGATAGAGCTGCGAAACGCGCCGTTTTTCGGCTGGGTGCAAGACCTTTCCGTGCAGGACCCCTACCACGTATATACGATACTCATGGGTGCTTCGATGTTCTTGCAGCAGAAGATGACGCCCACCGCGGCCGATCCCACCCAGGCGAAGATGATGATGTTCATGCCCATCGTCTTCACGGGCATGTTCATCTTCTATCCCGTGCCCGTGGGGTTGGTGATCTATTGGCTGGTGAACAACCTGCTCTCCATCGCGCAGCAGTTCTACGTGAACCGATCCGTGCAGCCGCCCAAGCTGGCCGAGGAGAGTTGACGCGGAAAATGCCCTGGCGATCCCCTGAAGCGGCCTGGCCGGCCCGCCCGGCGCACAGTTCCTCGAAAATCCGGGAGACGAGAAAATGAGTCTTGGCGGCGATGGCTGGAGCGACGGCGATGCGGAAGGCCCGGGCTTTCACTTTTTCCCTCCGGGCGAAAACCCCGACCTGACCCCCATCGCGGAAATGTCGGGCCGCGCGCTCAGGCGCGTCATCGAGGGCGTGGACCTGGAAATCCTCGCCCTCGCCCTTCGCGACGCGCAGCCGCGGGTAATCGAGCGGGTGCTCAGAAACGTCTCCTCCAAAAACGCGGCCCACCTTCGCGAGGAAATGGAGCGCTCAGGCTCTGAGGAGAGCGAGCGCAGCGTCGAGGCGCGCCAGATGTTGATGCAAACCGCCTACACCATGAAAAACCACGGCGACATTACGTTCGAGGGTCCCGCCGACGACGCCATCCCTCCGCTGGATCGGGCGCTCGAGGACGGACTCGCCGCGTTCCACTCCCCTGAGAGCAAGGCCGAGCACGCCGTTTCGCTCATCGTCGCCCTGGCCGCACGGGCGGAGCTGCACGGACTGCTTTCTCTCGAGCCGGCTCTCGAGAGAAGTCCGGACGGAATTTTCTCCACCGGCCTTCGGATGCTGGCGGATCAGGCGCCCTGGGACGAGGTCGAGATGATTCTCGCCCGGCAGATCGACTCCTCTCTCGGCGCTATGGAAAGAAACAAGGAGATCGCCATCGAGGGCGCGCTGGCGATTCTCGAGGGCGCGAGCGAGGATCGCGCGCGGGCGAGGCTCGTCGCCTTCCTGCCCGAGGGCGAGGCGGATTACGAGCGCCTGCCCGGCGTACGGTTTTCGCCCTCGGCCCAAGCCACGGTCGACATCATCAGCCTGTGCGTGGAGCTCGCAGGTTTGGCCTCCCGCGATGAGGGCGGCGCGATAGCGGAGCGCCTCGAATGGATTCAGGAACCCCTTCTCAAAACGGGGCTCAAGTGGGCGCTCGACGGCGCCTCGATAGAAGACGTCGAGAGACTCCTCAGCCGTAAAGGGCAGACGCGCCTCGACAGGGAGCGCAGAAAGCTCGAGTGTCTGGCGGAGGGTTTGATGCTCATCCGTGAGGGCCACCCCGAAGGCTTCATCCGGGAGGCGCTCGGCGGCTATATCGAGGATGAGGCTTGAGCGTGGCGGCCCCGCGCACCGAGTGGACGCTTCCTGTCCGCAACCGCCACCTCCTGCTCACCGGAGGAAGGCGACGGGCCATGCCGCCCACGAAGACGCTGCGCGGCCTGGGCCTAAAGCGCGGCATGAGTTTTCTGGACGTGGGCTGCGGCCCGGGGTATTTTTCGATTCCCGCCTGCGGCGTGGTGGGAAAATACGGCCGCGTGCTCGCTTGCGACATCTCGCCCGTGATGATCACCGAACTCCGGAAAGCGGCGAATGAGCGCGGTTACGCTCACCTGACGGCGAAGCGAAGCCAGGACTCCCAGCTTCCCTTTCCGGATGCGAACGCGGATTTCACTCTCATCGCGTTCGTGCTTCACGGAGTGGCCGACGTCCAGCCCCTCCTCGCCGAATCTTGGCGCGCGATGAAGAAAAACGCCGCCATCACGCTGATCGAATGGCACAAGAAGGCCATGGATATGGGGCCGCCCCTGGCCGCGCGGTTTAAGCCCGAAGAACTCGTGGCCGAGTTGAGCAAGGCGGGCTTTCAGAGAGCCTGTTGGTGGGATTTCGACGGCAACACCTATTTCGTCTCCGCGCAAGCGCCCTAGCGGCCGCCAAAGCGGGGGGGATACGTTATAATACGGCCTTCATCGGCGGGCCATGCGTGGTCCTGGCGTTTCTTGACGAGGGGGAATATGCGTTCACGAAAAGGCTTCTTCATGCTAATCGTAGCCCTCGTCCTGACGCTCAACAACTTCTTGTTCGCCATGAATCCGAAGGCGGCCAAGCCCATATTCGACTGGATAGACCCTTTCGTGATCGTCGGCCTGGCGCTTGTTTTCATCGATAAAATTCTCGATTCAATGAAAACGAAGCCGAATGGCACCGCCTCATGGTGGCGGTCCTGGCCGGGGCGCTGGCTCATTTGTACGCCTACAATTACTTGGCCAAGATGGCGGGCAGCGGCCTTGAGAGCGGAACCTTGTGGCTGGTGATGGTGCCGTTTGCGGTTTCCCTCCTCGCCTACGAGGGCTTTTTGATGATTCGCGCGTCGGGGCGGGAGTGAGGTGACGGACGAGATGGAAGATAAATCCTCGATTCAAGGGCACGTGGCGCTCGTGACGGCGGGCGCGGTGGGCATCGGCGAAGCGATAGTCGAACGCCTGGCGTATGAGGGCGCGCGCGTTGCGCTGCTGGACCTCGACGATGCGCTGGGCGAGGCGGCCGCGCGGCGGATAAACGATTCGGGTGGCGAGGTGCGCTTCATCAATACGGACGCCACCTCGGCGAACGAGATCAAAGCGGCCGTGGAAGAGGCGCTCGTCGCCTGGGGGCGCCTCGACATTCTGGTGAACTGCGCGGGCGGCTTCGTGGAGAATCCCGCCATCGAGGAGCTTGACGAAGCGCAGTGGCGCCGGGTCGTGGACTTAAACTTGAAAAGCGCCTATCTGTGCGCGCGCGCGGCGACGCCTTTTATGAAGAAAGCCGGCTATGGCCGCATCGTGAACATCTCCTCGCAGTCGGGCCGCGACGCAGTTGTGGAGACGGGCCTCGCCTACAGCGCGGCAAAGGCGGGTCTGTTCGGTTTTTGCAGGCGCCTGGCGGTCGAAGCCGCGCCCCACGGCATCACGGTGAACACGGTGGCTCCGGGCGTCGTGCTCACCCCGAGGACGGCCGTCCTCCATAAGGACAGGCTGCCCGAGATAATTTCGAAAATTCCGGTGGGCCGCCTGGCGGACGCCGCGGACATCGCCGACACCGTGTGGTATCTCGCCAGACCCGAGGCGCGCTACGTGACGGGCGTGACGCTCGACGTCAACGGCGGAAGATACGTCCACTAGAGAGGGCTTTCCCGTGCACGAACGATCCTCCATCAAAGATCACGTCGCCATCGTCACCGGCGCCACAGACGGCATCGGTCTGGCGACGGCGATACGCTTCGCGGATGAGGGCGCGAAGGTGGCCATCATGGGGCGGGATCCCGAGCGGGGAACCGCGGCGCTCGCCACGGTGGGCGCGCACGGCGACGCCATCTACGTCCAGGGCGACGCCGCCCGCACGGAAGACGTCGACCTTCTTTTCGCCCGCACGCTCGGCGCGTGGGGCCGCCTCGATATTCTGGTGAACTGCGCGGGTGGCTTCGTGGAGGTGTCCGACATCGAGGATCTTGACGAGGCGGAGTGGGCGAAGATCGTGGACTGGAACCTGACGAGTTGTTATCTCGCCTCCCGGGCGGCGACGGCCCCCATGAAGGAGAGGGGCTATGGCCGCATCGTGAACATCTCCTCCATCTCCGCGCGCGATGCTCTCCCGAACATCTCGCTGGTTTACAGCGCCGCGAAATCCGCGATGCAGGGCTTCACGAGAAGGCTCGCGGCCGAACTCGCTCCCCACGGCATCACGGTGAACGCGGTAGCCCCGGGCGTGACGCTCACCAAGCGCTTTCGCCTCGTGCACCAGGAGCGCGTGCCGCAGATAGTGGCGAGCCTCCCCGTGGGCTTCGGCGGGGAGCCGGAGGATATCGCCGACGCGATCTGGTATTTCTCCACGCCGGGCTCGGGCTACGTTACGGGTGCGACCATCGACGTGAATGGCGGTCAATACGTGAATTAGGGGTTTGGAAAATTTCGCTCCGCGCACCTCGAAACCGCGTGGTTTCATGATATCATCTCCAGGCTCGAGAGTTTTCAAAGCCGTCTAAATATTAGAGGAGCTAAGCAAATGCGACGCCCCATGCTTGTGATCGCCTTGTTCTTGCTCGCCGCCGCCCTGGTCTTCCCGCAAGCCGCGCTCGCCGAAGGCCGCTGGAAGCCCTACGACGCCAAGGCGTTCACCCAGGCCAAAAAGGACGGAAAGACGATATTCGTCTCCGTCCACACAGACTGGTGAGGTACCTGCAAGCGGCAGGTGCCGCTGCTACAGTCCCTGATGCAGGAGAAGAAGTTCGCCAACGCCGCCACGTTCCAGGTGCAGTACGACACCCAGCGCGATTTTCTCAAGGCGCACAAAGTTCGCTGGCAGTCGACGATTCTCGTCTTTAAGGGCGCGCAGGAAAAAGGCCGCTCGACGGGCGACGTGGACAAGGCGAGTATACGAAACCTCATGGAGCGCGCGCTTTAGGGCGGGCGAATCCGGCGCACCGAGGCCCGCTACGGCGGGCCTTTTTGCGTTTTTACCTAAGCGGTGAAACGGCGACCTCCCCGTCTTTGATGGAGATGTCCGTCCCGTAGGGAGCGGAGAAATTCTGCATCATGTTCACGATCGCGCGGCCCTCTCCCTGTCTGGGCGAGAGCAGCCGGGGCGCGCGGTCCACGCCGCAGCGGCAGGGGATGAGGTGAAGGTCGCTCACTCCTTCCTCCTCCATACGCCCGCCCAGCAGAAACGTCTGATTCGTCGCCTCCGTGAAAAACGGTTCGATCTCATCGAAGATCAGATTTCCGGTGCAGTGGACGATGGGCCGGCCGTTATAGAACTCGATCGCAGAGAGGACGTGCTGGTGCCCGCCGAAAACGGCGCAGGCGCCTGCGTCGATCGCCGCGTGCCCGATCTCCCTTTGGTGCTCGTGCACCTCGTGGCGTATGCTCACCCCCCAGTGCTGGTACACGAAAACGAGGTCGACTTGTTCCTTGAGCCGCCCGATGTCTTCTTTCATCCGCGCGAGGTCCTCCGCCACCGCCCAGGAATGGATGACGGGTTCGGAAGCCGGGTATTCGTCCAGGTTTCTGAGCGGCGTGTAGGACGTTCTGACGCGCAGCGGGTTTACCCCGGGTTCATCCGGGCCGGCCGCGTGGCTTTGGGGCAGCACGGACGAGTAGGCGAGCAGGCCGAGCTTAAGTCCGCCGCGTTCCACGATGGCGGGTGCTCCCGCTTCTTCTGAATCCATACCTGCGCCCGTGAAGGGGATGCCCGCGCGGCGCAGCGTCACCATGGTCTGCTCGAGCGAAGCAACTCCAAAGTCGAGCATGTGGTTGTTCGCGATTCCCACCGCGTCGAAGCCGGCGTCCACCAGGCCCGCCACGAGAGCGGGGCGCCCCCGGTGGCGGGTAGGCTTTCCCTTCATGAGTTCGCCGCGCGTGGAGAGCGCGTTCTCGAGGTTCGCGAAAGAAAAATCGGCGTCTCGAAAAAATTTCCCCAGGCGGCCGAACATTCCCTTGGCCGAACCCCTGTCTGGCGCCAGGTCTCCGCTCGTGAGAAAAGAAGCGGTTTTTTGCGGATTCTTTTTATTCATTGATGAGTCCTCTGTGAAAATGGGGAGAAGCCGATACGGCGTACTCCCTGGGGTCGGTGCTTCTTAATTCATCGGCCGCGCGTTCGGGAGCCACCTCGTTGATGTGCGCGCCCAGGCCCGTCTCGAGGCCCGCCAGGGGCGTGAGACGCGGGAAAAGCTCGATATGCCAGCGATGCGCGTCAGGATTATCCTCCGCTCCTTTCGCCGCAAGCAGAAAAGAGAGGTTGACGGGCGGATCGTGAAGAAGTTCCTTATAGCGCCTCAACGTCCGCGCCAGGGCGCCTCCGGCAGCGGCGATTGCTCCGGGCGGGCTCTGTGTGAAGGAGGCCTCCGTCGGCCAGGGGCTGATATAGGTGAGATAGGGAAAGCGCGAGCCCCAGGGGCAGAACACGGAGGCTCCCTCTTCTCCCGTTTCGACCATCCGCTCTCCGCCTTCGCGCTCCGCATCGAGCATGTGATCTAAAAGCGCGGTTTTCCGCTCCTTGTAGAAAGCGGCCTCTTTTTCCAGCTTCTGCTCGACGACGCCGGTCCCGACCGGGAGGACAAGTATCTGGAAATGTGAGTGGAGGATGGATGCGCCCGCCTGCGCGCCATGATTCTTGAAGGCGCAGACGCAGCGAACGCCGGGGGCCTCGGCGAGCGCCCGGGTCCTCTCCTGCAGCAGGCGCAGAACCTCGGCCGCATGCGCTTCGCCCAAATCGGCCAGGCCCTTCGTGTGACGGGGCGAATCGATGAGCACCTCGTGGCGCCCCCCGCCCCTGAGGGAGAAAAAGCCGTCTTCGCCCTCGCGCGCAAGCTCTCTGCTCCCGACGGCAGGATATTTGTTCGCCACGCAGCGCGCGCGCCAGCCGGGCGCGTTCTTGGCGCTCCCGTCTTCTCTGATGGCGGCAACCTCGGGCGGCGTTTCGCCCTCGTTTCCGGGGCAGAAGGGGCAGGCCGGGTCGTCTCGCGCAGGAGTGGCGTTTGCGTAAAACGCAGGATGGGGCCGCGCGCGCCTGTCGGGTGCGATGAGCGTCCATTCGCCGCGGTGCGGGTCGTATCTTAACTCGGGCATGAGCGTCTCGCTTTTTTGTGAATGCGAATACTAAAACAATGTTAGCATGCATGATAATTTTTCAAAGATAAAAAGAGGCGCTAGCGCAAAAAAGACGAAAGTTTGTTCGGCATGGTGCGGTATTCGGCTCTGCTCGCCTCCTGTCATGGGGCAGGGCGGGAGGCGCGCATGCCTTGGATGAATGGCGGTTTGCCTTTTCGCGCCGATCCGCATAAACTTTTGGACGACTCAAAAAACCAGACTTGGCGGCGCGAGGGGCGCCGTAGATTCAGTCCGCAAGCAAATCCGCAGGGGCCTTGGGAGAGGAGTTGGACTTTCTCTTGGGAGGAGGCTCCTGATCTTTTCTTTGAATCGACCGACTCACACAACGAGAACAGGGAGCCAGACATGAAATCCAGAGCTTTGCTTATCGCCATTTTCTTCGTCGTCCTAGTAGTGGGGGCTATCTCCGCGCCCGGCAGGGCGGACGCCGCCTGCAGTGTTCGTATCGGCGACCTGAACTGGGACAGCGCCAATTTTCACGATCAGGTGGCCGCCTTCATCCTGAAGCACGGCTACGGCTGCCAGGTGACACTCATCTACGGCGCCTCGCTGCCGATCATGGCGGCCCACTACCAGGGGAAGAACGACCTGATCATGGAGCTTTGGTACGACAACGTAAAGGATCAGTACGACCCCGCCATGAAAAGCGGCAAGGTCAAGCAAGTGGGTGTCAACACACCGGACAGCGCACAGGGCTGGTACATACCGCGCTTCGTCCAGAAGGCGAATCCGGGCTTAAAGTCGGTCCATGACCTGGTGAAATACAAACACCTCTTCAAGGACCCCGAAGAACCCTCCAAGGGCCGGTTTGTGAACTGCATCCCCGGCTGGGGCTGTGAGGTCATCAACACGGTGAAGATGCGCGTCTACGGGATGGAAAAACATTTCACCAATTTCCGGCCCGGCTCGGGCGGCGCGCTCGCGGCGGCCATCAAGGGGGCGTATCTCAAGAAAAAGCCGGTCCTGGCCTATTACTGGGCGCCGACGCCGCTTCTCGGCCAACTCGATTTGGTCCAACTCGAAGAGCCGGCATGGAACGAGGCCGACTGGGACGATATGATGAAGCACGTGAACGCGCTCAAGAAAGGCGGCGTGGAGGCCATGGGGAATCCCAAGAAGGCGACCGCCTACCGGACGGCGGAGTTGCCGAAGTCGGTCACCACGAAGTTCGCGGCCAAGAATCCCGGGATCGTCGCCTTCATCAAAAAGTACACCCTCTCGTCCCAGGTCGTCTCGAAGGCGCTGGCCTATCTCAAGAAGGAAGCCGGCGGCGACGCCGGGGCCACCGCGATTCATTTCTTGAAGACCAACAAGGTCTGGAAGAGTTGGGTTCCGGCCGACGTCGTGAAAAAAGTCGAGGAGGCGCTCAAATCGGCTTGAGCCGCGCACGCGCGATGCCTTTTTCTCGTGAAGTTGCGTCATAGTCCCGGGGAGGCCCGCCCATGATGAACTTTATCCGCGGACTGTTCCCCGAGTGGGCGGTCGAGTGGCCCAAGGGCCTGAACCTGCCGCTCAATAAATGGACCAACGATTTCGTGGAATGGCTGGTCACCGAGTACGGGGTCATCTTCGAGACCGCCTCGGACGGGATTCTCGTGGTGCTGGTGGGTCTGGAGCGTTTCCTGCGGGATCTTCCCTGGGTCGTCGTGTTCGTGGGCGTGATCGCGATCACCTACTTCTCGAGCGGGCGCAAGCGGGGACTGACCGCCCTCGTGGCCGCTTGCATGTTCCTCATCGGCCTCGTCGATCCCAAGCTCTGGGACTATTCGATGATGACGCTTTCGGTGATGCTGGTCTCCACCATCATCTGCATCGGCCTGGGCGTTCCGGTCGGCATCGGGATCTCGAGAAACGACGAGATGCGCGACATGGTGCTGCCCGCGCTCGACCTCATGCAGACCATGCCGAGCTTCGTCTATCTCATTCCGGCGATCATGCTCTTCGGCCTGGGCGCGGTGCCCGCCGTCTTCGCCACGGTGATCTACGCCATTCCGCCCGTCATCCGCCTGACAGATTTAGGCATCCGCCTGGTGGATGAGGACATCGTCGAGGCTTCAGACGCCATGGGCGCGAGCAAGAGGCAGAAGCTCCTCCGCGTGCAGATACCGATGGCGCTGCCCAACATCATGCAGGGAGTCAACCAGACCACGATGATGGCGCTCTCGATGGTGGTGGTCGCCTCGATGATTGGAACCCGCGGACTCGGCACCGAGGTGCTCATCGGCCTCCAGCAGCTCAACGTCGGGCGCGCGCTGGAGGCCGGCGTGGCTATCGTGCTGCTAGCCATCGTCATGGACCGCGTCACCCAGGCCTATGGCGGGCGCTTCATCCGCACGAGCGGGAGGGAGTGAGCCTATGGCGCTGATCGAGATACGAAACGTCTACAAGATATTCGGAACAGGACGCGCGGGGGAAACCGCGCTGGACTTGGCCCGTGCGGGAGTCGAGAAGAACGACGTGCTGGTCGAAACCGGCTGCACGCTGGGGCTGAAAGACGTGAGCCTCTCCGTCGAGAGCGGGGAGATTTTCGTGGTCATGGGCCTTTCGGGATCGGGAAAATCGACCTTGATCCGCCATATCAACCGGCTGATAGACCCGACCACGGGCAAGATTCTCGTTGATGAAAGGGACGTTCTCGATCTCTCGCCCGAGGAGTTGCTCGCGTTCCGCCGGGGCGTCGTGAGCATGGTCTTTCAGCGATTCGCGCTCTTCCCGCACATGACGGTGCTAGAGAACGTGGGCTACGGCTTGGAAGTCCAGGGAACCGAGTACGCTCAGCGACGACGGCGCGCGATGCGCTGGGTAGAGGACGTGGGGCTCATCGGTTATGAGAACGCCTACCCGGCCCAGCTCTCGGGCGGCATGCAGCAGCGGGTGGGCCTGGCGCGCGCCCTGTGCACGGACCCCGACATCCTGCTCATGGACGAACCCTTCAGCGCCCTGGACCCGCTGATACGCAAGCAGATGCAGGATCATCTCATCGCGCTCCAGCGCGACCTCAAAAAGACCATCGTGTTCATCACCCACGATCTCGACGAGGCGCTCAAGCTGGGCGATCACGTCGCGATCTTGAAAGACGGCGTGGTCGACCAGATAGGCGGGCCGGAGGAGATTCTGCTCTACCCGGCCACCGACTACGTGCGCGAGTTCGTGCGCGACGTGAAGCGGGGCCGCGTGGTGACGGCGGGCTCCATCATGACGCCTCCGTGCAGCGAGACCACCGGACCTGTCGTATCGCGCGACACCGTGCTTCAGGAGATTCTGCCCAAGTGCATCGAGAGCGAATCGCCGCTGCGGGTGGTGGACGCAGCGGGCGCCGTCGTCGGCGCCGTCTCGCGTGAAACCCTCCTGCGCGGCCTGGCGGATCGTTTCAGGAAGAGGTAGGGAGGGACCTGCGCCTCCGTTCGGTATTTGCGTCCGGCCTCTGAACAATCCTTCCTTCCACTATCGAGGCTGATCTGTAGTGACAGTCCCTCATCGGGATTGTCCCACAGGCCCCCGCGCCTGTCCGACGCGCTCGTCCTAAAAAGGACAACCACAGGGGGTTGTCCCTACGGGAGACTCGATAATTTCGTAGGGGAGAACCTGCGTGTTCTCCCGTGCGGATGCGAGCACTATAAGAGCGGGCGGACACAAAGGTCCGCCCCTACAGCCTCTCCTTGATTGCTGGAATTGACCCTCAAGAGAGAAGCAACCCCTTGCAATAATGACTTAAATCCGGTTCATTACGCCCGACCGCAATGCGCGCGGCCGCTCAGGGCGCGCGCACATTCTCAAGAGATGGAAAGCGAAGAGGCGGATGAGCGATTTTGAGAGAGAGACCATCGTTGCGCTGTCCACGGCGCCCGGGCGCGGGGCCATCGCCATCGTCCGCCTGAGCGGCGCCGGGTCGCTTCCCATTCTCGAGGGAATCTTCACGCCGAGGAAAGAAAGAAGAGCCTTTCCCGGGAGGAGGCCCGTGCTGGGACGCTTCATGGACGAGGGCCAGGCCTTTGATGAGGGTCTCGCGCTCTATCATCCGGGTCCCGATTCGCTCACCGGCGAGGACGTGGTCGAGATGCACTGCCACGGCGGCCCGGCCATCGTGGGGACCATTCTGCGCCTCGCCCGGGAGATGGGGGCCAGACCGGCCCAGGAGGGGGAATTCACCCGGCGCGCCTTTTTGGAGGGGAAGATCGACCTGCTCCAGGCGGAAGCCGTGGCGGACCTCGTGACCGCGCAAACCGAAAAAGCGGCGCGCGCGGCGCTCCATCACCTGGAAGGACGCCTCTCCAAGGCCCTGGAGGAGGTGTGGGAGAAGGTGGTGGAGGCGGGCGCGCACATCGAGGCGGCCATTGATTTCCCCGACGAGTTCGAGCCGGGCGCGGGGCCTTCCGTTTCTGGCGCGCCGATGGGAAGCGCAGAACTCGCAGGCCTTTTCGCGGAGATAGAAACCGCGCTCGGGAGGCTCATCGAGAGCTACCGCTCCGGCAGAATCTTGAGAGAAGGCGCGCGCGTGGCCATTCTCGGCAGGCCCAACGCGGGGAAATCCACGCTTTTGAACGCGATTTTGGGGGCGGATCGCGCCATTACCAGCGAAATTCCCGGCACCACGCGGGACACGGTGGAGGAAATTTGCGATATGGGGGGCGCGCCGGTGCGGCTCATCGACACGGCGGGTTTGCGCGATACCGGGGATCCGGTGGAACTCGAAGGAACCGAACGCGCCCGCAAGGCGGCGGGAGCAGCCGATTTGAGCCTGATGGTCGTGGACGTTACGGCGGGCGATGCCGAAGTGGCGTGGGCGGCCGGTGAGGCGAGCGCACTGGATTGTGATAATCTGTTTGTTTTCAATAAGATAGATAAGGCATCCCATGAAATGAAAGAGTGCGCCCGCGCCTTGTTGCGTGAGTTGGCGCCGGATGCGCCCGAGGCGCTCTTCATCTCAGCACTTACGGGCGAGGGGGTCTCCAAGTTGCGCGAAGAGGTGGCGCGTGTTTTGATTGATGAGGAGGGCATCTCGGGCGCCGAGTCTATGCTCACGAGGGAGCGTCACCATGGCCAAATCGCAAAATGCCTGGAAGCGGTACGATGCGCCAGGGGGGGCGCCGAGGATGCGATCTCCCCCGAACTGGTGGCGGTCCACCTAAATGAAGCGCAAACCGCGCTCTCAGAACTCCTGGGCAGAGATTACGGACAGGCGCTTCTGGACAGGATTTTTTCCACGTTTTGTATTGGGAAGTAAAAATAGTTAAAATAACAACAAAGACTTAGCGTAAGAAAAAGTCCTCGCGTTGTCATTTTGCCAAAGCTATTTCCGAGTTAAGCGCTTTTTCCAATCTTTCGGTAACCACATTGCCAGACGCCAACGCTTTTCTCGGGCTATCGGTTCAATCAAGTCCGCACATTGCTTGCACCATTGATCCCTGTTTCCCGTGTTCTTCAACAGACACCGCAACATCAGGAGAACGTAGAAAATGCGATCGTTTCTGGGTGGAGTCGGCTGGTTCCCAGCTTGGCCGCGCGGGGTTGCAGAGCGAATTGAAAGCTTTCTATTCCAAAGCCGACCATGATGAGCGCACAAATTTCGAATATAAGTTAGCTGATGCAGCCAATCCCTCAATTTATTATGGTGAAGGCCCAATTGACCGGAAATCGCTCTCTTGTCATCGTTCTTCAGCCCTTTGTAGCCGATAGACAAGCTTCGGAATGACATCACTTCCGCGGCCATCCAGATTGGCAAGACAGGAAAGTCCGAGTACGTGCGCTTATAGTGAGCGATAAAGACATCCGTGGAGCGTTCCGCCTCTTCTTTGATTTTTGTGATCCACTGAGAATGATCAAACTGAACATGAAAATTCGACGATTCGGTATGCCCGAAAGTACCGTACGTGTGGCCAAGGTGGTCTGTCATCAAAGTGCGAATATAAACTTCTACTCTCTCGATGGCATCCATGACCGCCAACCGTAAATAGCGGTCGAACTCATACAGTTTGATGACTTCGCTAAAGTTTGCGCCCGGGACGAAGTTGCTCGTCACATTGGAATGCTTGTCTCGAATGCGAAACGGATAACAGTAGGCAAGTAGGCGGAAATAGTTGACGGTCTTGAGCTTGGATAGGGCATAAGCCCTGTCATTGATGGCCAAACCGCGCTTGCTGAGTCGAGCCAATTGCTGTTCGAACGTAAAGGGCGGCTTTGTGTAAACCTTCGGCATAGCGAAGAACCCTAAACACGAGCATAAAAAAAGCCACCAAGGTTGCGCATCATCAATACACATAATTGATGAGAGGCGTGGTGGCTATGTTGCATTCAATATAAGCACCAAGCCATACTTATGTCAAGAAAGAAAATTACTCGATTGGTCTGTACATATATCAATCATGAGATTATTTGTAAAGAAATAGTCTGGAAATGGCAATCGCTCTTGGGGCCGCTCTATATTGGGTGGTTGACGCAGGGGATCGACAAAAGCTTGAGTTTCGTGCAGCAAACGGCGTTGTTTTGCGCTGGATTTGTATAAATATGGACAAAATTGCGTTGGTATAATGGTTTTTATAAATTTATGGAGGTTTTCGCTTGAATTTTTCGTATGATGTCATCGTCGTGGGCGGTGGACACGCCGGATGCGAGGCGGCGCTCGCCGCCGCGCGCATGGGCGCACGCACCATGATGCTCACCATGAACCTCGACACCGTGGGTCTGATGTCGTGCAATCCGGCCATCGGCGGACTGGCGAAGGGCGTTCTGGTGCGTGAAGTGGACGCTTTGGGCGGTGAAATGGCCCGCGCCATCGACGCCACGGGCATTCAGTTCCGGATGCTGAACACGAAAAAAGGCCCCGCCGTACAGGCCCTGCGCGCCCAGGCGGACAAGCAGCGCTACCGCGCGTATATGAAAAACGCGGTCGAAAGCCAGGCGAGCCTCGATCTCAAGCAGGGATTGGTGCAAAAACTCCTGGTGAAGGACGGGGCGATAGCGGGTCTTCAGGATCATTTCGGGGAAACCTGGGAGGCCCGGGCGGTCGTTCTGACGCCGGGCACCTTCACGCGCGGTCTTCTCCACTACGGCGACAGAAAAGTCGAAGGCGGGCGCGCGGGCGAGGGTTCGGCGAACGAACTCACGAAGCAACTCGTCTCGCTCGGCTTCGCCATCGGGCGCATGAAGACGGGAACGCCGCCCCGGCTGGACGCGAAATCCATTGATTTTCAAATACTTGACGTTCAGCCCGGTGACGACCCGCCCCTTCCGTTCTCCTACCGCACCCCCGCCATCGAACAAGAGCAGATGCCTTGCTGGATCACCTACACGAACCCGGCGACGCACGAGGTCATCCGCCGGAACATCGAGCGCGCGCCCATGTACAACGGCCAGATCGACGCCATCGGCGTGCGCTATTGCCCGAGCATCGAGGATAAAATCATGCGGTTCGAGGGCAAGCAAGAGCACCAGATATTCCTGGAGCCCGAAGGACGCGAGACTTGCGAAATTTACGTGAACGGGCTTTCCACGAGCCTGCCAGTGGACGTGCAAATCCGGATGCTAAGAACAATCAAAGGCTTAGAGAGAGCCGAGATGATGCGACCGGGCTACGCCGTCGAGTATGACCATGTGGAGCCGACCGAACTGGGCCCAAGCCTGATGACGAAAAAGATGCCGGGACTCTTCCATGCCGGCCAGATCAACGGAACGACCGGCTATGAGGAGGCCGCCGCCCAGGGGATCATGGCGGGAATCAACGCCGTTCACTATCTGCGCAGCGAGGAACCCGTGATTTTGAACAGGGAAGAAGCCTACATCGGCGTTTTAATCGATGATCTCATCACCAAGGGAACGGCCGAGCCCTACCGGATGTTCACCAGCCGGGCCGAGCACAGGCTCCTGCTGCGCCACGACAACGCGGATTTCAGGCTGATGGAACTCGGCCACAGGGTCGGTTCCCTGGATGAGGCCACCTATCGCGCCTTTGAGACGAAGGCGAAACGAGCGAGCGAAGCCATCGCGTATCTGGAAGCCACGATGGTGAACCCCAAACCGGACGTCCGCAGCGCCATGGAGGCGGCGGGCTCCAAACCGCTCAAAAAACCATCCACCCTGGGCGATATTCTGAGACGCCCCGAAGCCGGCCCCGAACTGGCGATTCGGGTCGATTCGGTCGTCGGGGGCTGTTTTGTGGCTATTTGGGAGGCGCTTGAGGGTGAATCGCGGCGATACGTCATGGCTGAGGTAAAATACAAGGAGTATTTCGAGCGGGAATACCAGCAGGTTCATCACCTGAGGATGGCCGACAGGGTGAAGATTCCAGACAGTATCTCCTATGCCGACGTGGGCCACCTGACCGCCGAGGTACGGCAGCGACTCGAGGAAATACGCCCCAAAACCCTCGGGCAGGCTAGCCGCATCTCGGGCGTGACGCCCGCCGCGGTCGCTGTTCTGGAAGTCTACATTCGCAAGCAAAACGGAAATTCCCGGGAGCAGGCCCTTTCATCGGCGCATAGCTAGTCATCGACCGGGCGGGGCCACTCCCCCTTCAGATCAGCATGTAGGGATAGGTCGTGACCCGTCCCCACGTTCTATTGGTCGGCAATCCCGACTTCTGTATTCTGAAATACCCATGAACATCCTTTCCCCGCTTATTGCCGGCCATGATGTAAATATTTGATAATGATGGACTAAGCGAATCGGGCCGAGACCTCCGTTATGATATGTTTGTCTGCAGAAGGACTATATGGCCATGAAAATTGAATGTAGACATTGCGGTTACTACCGACGGAACATCTCCCAGCTTGACGACACCGGGGAGTGTCAACGAATCGGGCGAGACGAACCGATTCCCACAACCGCGGACAGCTTTTGCCCCTACTTCAAAGACATCATGGACCTCGTCAGGGAAAGATTCGAGTCTCTCCGCCGCCTCGAAGGGGGAGCCTGGGCGGGGCGAGAGAAGAAAAACTTCCTGGAGTTGTAAAATCAGCCAAATAAGAACTTTTGCCGGATAAAATGAGCCAAGGCGCAGGAAATTCACTCCACCCCCCGTTTCCACCAGGCCCATACACCAGAAAACGTAAGCCCTGAAGGCCCTTCCCGCCGGGGAGACCCCCATTGTTCCACGTGGAACATTATTCCGGGTTTGAAAATGAGCCGCAATGGCGCTTGGATGGAAAAAGTACGCGCTTCCTGGCGGTTGGTTTTTCTCCTCTTTGACCGAAAACACCCACAGAACACCGTCATCCCGGCGTGTTTACCGCCCGTGGGCGCAGAATAGGTAGGGACAACCCCCCGGTGGTTGTCTTTTTTCAGGAAGGAGAGAGGGCGTAGGACAGGCGCGGGGGCCTGTCCCTACCCATTATTCGCACCGCTAAAGGGGCGGGATTCCTCCTAAAACCCTGCTGCTCAATTTGCGGGGTTCGTCCCCTTCCATTGTTCCACGTGGAACATTTTCTCCCCCGGAATTTCAGGAAATTTTGTTCCACGTGAAACTTCCGGTTGAATTTTATGGGATGGTGTGAGAATCTTCGGTTGCGCAGCGTATTTCCATCCGCCCTGAAAAAAACATGGAAACCACACCCGGAGCGACCATCTCCTCGAGCGTTCCCGAAACCGACACGAGCGAAGGCCCGTGCACGGTCGTGGCCGTCGTGAACCAGAAAGGCGGCGTCGGCAAGACGACGACGGCCGTCAACCTGGCGGCCTGCCTCGCGGTGGCGGATCAGCCGACTCTTCTGGTCGATATGGACCCTCAATCGAACGCGACAAGCAGTTTCGGTATATTTTCGCCTCCATCTTCGCTCTACAGAGCGCTCGTGCTGGGAGATTCGATTGATGATAATTCCTTGTATGATACTGAATTTATAGGATTAAGAATTTTAGCTTCTTCCATCGACCTGGCGGGCGCGGAGGTGGAAATCGCGGATTTGCCGCAAAGGGAGAGTCGCTTGCTGAACGTTATCGAGCCGCTCCGCAGCCGGTTCCGCTACATTCTCATCGACTGTCCGCCCTCTCTGGGTTTTCTCACCCTGAACGGCCTGCGGGCGGCGGATGAGGTGCTCATCCCCATTCAGGCGGAGTATTTCGCGCTCGAGGGACTGGCCCGCTTGATGAAAACGGTGGAGCGGATACGCGGGAGCGTTCACCCCGATCTCAGGATAGGCGGAATCCTGCTGACGATGTATGATTCGAGAACAAACCTTTCGCGTCAGGTGAACGAGGATTTGCGCTCCCATCTGCCGGAGTTGACCTACCGGGTCGTAATTCCCAGGAACGTGCGCCTCGCCGAGGCGCCGAGCCACGGGAAGCCGGTGATCACATACGACATCTCCTCGCCGGGCGCGCAGGCGTATCTCGCGCTGGCGAGCGAGTTCATCGCGCGCTCGAATGAAAGGATGAAAAACCAGACATGACGACGATAAGGAAAAAAGTGCTCGGACGGGGCCTGGACGCGCTCCTGGCCTCTCATGAGGCGGAATATCTCGCACCGACGGTCCTGGATTCTCCGGGGGGCGCCGCCGATGATTCGGGGATTCTGATGCGGCTTTCTCCTGCTCGCCTCACCCCCGGCGTTCACCAGCCGCGCATGGATTTCGACGAGGAAGACCTGGCCGAACTGGCCGAATCCGTGAGGCGCCACGGCGTGATTCAGCCATTCTGGTGAGGCGCGCCGCGAGCGGGGGATACGAGATCGTGGCCGGGGAGCGGCGCTGGCGGGCCGCCCGCCTGGCGGAAGTCGATGAGGTTCCCGCCATTCTGATCGACGCCGGCGGAGATGAGGCGCTCGAGCTGGCCATCGTCGAGAACGTGCAGCGCGCAGACCTGAATCCCATGGAAGAGGCGGCCGCATACGCGAGCATGATGGAGCGCCTGGGCCTCACGCAGGAAGAGGTCGCCTCGCGCGTGGGCAAGGACCGCTCCACCATTGCGAACTACGTCCGCCTGCTCAATCTGCCTCCATCCGTTCAGGAGAGCGTGGCCGCAGGATTGTTGTCCATGGGGCACGCCAGGGCGCTGTTGTCCTTGCGCACCGAAGAGGAGATGACCGGCCACGGCCGGGCCGCCACCGAAAAAAGACTCTCCGTGCGCCAGCTCGAGACGCGCGTGAGGCGCGCGCTCGAGGGGGGAAGCAAGGAGAAGGACACCTTCCGGCGAGCCGCCCCACGGAGCGGGCCGACGGGGCCGCAGGCGCTTTATCTTCGCGAGGCGACCGAGCGGCTGAGAGGCGCATTGGGAACGAAAGTCGCAATTTCAGGCGATGAGGAGAGCGGAAAGATAGAAATCGAGTATTATACGAGGGAAACGCTCGAGGGATTGCTCCAGCGGCTTTGTTAGCTCTGGTTTTCCTGTCGGGAATCATGCGAGGGTCGATGGATGGCGAAAAACTACGAGAAGAGCATTCGCGCCTTTCTGGGGGAAGGCACCGAATTCAAAGGCGTCATATCCTTCGAGGGCACCGTGCGCGTGGACGGTGTTCTTGAGGGAGAGGTCATCACGGATGACACCTTCATCATCGGCACGGCGGCGCAGGTGAAGGCCTATGTCAAGGCCGGCGTCGTCATCGTGATGGGCCGGATGGAGGGGAAAATAGAGGCGAAGGAAAAGTGTGAGGTGAGGGTCGGCTCCCACGTGAGCGGTGAAATTTTTACGCCGAGCATATACATCGAAGAAGGCGCCGTGTTCGAGGGCACCTGCCACATGACGGGCGATGGCGCAGGCGCCGTAACGAGCGCCGGGGAGGCCGCGGAAGAGGTTCCCGAGGAGAGCGAAACCTCGCCTGCTCCCGAGGCGGACTGACCCGGGCGGTTCGAAGCGATCAACAGAGGTAAACCCCGATGGAAAATGGCCGCTCGATTCCGGGCATCGTGGCCGGTTTTCTTTTCTGGCTCGGGATCGCGTACTACTTTTATCAACGTGATTTTACGGGAGCGCTGTGGTTCGTCGCCGCCTGCGGGCTGTTGTACGGCGTCTGGCGCCTGTTCTTCTATCTTTTGGCCTCGCGCCCGAGACCCCCTCATATGCAGGATGAGGACGTCGACCCGCCCGCCCGCTCGGATCTGCCCGAATATGATTTCAAAAACGTGAAGCCGGAGGATTTTGAATGATGCGATTCGAGAGTCGAATTTCCTCGTCCAAGCGAATCGGACTTCTGAAAAAACCTCCTAGTTTCGGAAGAAGAGTTGTCTATGAAATCACTCCCCCCTCGAGGGGGAGTCGCAGAAGCCGAGACCTCGGGCGAAGGCTGATGCGGTGGGGGGGCATGTCTCCAGCAGTCCCTCCCTCTTTGGTCGGGATTGACCCCCCACCTGCGCGACTGCGGGCTTGCGCCCTTTTCTTGCCGACAATCCCTCATTCTTCAATCGGGCTTGACCCTCAAGGGGGGAGTGATAAAAATTCTGAGGGCACCAATCCTTCCCCGTCTCCCCGGCATAAAACGTAAGGCCCAAATGTCCCAGTTCGTCATATACGCCCACAGCGGCGAGCCCGAGCGCATCCATCAGATAGCCACCATGGCGGCGAGCGCCGCCGCGAACGGGGATGAGGTGCACGTCATCCTGTTCTTCGGCGCGCTCAAGCGATTCGTGGATGACGATCTCGACGCCGCACTCCCGGCGCATGAGGGCGCGCGCGGCGCGCATTCGGCGGAGGAGCTCATCGAGGCCGCCAGAAGGCTCGGCAAGCTGAAGGTCTACGCCTGCGCCGCGCAGCCCAAGCTCCTGGGGCTGGCGCCCGAGGAGGTGGCGGATGTCGTGGATGAGATAATCAGCCTGCCCGAGTTCATGAGGAAAACACATGGGGCGGAGACGAAGCTCTTCATCTGAGCCGCTTGTCCCATTTTCCAGCGCCGGTTTTCTCCTGGCCCCGATAATGTGCTAGACATGATGACTCGTCGGCGTTTTATTGCGCCGAAACAAATGACGTTTTGATCTCGTTACCCGATCTCGACAGGAAATAGACATGAAATTTCTGGCGGCGGCGGCCCAGATAGGACCGAGGCTGGGCAATCTCGACGCAAATCGCGAATTGCTGGTCGATGAGGTGAAAAAAGCCGAGGAGGAGGGCGTCGATCTCCTCGTCTTTCCCGAACTTTCGCTGACCGGCTATTTTTTGAAGGACATGGTTCCCGAGGTGGCCATCCGGCGCAATACCGGGCCCATGAAGGAAATCGCCGCCCTGAGCAAAAAAGTCTCCCTGGTGGTGGGCTTCGTGGAGGAATCCGGCAGGCACGGGTTTTTCAATTCCGCCGCCTATTTTGAAAATGGAGAGTTGGTCCACGTGCACCGCAAGGTGTATCTGCCGACATACGGGCTGTTCGATGAGAACCGCTATGTGGGCAAGGGAGACAAGGTGCGCGCCTTCGATACCCGCTTCGGGCGCGCGGCCATCCTCATCTGTGAGGACGCCTGGCACCCGAGCCTGGCCGGAATCGCCTCGCTCGACGGCGCTGATTTGCTCATCGTTCCCTCGGCGAGTCCCGCGCGCGGCGTGAGCAAGGCGAACGGCGAGGGCGGCCTCGCGATTCAGCGCGTCTGGAAATCACTCACGAGAACCTACGCCGCGTCCTACAACCAGCACGTCATCTTCAGCAACCGGGTGGGATACGAGGACGGCATCAACTTTTGGGGAGGTTCGGAAATCCTGGCGCCAAGCGGAGAGCCGCTCGCCCAGGCGGAGCGAGCAAGCGAGCAATTACTCGTCTCCGAAGTGGACACGGCGAGCGTGCGGCGGGCGCGCATCGCGTCCCCCACGCTCAGGGATGAGGACTTACACCTCACCCTGCGTGAGCTCCGCCGCATCCAGCGCTCGCGTGAGGGGTAGCAGAGGCGGGAGGACACGCAGGTCCTCCCCTACGGGCTGGTTTCGTCCGTGAAACATCATTCCGGCGAATGCCGGATTTGGTATAGCCAAAATGTTATGCGGCAGGACAAAAAATGAAGTTTCAACTCCCATAGATTCTCTTCCCCACCGGAGATCGCCATGAAACCATTTTTCAGAAAATCATGTTTCTTCGCGTTTGCCGCTTGCTTATTCTTCCAACTGGCGCTTGTGCAAATCGCGCAAGCCCAAATCAAAACGACCCACGTTGCGGGGGCGGTGCACATGCTTACCGGCAGAGGGGGGAACATCGGCGTATCCGCAGGCGAAGACGGCATCTTGATGGTCGACGATAAATTCGCCCCTTTGGCCCCCAAGATAAAAGCGGCGCTGGGGGGCCTCGGCGCAAAAAAACCTCTCGCATTCGTGGTCAATACGCATTGGCACGGCGATCATACCGGGGCGAATGAGATATTCGGCAAAGATGCGTACATTATTTCGCACGCCAACGTCCGAAAACGCCTCGCCGTGACCAGCTACGTCCTGGGCCGGACCGTCAAGCCCAAGGCGAAGGCGGGCCTCCCCGTCATCACGTATGAAGGGTCCATTTCCGTTCATTTCAACGGAGAGGAGATTCGCATCGTTCACTACCCGAACGGCCACACGGACGGCGACAGCGTGCTCTTTTTCCCGAAATCGAACGTCGTTCATACGGGGGATTTGTTCTTCTCGGGCCGATTTCCATTCGTGGATTTAGGCAATGGGGGCAACGTGAAAGGCCTCACGAAAAACATCGCCAAACTCATCGGGCAGATACCGAAAGACGCCAAAATCATCCCCGGCCACGGCCCGCTCTCGGGAATCAAAGAGCTCAAGGCGTACCATGCGATGCTCGTCGATACGACCCGGATCGTGCGCGAACAGATGAAGGCGGGCAAAACCCTCGCCCAGATTCAGGCGGCGGGATTGCCTCAAAAATACACAAGCTGGGGAACGGGGTTTATTTCGGCGAAACGCTGGGTCGGAACGGTTTTCAACGGCCTGGGCGGAAAAAAATAAATTAGCGTTTCACGACGGGATAGTCGGACCCCGCGCCGCGTGGTCGCTTCTATCCGGTTCGTTCGATGAGTTCGCGCAAGGCCATGCGGCTTTCCGCTTGCCCGTCGATGAGTTCGCGCAAAGCGTCGCGGCTTTGCGAGAGCGTCGCCATGGCCTCATCGTGCCTGCGGATACCTTCTTCCTCTCTACGGATCCCCTCTTCGTCCCTGCGCCGGATATCCTCCATGGCCTCTTCGTGCCTACGGATCCCCTCCTCCTCCCTGCGCCGGGAGTCCGACATGAACTCTTCGTGCCTGCGCTCGGATTCGGCCATCACCTCATCGTGCCTGCTATGTGAGGCCGTCATCGTTTCGGTGTGCTTGCTCTCGGAGTCCGCCGCCCGCATTTCCGCGCCCCTCGCCATCTCGCGAATTCCGTAGTAGAGCAGCCCCAGGCCGCCGAAGGAGGCGAGGAGGTTGAGATAGGCGGCGAAGAGACTCAAGGATTCGTATTTCGTCATGTGCTTTCTCCTCGAGTCGGATCCTCCGGCGTCTTTGGGACAATAAAGAATATAAAGAGAGAATCTGCGTCTCGTCAAATCAATCCCGGGTGGAGGGGGAGGGGTTGACCACAAAACGCCGTCATTCCGGCGAATGCCGGAATCCAGCGCCTTTTGTTTTTTCGTTTTTCCGTCCTATCGTGTTTTATTACCAAACACGCCTGATGAGGGAGAAAATACCGCAGTATAGGTGCTTTCGTCGGTTCTGGATTCCGGCATGCGCCGGAATGACGACACAAAAGAGAGAAACATAAACCCTCCCTCCTCGGTCGGGTCAATTCCTTCTTCCTCGGGGTTGTTGAAAAAGCCTTTGTCAAGGGAGCAACCCCCCTGTCCCCCCTTGTCAGGGGGGTAAAGGCGATGCCCCCCGACGAGGGGGTGGAAGAAAAGCCCCCCTGACAAGGGGGGACAGGGGGGTTGCTTTTACCAGTCGAAAGGGGTGTCCCCTCTACTCTCTAAAAAGGGGTCTTTTTCAACAACCCCTCCTCAGTCGGAATTGATCTCACGCGTCCCGCCATTCGGTTTTAGAGGGCAGCGCGCCGCCCCTGAAGTTGAACAGCACGGCGGGGGCGTCGCTCGCGTTGTGCACCGAATGCCAGGCGCCGCCGGGCGTGTGCACCAGATCGCCTCGGGAGGCCTCTATCGTCTCGCCTTCGATGATGATGTTCATCCTCCCTTCCAATATGAGCGTTCCCTCGTCAATGGTTTCCTGATGGCGGTGGACGTGGGGTCTCGCGCCCGGGAGAAACGAGGCCACCTGGCACTCGAGGTATTCCGTGGAGATGGCCTTCTGGAAGCCCTTTTGCTTCACGGATTCGGGGTCGAACGGGCTTATCAGCGAATCGACGTCGCCCTTGATGTAGGGGACGGGCGGGGCGAGTGGGTTTTGCACCGATTGCGGATCGGGATTGGGGGGCGGATCGCCCGGCGGCACGAGGAAGCCTGAGGGCATCCGGCCTCCCCGGAAGTTGAACTCTATCAATTCGTCTTGGCCGGTGTTCTTCATGTGGTGCATCGCGCCGCGCGGGTTTAAGAGCACGTTTCCCTTCCCGACTTCGAACGTAGTGCCGTCGTTGTGGATCAGTCCGCGCCCGCCATAGATGAGGTAGCCCTCGTCCATCTCCTCGTGATGCGCGTGATAGGGAGGATAGACCCCCGGCTGAAGCACGATGACCCGCACCTCGAGATTGGGCGTGTCGATGCAGATGGGTGAGCCTTTTTCGCGTGCTTCTTCCTCGTCGTAGACCCATTTGACCTCTTCAATGTTCCCCACGTAAGGCATAAGAACTCCATATAATCGGTGGATGGATGAGAAAAGGGTATCCCCGGCGGCGTTGCGGAGCAAGTCGACCAAGGGCATGATAAAGACGAAAGGGCGCAAGAATATTTCTCATAGTGGAGATTCGGTTTGCTGGACGAAGGACTCATCCAAGGGGCGATGGCGGAACTGGAAATCGACGGCGACCTCGCCGCCGGCCTGCTTTCCGGCTTCATTCGGGACGAGGTCTCGAAAGTGGGCGTGCAAAAACTGGTTCTGGGTCTTTCGGGCGGAATCGACAGCGCGCTTTCCGCCTTTCTGGCGGCGGCGGCCATGGGGGCCGAGAACGTGACGGGCGTCATCATGCCCTACCGCCTCTCGAACCCCCAGAGCGAGGCGGATGCGCGCGCCGTAGCGGCGGCCAGCGGCATCCACATCAAGGTGGTGGACATCTCGCCTCAGGTGGATGCCTATTACGAGCGCTTCCCCGATGCCGACAACCTCCGCCGGGGCAACAAGATGGCCCGTGAGCGGATGACGATTCTCTACGATCATTCCGCCATGCTCGGCGCCCTGGTGGTGGGCACGAGCAACAAGACGGAACTCCTGCTCGGCTACGGGACCCTGTTCGGCGACATGGCGAGCGCGGTGAACCCCATCGGCGATTTGTTCAAGACGCAGGTGCGCCAGCTCTCGCGCCACGTCGGCGTGCCCGCGCAGGTGGTGGAAAAGGCCCCGAGCGCGGATTTGTGGGTGGGCCAGACCGACGAGCAGGAACTCGGCTACACCTACGAGGTGGCCGACGCCGTCTTGTACCGGATGATCGACTGCCGCTACGCGCGCGAGGAGTTGCTCGGCGAGGGCTTCCCGCCCGAACTCGTGGACGGCATCCAGCGCCTGGTGCAGCGCAGCCAGTACAAAAGGCGCCTGCCTCTCATCGCCAAGCTCAGCCAGCGGACGATCGACCGCGATTTCCGCTACGCCCGAGATTGGGGACTGTAATCCCCGGCGCACTTGATTCGACCCCGAAACTATGTCAATATAGGTAATTGAAGGTCGATTACTCCTTGGATATTCTCATACATGCGGCTCGGGACGCGTGATTTTTTTGATCTCTAGGACTGCAACGACAGGGGGGGCGAAATGGCGGCACTGAGAGAAGGAGCGAAAGCCCCCGCCTTCGCTTTGAGAGACGGGAACGGCAAGGTGCATCGGCTCTCGAAATACAAGGGCCAGAAGGTCGTGCTCTACTTCTACCCGAAGGACAACACGCCCGGGTGCACGACGGAGGCGCGGGACTTCAATAAACAACTGCAGAAGATACAGGGGAAAAACGCGACCGTCATCGGCGTCAGTCCCGATAACGAGGTCAGCCACAAGAAGTTCTCCGAGCAACTGGAACTGGACTTCACCCTGCTGGCGGACCCAGACGGCATGATCTCCTCGAGATACGGGGCCTACGGCGAGAAGACGATGTTCGGTGAAAAATTCAACGGCATCTTCCGCACCACCTACATCATCGATGAGACGGGCGTCATCGAGAAGGTCTTCAAAGACGTCAAGGTGAACGGGCATACGAAAGACGTACTCAAAGCCCTTTAGGGAATCCTGCATCCCTTTCGCCTCGCTTCCTCCGGGAAGCGGGCGATTTTTTTGCGCGGCGTCCTCCTGCGCGGCTCAAAGAGGTGGTGATGGGTTCGTAGGGGCGGCCCCGAGCAGGGACCGCCACCTCTTCCGTATTGGCCGACCGTAGGGACAACCCCCCGTGGGTTGTCCGCCCGCCCGAATGTTCGCCGTGGTGGTACGAGGACAGGCGCAGGCGCCTGTCCCTACGGCTGCACCCCACCTTGCCCGCGCCTCACCTTTTCCCGTCATTCCGGCGTATGCCGGAATGACGAACCAAAACCCTTCCCTCAGTTGCAAACCGCAGCCCCTCCTTCATCAGTCGCAGCCCCTCCTTCATCAGTCGGGGCTGACCCTCAAGGGGGGAGTAATTCGGGGCCCCTAGGGGCAATTCTTCCTTTCCAGTCGTGAATGACCCCAACCTCACCTACCCTTTTCCCGGATTCCCTGCTAAAAGACGCGGACATGAGGCCCGCGTGCGCATTGGGTGTTCTCACGGACGGCCCGCACGGAAGCGTCGGCGGGACGGAATTTTAATTTCTGATCATAAGAGGGGGCGCAAGAAATGGCGATTCGGCCGAAAGAACTACCCGAAACCACGGAGAACTGGGCGGAAGCCGACTTCAAGGGCCATGCGAAGAGCATCGTCACCCTCATGCGCGGATACACCCTGGTGATGGACGAGCCCAAGCACCTGGGCGGCTCGGGCGAGGGGCCCTCGCCCATGGACTATCTCGTGACCTCGCTGGCGGGCTGCACGGCGGTGATTCTGGAAAGATGCGCCATGGCGGCGAAGCTCGATATTGGTTCTCTCAAGGTGAAATCCACCATCGTCTACAGCCCGAGGGGAATAGCGGGCCAGGAGGGTTACCAATCGAACCCGAGCGAGGCGCATAGTGAAATCTGGATCGAGATAGAAGCGACGGAAGAGCAAGTAGAGGCGCTCAAGGCGGCGTATTTCCGCAGATGTCCGGTGTACAATTTGTACAAGGCCAGCGGGTGCGCCATGCGCGACACCTGGCATGTGAACGAATAGGGTGAAACCCGACCGGAGAGGGGGGGGGGTGCCGACTGACTCAGGAGAGGCTGCCCGACTGAGGAATGAGGGTTTGATCCGCGCATTTTCCCGCATTCGCCCTCATGGTGGGGCGCGGGCGTGTGGCAGTATCCACCCGCGAACCCGTGAATCGAGTCGAGACGGAATTGTTGAAAATATCGATAAAATAGGGAATTATATACTAAGTTACCCACTGGCAGGCGGATGATTCTCTTTGGCTTCAAACTTGCCGCACCAGTTGTTTTGATGAATGACTGGCCAATTATCGTCTGTTAAATTTCCGACTGGCGGGTTGATTCTACAGAGACCATATTCAGGCACCACTTCGATAGTTCCTTCCAAATCAAAATACACGCAATTCTTGCAGGCCCTTACCATAAGATTCAAGCCGTTTTCTTCTTTTCCAAGTAACGCCACTTCTTTTTTGGGGGCCGTTGCATGATGGCACGGGCCACGTTCTCGGGAGTATCGGGGATCGGCGGTGGCATTTCCTTTTCGACTGGACGGCCACGGGGTTTCTTTTCTTCGGGCATGGTAGGTTCCTCGCATCTGATTCTATCTGGCTTCATGCTAGGGTAGTGTAATGGAAATAGGCTGGAAATGGGAAGCCCTTTGATGTAAATTTGAAACATTATAAAAGATACAGGAAAACATTTCTTTTGAAATTGGGTATAGTTCATGAAAATATACGAGCATTCTGAAATTTCGGTATGCATCTGCTCTATCAATAAATGAACGCCATGAAATTTTTCCAAGGGAAACTTTTTCAAGGAATAATGATTTTCTGCAACTGCGTATTTCTAATTGTCTTCGTTGTGGTGCTGACGACACCATATTTTTTGAATTTAATATCTGCTTATTCACTCCCTACAACAAATCACCTTAAGATATGGATGACATTCGTCCAGATAGGTTTGACCAGCGTTATCATCATGTTGATCATATTAGGTGTGATATCATTTCAAAGGATGGATAGGTTAGAAGAAAGAGACCATTCAAGTAGAGTTACGAGTGGACCAACTCAAGAGAAGGAGCCCCATGATGCACAAACCAGAGAATCCCACAGATTACCTCCAAGGACAAGTTGATTTTATCAATTTCTTCTGCGCTTTTTGGGCGTCGAAAATGCCGTTGCTTGTACCCGAATTAAGAGATGATTTTTTGCAAGCATACCATTCGTTGGAAAAAGAACCCACGGGGGACTACAGAGTGGGGCTTGAGGAGAGCTTTACACGGATATGCGGCGAAAAGGAAATTTCTTCACGCCAACTAGGATCGCGTTCTTTCGGTAGCGGCAGGGAATTAAATGAAGCTATCGGATGAGGAAAGGGCGATACTCCATACACTTGCCGTTATTTGCAGAGTTTTGATGGAGGAAACAGACCAGAAAGACAAGTTAGCGAAAACGATCGAAGAAATCTACAACGACGTTCTAACTGATCATCCTTCTGCAGAATATGAAGAAGTCGCGCAAAGGTTATTTCATTATTTCTTTGGCAAAGAATATGTACGCCGAGATGGATAATCGACCCCCGCCCCAGCCTTGATTTATAGATTTTACGCCACCAAGTCTTTATAGCGGAGCCTCTTGCCGTTCATGCCGAGAACCATGGATTGCATCTGTTCGATGGTATCCATGGGGCGGAGATTATGGCGTCCTGCAAATTCATTCACATATCGTTGCAGGTGCTTCCGGCTCATGTTGTGATAGACGCCATGATACCCTCTTTTGAGCATAGACCAAAATGATTCAATCCCGTTTGTGTGAGCCATGCCGTTTACATACTCTTTGGCGGAATGCCGTACGCTTTCGTGCTTGTATTCGCCGCCGTACTCATCGCCAAGGTGGACGTAACCCCGATTTTCGTCGGTGAAAAGCGTGGCTCCCGGAACGACATTCTCACGAACAAATTTCTTGAGAGTCTCGCCTTTTCCATCCTCAAGAACATCGGCCTTCACCCGTCCGGTTTCCCTATCCTTTGCGCCGATGATTCCCGTCTTATTCACGGGGCCGCGCCCTTCCTTCGTCCGCTTTGACGTGGGCTTGTTTTTCTCAAGGCCACCAATATAGCTTTCGTCAACTTCCGTAGGGCCGGAAAACAATCCGCCGTTTTCCTGCCACGTCTCCCGGATACGATGCGCCAAGTGCCACGCGCTCTTTTGTGTGATGCCGAGATCGCGGTGCAACTTCATGGATGATACGCCCTTGAGGTTCGTGGTGGAAAGGTAAATCGCAATCGCCCACTTTTGAAATCCGAGATTAGACCCTTGCATGAGTGTTCCGGTCTTTACCGAAAAATCCTTGCGGCAATCTGAACACCAATACGGGAGGGGCTTTTCATTCGGAACAGGAGATACTTTGATGCTTCCGCAATGAGGGTAGTATCGCTCCTGATTAGGCCAGCGGGTGCGCCATGCGCGACATCTGGCATGTGAACGAATAGGGTGAAACCCGACCGGAGAGGGGGGGGGTTGCCGACCGACTCAGGAGAGGCTGCCCGACTGAGGAATGAGGGTTTGATCCGCGCATTTTCCCGCATTCGCCCTCATGGTGGGGCGCGGGCGTGTGGCGGTATCCACCCGCGAACCCGTGAATCGAGTCGAGACGGAATTGTTGAAAATATCGATAAATTCACGAGGGTTTTCGATAAAAAAATAAAAGTTATGTCATTGATATATATGGAGTTAAGGTGTAATTAAGGCCTATTCCGCGCGGAGGATGCTCCTCGCTTTTTCTCCCTCGGGCGTCACGGCCAGCACCTCGAGACTCGGCCGCGCCGGGCTTCTCGTGAGCAGGAGTTCCACGGGCTCATCCAGCGCCATGATCTCATGCACTTCTCCGGGCGGGAACTGCACTAGATCGCCGGGCGCGGCCTCTAAGACCTCTCCTTCCACGGCGATGCGGAGACTGCCCTTCAGGAGATAGAGGAATTGCTCGTCATGGTGATAGTGCGGGTTGGAATGGCCGTTCGCCTCCATGCGGAAAAAACCGATGGTGGTATGGGCGCCATCGACCCAGGCGGCGTTTGCGGTCACGTAGTCGGCGGCCTTTCCCTGCTCCTGTCCGGCGAGATTTCTGTATATCGGCATGACGTGAACTCCCCTCCATGAGGTGATGATCGGTATACGCGGTGTCGGGCGTATTCTAACGGCATGGACTCGCAATCTGTCCAACGCCCATGTATATTTGTTCGACATAATCAATGGCGAGCATATCCTGCGCTACATAGAGTTTTTCCGGAGGTATTTCGTGAGCGCTCCTCCCGTGGATGAGTTCGAATATTTCTTTGAAAAACCCTGGTCGGACGGCCTGCCGGTCATCCCCCCGACGGAAGAGCGCCTGGGACTCATGCTGGCGGGTACGAGCCGCGCTCCGGACGAAGTCATCGGGGACGTGCCCCCGCTGCTGGCCCAGGCGGACGTTCGGACGATCGCCGTTCATGCCGTCATGGCCGGATGCAAACCGGAGTATATGCCCGTTCTCATCGGGGCGGTCGAAGCCATTCTGGAAGAAAAATTCAATGCGGGAGGCGTGCAGGCGACGCTCTCATGCGCGGCCCCGCTTTTGATCGTGAACGGCCCTTACGCCAGGAAAATCGGCATACACGGCGGGCTCGGCTGTTTCGGTCCGGGAAATCGCGCAAACGCGACGATTGGCCGCGCCATCAGGCTTTTGCTCCTCAACGTAGGCGGCGGAATACCGGGTATCACCTCGATGAGCACGTTTTCACAACCGGGGAGGTTCACGTTCTGCATCGCCGAGAACGAAGAGGAAAGCCCCTGGGAGTCTCTTGCGCTGACGAAGGGTTTTGGCGCGGACGCGGACGTCGTCACCGTCGTGCATGTGGAAGGCCCCGTCATGGTCTGGGATGACGTGAGTAACGACCCCGAACGAATGTTCCCCTCCATTGCGGACACCATGTCGCATTTGGGCGCCTGGAATTGTTGGGCCAGCACCGATTTGGTAGTGGCCATGAGCCCGCAGCAGGCTGCGATTTGCGCGAAGAGGGGGTATTCCAAGGCGGATGTCCATGGACGCCTTTGTGAAATCGCGGGCCGCACGGTGGGCGAGCTCAAAACGGGAGGGCATTTCAGGGAAAATCGGATCAAGGATTTTCCGATCCCTGTAGATTTGGAAGATGACGATGCGTTTGTTCCGGCGATAAAAGAGGCCCAGAGACTGCTCTTGATCGTGGCGGGCGGAATTCCGGGGCCGATGACGGCCGTGATGCACGGCTGGAACGGCAGTAGCCACTCTGTATCCCGTTCATTTGAATCCTGGTGATGCCCGTATATTTCAGGGGAGGTGAATGGTTTTGAACGATCCTCAAGATGAATTCGAGTTTTTCCTGGAAAAACCCTGGTCGGACGGCTTGCCAGTCGTCACGCCAACGGAAGAGCGCATAGAGCGCATGCTTTCGGGCACGAAAAGAAGTCCAGGCGAGTTCATAGGTCACGTTCCTCCCGCCATGGGCGAGGCTACGGTCCATAGCGTGGCGGTTCATGCGGTAATGGCCGGCTGTAAGCCCGAGTATCTGCCGGTCGTTCTCGGCGCTACCTCCCTCATGCTTCGCGATGAGTTCAACATGAACGGCGTGCAGGGTACCATGCATGGTGTGGCGCCACTGATGATCGTGAATGGCCCTTATTCCGAGCAAATCGGCATTCACGGAGGAAATGGCTGCTTTGGCCCCGGCTTTAGGTCCAACGCTTCCATTGGACGAGCCATTCGCCTGATTCTCATGAATCTGGGCGGGGGCATCCCGGGCGTTTCTTCTATGACGATTTTCGGCACGCCGCTTCGCTACACCGCGTGCATCACGGAAAACCTTCAGTTTCACCCCTGGGAGACGCTCGCTGAATCCAGAGGATATCGGGCGGATGAAAATGTTATTACCATGGCTATGGTGGAAAGCCCGCGCCTGACTTTCGATGACGTCAGTGAGGAGCCCGAGCGCCTGCTCCGGGGAATCGCCGATGCGATGACGGGCTTGGGTTCCTGGAACATGCATGCGCCCAGGACCGACATGGTCGTCGCCATGAACCCCCAGCATGCGAAAATTTGCTTTGACGGCGGTTTTACGCACTCGGACGTGCATCAGCGGCTGTGTGAATTGGCCGGCCATAAGGTAAAAGATCTGAAACGCGGCGGCAACTGGCGACGCGCGCGCGCGCTGGATATGTATATCCATGTGGATCCCGATGATGATGATTTTTTTGTCCCCGTCATCAAAGACCCCCGCGATCTCCATTTTATCGTCGCGGGCGGCTGGGGTTCCGGCAGCGCGGTCTGCCATGGGTGGAGTGGTGGCAGCCGCGCCGTTCATGGGGCCTATGAAGTGTAGCGCCGGAGCGGCCATGACGAACAGAACGAAGTCATATTCCTATGGATGAATTTGAGTTTTTCTTCCAAAAACCCTGGTCGGATGGTCTTCCGGTAATCCCCCCTACCCAAGAGCGAATGGACGCGATGCTCTCGGGCACGAGACTTGAAAAGTCAGATACCATTGGTTTGGTGCCGCCCCTCATGGGTCAGGCGAGCGTAGGCGCGATTGCCGCACACGCCGTAATGGCGGGGTGTGAGCCTTCGTTTTTGCCCGTCGTTATTTCAGGCCTCCAGGCGCTCCTTGCACCAAAACTCAACTTAAACGGCGTGCAGGGCACAATGCACAGCGCGGCCCCTTTGATTATCGTGAACGGGCCTTATGCGAGAAAAATCGGTCTGCACGGAGGCACAGGGTGTTTTGGGCCGGGTTTTCGGGCGAATGCGACGATCGGACGCGCTATCAGGCTCATTCTCATGAACTTGGGCGGAGGTGTGCCGATTTCCGCCTCGATGAGCACGTTCGGCTCACCTGCCAGATATACATTTTGTATTGCCGAGAATGAAGCGGAAAGCCCTTGGGAGCCATTTTCCGTCACGAGAGGATTTCTTCAGGATGACGATGTTGTAACCGCCGTGATGACGGAAGCGCCCCAAGGGTATATTGATGATTATTCCAAGGAGCCAGAATCTTTTTTCGTGGGTCTGGCGGATAAAATATCCACATTAGGCTCGCTGAATATATGGCTTAAGACCCAGGTCGTTGTCGCTTTGGGCCCGGATCATGCGCGTATGTGTGCGGAAGCGGGCCTTGATAAAGGAGATGTTCATCGCCGGATAGTTGAACTTGCATGCAGGCCTCTCGGAGAACTCAAGAGATCGGGCTATTGGCGCGAAAATATGATGGCCAAATGGCCATTTGATATCGACCCGCAGGATGATTCGGTTATGGTACCGGCGATTAAGGATGAAGATGATCTGTTGCTTGTTGTTGCAGGAGGCACCCCCGGGCCGGTAACGGCCGTCATGCCCGGCTGGGTGGATGGGAGTGAGGCGGTCTCGACGGATTATCAACCATAAGCGCTTCAGTCGGGATAATATTTGAGGATGAACGTATGGATGAATTCGAGTTTTTCCTGGGAAAAGAATGGTCAGATGGCTTGCCTGTCGTGACGCCGACGGAAGAGAGAATCGGTTTGATGCTCTCTGGAACCAGAAGGGAGTCGGGCGAAGTAATCGGCCATGTAGCTCCGGCTGGGGGCGAGCTCAGCATACAAACCATGGCAACGCATGCCGTGATGGCGGGATGTAAGCCTGAATACATGCCAGTGTTGATAGCAGGACTGGAAGCGCTTCTTGATGAGCGGTTTAACGTAAATCTGATTCAGGCCACAACGAGCGCGGGCGCACCATTTTTGTTGGTCAATGGCCCCTACGCCAAGGAAATCGGACTACACGGGGGAGTGGGCTGCATGGGCCCCGGCTTTCGCGCAAATCTGACTATTGGCCGCGCCGTGAGGCTCATCATGATGAATGTGGGAGGAGGAATTCCCGGAGTCACCTGCCTCGGTGGATTTGGAGGTCCTTGGCGAAACACTTTTTGCATCATGGAGAACGAGGAGGAATCGCCTTGGGAGTCGTATGCAGAGTCCAAAGGGTTTTCAAAAAACGATAATGTGGTGACAATGATTCCCCTCGAAGGGCCCGTTCAGGTATGGGACGATGCGAGCCTGACTCCCGATAGGCTTCTTACGACGATTGCCGATATGATGTCCGCATTGGGTGGGCCCAACATGTATCGGCAAGCGGACATGTCGGTTGTCCTGGGCGCGCAACATGCGCATCTTTGCGCTGACGCCGGGCTGACCCGTAGCGATGTCCATCAAAAGTTACTAGAAATGGGAGGGAGAACTATTGGGGATATAAAGCGCGGCGGCATCTGGCGAGGTGAGAAAGGCGCAGATCGCTGGCCGTTTCCCGTGGATGTGAATGATGATGATTTTTTTGTGCCTGCGGTAGGTGATCCCGACGATCTTCATTTGATCGTCGCAGGAAGCAGAGGTTCACCCTCGAGCATGGTCATGCACGGAATTACCGTGGCGTGCCGAGCCGTGATAAAAAAATTTAGTGTGTGAAATAGCTTGATGGCGTGACAAAATCTCATGTGCCACTTGTTCGTATAAGCCTTTGTGAAGCTAGTAATGGTTTGGTGTTTTTCTGAAGAAAAAAGCCCCGGCAGCTTGCCGGGGCTTTTTTGTGATTGATCGCCAGTTAATGGCCGTTGCTTTTACCGTTTTTCTTCATGACCGCCCAGCAGACTCGCTCAGGCGTGATGGGAAGGTCGTAAACTTCCGTGCCTATCGCATCGTTGATGGCGAGGGCGACGGCGGCTGGCGCATTATTACATGGTGGTTCTCCGACGCCCCGCGCACCATATGGACCCGCGCCTTCTCCACATTCGAGAACGACAGACTCAAACTCGCCAATATCCGAGGAGGTGGGAATCAGGTACTCGTGAAAACTCTGTGATCGGCAATCTCCTTCCACCATGGTGATTTCCTCGTGCAGAGCGTAGCCAATCCCCATCACCGCGCCCCCTTCAAATTGCCCCTCCACGCTTTGAGGGTTTAGCGCTCGCCCGACATCATGGGTGGCGACATGCTTCAAGAGATTCACTTCGCCAGTTTCGACATCAACTTCCACTTCGCTTGCATGAACGCCAAAGGTGTAGTCCGCCCATCCGCCCATGCCGTTCATGTATCGTTCCGGATTCTCATATTCGTGCCCCGGCATGTTGTAGCCATGCGTGCAATGGAGTGACTCGCCCATTTGCTTGGCTTCGCCCGCCGCGGCTCCGATGGTCACTCTCCTCTCGGGAGAGGAGGCCACCCACGCTTCGCCGCCAGCGATGCGAATGTCTTCCTCCGCAGCCTCAAGCAACGATGCGGCACCTTTTGTGACAGCTTTTCGAACCTCGTCTGCTGCAAGCCGAACGGCGTGCCCCGCCATAAGCGTTTGGCGGGAGCCTGCAGTGATGCCCGAAAGCGGCGTAGTGGCGGAATCGGACAAGCGGGTGGAAACTTGGTTGAGCCTGAGCCCCAGGGTTTCAGCCGTGATGCTTTGAAGCGTAGCGCCCTGCCCTGCCCCAATATCTGGTGCGCTCACACGGACCACGGCACTGCCGTCCGGCTCGAGGTGAACGGCTGCATTCGCATCGTCACTCGGCCTTCCGTAGCCGGTAATATTCGCAGCCGCCGCCCGGCCAATGCGCTTGCCAGGGCCTGGTTTAGCGGGTTCGCCCAGGGCCTTAAGCGCGCTATCGAGGCATCCTTCCAGGTTTGGTTCATAAGGAATTTTCTGCCCAGTCGGCAGTTCTTGTCCTTTCTGAATGAAATTTTTTCGCCTGAATTCGTATTTGTCCATGCCGATGGCGTCTGCGACCAGGTTCATTTGATTTTCATAAGCGAAGCAAACCTGGTTCGACCCAACACCGCGCATTGCGTTGGTGATGGGGTTATTGGTGAGGTAGCCGTGCGCGCGAATTTTCACGTGGGAAACGTCATATGGGCCTGCGGCGATGCACATCGCGCCCAAGAGGAACAAATTGGATTTATATGGATAGGCGCCTGCGTCGCCTACGATATCCGCTTGCACGGCCAGGATTTTCCCGTCCTTGGTGGCTCCCGTTTTGTACTTCATATAAAAAGGATGCTTTTTCGAGGTGTTTCTAATGCCATGCTCGCGCCCCAGCACCATCACGGCCGACCTTCGAGTATGCCAGGTGAGTAGAGCAAGGTAGGGTTCTACGGTCAGCATGCCCTTGGCGCCGAATCCCCCGCCGACATAAGTGCCAAGGTGACGAACGCGGCTCTGAGAAATCCCCAAAATCGCCGCTATGGCGCGATAATATTCGATAAGCTGCGTGCCGACGCGAATGGTAATAACGCCGTCTTCTTCCATCCAGGAAGTGCCGGATGCGGGTTCCAGGAATGCGTGTTCGGCAAGTTGCGTGGTGTATGTTTTCTCAATCACCACATCGGCTTCGTCAAACGCGGTTTTTATGTCTCCACGGATAACCTCGAAATCACACGCCTGTCGTTTCTCGGCGCTCGTTTCATCATGACGCGTTGTCCACACCCCTTCTTCTGCTTCGATTTCCACCTCGATGGCCGAGATGGCGGCATCAAGCGCTTCCCTGGTCTCAGCGCCTACGATTGCAAGGGCGTCTCCCGTAAATTCGATTTTATCTTCCACCAGCACTGGCTGATGTGGCAGGCCCGGCGTGCCGGAGCCGTATCGAACGTTCGTGCCGGGAATGTCCTTTGCGGTCAGAATGGCGGCTACGCCTGGAATTTTTTCAGCTATTGAAGTGTCGAGTTTTTTCAAACGGCCTACGGGGACGGGCGTAAATAATACGCCGCACTGCAAAGCGCCTGCGGGGATCGCGTCTTCTCCGTAGGGCATGGAACCATCCGCTTTCGGAATAGAATCATATCGGACGTTCGATTTGCCGATGATATCGTAATCGGGCATTTGTTTACTCCTTAAGGATAGAGAATTCCCATGAATTGGACTTGATTTTGCCAAAATTCGACGAATCTGAGAAGCGGGCGAAAAGAATCATTCATGTTTTCGAGAAAAAATCGAATCGATGGATATCGTAGACAAGGAGTGATTTGCGAGATATGATTTAGACACGGGTGAATTCACATATTATATGGAGAAAACCATGGCGAACGGAATGGGATTTATCGACCCGACGGCGGGTGGCTCGGCTGCGCGAATCGAGCTTGCGCAACGGCCCGACGATCTTTCTGGAAAAGTGGTGGGCCTCCTCGATAACACCAAAGAACAAGCAGATATTATTTTAGAAACTCTGGGGAATGCTCTGCGCGAGCAATACGATGTGGCCAGAGTCGTCTCGCTGCGCAAGGAGCATTACTCGAAACCCGCCACGGATGAAATGATCGAAGAAATGGCCCAGGAGGTGGATGTGGCGATTGCCGCATTGGGCGGCTGAGGCTCCTGCACGTTGTGCAGTGTGCACGACACCGTTGAATTTGAAAAACGTGGCATTCCTTCAACGACCATCATCACCGAGGCATTCAAGAACGCGGCGGACTTTCAATTCCGTGGCAAAGGCATGGAAGGCCACCCGTATGTGCAGTTGCCTCACCCAGTCAGTAATTTACAGCCCGAAGAAATGCGGGAGACTACGCTCAAGTTTGTCGAAGAAGTGGCCAGCCATCTGAAAAGCTGATCCGAGTCGAAGCGAAAAGGTATTTTCCAGGAGGGGTATGTGCGCGAATTTGAAACGATATCTTATTCGGAAGAAGATGGATTGGCGTTAGTGAAGCTCAACCGCCCGGAGAGCCTGAATGCGGTCAGCTTCAAGATGGCGGAAGAATTCGTGGAATTGGCGCGAACCTTGGCCGACGCACAGAAAGTGCGTGTAGTTATCCTCACTGGAGAGGGACGCTCTTTCAGTACGGGTCGAGACTTGAAAGAAAGCGCTACGCATACGAAGGAGATGGCTGATCAGTACCAGCGTCATGTGATGGTGACGACGACATTATGGGAGCGTTTACCCATGCCCACCATCGCCGCCATCAATGGTCACGCGTTTGGCTGGGGTGTGGAAATTACATTGGGATGCGACATCAGGCTGGCTGCGGAAGAGGCCACTCTTTGTCTGCCGGAATGCAGCTTGGGTATTTTCCCTGGGGCTGGCGGGGTGGTCAGGCTCCAAAGAATCATGCCGGCTGGCCAGGCGAAAGAGCTGGTTTTCACGAGCAAGCGAATCGATGGAATAGAAGCCGAGCGCATCGGTTTGGTGAACAAGGCACATCCGCGTGACAGTCTCATGAACGAAGCGACGGCCATGGCGGAAACGATAAGAGACAATGGCCCTCTGGGAGTTCGCGGGGCAAAGAAAGTAATCGACCAAACACTCGATATGCCGCTCGCTCAGGCTGTAGAGTTTTCCAACGCCCTCAGGTTGCCGTTGAATCACACCAAAGATTTCGCCGAAGCGCTGGCGGCGTTCAAAGAGAAGAGGAAACCCAATTTTACAGGAGAATAAAAGTCGTCAAAATTTTGCATGAACTACCGAGCCTGTCCTCCTGAGGATGGGCTTTTTGTTCATTGGGACGGAAAATGAATCAAGACCTGCTTATCACACATATTGAATCCAATATCGCAAGCATCACAGTGAATCGCCCGGAAACGCGAAATGCGTTCAACACGCCATTGATGAAGGCCATGTGTATGGTGATGGCTGAAATTAAGGCCAAGCGGGATGTTAAAGTTCTTATAGTGACGGGCGCAGGAAGTTCTTTTTCTTCAGGCCGCGATCTGAAAGAAAGCACCACCCATACAAAAGAGCAAGCCAAGAGTTTCATGATGTTGGGTGAGAGATGGAGTACGACTCTCCGTGAATTGCCTGTTCCCACGATAGCCGCGGTGAACGGCCCCGCCTTCGGGTGGGGAATGGTGTTGATGCTCGCATGTGACATTCGTATTGCGGTGAATGATGCAATTTTGGGATATCCAGAGACCGCGTTGGGAGTATTTCCGGGAGCAGATGCCACCGTTCGTCTGACCCGACAGATTTTTGTGCCATCTGCAAAAGATTTGGTGCTCACCGGCAGAAGGTTTGATGCGCAAGAGGGATATCGCTTAGGATTGTTGAATCGGATCACTTCTAAGAGAGAATTGAGGGCGGAAACTGACGCTCTGGCTGGTGAAATTGCCCAAAATCCGCTGGAAAGACTAAAAGCGATGAAATCAACATTTGTGAAAGTTGAAATGATGCCGCGTTTTGGACATTTATCGGTGGCCGAGAAACTCGAACGATGAAAGTCCGGGAGTGTTTTTTGCAGGCGGTAGCGATTGTTGGAGCGGAGGAAGACGCCAGAGAGGCATGGACGGCTATGAACAGGATAAATGCACCTTGGGCCGCGATTTTTAATGAGAAACGCTTGGTGGGGATCTTAAATAAAAGCGACATTGATGCGGTTATTCGTGTGCCCGAGGTTTTTCAAATAGTGGGGGAGATTGCCGAGAAGGGAATGCCTGCGAGGCGAGGAATGTCTTTGTCTCCAAACATGGATTTGAACGAGGCTGCTCTTCAACTCGAAATGGCGAGAACGGATGCCGCTTTAGTCGAAGGTGTTGGCAGACCACCTGGCGTTATTGAAATGGATGCAGCCAATCGCGCATTGTTATTTACTTAATGATGCGCTTTTTGTTTTCCTTGAAGCTAGCCGAATCATTGCCTCGCTTTCGGGGAATGATTAGCGGGAGGGGTATAGATGGAATTCACATTAAGTGAAGATCAGTTGCGGATTCAGCAAATAGCCAGAAAATTTTCCTATGAAGAACTGGCCCCGGTGGCCCCCGAACGCGATCGGATTCAGAATTGGGAAGAGCGGATGCCGTGGGACTTGACGGAAAAAGCAAGCGCTTTGGGCCTCCGGCAACTGCCTTATCCGAAAGAATATGGCGGCATGGACGCCGATGTGCTTTCGTGTTGCCTGGCGGGGGAAGAGCTTGCCGTGGGTGATCTGGGTTTTGCGGTAAATCTGGATCAGACCTGGAAGCTGTCTCATATCCTCGAAATAGTTGAGCCTGAACTCAGAGACCCCTGGATAAAACGCTTGTGTGAAGAACCAAGATTCCTGGTTGCGATTTCCATGACGGAAGAAGGAGCGGGAAGCGATCACCAAGGATATTATGACGATCCCTCCATCGCGCTTTATGCGCGTGCGGAGAAAAAAAATGGCAAATGGATCATCAATGGGAAAAAGCGCTACATCAGCAACGGCCCTGTGGCATCATTGTACGTTTTAGCGGCGAGAACTGATCTCAGCAAAAACCTAAGAGAAAGTTTAACTGGTTTTCTGGTTCCGAGAGACACTCCTGGCGTATCGATCGGCCATGTGCATGAAAAAATTGGTCAACGTCTTTCGATGAATTCGGAAATCTTTTACGAAAATGTCGAAATTCCAGAGAACCACGTTATCTTAGGTGAAGGAAGCATGTTTGAAATCAGGGGCAATCTCCTGGCGATGGGCAAACCAGAAGCAGCCGCCACAGTTCTGGGTGTCGGACGCGCCGCATTCGAAAAAGCCCTTGATTACAGCCGAAAACGTGTTCAGGGAGGCAAGCCCATCGCCCAGCATCAGGCGATAGAAACCATGCTCGCTGATATGGCGATGAATCTGGATATCGCGCGCACCTACATTTGGCGCACTGCCTGGGCGGTGGATCATCAAAAACCCTATGATTTCACGCAAGGATGGAAGTGCAAGGTTTTTGCATCGGAGGTTGCCTTTGACTGCGCGCGTCTGGGGATGGAGATATTTGGAGGAGCGGGCATTATGCACGACGCTCCCATGGAGAAATATCTTCGTGATGCCAGCACATTTTTGCATTCAGACGGCACGAATCAAGTCTTGCGGTTGAGAACGGCCCAGGCCTATGTGAAAGGCTTAGCCACGGCGTTTTAGCGACACCGAAAGAGGTATTCGAGATGATGGGTCGGTTGGATGGCTGGCGGCAAGGTGAATTATTCCTTCAAGACGGAGAATCGCTAAAACATCATGTTGCTGACTGGCTGAAGAAAGTGCGCTCGGAATTCTCGGTTTTTATGTCGGATGAGGGCATTGCGGAAATAAGAATGTTGAATGGCGTGGAGAAGCCTCTCGCGGCTGATCATGCGAGTGAACAATCAACGCCTTTGAGTCGTCGAGCCTCAAAGGAAATAGAAGAGTACCTGAGAGGCACTCGCCAAAGTTTCAAACTGAAAACAGACCTCTCCATTCTCACGCCTTTTATGGAAAAGGTACTCAGGGAGACAGAAAAAATTCCTTATGGAGAGACACGCTCCTACGGCTGGGTGGCGAAGCAGATCGGCAACCTGAAAGCTTCACGCGCCGTTGGACAGGCGCTGCATAGAAATCCCGTTCCCCTTGTAATACCCTGACATCGGGTCATCGCGAGTTCGGGTGAACTCGGTGGATTCGCTAGCAGCGTGTCGCTCAAGGCGGCACTCTTAGTCCATGAGAGGAGTCATAAAAATTAGGGCACGCGGATTTCGCTTGGTGGCATCCAGGAAATATCGGAGGATGAAAAATGTCAAAACAGATGAATGATTTTGTCGATCATGTACGTCAAATTGTAAAAACAGGTGGCTCCGAAGAAGAAATAACCGCCCGCGTAGCGGCGAGCCTCGATCCGATTCTCAGTGACCCGGACTTGTTGAGTGATGATCAACTCTTGGTGAAACAAGAAGGATTTACGCTCAACCAGATTCATATCGAGCCGGATGAGAATTTCTCCATAGGTGCCGGCATATGGGATGTAGGACAGACTACTCCGATTCACGATCATGGTACTTGGGGCGTGATAGGCATTTACCGTGGAATGGAGAACGAAGAGAGTTTTTTGCGTGAAGGTCCCCGGGAAAACGGGGCCCGTGTAAATCTTACACCCCAAGGCAAACGCTTGGCCGGGCCCGGAGATGTCTTTGTCTGCTGCACAAAGGACAATGACGTGCACCGAGTGAGTTGTGCTTCGTCTGAACCCGTGGTGGGTGTCCATGTCTATGGTGGTAATCTCGCCAAGATAGCGCGTTTTAAGTACGAAGAATTAACCGGCGAAGTGAAATCGTTTAATACAGGGTGGGATTATGCGAAAAACTCTGCTTGATGCATAAAAAACCGACGAAGGTATGCTTGATGCCGCAGAGCAATTTTTTCTGAGAAGTAATCAACAAATGCCTCCCCCAAGAACATTCATTCCCATATGAAAACGAGCACATCCTCTACCATGGCATGAGATTTCTGTCCTGAAAATACCCTCCTGTAGGGCCATCCTTCGGTAATAAAGCGAGCCATACAGGAGTGTCGGCTCCTTCATCAATTGACTTTGAGGCGCCCCGACCACCCATGTCGGTTCTCACCCATCCGGGATGGCAACAATTAACCAGCACTCCGGTTCCCCGAAATTCACTCGCGAGAACTTTCGTCATCGCATTCAGCGCGGTTTTAGTGATTCTGTATGCGGGAGACCCTCCTCCCATGTTAGTGAGAGAGCCCATACCGCTTGAGACGTTCACGATTCTACCGGCTGAACTTTTCTTGAGAAGAGGCGCCAAGTTTTGGCACATCATAAGAGGGCCGTAGAGGTTGGTTTCCATCATTTCGCGGACGATCTCGATGGGAACGTCCATCCCCATCATTCCTGCATCTTTTCTAATGGCTGCGTTGTTGATTAAAATATCCAGGCGACCGAATTCTTGAGTCAAAAACCCGGCTAAAGAATCAATGCTATCGCGATTGGCAACATCCAATGAGTGGAATATGGTTTCCAGTCCCTCTTTGTGTAGTTGCTCTTTAGCGCTTGCACCTCTGGATGTATCTCGCGCCGTCAGGATCGTTCGTATTCCCTGCTTTGCAAGTGCTCGGCAAATTCCAAAACCGATGCCTTTGTTGCCGCCCGTTACGACGGCGATTTTTTCTTCAGGCAATTCTCATCTCCTTTGTCTATAAGTTTCACTGGGTGATTTTAACTGAATTCATGTGTTTCACCAGTGTGCTCGGGGAATGATTCTGGAATCAATTCAACTCCCTGTTGTATCATGGAGGGGAATCGCCTCGTACTCTAAGTATGTCGAAGAACGTGCATTGGAAAAAACAATTGAATTCAATTCACCTGATCCTGTTCGATGTAGATGGAACGCTGCTTCTAAGCGGAGGCGCAGGGGCAAGAGCGTTGAATATCGCTTTTGAGCACATATACAGGATACCCAACGCGATGCGTCATGTTGAGCCGCACGGCAAGACGGATGAACTCATCGTACAGGAAATGTTTCATTCTCACCTTGGACGTTGCGGGAGCGAGTTTGAGATGAAAGTTCTTTTGGAGAAATATCTAGAAATCTTACCCGGCACAGTTATGGATTCCAAGAACTTTCATCTGATGCCGGGAATCCCAGATTTGCTTTCGTATCTGAAGAGTCGAGAAGACGTATTCATGGGGTTGGGGACGGGAAATATCGAGGAGGGTGCGCGAATCAAACTCTCGCGTGGTGGGCTGAATCAGTTTTTTTCGTTCGGAGGGTTCGGATCCGATTCTGGAGACAGGGCGGAATTGCTGGAAGCAGGATTTCTGCGAGGCGAGGCGATCATTCAAAAGGAATTCCCGCGTAGATCCATTTCTCGTTGGGTGATAGGCGATACATGGCGCGATGTAACGGCGGGTCGCGCATGTGGAGCGAAGACGATGGCTGTGGCTACCGGCGGTGATTCTCTTTATGAGTTGGCGAACGCCTCTCCGGATTTTCTTTTTGCCACTTTGGAGGATAAGGAGAGGTTTTGTGAAATTTTGGATGTGGGTGTTAGAGCATGAGCGAATCGTTGTATCCGGTTACGCCAAGTGAAATTTCCCATGTCTATCGGCTAATCCCCACATGGACGAAAGGAGAACTCGCGGATTTATCCGAGCCGCAATTGGAAAGAACAGGTACGCAAGAATGGGCGCGTTGGTCTCCAAGGAGGCAGCTTAGCCACATGGCCTACATCACGACGAGGTGGTTCATGGTTCTCTACGGTGCCACTCGCCTACCCTGGTCGACTGTAGATATGAGTCAGTTCAGCACGTTTATCAATACGCGGGATGATGATCGTCGTTTTTCCTCGGAACGATACGGGAATATCGAGTGGTTACATTTGCGGTTTTCCGAGGCATGCGAAGCAGCGGCGGCTCAAATTGAAAAGAGGGTGGGAGAGAATTTAGCGAATAAATCGTTGTTGTTCGTATTTACGGAATCATCTGTCGTGGGTGTGAGTGAGGAACGTTCGGTTGATTTGTGGAATCGCTGCAAGGAATGCCATCCAGATGGATTAACGATTGATTCTGACCACGCACATGGATTTCGAATGACACCTTCGGCGACTTTGCGTCATGTGCTCTGGGACGATTTGATTCACTTGCGCTCCATCAGGCTTCATCGTGAAGCCTTGGGCTTGTCGCCTGTTTATCCCGATGTTCCCGTGGGCGGTTATGCCTCCGCGTATCCAGTTTCTTGATGAGAATCCCGAATCCATCTCGAGTGAATTTCCTTTTTTGGTTTGTGTTCATCGCTTTTGCATCCACGGCGGGTGCGCTTTTATTCTTCTCGCAACCACTATTTCTTTACAAAACAGGCGTTAAAGTATCTTTGATGGCAGAAGCAAAAAAATTGAGAGGAATGCCTCCGGAAGACATCACAAGGAATATCGGCCGTATTCTCAAGAATTATTTGGATGCTTCAAAGCACACCAGCCGTGCGGATGTTCGCGTATCCGAGATAGACCGTGAGAGGTTGTCTATTAACATTCTGTTGCCATGGGCAGAGGTGAGCGCAAAAAAAAGAAGACAAAGGGCAGAGTTAGTCTGTCGTCTAGGTGGTGAAATGCTTGAAAATGCGGGAGCAAAAAACGCAATTTTACTGGTGAATCTCCTGCGTATGGCTAGAGACTTAAAAACCAGCGAGCCTGTGGGTGCGGTGGTCTATTCTTCACAAGACAAAAGATGTACGTGGAAAGGATAGCTTTTTCAAAAAACTGGACCATTTTTTAGGCAAAAAACTACAAATGCCAGTGCCTTTTCTTCATTGAGCATTCTTTCTGCTAGACTGAACACATATGGTTTATTTCTAAGGTTCAACCAGGAGAGGTGGCTATGACTCTTGAAACTGTTGCCATTATCAGCCCAGGAGATATGGGGCATGCGGTGGGTCAAATGCTGGGTTTGCATGGGATGGAAGTGGTGACTTGTCTCGCGAATAGAAGCGAGAGGACGAAGCGCTTGGCGGCTGAAGGGGGTATTAAAGATTGCCCGACAATGGCTGAAATGTTGGAGCGCGCGGATCTCGTTTTATCCATTGTGCCTCCAGGTTTGGCCGCTCGTGTGGCGGGTGAAGTGGTGGAATCTATGACGGTCTCCGGTTTTTATCCGCCATATGCCGACTGTAATGCCGTGTCGCCGGAAACAGCAAAAACTATGGCTAAGAGAATTTCTAATGCCGGGGCGGATTTTATCGATGGAGGGATTTTGGGCCCCCCTCCGCGTGAGGGGGGAAACTCGACCAGGTTTTACTTTAGCGGCGATCGGGCGGAGCTGCTATCCGAATTGGATGGAAAAGGGATCGTGGTCCGCTTGCTTGGGCCAGAGGTTGGCCGGGCTTCTGGAATCAAGATGTGTTACGCCGCCCTCACTAAGGGAACCCATGCTCTTCAAACCGCGGTCATTACTCTGGCCGAAGCGCTTGGCCTCACGCAGGAAGTGAGTCATGAGTTCCAAACAAGCCAAAAGGCTTATTATCAACAAATGAACTCAAGCGCCCCCCGTCTTCCCGTTGTGGCGTGGCGGTATATCGATGAGATGAAACAAATTGCGCAAACCTTTGAGGCCGCCGGCGTCACTCCGAAGTTTCATCAAGGAGCAGCGGCTATCTATTCCCACCTCGCGACGACGCCTTTAGCGGAACAAAATTTAGAGACCATGAACAAGAACTTATCTCCACAACAAGCGGCGGCGGTGTATGCAGAGCACTTGCCGATGAAAATGGACGATGTTTGATGATTTAAGGAAATGACATGCCAGAAGACCTATCTACTCCGGGGCTGGAGGTTTTTCGAGAATATAGAAATTTGGCGGATTTGTTTCGAGAAGAAACGGATGGGCTTCCTGGGGAATTGTATGGGTTGATATTGTCCGAGAAAAGTTGGGGAGCTTGGTCCATCAAAGAGCAAATCAGCCATACAGCATGGATCCCCTATCTTTTTTTCCTGGAATTTTGGCCGCCTTTTTTGTATCCGGACTCTTTGCCGCGGGATAAATCTTTAGTGGATACAGGTGGGGCGGACAGGATGTTGGATCCCGCTCGATTTCCCGAGATGTCCGATGTAATGACTGCGCTTGATGATGCCTATGCTTTGTGTCGAGAGGTTTTATCAAAAGAAACGCTTGCCACACTAAAAAACAAGGAATTGCCCAGGAAGTATTCACCAGACAGAACGTGGGCAAACGGTGAGCGGGTGATTGATTATTTTCAAAATCTCGTTTTGCCTGCTCATGAGAGGGGTTTTCGTAAAGACGAGAACGATCCTTATTTGTATTACCAAACGCTTGAGTGCACGTTTCGCCACATATTGTGGGAATCCTATGTGCACCTAATCACCATCCAGGAGTTCAAGCGGTTCCAGGGTTTGCCGATTCCCAGGAACGTGCCGAGGGATGGGTATGCCGCGATGCTCACTTGGGAATAAGTGCAGTCATTCTCTGATGTTGTTTTCGCTTTCATGGTTGTTGAATTTTCCAAGTCGCTAATCATCCTGAAGCAGGAGGTTGCTCATGAAAACCCTTCGCCGGGGGATTGGTGCACTGCGAGAGTATTTTTATGGTGAAGATATTGGTCAGGCGCAGATAGAGCCTGAAGACCCGATCGTAGTAGGCAGAATGGGTAAGTGGCGTATTACCTATAAAGTTGGCGCGCGTGGAATGAGCCGCGGAGGGGGTCTTCGCTTCACACCGCCCAACGGGTTCACTACACCCCAATTTGAAGATATGACGGAGCCGGGATATTGCAAGTTCCGATGTTCGAACGAGAATGTCTCTTTGGTTCCTTCATTGATTGAGCCCGTGCTCGGCTATACTTTTCTGCCGGCCAGCCTGGATTTGAAGATTCAGGATTCTTCTTTGATCAAGAGTGATTTCATTGAAATCGTATATGGCTGGACACCATCCGGTATCCCCGGCGTACAAGCGCAATTCTTGGCTATGCCCGTGGAGTTTACCTTATCCATAGACTCCAGCGGTAAGGGTGATTGGGAGCTTCTTCCAAATCCGCCGAGATTTGATGTGGTGCCCGAGGAGGCATCCTTTCTTTGGGTGACGGCGCCAGCACAAGTAGTCGCGGGACAGAGCTTTTCCGTCCGGGCTGTGGTGCGAGATTGTTTCCACAATGTGGCGACAACAGCGTCATCCATTCCGCAGCTTCAATTACCAGACAATAAAACTATTTCTTTTCGTCAGGAATCGCCTGGAGTTTATGTTTGCGAAAACGTGGCGCTACATGCGAAGGGCGTTCATCGGCTAAAGGTTTTGGCGGATGGATTAACAGCCGCTCATACACCACCGATCCAGGTGTTGGATGAAGCCCCAGAACACGCACTTCTTTATGGAGACCCGCATTGTATGAGCGGGTTGTGCGTGGGGGAGTATCCGAGACCATCTACGGCGCGTGAAATCGTGGAGTACGTCCACGCCTATGCGCGGGATTGCGCAGGCGTGGATTTCGCCGCCTGCACCTCTTTGGCCATGCGAATGGATGAGGTGCAATGGAAAGAAGTTACTGATGTGGCGAATCGGTTTTCAGAGGCGGGGAGATACGTGGCGCTTCCCGCGTATGAATGGTTTGGCATGCTCGAGCAAGATGGGAACAAAAACGTCTATTTCTTGGATGATCAAGATATCCCGAAACTGGATTCCCGCAACCCGGACTCCGATCACCCGGAAAAACTCTGGAAACAACTCGAAAGATTCGAGGGCCGAGCGCTCACGATTCCCCATCATTCGGTGAGCGCTGTGATTGGCACGCGCTGGCGCTGGCACGATCCGAGATTTCAACGACTTGTCGAAATATATTCCTGTTGGGGGAACTCCGAAGCCAATGGCTGTGAAAGGCCTTTGGTAAATCCGGCGCGTTATGAAGAGCAAAGCGTGCAGGATGCGCTTGAGAAAGGATACCGCTTGGGCATTATCGCCGGCTCGGATACGCATACTTCTCAGCCTGGGTTTTCGAATCGCTTACGGCTCAAAAATGCATGGAAAGGAGGACTGGCCTGTGTATGGGCAGAAACCTTTGATCGAGAAGGTATATTCAGGGCCCTTTGGGAACGGCGTTGCTACGGCACGACGGGAGCCCGAATTATATTGGAGTTTTTCCTGAACGACGCGCCTATGGGCTCAGAGATCAAATTGGATAAATACGCCGAGAGAAAACTTCAAGTTCGAGCTGAAACCTGCTCCCCGGTTGATAAGGTTGTTATCATCAAGAATGCGAGAGAAATTCATATAGATAGGCCGGGGTGGGAGTCGGTCTCTTTTGAGTGGGTCGATTCAAGCGGAATGGAGCGAGAATCGGATTATTATTATGTCCGCCTGATACAAGACGATGGGGAAATCGCTTGGTCGAGTCCTATTTGGGTGGATGCCTAGGGAGTGAGCGTGTCGCAAGAAACAGCGGATGCCGTCGTAATCGGTGGTGGTGTGATGGGATGCTCCATCGCCTATCAGTTGGCGAAACGAGGATTTGGAAAAATTATCCTATGTGAGCGTGATGGCATCGCGTCAGGTTCCACGGGCGGATCCTCGGCCCTTATTCGCATGCACTATTCCAATAAAAGCACCATTCAGATGGCCTGGCGGTCTCTGTTGGCGTTTGAGGAATTCGAGGAGTTTTCAGAGGGTGGACAGGCAGGTTTCATGTAAATCGGATATTTGGTGCTGGCTAATGTTTTTCTTCGTGATGGCGTGAGAAAGAATGTGGAACTTGCGCAATCTCTCGGAGTAGAAACACGCTGGATTGGAAAAGAAGAAATTTCTCTACGCCCCATGGGCCAAGCTGGATGATGTCGTAGGCGCGGCTTACGAGCCCAGGAGCGGGTATGCGGATCCCCATGGGGTTACTTCCGGGTTCGCGGAAGGCGCTAAGAAACATGGTGCACAGATTCGACAAAATTGCCCCGTAATCGGGATGGATTTCGATGGTCCAGGGCAGGCTCGGGTAGAGACTTCACGGGATGTCATCGAGTGTCCAGTCGTTGTGAACGCCACGGGTGCTTGGGTGAACAAGGTGGCCGCTCTGAGCGGGCACCGATTTCCGGCGCAGGCCATCAGAGAGCAAGACACGGTTTTTGATGCCGTGGGAAGAAATGGTGAGAGTGTGGATATCGTCGTCTATGATGGACCAACGCGCCTATATTATCGCCCGGAAGGGCGAGATTTGCTCCTCATTGGTCGTGACAACATAGAGCCCGAGTATGTCGATCCGGATAATTTCAATAAAAAGGAAGACATGGATTTTGTGCTTGATGTTCTGGAGAGGATGCAAAAGCGTTGGCCGGATTTTGAAAATGCGAAACTTTTCCGGGGCTGGGGCTGTTTGTACTGCATTACGCCTGATTGGATGCCCATTCTGGATCGTCATCCCGAAATGTCAGGTTACTACATATGCACGGGCATGAGCGGCCATGGCTTCAAATTGGCGCCGGTCGTGGGTGAGATGATGGCAGAGTTGATTATGACGGGAAGTTGCGAGGAGCCAGACATAAGGGATTATCGCCTGGCGCGTTTTCATGAAGGGGATTTGATGCAAAGTGTTTTCGGAACAGGGTTTCAGGGCTGAAAACTAGTAATTGGGTCTGGGGTACACTTCAATATAAGGGAATATTTTTTCCATATTCTCTTTTAAGCCAAAAAAGATGGGCCCTTCAGCTTTTTCGCCATTCGCGAGTTTTTGCAGATTAAGAGTGCGGCCATCAGGATGATATGCGCCTCCTCCCACTTCCTGTAATATGGCGAGGGGGCCTAAGATATCCCAGATTTGGGGCCTATCGACCAATGCGGCGATGACGCCTCCGGTAGCTGCATAAGCCACGTGTGCGGAAGCGCTTCCATAGGCGACGGATTTTCCTGGGAAATCCAGCTTGTAAAAACGTTTTCGAGACGAAGGACCGAGCATCACGGTTTGGTTGGTTATTTCCATGTCCATCAAGTTTGGAAGTATTTTCCCGTTTCTGGTGGCCCCTTCCCCTTCGAGGGCAAGAAACATTTCATCCACGATGGGCATGTAGAATCCTCCGCCGATGGGCTTTCCGTTTTCCATGACACCGATGGATACGCCCCAGGTAGGAAGGCCATGCAGAAATGGGTTTGTTCCATCAATGGGGTCAACCGCCCAGAGACGCGGGTGCTTTTGGGATCGTGTTTCTCCGCCTCCGAGTTCTTCTCCGATTACGTTGTCGTTTGGGAACGATATCTTTAGGCAGGATAGAATGAATTTTTCTACTTCAAAGTCAGCCTCGCTCACCAAGCTCCTGTCTGGTTTTTGAACGCCTTTTGCATTGTTTGTGAACGATAAAGCCAGTTTGCCCGCATCTTGAAGGGTTTTTTCTATGAATTTAATCATGGAAGCACCAAATATTCCCCTTGCATTGAGCGTGGATCCATCGCTTGGGGGTCAACCTATCTTGTGGAGTGAAAACTTTCCAGCCCTCTGGAGAAATCTGCCCAATCTATAAACGCGGCACCCAATTTATTTTGATTAGGATAAGATTTGCGCATGGCTCGCTCGCTAACGGAAACAAAAAGATATGATTACACCAAAGGCCCCATCGGGCGAGGTTTGGTGGTTCTGTCCCTGCCGATATTCTCGGAACTGATATCTTGGAACGTAGATACCATCGTTGAAATTTACTGGGTAGGTCGGTTGGGAGCAGATGCGCTCGGAGCGATGTCGCTAGGATTCATGATCCCCATGATGGTGAGAGCGGTGGGCATGGGAATTCGCGTAGCTGGCCAAGCGCTGGTTGCGCAAAGGATTGGCGCAAATGACGAAGAGGGAGCCGCTCTTGTTGCTGGCCAGTGTATTTTGCTTCAAACGTTCTTTTTCATTCCCTTATGCGGCGCAGGATATGTTTTCTCGCCTTATTTAATAGGATGGATGACGTCTGATCCGAGGCTTTTGTATTTGTCGGCGATTTATCTCCGAGCCGGGTTTCTCATGCTTTTGTTTATTGACGGTATCTTCACCCTTGCAAATATATTCCGGGGCGCCGGTGAACCAAAGTATTCGCTTTTCGCGATGATTATGAATTCAGGCGTTACATTCATCGCGATGCCCGCTTTTATCTTTGGCTTCGGACTGATTCCCCCGTTGCACCTGGCCGGCGCGAATCTCGGTTTAGGGGTAGGCAGGCTGGCAGGGTGCGTCGTGATGTTAATCATTCTTTTCAAGGGGAATGCCAGAATACACTTAAAATGGCGTCATCTTGTTCCGCGCTCGTTGGAGATGAAGCGGATATTAGAATTAGGGTGGCCAGCTTGGGGGCAAATGTTTTTTGAGAGAGGCGCCAATTTGGTATTGGTCTGGATGCTAGCTCCTTTTGGCGCGCTGGCCCTTGCGGCGTGGGGTCTCGGCAGTCGTGTCAGCAACATGGGAAGAATGCCCGGGTTTTCTCTTCAAGGCGCAGTTCGGACAATGGTGGGCCAAAACATCGGCGCGAGAAAGCCAGAGCGCGCCATACGCAGCGCTTGGGTGACGGTGGGGGCGGTTGTTTCTATCATGGTTGTTGTCATCATGGGTATTAGTGTTTGGAGCAAAGAAATCGTTACTTTTTTCGGTGCGAAAGGCGTTGCTTTGCCCCACGCAGTTATTTGTTTGCAAATCTTATGCGTAGGCCTTGGATTTGAGGCCACAAGACGTGTAATAGCGGGAATATTTGAAGGGGCATCATCTACTAGGCCTCCGATGATCGTTGAAGCAATCGTTCGCTGGGTGGTGCAATTGCCAGGTGCCTATATTTTGGCGGTTTGGATGGGATTCCGGGAGTTGGGAATTTGGTGGGCGGTGGCGGCGAGTCAGATCATCGGCGGCGTGGCGTTGTTCTTATGGTTTGCGATTGGCTGGCGGCGGCGAGTAGGAAATTTAGCCCCCAAAGGGCAAGCCATGAGCACTATTAAAGCTTGAGTTCCATTCCTTATGGCATCCGTGAAGCGCTATGACTATACAAAGGGCTCCATTGGCTTTGGGCTATTTCGCCTGGCCGTTCCCTCATGTCTGGAACCGATAGCCTGGAACGCCGACACGCTGGTCGAAATCTTTTGGGTGGGGCGTTTGGGGACAGAATATCTGGCTGCGGTGTCTTTGAGCTTTATGATCATCTTCTTTTTTCGTGCAGTTGGCTTCGGCATCAGAATTGCGGGCAGCGCTTTGGTGGCTCAGAGGATCGGAGCAAAAGAGCCTGAACACGCAAGCCATGTGGCGGGTCAGGCCTTTTTGCTTGCGGGCATCTATTACGTCGCCATCAGCATTCTAGGATATATGTTGTCATCGCATTTGCTTGGTCTTTTAACTTCTGACGCTAATGTGATGCGAGTTGGTGTTGGGTATTTACAGGCATCGTTTCTCACAATAGCGTTTGTAGATGGCATTTTTACGGTCTCACATCAGTTGAAAGCGGCCGGCGAACCAGGGAAATCTTTGATTGGCCTCGGAGTTTCAACGCTTATGTCCATCACGTTCATTCCTCTCCTTATTTTTGGTCTGGGCCCATTCACGGGATTAGGACTTCCGGGTTCTGCCTTTGGAATTGGATTGGGTCGTATCATAGGAATTATTGTCGTCCTATGGATTTTGACATCAGGACGTTCTCGCCTCCGTATCAGGTGGATTCATCTCAAGCCCCATGCGCAAACCTTGCGTCGTATCATTCTTTTGGGCTGGCCCGCAGCGGCGCAAAACTTGCTTGAGCGCGGCGCCCTTCTCATCTTGCTGAAGATTTTGGCGTTGTTTGGGCCGTTGGTGTTAGCCGCATGGTCGATTGGGAATCGGCTCGGGACGTTTTCGCGATTGCCCGGTTTTGGGATTCAGTCTGCCGTCCGGACGATGGTGGGTCAAAACATAGGCGCTAACCGGCCGGATCGGGCGCTAAAAAGTGTCTATCTCTCTATAGCTGGTTTGTTTTTTATGATGTGTGGCGTGACGTTTCTTTTGTACTTTTATGCAAGAGAAATTGTCTTGATCTTCGGCATGAGAAACGAGGGAATCGATGTTGGTGTCACTTGTGTCCGCATACTCACCATCGGCACTCTGTTTGAAGCTATCCGGCGAATGTTGGCGGGTGCTTTTCAAGGGGCGGCGAACACAAAGCCGCCTATGGTTGTGGAAGCCTTTATTCGATGGGGTTTTCAGATACCTCTCGCATATTTTGCCGCTTTGCCGTTGGGATTCGAAGCCGCTGGTGTATGGGGCGCGATGACGATAAGCCATTTTATGGGAAGTGTGTGCCTTTTGGTTTGGTTTTTAGTTTGGTGCCACAAAAGAGGGATAGGCTCACATGCGGAAACAAGATTTTAATGACAAACAGAGAGGGTTTTTGCGTGGGATGCTGGGTTCAACGACAACCGAGTGTGGATACGTCGACGGAATAGGAAGAGTCACAGAGCATCACAAATCAGCCGTTCATGATTCAGTCGCTCCCTTGTGTATTGGGTGTCGCTACTTTTAGCGGTCGCGGCGAGTCATTCTCGCAAGGGTTGAAAATCAATAGTATATATAGTGAGACCGCTTGATATAGGGCTTATTATTCACCTTAAAGCTGACTGTCAAAAAACATGATGAAGGCGAGAGACTCATGAGCCGCAAAATAGGTAGTCTTTATTTCGTTTTGGTGATTTCACTTTTTTTCTCCTCTGTAGCATATGCGGCGGATATTGCTTCAAGTGAAACGACAGAAACAACAGATTGGACGATCGTTTTGCGAGATGCGACCCGGTATCTTCAAAGTGAAGGAAAAACCCCAAGCCTTACTCGGGGATATTTGTTTTTGGTACGGAAAATCCGTTCACGCGCTGATGACGTCAAAACAAGATTCCAAAAAGAACTCCAGCAGTTTGTGAAATTACTCGAGGCCATCGGCCCTCCCCCCGCAAAGGACAGCCCGCCCGAAGCGAGAGAGATAGCCGACAAAAGAGAGCAATATAATCGTCAAATCACGGTTGCGCGCGCGCGCATCGTCGAGGCCGAACTGGCCATTGTCCAGGCTGCGCAGTTGGAAGAATCCCTCTCCCGACATAAGTTCGAGCAGCTTTTGAGAGAGATGTACCGTCGTACACCGATACCCGTCTCACCCGGCGTGCTCACAAAGGGCGTTCCGGAAATTGCGGCTGAAGTTCGAAGTATTCTCCGTTCTCCATGGGATTGGTTCGCAAAACTGCCTCCAGATATTGGTGGTAGTGCAGTCTTGTTGCCGGGAATAGTGGTTTTGATTCTAGGCGCAGTTTTTGGATGGGGAATTAGGCGGAGCGCTTTGAGTATGCTCGGCCGCGACCTCGGGATGTTGGAGCCCTCATATGCGCGTCGGTTTGGCGCCGCCATCATAGAAGGAGTTGGCAACAGCATTTTCCCAGGAACTGTTTTAGCGGGCCTTTATATATGGGTGACCCGACCGGGCGCTTTGGTGAGTGGTCTGTTTGGAGAAGCACTCACGTCTTTTCTTTTTTCCATGTTGCTCTTTTGTTTGGTTGTTTCGTTTGCGAAGTCTTTTCTCTCCCCCGATCAACCGGCTTGGCGGTTCACGGGCCAATCTTCAGAAAATGCGCAAAGCGCTTATCGTTTGATTTTCACGTTGGCGGTTGTTTTTTTGGTCGACATGTTCTTCTCAAACCTCGGGGGAGAGGGGGCGAGATCCGCCGGGGCGATGGCGATTTACGCCGCGGTGTTCGGAGCCTTGGAAGGTTGGTTCTTCGTCAAACTTGCGCGGGGGAAACTCTGGCGAGCCGAAGCGGATCAGGAAGGTGAGATCGCACGGGAGGGACAGACGTGGCGATTGATGCGTCGCACCGCGAGAGTGCTTGCAATTATTAGTGTTGCAGCGTTGTTTGTCGGATATGGCGTTTTCGGCAAGTGGCTTCTCACCAACCTTATTTTGACGGCCCTTCTGTTATCGGTAATGGTTTTGTTGCGTGGTTTGATGCACGAACTGGTATCCTGGTCGACTAAATCCGAGTCTATACAAGACAAACTCCACATTCCTTCCCGCGTGATCGAGAGGTATCGTTCTTGGGGGCGAGTCATTGTCGATCCGGTCATTTTTATTTTCGGCGTCATTGTTATCGTGCCCATTTGGGGAGTGCCGCCTGATGATCTGATTCGCTCGACCTTCCAGGTGTTGTCCGGATTCCAAGTGGGCAGCATTCGCATATCTATAATCGATATTTTCTTGGCTATTGCCGTCTTCTTCTTCACCATGGCCGGAGCAAGGTTCTTGCAAAGGCAGTTGTCAGAGCGTTTTCTGGAGAAAACGAATCTGCCTTCCGGTATAAGCCACTCTCTAAACGCGGGATTCGGTTATGCGGGTGTAATCGTTGCGGCCCTATTAAGTATTTCAGTAACGGGAATCGATCTCTCGAACCTCGCGCTGGTTGCCAGTGCCCTCTCGGTCGGGGTCGGTTTTGGGCTGCAAAATGTGGTGAATAACTTTGTTTCCGGGTTGATACTTTTGGTCGAAAGGCCTATCAAAGTCGGGGATTGGGTTCGTGTGGGAAATGATGAGGGAGTTGTGAAAAGAATACAGTTTCGCGCAACGGAGCTTGAAACCTGGCAACGGGCTTCGGTGATTATTCCGAACGCGGAGATTATTTCGACATCGGTCACCAACCTGACGCATCGCGATCAGTATGGTCGCGTAGAAGTCGGGGTTGGTGTTGCATATGGCTCCAACGTGCAAAAAGTTCGAGAAATTTTATTGGATGTTGCCGATAAGAATGAGCAGGTGAGCGATTTTCCTGAACCCAATGTTATATTTCGTGATTTCGGTTCAAGTAGCCTGGATTTTGAACTGCGCTGTTTCACTCCGAATGTGATGAGCCGATTGGGGGTCGCGAGTGATTTAAGATTTGAGATTGAGCGTCGGCTTCGCGAGGAGGGCATCGAGATACCCTTCCCGCAAAGAGTCGTTCATCTCATGAGTCCACAAAAAGACGATCAGGAAAAAGAATTGTAAAATTATTTGTATGTGTAAGGTTTGGGCTCTGGTTTTTGGCCAACCTTGTTTCTCATAATTCCCAGTGGGCCCATATCAATTTCCACGATATCCCCTGGTTGGATCCATCGGTCTATTTCCATGCCGCACCCCCCGGGAACAGTGCCTGACCCCATTAGATCTCCCGTGAGGAGATTCTCATCCCTGGCGGTGTAGGCGATTATTTGCGCGAAAGTCCAATACATCTCTCCGGGCGTGGTTTCCACCCATGTTTCTCCATTGATCCTTGCGGCCATGGGAATATTTTTTGGATCACCGACCTCATCGGGTGTGGCTATCCAGGGACCCAAACTCCAGCACCAGTCCTTGCTCTTGTATGGTCCGGTTCCCATTGCCATTTCGCCTCCCTGTGCGTCCCGGGCGCTCCAGTCGTTTAATATCGCATAACCGAAGATGTGCTCATGTGCGTCTTCTTCTGAAATATCCCGCCCCGGCATGCCGACCACACAGCAGAATTCGAGTTCAAAATCCATTTTTTCGGTGAAGCTGGGCCAGGGGACTTCCTCCTCAGGCCCGGCCATGTGGGCGCAACTCGCCTTGAAGGCAAGTGGACGCTCGTACCAGGTTTGCGGGATTTCTAGGCCCATCACTTCAAATGTTTTTTTGAGATGGCGCTCGAATCCGGCAAAACCACGAATGAGCGGAGGTTGTTTTATCGGCGCAAGGAGCCGGGCTTCGCTTGGCGCATATATAATTTGCTCCCCGCGAGGGCCGGTAGCGTCTTCATGCTCGAGTGCGTATTCGAGAGCTTCTTCAGCGGCTTCGATGCCGCCTTTACCCGATGCCGCAATGGCCAGCATGTCGGATGGAATGAGGGCGTCCGCCATGGCTTGGGGACGTGAGGAGCCACGCTGTTTGAATTCCGCAGCCGCCGCGAAATTGAGGTCGATGTATCGGGGGTCATCGCCTTCGGATACAACGGCGCCCAAACGCTCGAATGGGCCAACAGGTGTTCGCACTTCAAAGGTGCAAAATTTCATGGCGTCTCTCCGGGTTGGCTAATTGGATGGTGTCCATATCTGTATATTTCATGTTTATTTCAAATCGACTTTGTCCCGCTCGTCCGTTTCCGGGAAAGGGCCTTCCTTGATTTCGATGAGTTTTGAGTCATCTTCCAAGAATTCAACTTCGTGTCCTTCGTACATCAATATGAGATCATCGCGATGCAAAATTGCATCGCCTAAATTTCCCCCTTCTTTGGTAAATACGCCGACTCGAACTTTGCCACGCTGGCACAAGAGAATCTGGTGCCGTGTGGTATTCGTAGTTCTCTCTTCCACCACGTGATAATGCGCTTTGGTAATGGCGCCTTTGGGTCTGTTCAAAACGATGATTTGTAGGGGCACTTCATTATCCGTCATATGCGCCTTTGTGTTGCGCTCGGCCTCAATATCTTGGCCAGCGTATGCGGTGCGGATGTGATCTTTCGCCTCATCAGTATCCAGATAAGGAGGAAACTTGTCGTAATCGTTGAAATCTCCTTTGATGTGGATGGCGATGATGCGTCCGTCAGAAGCTTTGTAGTAGTCTACGTTTTTAGAATCGACTTCTAGAGACATAATGTTCCTCGGAAGTGATTAAAGTCGGGGAAACAGCTTTTCACCATAAATCAGTTAAAAACAAATCTTCGAGAAAATCATAAATCTACTTTTGTGATTTTCATGTGAAAGTCAAGTGGAGGGGCGGAGCGAACGAGCGAACTGGTGGAAATATAGTCCACCCCCGTCTCTGCGATGCTCCTCATGCTGGCGTCACCGATACCGGAGGCCTCGAGCTCATAGGGTTTTTGTGTTTTCGAGGCGATACCAACCTTTCGGGTGCGGGAAACGGCTTTTTGGAGTGTTTCGATGTCCATATTATCGAGCAGAATCATGTGCACGTGTCCGTCTTCGATTACTTCTTCTAACTGCGTTAAGTTTTGTACTTCAATTTGAGTTTCCGTCATATATCGATTGCCGAATTGTCTGTCGATGGCGGCAGTGATGGAGCCGGCAGCTACAATGTCGTTATCCTTTATCATTTCACCGTCGAAAAAACCGAGGCGGTGATTTTGGCCACCACCTGCGCGTACTGCGTATTTTTCAAAATAACGCAAGCCTGGGCGGTTCTTTCTGGTATCGATAATGCCCTTGAGAGTGTCGGGAAAATCTCCGAAGCGAGCCAATGTATGAGCCGTATGCGTGGCGATTTCAGAGATATGTGAAAGAAGATTGAGCGCGGTCCGCTCTGCCTTCAAAATGGTTTGGGTGTGGCCTGACACATATGCTAATAGTTCGCCTTTGGAAATCGTGGAGCCTTCATCTTTTTGCCAGTTGACTTCAGGTGGAATACTTTTCCCGAGAGCCAAAAGGTTTTGGGTTTCCTCCAATATATGGATGAAAAAGGGGGAACCTGCGAGAATGGCATCGCTTTTCGAGCGCAACTCGGCCACGCACAAGGGTTCTTTTTCGGCGTCATACTGAAGAGGAGCACCTGCAAAGTCTTCTAGGAGCCATTCCCGAATTTTAGAACGGATGTCCATATCTAGTGGTATTTGGTGTTATACGATTTTGAGCATACGCTCAATGGGTATTCGCGCGCGCCGAGCCAGCTCCGGATCCACGGTAATTTCATGCTTTAGATCACGTAGGCATTCATACAGGTTTTGTAATGTGTTTTGTTTCATGTAGGCGCAAAGTGCTTCGCGGCTAGCGGGAATTAAGATTTTGTCCGGAACCGCTTTGGACATTGGGTGGAGGTTTCCGACCTCGGTAGCCACGATGACTTCGGGGTGAGGGACTTCCTCCAGCAGCTTGATCATACCCTGAGTTGATCGGAACTGAAGCATATCCTCAGGCACGATTCCATCGTTCACTTGACGCATGCAGGCGCTGGTGCATCCGCACTCGGGGTGAACCACGGTGATGGCTTCGGGGTGCAATTGTTGCTGCTCCAGGACGTGATGCGGGCGAATCCTTTCATGCACATGACATGCGCCCATCATAAGATGGAGGCGGTCCAAAGAATGTCCTTTGCTCTCCAGGAGTTTGGCTGCGTAGAAGCCCAAGAATACATCGGGCAAAAACAATATAGGTTGCTCGGGTCTGGAGTTTTCAAGGATATGCAGGGTGATTTTGCCCGCGTTGGCGGACGCGCAACAGTAATCGCTCTCCGCTTTTACCTCAAGGTATGTGTTTACATAGCTGATGACGATTCCGTCAGGATGCTCCTTTTTCCATTCCCGAATTTTATCGACATCGGCATGAGCGGCCAAAGAGCAAAGTGCCTGTAGACTGGGAGCCAATACAGTTTGATGCGGTTTTTTAAGCGCGGCCAAAATTTGATTCATGAACAAGACGGATGGTTCAACGAGGTAATCTGCGTCCGAGGCAGCGCCTTGTTGGGCTAAAAACAATGAATCTCCGATGACATCGGATACATCCTGAATGTCTCTGGGAACATAATTATGAGCCAAGATGAGTGCATTTTTCTCTTTTTTGAGTCGCCTGACCTCACCTTGCAGAAATTCTCTATCCTCTTCCGTAATGTTCTCGGGGTGTGCGTTTTCGGGGATTTCGGGGACATCAATGGAAGGTCCGAGGTCTGTTTGGTCCATTAAAGCGATGGCATCTTTTGCTGGAAGGATGTCACCGGCCTCAATATCTAAAATCATTTCAAACTCCATTTTTTAGAATGGCTATAAAGTTCGCATCTTGTTCTTGGGAGTTGAGCTTTCATTCCGCTTGCGCAAAAAATCACAAGCTTGCGCAAAAAATAATGACTCCCATTAAATCAATAGTTTCACTTTTGGCGAATAAAGCGTGATACGGTACATGATTTCTACCACCCCCTTCAGAGTCTTATTATTCCATGCTTTATCATAATAAGTAAAATAGAAAGAGAAAAAAAATCTGGTTTATTCTTGCCGAGTTGTGCTCTTTTTGTTAGGTTTTGTGATTGAGGTTTATGCGTTAGGTTATTGACAACGCAGTGGGCGAAGATCATCTCCCTGTCAATTGGTTCGAATCGCGGGTCGCCGAGCGAGACGACTCGTTTTTATTTATTTGAACCAGAATCCGACACGGCTCCTTTATCGGTATTTGTTTTACGTGAGGAAATTGGGGGTTTCGGGGAATCCATCATGACACGTGGAGTGATTTGGTTGTTGGGCGCTTTGCTTTTGTCAGGACTGTTGATTTTTGCGCTAAATAGGATTTGTTCGAATACGTTAATTTTTTCAAAATTAACCGGATATTTTTGTCCTAAACCCCGGATGAAATTGATAACGGTACCGCCGAATCCTAAGTCCGAAGGGGTGGAGCGACAAAAGAATTGATCAATTCCCAAGTATTTTAGAAAGGTGAGGTTATGAGCGATTCGGATTCTCTCATCACAGATGCCATCGTCGAATTTGTCTTGGAGACGGAATACGAAGACATTCCTGAAGATGTCAGGGTAATCATGCGCCGCTGTTTTGTGGATGGTATCGGTTTGATGGTTGCGGGTTCCACAGAAGAAAGTGGGCAGATAATTCAAAACTACCTCAGGGAAATTGGAGGAGAACCCGAGGCGCGTGTAGTAGGGACTGATATGACGGTGCCTGCCCATCTTGCCGCTTTGGCCAATGGCATCGCGGGCCATGCAATGGATTATGACGATACGCAGTTGAGCAGCTATCCAGATCGTGTGTACGGCTTGTTGACTCACCCCACATGTCCGGTGATGCCCGCTGCTATGGCTATTGCCGAGGCGCTGGGCGCAACGGGGCAGGAGTTGCTCACTGCATTTGCGCTGGGCTTCGAAGTGGAATGTAAGGTGGCGGAGGCGATTCGGCCGGATCATTACATCAAAGGATTTCATTCCACGGGAACGATTGGCGCCATTGGAGCGGCTACTGCAGCCGCGAAGTTGATGGGATTGAATGAACATCAATTGCGTATGTGCTACGGGATCACCTGTTCGGAAAGTGCCGGTCTTCGTGCTAATTTTGGAACGATGACGAAGCCGTACCACTGTGGCCGCGCGGCGGAGAACGGTGTTGTAGCGGCAAGGTTGGCGTCGGGCGGTTACTCTTCGGACCCCACGATATTTGATGGACAATGGGGATTTTTCCAGATTATGGGTGGTGGTTGTGATCAAGATTATATTGTTGGAAAACTTGGTAATGCCTGGTCGGCGGTAGATCCCGGAGTGTCGATTAAACCATATCCTTGCGGTTCCCTGTCACACCCTGCCATGGATGCCGCCCGGGATCTGATTTTAGAAAATGATGTCAAGCCAGAGCAGGTCAAAGAGTTACGTTTTGGGACCACCTCGCGCGTGTTGGAACCTCTGCGCTACACGGAGCCGCAAAACGAACTGGAGGCTAAATTTTCTTTACAATTTGGGTTTGCCGCCTTGTTGTTAGAGCGCGCAGCTGGGATTGCTCAATATAAAGACGAGGTCGTCAAGCGTCCCGATGTCGTGGAGATGATGAAAAAGATAAATGCCTTCAAGGACGATGAAATCGAGGCCCAGGGTTACGCTCTCATTCGCGGCAAGGTGGCGATAGAACTTGAAGACGGCACGGTGTATGAGAAAATGTCGGAAATCTCCCGTGGCACTCCTCAGCGCCCCATGGATCGCGAGGAGCTTTACGAGAAATTCACGGAATGCAGCAGCTTGGTGTACGAGAGCAATCAGATCGCTATGATTGAGGCGATGCTCTATAAAATCGATACGCTCGAAAACATCCATGGCCTCATCGAGTTCTTAGGCGAGAAAATGGAAGTCTAACGATTTTCCCTCACCAAGTGCGTATCTGCCGTCCATAGGAATGACAGGCAAGGGACGATAAATTGGGTTTTCATCGCTGGGAAGACATTCCAGAAACTCAAAATCTTCGTAAGGGAACCATGCGTCGAGCGGTCGCATTGGATGGGTTGACGATGCAGCGCGGCGAGATTTCTCCCGACACGCTGTTCAATGAGAGTACGATTCATCGCCACCCCGAAGATCAGTTTATCATTATGCTGAAGGGTAAACTGAAAATGCACATTGATGGCGTTGAGGAATGGCTCGAACCCGGTAGTTTCGCCTCCATCCCGGGCGGTGTGTTCCATAGCGCAACGGGCGTGGGACCTGAGGGTGCGAAATACATTGAAGTATTATCTTCAGGCCGTATCGACTACTTGCCTGGTTATCTGGGTAAACCTAAAAATGAATTTTTACATGAGAAGCAAAGCGGTTCATGATGACAGAAGAGGCAAATAGAGTTTTTGTCGTTTGCTCTGATTTAATGTTCTCCGCCGGTATTCGTGAAGCGGGAATTTCGCAAGGGATTGTGTTGGAGTTCATCGATTCAGAGGAGAAATTTGATGAGACGATCGAAAAATTTTGCGCCGTATTATTCATGTCGGATCTGCATCACCACAAACTAGGTGGCGAAAAAGCGGGTGAACTCGTCAAAAAGTTAAAGGCCAGTCAAAAAAACAAAGATGCGTACACCATTGCTTGGGGCAAGCATACCGAGCCGGAGTTGCTCAACTCAGCGACTCGAGCAGGTTTTGACAAGGTGGTTCCCCGTTCTTTGTTTGTGAAAGAAATGCCCGAGTTCGTTCGACAAGCGGCAAGTCGAATTCGAATGCGCGCATGACGTCCCTTCGCAAAGGCGAGAGGCTCAATCCTGAGTCATGCGATGGTTCTCTCATCTGGTGGTTGTATGTGCCGACATCACGGCAAAATTATTTGCAAGCGATATTGGAAGGTTATGACGATTTAGGGTACTACCAAACTTTTCATGCTTGCATCGAGAAAAACGAACACGGCGAACCCATGTCTCTTGCGAGGCTGACTTCATCTATAGATGCAAAAGTTGGGACCAAAGCGCTTCTCGAAACATTCTCGAAAGAAATTAAACTCAAAATACTGGATTCTGCGCCTCCGTTCGACTCTTCAGAACAACCAAGAGCATAAAGGACATCCCCATAATGAGGTGTGCCCTCACGTGGCTATCCCTATTGATTCTGTTGGTTTTAGGATTTGGGACCAATTCTCTCGCGTTGGAGCGCTTGAAACTTGCGACTACGACGAGCACAGAGAATTCTGGTTTGCTCAAGCAATTACATCCTGTATTTGAGAAAAAATATGGTGTTTTCGTGCATACCATATCCGTAGGCACGGGGAAGGCATTGCGACTGGGGCAAAATGGTGATGTGGACGTTGTGCTCGTCCATGCGAAGAAATCGGAAGATTTGTTTATGGAGCGAGGCTACGGTGTTCGCAGAAGAGCCGTCATGTATAACGATTTTGTGATCGTAGGCCCAGCATCGGACCCTGCTGGGGTATTCAGGACATTCGATGTGTCCAAGGCGTTGCTTCGAATAAAGAATTCGGAAAGTCTTTGGTTCAGCAGGGGAGATGACTCTGGAACACACAAGAAGGAAATAGAGCTTTGGAAAAGTGCCGGCGTTGGTGTGTTTGGTCCCTGGTATCGCGCTTTGGGCCAGGGAATGGGCAGAACGCTGATGGCAGCGGACGAAAAGAGTGGATACACGCTTACAGACAGAGGCACTTATATTGCTCTCGTTGCGAACAGAAAGATTTCCCTCAAGATCCAAGGGTCAATAGGAGAGCGCTTGCACAACCCTTATAGCGTGATCGCCGTGAACCCGATGCGTCATCCACATGTGAAATTTGGTTTGGCAGTGAAATATATCGATTTTCTCACATCTGTTGAAGGACAAGGAATCATCCGTGATTTTCGGCTTATGGGAAAACAACTCTTTTATCCAAACGCGAAGAGAACATATTGATGAATTTCCCTAGAGGATAGGCGGTTTGGAATATTTACTAGATGGATTTGCCGATGGGTTGATGCGGGTGCTTAGGTCAGATCCAGAAGTAATGCGCGCCGCTTGGGTGACCATCAAAGTAGGTTTTTGGGCTACGATTCTAGCGTCTCTCATTGGCCTGCCTGTTGGTTTTCTGTTAGCGACAGCACGTTTTCGAGGGCGTGGGTTCGCCATCACAGTGTTTCAAACATCACTTGGTTTGCCCACTGTCGTTATCGGATTGCTCGTATATGGCTTCATCTCTAGGCGCGGGCCTTTAGGGTTTGCCGACTTGTTGTTCACTCCTTCGGCCATCATTGTCGGATTGGTCGTGTTGGCAATTCCACTCGTCGCGGTATTCTCCATGACGTCCGTCGCATCCGTTGATGAAAGGGTTCGGGAAACAGCACTCACCTTGGGTGCGTCCAATGGGCTTGTGGCCTGGACAGTGCTGCGTGAAGCTCGTTTCGGGATGGTGGCGGCGGTGCTGGCGGCGTTTGGCCGCGTATCTTCAGAAGTGGGAATCGCTATGATGCTCGGAGGGAATATCGAGGGATATACCCGAACCCTGACCACGGCCATTGCGCTTGAAAGTATGAAAGGAGAATTCGGTTTCGGAATTGCCTTGGGCGTTGTGCTCTTGGTGATAATTTTCGTGACGAATTTGCTTTCTCGTTACATTCAAAGGTCCTGATATGGATGTGTTTTTTCTGGAAAACGTGAAATTTCGGTTTGAGTCCGATTTAGTTCTGGACATTGGGAGAATAGAGGTGTCATCTGGTGTGGTAACATTGCTCACCGGAGCAAATGGTTCTGGTAAAACAACGCTGTTGCGTGTGATGGCGGGTTTGCTTATGCCTGAAGATGGCATCATCAAATACAAAGGTAAGGCCGTAATTTTTGGCAAACCGGGGCTCAAATACAGGAGACAGATCACGCTCCTCGCCCAGGAACCATATCTTTTTCAGGGAAATGTAATGTTAAATGTTTCTTATGGACCCCGAGCGCGTGGGATGAATATATCGCAGGCGAATAAAAAAGCTGAAGAAGCCATCCTCAAAACGCGATGCGAGGGCTTGGTTCACCGAGACGCTGCAAAACTCTCTGGGGGAGAGAAAAAGCGCGTTGCCCTTGCCAGGGCGTTAGCGGCAGGAGCGGAAACCCTTCTTTTGGATGAACCCATTTCCCATGTAGACGAAGAAAACAGCGAATTAATTGCCGGAATTATAAAAGATTTAGCCACCTCTGGAATTACTTTGGTTGTGAGCACTCATATACCAGAGTGGACGAATTCTCTTTCAGTAAAAAATGTACGACTCGCGTATGGCCGGGTGGTGTAATTCAGGGTAATTCGGTTTCATCGACATGGTGCGAATCTCCGAATAAATCAGCCTCCAGCAAGCCTCCACGCCAAGTGGGATAATGCCTGAAATAATAATCTACCAATCCTGCTTCAAACACTTTTGGTTGGGTGTAATCCGTAGCTTGTTTTTGCGAGCGGTGGCATGCTTGCGCTTTTATTCTCGCGTGTGGAAAGTTTCTCCCATCAATAATGGTTGTGTAGTCATCTCGATAAATGAAGTCGGAGCGATTGTACAAAGAGCGTCTTTTTTCTGGCGATATTCGGTGGTATAGGCGTTTGGGAGCAACACCTAGATTTTTCCTCATAAGTTGGTGGAAAGCCTTTGTGGCCCAGCCGCCGACGGCAATATGGTCAGGGTGTCCGGTAACGCCGTCCTCTCCATAAGTCACGACCACGTCAGGAGAAATGTTTCGGATAAATTCTTCGATGCGGGGTAGAATTTCTGAGTCCTCGACGGAATTCAATCCACCATCTGGGTAGTTCCAGAGCGTCATATCTTTGACACCAAGCGCCCGGCAGGCGTCTTCCAGCTCTTTTTCTCGAACGTCACCTAACTCCTCGGGCTCACATATCCCGTTTGTGAGGCCTGCTTCTCCTCGTGTGAGAGTAAGGAGGCTCATGCGCACGCCTTGGTTTGAGTAGAGTGTGAATGTGGCAGGATTTCCAAAGGATTCATCATCCGGATGTGCGTAAATGTGCAGTATGGAGCGTTGGGAGGTCAATTTATTCATAACAAAGAGATGGGTTGAAGAACCTGCGCATTAACAAGGTTGCATATTACCATTTCAAATGAATGATTCAAGAATTATGTCCTTCGTTTTTTCTTTTCGTGACTTGATCTCTGATCTTTCTGGTAGCGGTATTTCTTCTCTTCCCAGACATCCATATCAGCGAAATGACATTTTATACCCGAAATTCATGTAATCAAATTTCGACGAGCGACAAAAAGGTCATTTTCAAAAAATCCATCCCCTTGCCCTGTATCCATCTTTGGTTTATATGAAACTTATGCTTACGAGACCCTAAAATTTGTTATTATCAAACTAATATACGAGTTGATGCTGATCAATGATTTGTGAAACTCTGTTCCATTACAAGGAGTCGGTACTGTGGAGCTAGCCATTTCTAGGGATACGTTGTTCAGAGCCCTGCAGACGATACAAGGTGTCGTCGAAAATAGAAGCAGTGCAATGCCAATATTGCAAAATGTGCTTGTCGAGACCGAGGGCAATAGGAATATCCGCTTGTTGGGCACGAATCTTGATATCAGTATGCGGGGAGTGTTCGAGGCCGAAGTAGAGAAAGCGGGCAAAGTTACGCTGAATGCGAGGAAATTGTTTGACATTGTTCGAGAACTTCCTGAGGCGGAGGTTCGTTTCACGGAAGAAGATGGACAATGGATTGAAATGCGCTGTGAGCGCTCGAAATTCCGTTTTCCGGGATTGCCACCCACAGAATTTCCCGCCCTTCCTGAGTCGAAAGACTCAAAAACACATACAATTTCCGCATCGGTATTATCGGAAATGATTCGCAAGACAATGTTTGCGATATCTCAGGATGAGACGCGCTATACTTACAATGGCGTCTTCATGGAAACCGAATCCGATATACTGCGCCTTGTCGCTACGGATGGCCATCGGTTGGCGATGATTGAGCGAGCGAGCGAAGGGTTGATACTTGATGGAGGAGTGATTGTCCATAAAAAAGCTTTAGGAGAACTGGTGAAGCTCTTGCAGGGCGTCGAGGGTGACATATCCGTTTCTCTCACCCACGTCTCAAGCGGTCAGGGTTTGTCTCTTTCAGGAGACGAAGCGTCTGCTTCTCTCACCCCAAACCACATCATTTTTCAAATGGATAATATTGCATTATCGGCCCGGCTGATAGACGGTGAATTTCCGAAATATAGGCAGGTGATTCCAGATAACAATGAGCATTCCATTTTGATGAACCGGGAAAGGCTAACACAAGCGCTCAGGCGGGTTTCCCTTTTTACTAATGAAACACGCATGGTGAAATTCGAGTTTTCGCCGGGCCAGTTGAAGTTGACGACGAACGGCTCAGAAGCGGGGGAGGCTGAGGAAATAATAGAATCGAACGCGCAGACCGACATCACGATTGGATTTAATTCAAGGTATTGTCTTGATGCGCTCTCCATATTGGATGAAGAGGAAATCAGCATGGAGTTAAAGGATTCGCTGAGCCCAGGGGTACTCTCTCCTAAAGACTCGGATGGTTATACATATGTTGTAATGCCGATGCGTGTCTGAACATCTATTCGGTTTGCCTAAAGGTACAATCTTACGTAGCCGGTTTTCCCAAAATGAAACGGTTTGTGAATCATCGTTTCTTAGGCGTCTCTTTGATGGGGCGCCTGTATTTTTGGTCACGGTATTCAACAAATGAAATTCTATTATTCAGAAAAGGCAAGTGAGAATTCAAGCCGCTATTATGGCTGGGTGATAGTTGGCCTTACCTTTTTCACCATGGCTGTCGGTGGTTCCATCGTCGGAACGTTTCCCGTTTTTTATGTGGTTTTTCTCAATGAATTTGGGTGGTCTCGGGCGGACACCGCCCTGGCGTTTTCTTTTTCAATGGCCACGTTTGCGATTTCCGCCGGCTTTATTGGGGCAATGGTGGACCGTTGGGGTCCGAGGGTGATCATCCCTACGGGAATCACAATTCTAGGTGTCGGCCTTGCTTTGATGTCAAAGGTTTCCAGTTTACCCACCTTGTATTTTTTCTATGGAGGTGTCGTAGCACTAGGCGTTACCATGTTTGGGTTTATTCCTACGAGCACTATCGTTAGCCAATGGTTTACGCAGCGCCGTTCTCTGGCGATGGGGATATCGTTATCGGGCAGGAGTTGTGGCGGCATCGTCATGGTTCCGTTTTCTGCTTATCTAATCGCGACTTTTGGATGGCGAGCAGCGTATGTTTTGCTGGCGGTTGGCATCATCGTCTTGTTGGTTCCCTTGAATGTATTTTTGCACCGTGGCCGTGTCGACATAACGGAGAGAAGAGCAGGAGGTGACCTCAGGTCGAACTGGACCTTGAGAGAAGCTCTGTCCGATTCGGTTTTTTGGCTATTGTTTTTGGCGGGGATATTTAATGGTGTTGGTTTCAGCGTGGTCGGTGTGCACCAGGCCGCGCACATGGTTGATGTAGGAATGAGCACGATGAGAGCTGCCTCTCTGATAGGAGGTCTGGCTGTAGTCCGAGCCTTGGGAGGTATTTTGGGGGGTTGGGTGGGAGACAGGATTGGGCGAACCCGAACTTTTTATCTGCTTAGCGTGGTTGCCATATCGGGCGTTTTTCTGTTGATGAATTTATCTGAAGAGCGTGCTTGGCTGGGATATGCTTATGTTTTGGTGTATGGCATCGGTGCTGGAGCCCGGGGCGCGATTTTCGTATCGCTCAAGGCGGATATTTTCGCAGGCAAAAGTTTTGGTCGAATCCTAGGCTTCAGTCAAATGGGAGGAGGATTGGCCTCAGCCGTCGGGCCTTGGATTGCGGGATATTTTTTTGATTTATGGAAAAGCTACTATTGGGCGTTTATTCTCGTGTTGGCTGTTCAAGTGTTATCGCTTATTGCAGTGGCTGCGGCGTCCTCGCAAGCAAAGAGAAGAACAGTATGATTTTCATGGCAGTTTTCACGAAGCCGGCGCATCTCTATTAAGATTGTACGGAGGTGAATATACCTTTTCGCGGCGGCATTTTGGGAGGCACAGAAGATCAAAATCTACGGGGTAGCGTATGATATGGAAATCGATCTTCAGTTTCTGCTTATGAAGCCGTTTTTTCTTTTTCTATAATCATCGATTCCATGAAGGAAATCATGTCTTCAGGCAATGTTTGTTCGATGTTCAGTGTACCGTGATAAAGAGTTGAATCGGCGAAATCGACATTGAAAAAATACTGGGAAAACAAACCCTGATCCCGGTCTGATCTCTTGATGGTTTCTTCTGCGGCTGTTCTCGTTACGCCTGATGATTCCATGAAATGACGGATCCGGGCCTCCAGGCTGCCGACGATTCGCAGATGAAGGGTATCGGGTCGATCCTTGAGGAGCACTTGACCTCCCCAGCCACCGATAACGACGTTCCCGTTATCCGCAGCTTCCTTCATGCTTTCAGATAAAACGCTTCGCAAGCTGTCTCGCCCGACACCAAAAGTACGTTCCAGGATTGTCGGAGCGCGGCCTTCTATTTTCTCTAAATCCAGGGTCAAACCTCGTTGCTTGCAAAGTTCGACGAGTTCGTCACGTCCCAGAAACGCATAATCCAATTCGTCCGCAAGCTTGTGTGCAATGAAAATTCCACCTGTCCCGTATTGACGTGAAATGGTGACGACGGCCATGTGAAATCTCCTCTTCTATAATCTCTAATTTTAATAATACTTGTTTACTAATCATATCAAAAATAATCATGACGCACGACCTTGATAAAAAGCGTATTGTTTCATCTTGTTTGGCGGACAAGAGGTGAATCGTGTCTTTTACATGGGGTATTCTACGGCTGGATGTTTTGATAAACCTGTAGTGATGATCGCTGAACGGAGAGGTAGGTATTGTGACGATTCCACCCGACGAGCTTCTTGAGCGCCTTGGAGTGCATACTTCGTTTTATGCTGCGGATGAAAAAGGAATTTTCGCCGTCCTGAATGATCAGGAAAAAGGTCATTTTTTTGCAGTGGATCGCGCTAGCGGTAATTTCCGTTGGCGAGTAGAGAACACGGCGGGGTGGGTGATGGCACCTCCTCTCATCTGGGGGGATTTATATATCGTAGGTACGAGCAGCGCGGAAATGAGGAGAGAAGAACAAGGAGGTCCTTTTGCAACCGTAAAATGGAAGCGAGGAGGTTCTGTCTATGTTTTCGGCGCAAACGATGGCACCGTTCAGTTTTGGGATGACAAATCAGGAGTGGTGAGAAATACTCCTAAAGAAGAGGATGGCGTCTTGATCGTGGAAGGAGAAATTCGTGTGGGTGGTTTTCAGGATGAAGAGCCGTGGTCTTCATCGGCCGAAGTGGAAAGCCGCTTTTCATTGATAAACAAGCGTTTGATTGCCCGCCGTGTGCGAGGGGATGTTCCTCCCGGATATTTCGATGGAGAAGCGCCACCAACAGAGTGGGCGTGAGATTTTCACCTTTTTTTTCTTAATTCCTTCGCCATTAGCAATGCGTTTTGCGGAACAAGGTTTGAGCGAAACCAATTGCGATATTCATCCATGTGAACGTTCGGAACCGCCTTTGCTGTGGTTCGATGTTTTTTCAAGGCAGCGGTGGTACGAGAGCGCAATTTTGTCATATAGCCCCTGAATTCATCCCATACCTTTGAGGCGGATTGAGTGGGAATGGGGCCATGGCCTGGGATGAGGAATTTGGCGGGAAATTTCTTCAGTTTTGGGATCGCATCTATCCAGTTGCCAAAGTTCCCGAGTCTTGCCACCGGGTGAGTCCGATAGTCGAGTAGATCGCCCGTAAATAGAATTCTCTCCTCCGGCATCCATACGACGGTGTCTCCTTTTGTGTGACAATGGCCAATGTGAACCATCTCGAATAGCCGCCCGCCGTAGCGGATGGAAATTTCGCCTTCGAATGTCACCATGGGTGGCGCGACATGAAGTTTGCCAATCAGGTGCTCCACTTTTTGTGGCCTGCCCGCCATTTGCTTCACCCAGATGCCCTCGTTCTCCTCTCGTTCCATCTCAAGGCGTACTTTGTCTTCACCGACGGAAACGGCCCCTCGTTTGTGGTAGTAACCATTGTCGGAGGTGTGGTCGAAATTGTGGTGGGTATTGAGCACCAAGCCGGGTGAATTTCGGATGATTTCTTTCATTCCGGACACAAAAGCTTTTCGCACCCGGATGTCGTTATCGACGATAACGGGTTTTTCGTCCGTAAGAACGAGGCCGAAATTCGTGCCACCGTCTCCTCCAATGAAAATATGCACACCATCTGCGATTTCGATGAATCCTTGGGTTTTTGCCGGGCCTGGCAATGCCTTTACTCTGCGTGCCATCGTTTTCTCCTTGCGGGGGTAGCCATGATGACGATATCGTTATGAGAATCAATGAAAAGGTACCAAAGTACCTCTGAAGCAACAATATCGAGAATTAAAACTTCATTTATGAGACTCCTAAGATGAATCCTTATTCTGCATTCATAGGACTTGAGTGTTCAAAAACTGGAGAGCAATTCAAGCCCGGCGGTTTGATGAATTTAAGCCCCAGTGGTGCTCCCTTGCTGGCGCGATATGACACCGAAACCGCCGCGCGGACTTTGGACATCAACAAAATGACAGGTCGCGTTCATTCCATGTGGCGCTATCATGAAATGCTCCCGGCTCCTGATGAAAGCACTATCGTTACGCTCGGAGAAGGCATGACTCCCTTGTTGGGGGTGTCTCGTCTTGGAAAGTCTCTGGGATTTTCAAATCTGTTTGTGAAAGATGAGGGCTTGAATCCGACGGGAAGTTTCAAGTCCAGGGGATTGTCCGTAGCAATCACGATGGCGCGGCATCTGGGAGCGAAAAAAATCGCCATCCCCACGGCTGGGAACGCAGGTGGTGCGGCGGCGGCTTACGCTTCGCGAGCGGGGATCGAGGCGTCTGTATTTGTCCCGGAAAAAGCGCCGAGTGTGCACAAAGTGGAATGTGTTCTGGCGGGAGCAGATGTGACCGTTGTTCGTGGCTATATACATCATTGCGCGGAAATCGTGGCGCAAAGAACACCAACGGAAGGCTGGTTCGAATTGTCCACATTCAAGGAGCCGTATCGAGCCGAGGGTAAAAAAACGATGGCTTATGAACTCGTCGAGCAACTCAGCGGCGATGTTCCCGATGTGATTCTCTATCCCACCGGTGGCGGGACGGGATTGGTGGCAATGTGGCGCGCCTTTGGGGAACTTGAGGCATTGGGATGGATTGGCGAAAAAAGACCGCGCATGATTTGTGTTCAGGCCGCAGGCTGCGCCCCGCTCGTGCGGGCATATGAGAACAACGACGATGTCTCGTCCTTATGGGACAACCCTACGACAGTAGTATCGGGCTTGCGCGCGCCAAAGGTTCTGGCGGATTTTTTATGCCTTCAGGCTATCCGGGAAAGTGGAGGCACAGCAATCGCCGTTTCCGATGAGGTGATGTTCGAAGCGCAAAGAAAAGTGGGTGCTTCTGAGGGGATTCTCATTTGCCCGGAGGGCGGGGCATGTATTGCGGCCTTGGAAGTTTTGCTTGAGCGAGGCGATATCGGGCGCGATGAACGCATCGTGACGTTTAATACGGCCACGGGCCTTAAATATGCGGATATGATAGAAACGGAAGTCTCTGTTATTGACCACATTTAAGCGTAGGATGAAAGGCCGATGATTGAGATAACAAGGCAGGAGGAATTCTCCGCGGCGCATCGGCTGTTTCGACCCGACTGGAGCGATGAGCAGAATGAGACCATGTATGGAAAATGCGCCAACCCGCACTATCATGGGCATAATTATGTTTTTGAAGTAACCCTGCGAAGCCCTGTGAACCCTGAAACGGGGATGGCTTATAATCTTGCCGATTTGAAAGAGGTCATGAGGCGGGAAGTCGTAGAAGCACTTGACCATAAGAATCTGAATGAAGACGCTGCGGGTTTCATGAAAAACAGAATTCCCACGGCGGAGAACATCGTGATTTCGATTTGGGAATGCTTGGCTGAATATATAGACGCAGAGATTCTGTTTCGCATTCGCTTGTATGAAAATGAGCGAAATTTCGTGGATTATTATGGAGAAAATCCCGATGGCGTTCGGTGAGCCTAGAAATCTGGCGACAAGGCGAATTGTACTCACCGGGGCTTCTCGGGGGATAGGTCGTGTTAGCGCGCTTCGCCTTGTAAAGGCGGGAGCGAAGGTGCTCGCCGTTTCGAGGGATGCCGATGCCCTGGCGAGGTTGGCGTTTGATTCAAAAGGATGCGTCGGTCAGATTTATCCGCACAGTTGCGACGTGACAAAAGCCGATGAAGTGGAAGGGCTCACCGAAATGGCCGGAAAAAGGCTAGAGGGTGTGGATGCGCTGATAAACAATGCGGGTTCAGGTGTTTTCAAGGATATTGAAAACCTCTCGGTGGATGAATTTAATGCTACGGTTTCGGTATGCCTTACCGCGCCTTTCATGTTGACGCAGGCGCTTTGTCCCATGCTCGAAGCAGCGGAAGGCGAGGTCATTAACATATCTTCGATTAGTGCTGTGTCGGGTTTTCCAGGAGCGTCAGCTTATTGCGCCGCGAAAGCCGGTCTTGAGGGGCTGTCCAGAGCATTGGTGGAGGAGTTGAGGCCAAAAGGAATACGCCTCACCATCCTACGGCTCGGAGCATGCGCAACGGATATGTGGAAATCCATTCCAGGGGAGTTCGACTTTGAGGCGATGATCCCTCCGGACCTGGTGGCGGAATCCATAGAGTTTTTGCTGTCTCAGTCCCGCAGGGCTTGGACGGAATCGATGGTGGTTCTTCCCCCGAAAGGCATGGTCTAGTTTCTCCCCTTGTTGTCCTGAGAATCTGCCCATCCGGCGCTGGTCATCATCTACAAGATATAGCGCTAGAAGTGCTGAAGGCGCTTGTTGAACAGGGTGAAAAAAGGTAATAAATATGGCCCTTGGCGGATGAAGTTTCGTACAGTTCCCATCGCCGTGAAAAACGTTTCGCGAGTGCGTTGTCTCGAAAATATTATTTCACCATTTCTTCAGGAGGTGGGTTTTGAGCGTTGTTCGATATGAAAATTTGGATGTCGAATATGAGACGGAGATTGGAGATTCCATTCTTGATGCGGATTTGGATAATGGTGTTGATCATACCTGCGATTGTGGCGGCAATTGCGCCTGCTCTACTTGTAAGGTGGTCGTGATTTCTGGAGCCGAGTTCCTCTCATCACAGCAGGAAGACGAAAAAGATACGTTGGATGCCTATGGGTGGAATCCAGCTGAATATCGGCTGGCTTGTCAATGTATCGTCGAAAGGGAGGGCCGAATCGTTTTGAACATGCCCGAACCTGAATAAAATTCAGGGCGCGTGTTCACCGACTTTGTTCCAGGCGCGAACCACCGAATCGAAATCAACCATGCCTTCTCGCAAGAGTTTTGGTTTCTCCCCTCTCGCGTCCACTACGGTGGAGGGCTGGGTATTTTCTGTTTTCCCGCCGTCTAAGACCAGCGCCACCTTATTTTGAAATTGAGATAAAATCGCTTGAGCGCTTTGGAGTGGAGGCTCCCCGGATAGGTTCGCGCTCGTCGCCACGAATGGGCCGATGTGCGTGGCCAGGATACGGCAAAGCGCTTGAGCAGGCATGCGAAAGGCGACGGTTGAACCGTCTTCGGCGAGTTGGGGAGACAGATGGGAAGATGCCGATAGAACCAAAGTCAGACCCGAAGGCCATAAAGAATCCATCAAGCTCTCTGCGTGTGGAGAGATGTCGTCGGCGAGCCCTTTTAACTGGGAGCGACATCCAATGAGGACGGGTGCGCCTTTCTCGTCTTTTCTTCCCTTTATTTCGTAGAGTTTCCCAATGGCTTCTTGGTCGAAGGCGAGTGCGCATAAACCGTAAATCGTATCCGTGGGCAAGGCGATAATGTTTCCGGAAACCAATTCTTCACCTGCCTGTCGAATGACTTCTTCTTCTGGTGAGTCAGGATTCACCGGGAGGATTCTGCTCACTGCCTATTTTTCCGATACGTTCTTTGGGCACGACTTCGTTTGGGTCTTGGTTTTTGCCCGGAACTTTTTCTGGCGTCATCCTTGGGTTGAGCTGGACTGTCTTTTTGCGCTTGAGCAGGTGGAGGAGAAATTTCTTTCTGGAGCGCGGCATCCGCGGCCAGCACCTTCTCTGTTTGCTGTTGTGCGAAGTGACGGTATTCCTTCGCCAGCTTCGAGTCTGTCAATGCGAGTATCCGGGCGGCATGAAGGGCCGCGTTCCTGGCTCCGGGACCGCCGATTCCCATCGTCGCCACGGGAATACCGGGAGGCATTTGCACGGTCGAGAGAAGAGAATCGAGACCGCCGAGCGAGGAGCTGTTGATGGGAACGCCTATCACGGGCAAATCGGTGGCGGCTCCGACGACGCCCGCTAAATGCGCCGACATGCCCGCGCCTGCGATCAGCACCCGGATTCCGCGCTCAGGCGCCGTTTTTACGTATTCATGAACGGCGGCGGGTGTGCGGTGGGCCGATAAGATTCTCATCTCGGAGGGAATGTTGAAGGTATCGAGCGCCTTGACGGCTTCTTCCATCACCGGTTTGTCCGATGCGCTTCCCATCAGGATTCCAACCAGGGGTGCTCTTGTGGCCAAAAGGTTCTCCTCTTTTTATTGGGGGATAAACGCGAGTAGTTCGATTTCTAGTTTCGCGCCGGCGATGATTTTTGACGCCTGAAACGTTGTTCGCGCCGGGGGGTCTTCCGTCCCGAAGTATTCCTCGAAGACGGCGTTCATTTCCTGCAGATCCGCCAGATCTTCCATGAAAATGGTTACTTTTACGGCGTTTTTCAGCGACGTGCCGCCCGCCTCGCACACCGCCTTGAGATTCTCGATAATCTGTCGCGTCTGTTCGGCGGCCCCGCCTGGAACCAATTGCCCCGTTGCGGGGTCGAGGGGCAACTGACCCGAGCAGTGAAGCCATTCTCCCACCTGAATGGCCTGAGAGAGAGGAACCTTGCCCGATGCGGCCTTATCCGTATGAATGACTATTTTTTCCATGAAACCCTCCTGGCGCTGGAATGTAGCGCCCCATCAAAACACAAAACGAGGCCTGTGGGTATCTTTGGCGGCATCTTTCGAGGGCTACGGCATAACCAAATATCTATCAATTACTTATGCCGCCTCGCCCTGACTCATCGAGGCGCGGTGCGCCCGGAGTCGTCCCCAGGCGGCGCGGAATTTCGTTTCATTTATGTATCGAAAAACCTCGTGAATTTATCGAATAACGTCGTGAATTTATCGATATTTACAGGAAATATAATTTTTTGGATTATTCTGGATTCCCGCGCTCTTCATGCGTTCTTTTGAGGAGCGCGCCCTCTGAATCTCCGCGCCCCTCATGCGTCCCCTGAAGAAACGCTCCCCGGAATCTAACCGAACCGGCCTGAACCCGTCACACCGCAAATACGGGGAAATGCGCGCCCGGCCCCGAGCGGGGTCAAACCCGACCGAGAAGGTCAATCCCGAGCGATGAGTGAGGGATTGCGGCTTTCCGTCCGAGAATGTCAGCCCCGACTGAACAAGGAGGGGTTGCGCTTTGCCGATGTTGAAGGAGCGATTGTGGAGGGGTGGAAATGAATGCCTCCCGGAGGGTCAGGCATATATACCCGCTGCCTGTGTTCCGCCCTGTTCGATCCTTCCGTGGGTTTAAGCTGAAATATGGGGTCGGCAACCTGAAAGACGGGTGCTACAATGAATCATTTCGAGGGGAAAGGAGAGCGCCTTGGAAAGAAGCCTGTTCGATCCGGCGGAAGACGGCGAAAGCGGCGGCGGCGAAGCGCAAGACGCACGAGTCGATCCGGGCGCGCCCTTGGCCGAGCGCATGCGGCCGCAGACGCTCGATGAGGTGTTGGGCCAGGATCATTTAATCGGCCCGGGCCGCGTGCTCAGGCGCGCCGTGGAGGAAGATTTCTTTACGCCCGCTCATCTTCTGGGGGCCGCCCGGCACGGGGAAAACGACGCTCGCCCGTTCCCTCGAAGGAGGCCGCATGCGCCTCCACCGCGAGCAGGGCCGTCGTCATGGCGGCGGCGAGAAGATGGCGCGCGGCCCAGACCGCTAGGGGTCCAGGCCGCGAAAACACCCTCACGGTTTCCCGCTCCTGCCCGTCGCGCAGCGCCTGTTACTCCATCTTTTTCGCGCCGAAGCCTCCGATCACGTGCTGCTCGGGAGTAGTGGTGGTGGCGGCGCGACTACCGCTCATCACACCCCCGACTTCCTCCGCTGCCGGTCCATAGAAATGACCGCTCATTTCGCCGCTGAACCCGCGAACGTTGTTCTCGGGCGCGCTGCTCGTATCGGTGTCCTCACCCATCCAGTACGCAGTGAAGCCATTTCCCGTAATATTGCCGCCCGAGATGGAAATCGCGTTCGTATCCGCCAACGGTGAATACCCGCTTTCTCCAGGGCGCCTAACCTCAAGCCTCTCGATTCGGCCGGAAACATCGCCGTTTCCGAAATTCGCCTCTAACGTCAGACTGGTGTCGCCACTACTTTGAAAACGTGTTCTACCGGAACTAGCATCTTGGTCATCTGCGCTCCATATATCGGCGCGCATGCGTCCTTTATAGGTGGCGCTGCCCATGGTAGGGAGATTCTCCGGGGCGGTCTGCGCGCCATGTACGCTATAGCCCCAATAGCTGCCCATCTCTATGTCGTCACCCTCATGGTGTATCCAGCCATTAACATCGAGGTACTGGAGAAAGTCTAATTGGTTGTAATTGCTTAATGGCTGAATCAAATTACCATCTTGCTTGCGAAAGCTAGACAAACCAGCTTGCAAGTCCTCCGGCACGAAATGAACGCTCCATTCCTTGTCATTGACAACATAGGTAATATGAAACCCGCCCGCGCCGTCGCGGGCAATGGATTTCAAATAAGCCGCGCCCGCTGCCGGCGCTCTCACCCCTGTATCCACGCCGGGTGGTCCCTTTCGACCGCATTCGGCAGAGGCGAAAACTCCTCGGTGCTCATGCTCACATCGACGACAGGCATCATGGGCGTCTCCATCCTGGCAGAACCGCCGCCGCCACCGCAGCCGGACAATACGAAGGTGAAGACAAGCACAAATATAAGAGTGAGAAACGAAGGAGACGTTATTCCAAAGGACTGCTTAAAGGGTTTGCTCATCTTGTTTCTCCTCGATTGTGAAAAACCAACTAGCGGTAAGATCGTTCAAGACGACCCGCTCCAGGGCGATCGATCCTCCACCCTTTGCGCTCATTTCGATGAGTCGTTATTCCCGTCTGCTGTGATCCTCAATCCTTGAAGCCGGTAATGTCTGTGCCCGCAATGAGGTCGATCGCGTCCTCCCCGTCGGTGTATTCGGTGATGGTGTCGTCATCACCTAAAAGAAGCACAGCGCCTCAAGGGGCGTAAGACACAGCACGTGTCCTATTCGAACACCGGGCCGGGACTGGCGCCGGTAGCTGTTGGGCTCGTGTAAGTTTGCAGGATGAAAACCATCGCTGCTCCATTCCAATGTTTCAGAAAACGCTGGCGAAACTCGTAACTCTTGCAAGACTGAGAGTTATTCGTCTTTTGGCTTAAATATTTTGATTCGAATGGTCCCGCATACTTCGCCCCGGCGTATCGGACGGAACCGTTTCGCTGCCACGTTTTCTGCCACTACATCTGTGTATGGACACGCAATGTCGTTGATAATGCTGAAAGTATACGTAGTCGCACCCCTCTTCGCGCCCCCAAAACTGGGGAGATCCAGCGAAATTTTTAGCTGTTGTCTAAGGTATTTTCGGGAAAACGAACGACTTAGGCGCTGGCCTAGGGCTGCTTCTACCTTCAGTCTCGAAACCCTGGAGCGTTGGCCAGCGACAACACAAGCCGCACCAGCTCGGCCTGCCGCGTGAGGCCGTGCTTGGCGAACATGTGCTTCACGTGCGAGCGGATCGTGCTCTCCTTTCGGTCCATCGCCTCGGCGATCTCTCGGACGCTCATGCCTTCGGCCAACAGCACCGCAACCCGGCTTTCCATCCCCGTGAGGCCGAGGGCCGCCCCAGCCACGGCCGGATCGATGCGGGTCCGGCTCTCCGGGTCCACGACCAGCACGAGCGCCGCGACCGGCCAAACGCGGAAGTCCGTACTCTGCCTTTCCACCGGGTTGACGTGCAGCAGAAGCGGCAGGGCCGATTCACGCCTCACTATCGTAGAGCCGCCAACGCCCTGAGCCCAGAACGGTGGCAGCGCTCGCTTCAGTAGTCCCTGGAGAACGGCGTTGTCCTCCGGCGTGCGGGCGAACAGGAAACCGTCCTCGTCGAACAGACCGTCTCCGGTCCGCTGCAATTCCCGGGCGCGGTCGTTCATTTCCACGATCCGCCCGCGCCGGTCGAGCTGGATGATGCCCGATCCGGTGGTGTCGAGCAGCTCCGTGAGGGACGCGCCCAGAGCACCCGCGCCGGCCAGCGTCTGCCGGACGCGCACGTATTGGCGGATATGGGGCAGAAGACGCCGGATCGAGTCGAGCTGGGCGGACGACCAGCAGTCACCGTCAACCGGATCGTGGACAACCCAGGCAATGCTTGAGCCGTTGGGTCCATCCAGGCGCACGTTGATGCTGTTCTGGGCGTGCAAACGGGTCAAATAATCGTTGTATACTACGGAGGTTTTCAACTCCTCCTCGGTGAAGAGGTCGGCCGTATGGACCAGTTTACTGTCGGGGAGATGCCCCAGGCGCGGGACCCGTTCGTCCAGGGGGTAGTAGACCTCGAAGTACTCGCGTTCCCATTCGCGGTGCCGTTGCCCGTGGTAGAAGAACCCCGCAAAGTAGATCTGGATGTCCTCCCCGGAGTGTACGTCGACGATCCCCAGGCTGTTGCCGTGCACGCGGAGGAAATCGTCGATCAGTGCGGAGGCGGTCGACCAGCGGGTATCGTCCAGCGCCGCCTCGTGCAACGATGCCAGGATACGCTCGAACACCTCCCGTTCGCTCATGACAGCGTCCTCGCTTGCGGATGCCCGGGCGAGAAGGGTCTTCCTATGTTGCCCATATGCCCCGCTGCAATCCTGGGCACCGGCATCGCCGGGGCCAGACCGAACCGTGTCACCCCCTGTCCGGCGACATCGACGGCGTTATGCGCGCGCTGCCGGGACGCGACGAGTGTTGCCCCGGAAGCGGGGACGCAACGCACCACCAGAGATTGAAGGCCCCGGAGTACAATGCCCTGGCGGAACTGCGGGTGGTCGGCAAGCAGGGTGACCCGTGAGAATCACTCAAGCAACATATCGAGAGCGATACGACATTCCACATCACCGGTATTCTACTCCGTTTCACCTTCCAGTGCGGAGATGTCTATCCATTTCTGTTCTGCGTGTTCAGGCCGAATAACAATAATTAAAGTATAGGAAATCGCGCGCTTCTTCGCCTCCCCAATATTGGGGAGATCCAGCGAAATTATTCGCAGTGTCTTAGGTATTTTCGGGAAAACGGACGACGTCGGCGCCGGCCCAGGGCATCGGGCTGGATCCGGGTCGGAACCACCCAGAGACGTGGGCGTTACGACAGGCGCAAACACAACAGAAAACCGAAAAAGGACATCTGGCTGCGGCCGCTGCTGAGAAATTAGAAGCAAATCCTCAATCGGAAAATTAATTAGCCTGTCACGGCTCGGAAGAACGCTTACCTTCGCGTGCGCGCCGAGATGCGCAGGAGTTTGAATTGGCCCGCTTGCGTTTTGATTACATATTGCGGAAAGCGGGTTCCAGATGAGATTCAAAATAATGAATATCGATAATAATATCAATAAGGTAGAAGGGTTTCAGGACGAAGGAAACGATTTTCTGTCTCAAAAAGGAGCGATTGCGGAGGGGTGGAAATGAATGCCTCCCGGAGGGTCAGGCATATATATCCGCTGCCTGGGTGTCCGCTCTGTTCGATCCTTCCGTGGGTTTAAGCTGAAATATGGGGTCGGCAACCTCAAAAACGGGTGCTACAATGAGGCGTTTTGATGGGAAAGGAGCGCATCTTGGAAAGAAACCTGTTCGACCAGGCGGAAGACGGCGAAAGCGGCGGCGAAGCGCAAGACGCACGAGTCGATCCGGGCGCTCCTTTGGCCGAGCGCATGAGGCCGCAAACGCTCGATGAGGTGTTGGGCCAGGATCATTTAATCGGCCCGGGCCGCGTGCTTAGGTGCGCCGTGGAGGAAGACAGCTTGCGCCCGCTCATCTTCTGGGGGCCGCCCGGCACGGGCAAAACGACGCTCGCGCGCATCATCGCCAGGAGGACGAACGCGCATTTCATCACGCTGAGCGCGGTGCTCCACGGGGTGAAGGAATTAAGAGCCGCCGTGGTCGAGGCGAAGCGCATGGCGCGCAGGAAGGTGCGGACGATTCTGTTCATCGACGAGATCCACCGCTTCAACAAGGCCCAGCAGGACGGCCTCCTGCCGCACGTGGAAAACGGCACGCTCACCCTCATTGGTGCTACGACGGAAAACCCCTCCTTCGAGGTCATCGCGCCCCTGCTCTCCCGCGCGCGCGTATTCGTGCTGGAAGGCTTGAAGGAAGAGCACGTCGTCGCGCTGCTCACCCGCGCCCTGGGAGATAAGGAGCGTGGCCTGGGCGCCATGGGTCTTCGTGCGGAGGATGATGCCTTACGCCGTGTCGCGAGTTTAAGCAGCGGGGATGCGCGCTCTGCGCTCAACATCCTGGAGGCCGCCTCAGGCTTGGCCGGTGTGAACGGCTGCATCGATTCGAAGTTGGTGGGAGAGGCCGCCCAGCGCAAGACGCTTCTCTACGATAAGGCGGGCGAGGAGCATTACAACCTCATCTCGGCGCTTCACAAGACCATGCGGGCTTCTGATCCCGACGCCGCTCTCTACTGGCTCGCGCGAATGCTCGAGGGAGGCGAAGACCCCATGTACATATTAAGACGCATCGTGCGGTTCGCCTCCGAAGACGTCGGCATGGCGGACCCGAATGCGCTCGCCGTGGCGACGGCGGCCCAGCAGGCGTTTCACTTCATCGGCCCCCCCGAGGGGAAGCTCGCCATCGCGCAGGCGGTGGTCTATCTCGCCCAGGCGCCCAAGAGCGATGCGGTCTACCGTGGCTTCGGGGCCGCCGAGCGCGCCGTGCGGGAGCAGGACGCCGCCCCCGTACCGCATCATTTGAGGAACGCGCCCACCGGCCTCATGCGCGATTTGGGCTACGGCGCCGGCTACCAGCACGCGCACGAGTTCGACGAAGCGGTCGTGGAGATGGAGGGAATGCCGGAGGGCTTGGAGGGGACGCGGTTTTATCATCCCACCTCCCGGGGATTCGAGGCGGATGTTCAGAAGAGACTGGCCACGCGAGAGGAGATACTGAACGATCGCCTGGGCGAGCGCCTGAACGTGCCCGATGAGAAATCCATGGACGACCGCCGTCCTTCCGATCCCGCCATGCCGGGAAGAAGGGCGAGAAGAAAGGATAAGTGAAAAAGAAATTCCGCGCATGACTCGCCGTACGAAAATCGCTTCACATTTCTCCGGTCTTAAGTGAACAATTCATCCTTGAAGCGCGCTTCGAAATCACTCCCCCCTTGAGGGGGAGTCGCAGAAGCCGAGTGGATTGTGCGAAGGCTGATGCGGTGGGGGGTCAGACCCGGCTGAGAAGGGAGAGCTTGCTACAATAAAAGCACCCCCCACCGACTCGTTTGCGGGCTTGCGCCCTTATCTCGTCGACTCCCCCTCAAGGGGGGAGTTATTTAGAGGAAATTCTGCCGATCAGTTTCAATTCTTCGCTACTAGATCTTCAATTTCGAAAAGCATTTCCATCCATGAAGTTTTCGTTTTGACATTTCCGCTAAGGCGGGAGATATTTCTGTTGCCGCTGTATTGAAATGCGAGAGGGAACGAGAAATGACGGAATTCCAGATGGCGACGCTCGAATTGCAAAGGTGGAGCATTTATGTTGCCGCTGGAGTCGGCATCGCCCAGTGCGCCTTGATAGGATGCGGGCTTTTCATGATGCACAAGGCGTCAAAACATAGAGACAGGGTTCTGGACAATCAGACCAAAGCGCTGGACGCGTTGCTCGAACGCACCGCAGTCAGCACGAAATCGCTGGAAGCTACGCTTACACGCACCGAGGGTAGTTGGAAGGCGCTGATCGAACGTGTCGAGAGTGGCGTGAAAGCAACGGATGAGTTGATCGAGCGCACCGGGGCCAGTACGAAGGCGCTGATCGAACGTGTCGAGAGTAGCGCAAAAGCAACGGATGCATTGATCGAGCGCACCGGGGCCAGTACGAAGGCGTTGATCGAACGCGTCGAGAATGGCGCGAAAGCAACGGACGCGTTGATCGAACGCACCGAGGATAGCGCGAAGGCGCTTCGGGTATTGCTGGAAAGAACCGGATAGGCGCAGGGGGTCGGGCATCCGAGGATCACCGAATTACACCGGCGTCGCCGAAACCATTTTCTAAGTCAAATTCCCACGTCAAGATAAATTTGGATGTTCGGCCGCAAGCGGTTTTCCTGGAAAGATCCGGCGGCGCGAAAGATTAACCCGTCGCCACAACGGAGTTGTCGGAATCAAGCGCTTCATCCATCTCGTCGATGATCGCTTTCGCCGCGGCGAACGGGTCGTCGCTTTTCGTGATGGGCCTGCCCACGACGAGATAGTCCGAACCCATGAGAATGGCTTCCGCCGGGGTCGTGAGTCGTTTGTGATCATCCGACCCGGACCATGCCGGCCTGATGCCCGGGCTTACGATATCGGCATTCGGGAATCTTTCGCGGCAGGCCTTGATGGCGTCGCCTGAAACGATCAACCCGTCACAACCCTCAACGAGCAGCTTTTCCCCTCGCTCGAGGATGTACTGCGTCGAATCCGTTCCTGCAATTCCTTCGCTGAGCAAATCATCATCACTCAGGCTCGAAAGCAGCGGCACCATCAGGAGTTTGGGGTGCTCCGCTTGCCCTCGGGTTTTCAGCGCGGTTTCGATCGTCCTGATCGTCATCACATACGGCATGGACTCGGTAAGCGTAACGAACTTGACGTTCAGGGCCATACACCCCTCGATGAACTTGGAGATCGTGTTGCCGATGTCTCCCGAGAGCTTCAGGTCGACGAACACCCCGCCCTGGCCGGAGCGGCGCTCCTGAAGTTCCTTGATGAATCCAAGCAGGTTTCCCGCCAGAAAGAGTTCAAGACCGACCTTGAAAAAAGAGACGTTCTCCAGTTTTTCAACCAGTGTGAGCGCTTCCTCGTGCGTCGGCACGTCCAGCGCAACGATAAGGCGGTCCTTGCCGCTCAGGCTCGCCGCTGGTCTCTCCCCCATCGACGCTCCTCCTGTTTGGTCGGGCAGGTGGTTTCGGTGATTTGTGGGCGAAAATGCAAAGACCTTATCTTATATTTCGTATGGGAAATCAAACGCGTATCCCCGACGCTTCGGAACGAGGCGAGGGCCATGAGCAGGGGTTGCCCCGAAAGCGGGATTACCTGAAAATCGAGAAAAGCAATTCCTGTAACGCCGCTTGGGCAACCTGGCGGACAATCATTTATTTAGGAGCATTTCTTGAGAATCGATCGGTTCGACCACATGGTTTTCACGGTGCGCGACATCGAGCGGACGTGTGAATTCTATTCAAAAGTTCTCGGCATGGAGGTGATTACCTTCGGCGGGGGCCGCCGCGCGCTCAGGTTTGGCGACCAGAAGATTAACCTGCATCTGGCGGGAGCGGAATTCGAGCCCAAGGCCGACCCGCCCGTTCCGGGTTCTGAAGACGTGTGCCTCATCACGAAAACGGATCTGGACGAGGCGCTGGCGCACGTGGAAAGCTGCGGCGTGGAGATCATCGAGGGCCCGAGCGAGAAGAGCGGCGCGGTGGGGCCGATCCGCTCTTTTTATTTTCGCGATCCCGATGGGAACTTGATCGAGGTGTCCAATTATCCGGAAGAGACGGATTAGCCCGTCTCCCGCGTTTTCCCCGACTAGCGGAAGAGTTCGATTTCGGCTTCCGCCTCTCCGTGATAGACCGTCTTCGCCTTGAGGAGATCGTCTAATACCAAGCGCTTGTCGCGCGGGTTTCTCAAGAGATAAGCCGGATGGTACGTCGCGAGACAGGGGATTCCCTGGTAGCGTCCGAACTTCCCCCGAAGCCTGCCTATGGGCGTCTTCGTCTGGAGCAGCCACTGCGCGGCGAATTTCCCGAGCGCCAGGATGAGTCTGGGCCGGATGATGGCGAGTTGCTTGTGGAGATAAGGCTCGCAGCAGTCGATCTCGTCCGGTTCGGGGTTGCGGTTGCCCGGCGGGCGGCACTTGAGGATGTTGCAGATGTAGACCTTCTGGCGGGGAACCTCGATGACGTTTTCGATCATCTTGGTCAGCATCTGGCCCGCCCGGCCCACGAAGGGAATCCCTTCCGCGTCTTCGTTGGCCCCGGGCGCTTCGCCTACAATGACGAGGTTCGCCGCCGGGTTCCCCACCCCGAACACGAGGTTCGTCCGGCCCTGCCCCAGCTTGCAGCGCAAACAGCCGTCCACGGCGGCCTGGAGTTCGTCGAGCGACATCTCCGAATCCGGGTCGAAGGGCAAGGGCGGCGGCTCGGGCCCGGGGCTTCGGCGTTTCGCCATCGGGGCCAGGGTGGGTTCAGGTACAGGCGCAGCTTGAGGAATCAGGGCCTGTTGCTCGTGATTCTCATGAGGTTCAGGTTCCGGTGCTCGTGCAGGAGGAACTTCAGTGGCGTGCGTGACCTCGGAAGCGATATTATGGGGCGCCCCCAGGCTCACGTAACCGATGCCTGCAGCGCGTTGGTTTCTTAAGTGTCCCAGAATTTCTCTGGCCAGTTCTGCGCAGTGGTTCATCGTCTCGACCGGCGGGCGCGTCGGAAATAGAATTCAGGTGCTAATGTTTTGCCACATTTTGGCGAGCCGGTCGAGGATGCGGCCCGCCAGAACCCTTTTTTCGAGTACGGGGAGAGCTTCAGTATCGCTTTCGTCGATAAGCCAGGCGCACGAAGCGTCCGCGCCCATCGCGTCCTCAGCGCCTGCGACCTTGTTCGCCACGATGAGGTCCAGTCCTTTTCGCTCGAGCTTATCCTTCGCGCGCTCGAGCACCTCATCGGTTTCAGCGGCGAAGCCGACCAGGATTCTGCTTCCCTTGTCCACCCCGAGTTCGGCGAGTATGTCGGTCGTTCGCTCAAGCTCAATCGCGAGAGGCCCGTCGCCTTTTTTGTGTTTCTGGATCGATGGATCGACCGGGCGGTAATCCGCCACGGCGGCCGCCATGACGAGGGCGTGGGCATCGGTCCATTCGTTCTTCACCGCCTCATACATCTCGGCGGCAGATTCCACGCGCACCACGCGCACGCCCGGCGGGTCTGCGAGAGTGGTGGGACCGCTCACGAGGACGACGTCCGCCCCGCGCCTCGCGGCCTCTCCCGCCAGGGCGAAGCCCATCTTGCCGCTCGAGCGGTTCGAGAGATAGCGCACGGCGTCCCACCGCTCCCGCGTGGGTCCCGCCGTGACGAGCAGCTTCATGCCGGCGAGGTCTGGATTCGGCAAAAGAATCCGGCGCGCGGCAAGCAGTATTTCCTGCGGCTCGGGCATGCGTCCCCGGCCGGTTCCCTCCTCCGCGCGGGCCATCCGCCCTACGCCCGGCTCCATCACGACGTGGCCCCTCTCGCGCAGGGCGGCGACGTTTTCCTGAACGGCGGGCGAGGCCCACATGCGCGGGTTCATGGCGGGAGCGATGAGGACCGGCGGCTTTGCGGACAACAAGAGCGTAGAAAGAAAATCATCCCCCACCCCTTGCGCGAATTTCCCGATAATGTTCGCCGTGGCCGGCGCAATGATGATGAGGTCCGCATGATCCGTCAGGGAAATGTGCGGCATGTCGCCCGTGGATTCGCCTCCCTCGATGGGAAACATCCGCTGGATGGGCGTCTTGCCCGTGAGCACCTCGAAGGGCAGCGGCTGAACGAACGAGGCGGCGCTTTGCGTCAGAACCGTCTGAACCTCGGCCCCGTCCAGCACGAGAAGGCGCGCCAGGTCGATAGATTTATACGAGGCGATGCCGCCCGATACGCCCAAGACAGTTTTCTTGCCGGAAAGGGGGGCCGGGGCGTTTTCGCTCAACGCGAATCGACCTCCCCGCGATGTTGCAGAATGATTTTTCTCAGTTCCTGGGAGGCGACGTCCAAGTCGTCGTTGATGATGACGTGGTCGAACTGATGGCTTTGCGCCATCTCTTCTTCCGCCCTCGAGAGCCGGAATTGGACGTCTTCGCCGGTTTCCGTCGCCCGGTGTTCGAGGCGATTGGCGAGTTCATCCAGCGAGGGCGGCATGACGAAGACGAGGCTCGCCTCCGTTCGCTTTCTCTTGACTTGTAAGGCGCCCTGGACGTCCAGGTCCATGATGACGGCGTTTCCCCCGGCCAGGTGCGCGTCGACCGCATCGGTGGGCGTTCCGTAGCATTCCTCGAAAACGTGCGCCCATTCGAGGAATTCGTTTCTGGCGATCATTTCGTCGAACTGCGGTTGCTCCAGGAAATAATAATGAACCCCGTCCTGTTCATAATCGCGTCTTGGGCGCGTCGTCGCGCTTATCGAGTGCCAGATATTAGGAAGCTCCCGGCAGGAGCGGTCGATGAGCGTGGATTTGCCCGCCCCCGAAGGAGCGGAGAGAACGAAGAGATGGCCTCTGCTTTGCATCATTCGGCGTTCTGAACTTGTTCGCGGATTTTCTCGATGGCGCTTTTCACATCGACTGCGCACTGGGTGAGGGTCAAGTCGATGGATTTCGACGATATCGTATTGGCCTCGCGGTTCATCTCCTGGGTGAGGAAATCGAGTTTGCGGCCGATGGGGCCTTTCTCTTCGAGCATCTCGCGAAACTGGACGACGTGGCTGTCCAGACGGCTGAGTTCCTCGCTGATGTCCCCGCGCTCGGCGGCGTAAATCATCTCCTGCTCGAGACGCCCCTCGTCCACCTCGACGCTGCCTGCGATTTCATGAATCCGCTCGCGCATCCGCTCGGTGAGCAGCCTGCGCGCCTCGGGCAGGCGTTCGCGTATCTCGCCGCATCGCTCCTTCACCGTGGCGAGGTGATCGTGGATGTCTTTCGCGAGCGCGCCGCCTTCTTTTTCGCGCATGAGGCCCAGCGCGCCCAGCGCATCGCCCAGCGATTCCATCAGGACGGCCCGGAGATCGTCCTTGTCCGGTTCGGGCTCCGCGCTTTTGAGCAGGTCCCTGAAGCCGGTGAGTATCGATAGATCGATCTCGCCCGCGATTCCTAACTCATCCTTTAAGGATTTCAAGGTGGCGAGAAGGGATTTCGCGGCTTCGGCGTCGATGGGAGACGTGTGGTTGCCCTCCTCGCCCGAGCGGATATAGATGTCGAAGCGTCCCCGGGAGAAGCGCTTTTTCACCGCCTCGCGCACCTCGTTCTCCAGAGCGAGCGACCAGCGCGGCCCCCGGCAGGAGACCTCCAGATAGCGGTGATTCACCGAGCGTGCCTCCACGCTGAGCGAAGCCTCGCCCAGCGCCCTCTCTCCCGCACCGTAACCCGTCATGCTGTCTATCATGTTCCGCCCCATGATGCGTTGTTAACAGCCCACCTGAAAGAGTCTACAATAATTTTCCGGTCGGAGCCTGTCAATTTATGCGCTCCGTGAAGATATTCTCGCATTCGGGTGGTATATGGATACTTTCGTGCTTCAGGCGATAGCGGCGGAATTGAACGAGAACCTTCTGGGCGCGCGTCTCGATAGGATATCTCAGTCCGACGCGCACACGATCGTCCTTTTTTTCTCGGGCGCGAGTAGACAAAAACGCGCCCTTCTCATGAGCGTGGACCCCGCGCACCCGAGGGTTCATCTGGTAGCAGACCCACCCTCGAGCCTGCCCGAGGCGCCCACTTTTTGCCGCGCGCTCAGAAAACACATAAGCGGCCTTCGCCTCACCCGCGCGGCGGCGGGAGAGTGGGAGCGCGTGCTGCAGTTCTCCTTCGAGCGAGGGGGCGGCTCAGGGCTTGGTGGTTCCTTCGCGCTCATGGCGGAGGTGATGGGCCGGTGGAGCAACCTCGTACTCTTGGGCGGCGCGACGGGCGAGATTTTAGAAGCCAAAAGGCTGGTTCCGCCCGGCCCGCACACGCCGAGGCCGCTCGAGAGAGGGGGCAGGTATCAGTTGCCGCCCGAGCAGAAAAAAGCCAATCCAGCGGAACTCACGAAAGAGACCATCCAAAAGATGATAGCGGAGGCGAACCTCTCCTCCGCCACCCGGGAGGAATTCGCAAAATGGCTGGTTCGCTTGGTCACGGGCGTGAGCCCTGCCCTTGCGCGGGAACTCTCTCTCCTCTCCGGCGCCGATGAGGAATGGGCGGGTGCTGCGGACGCGCTCATGGGGGCGATCGAGAGCTACCGGAAAAAAGAGTTCACCCCCGCCTGGGTGCTGGGGGCGGACGGAGAACCCGTTGGGTTGAGCGCGGCCCGAATCCCCGGCATGGTCACAGCTTCATACCGGAGTTTCAGTTCCATGAACGAGGCGGCGGATGCGTTTTATGGAAGTCTCGTGAAAGACGCCCGACTGGGTGAGCAAAAAAAGAGAGTCTCAAAGACTCTCCGCCGCGCGGGGGAGAGGGTGCGTTCCTCCATCGAGGCGGTGCGGAGGGATTTGGCCTCCGCCGAGGAGGCGGAAGACATTCTGCGAAAAGGGGAGCTTTTGCTCGCGCATCTGGGCGAGGTGGAGGAAAAAGCAAAAGTTTTCTCCGTACCGGATAAGGAGGCGCCTCTCGAAATCGCGCTCGACCCCAAGCTCACGCCCTCTGAAAACGCGCAGAAGTATTTCCGCCGCTACAAGAAGTTAAAGCGCCGCGCCTCTACCAGTATGGTGCGCTTACACGAGATGGAAGAAGATGAGAGGTTTATCGGCGCTTTGGGGTTCGATCTCGAAACGGCGGATGAGGCCGGGGACCTCGCCGGTGTGGAAGAAGCGCTGGCGCAGGCGGGCTACGCCGGGCGGAGGGGAGAGAAAAAAGCGGAGAAAGATGCGCGTAGGAAGGGCAGGCAGGCAGCCCGAGCCAGGCCCTACAGGCGGTTCGCCTCTCCTGCGGGCTGGGAGGTCATCGTCGGCAAGAACGCCATGGGCAATGACGAACTGCTCAAAAGTGTGGGCCGGGCGAGCGATACTTGGCTTCATGCCCGGGGGGTTCCCGGCAGCCACGTGCTCCTTCGCCGCGCAGATGGTGAGCCTGCGGAGCCGGATGAGGAGATTCTCGCCCATGCGGCGGCGTTCGCGGCGTATTTCAGCCGTGGCCGGACGGATTCAAAGCTCACCGTCGCCTACCTCCCTTTCTCGCGTTTAAGGAAGCCGAAAGGGCGGCGTCCCGGACAGGTGCTGATCGGCAGCCACCAGACGATTCTCGTCGACCCGGATATGGGCCGACGCCTGTGTGCGGAATGGGAGGAGGTTTCGTGAGGGGGGATGGAAACGCCCGGCGAAGAACAACGCTGCTCCCGCAGGTTCTTCTTGGAGGATGACGAGTAAAGGAAAAACCAAGAGGACACGGGGGTGTGGGTATATATGTCTGCCACTGCGAAGGTGTAATCTTTCCCCCTTTGGTCTTGAGTGCACGATGCGAGAGCGAAAGATTCACTCTTGCTTGACGATCCATGACTATTCCGATATTATTACCTGATAGGTAACAAAATAGAGTCGATTTGTCGTTATCGCCTGAAAGATAACGAAGTGGAAATTGCCTTCCGAACCCGAAAACTTGAAAAGACACTCAACTCGGAGAGTGAGCTCCAAAAGACGTATGGCAAACCCATGGCGGAGAAGCTGATGTCGAGGCTGGCGGTCTTGAAACACGCCCGCACGTTGGCGGAAGTGCCATCGAGTCCGCCGGATCGGTGCCATCCCCTGAAGGGCGAGCGTGAGGGACAATACGCCGTCGATCTCGCTCATCCCCGCAGGCTCGTCTTCGAGCTAAACCACGAACCGGTTCCCAGGAAGCAGGACGGCGGAATCGACCTGGATAAGGTCACTGCGATCATTATCGTTGACGTGGTCGACTATCATTGAGGAGGTGGAGAACATGACCGGACCAACCAATGCGTACCAACCAGACTACGCTGTTGCGCCCGGAGCGGTACTTGCGGAACGTCTCGAAGCGCATGACATGTCGTATGCGGACTTCGCCCGCCGATGTGGTCGTTCACCCAAGCTCATCAGCGAAATAGTCGCGGGAAAAGCCCCAGTGGAACCGAAAACGGCCCTTCAATTCGAAAAAGTTACAGGAGTCGCCGCCCATATCTGGCTTGGAATCGAAGCCGACTACCGGCTTCATAAGGCGCAAGAGGCTGAAATGAAACAAGTTGAAAAATCTACCTCGTGGGCGAAGTGTTTTCCCGTGAACGCTCTAGTCAAGCGCGGGGTGATGGATAAACTGCCTTCGTCCGCCTCCAAGGTTTCGGGCCTGCTCTCCTTTTTCGGTGTCGCATCGGCCGAAGCTTGGAAGATCGAGTATGGGGCGGGGAGTGTCAGCTACAGGCATTCTCCGAGCTTCGAGAGCGACGAATACGCTCTGGCGACCTGGCGTAGGCTGAGCGAGTTTGAAGCCGAAAGGCAAACTTGCGCCGAATTTAATGCGACTAGATTCAAACAATCCCTTAAGGAAATCCGTGCGCTTACGCGCGAGCCGTTCGAGGAGGCGATAGGGAAGGCGAGCGAATGTTGCAACGAATCGGGCGTCGTACTGGCTTTGATTCCGTCTTTACCGAAAATTGCAATCAGCGGCGCCGCATGGTGGCTGTCGAGCCAAAAAGCAGTGATCGCCCTGAGCGCGCGACACAAGACGGACGATCATTTATGGTTCACCTTGTTCCACGAAGCCGCGCACATCCTGTTGCATGGCAAAAGAGAAGTCTTCGTCGATTCGGAGGGAAACAACGCCGAAGGGCATGAAGCCGAAGCGAACCGATGGGCTTCTGATTTCCTGATTCCGAGTGAGGATTGGGAGCGGTTCGTCGCGGATGGACCGAAAACCCTCCCGGCTGTTCGCCGATTCGCCGAGGAGCAGGGTATCGCCCCCGGTATTGTGGTCGGCAGGCTTCAGCACGAACGCCATCTGCCTTGGAGGCACCGCATGAACAAGCTAAAAAACCGTCTGGAGTGGGTTGAAGTGAATGGCTGACCGGGAATGAAGATGGGCGCGAACGAGATCCAGATTCTTTGGAATATCAGGCTGGTCGATCCGGATTTGGGAAGACGGCTGTGTGAAGAATGGGAGGAGGTTTCGTGAGTGGGGGAGAAGATACTATGTTGTCCGCCCTTACGGAACTTTCACTTCCTCTCCGAGATTGCCGTCATTCCGGCGAATGCCGGAATCCAGAACCGACGCATTTCTCACCCGTCTAGATTCCGGCATTCGCCGGAATGACGGTCAAAAGCAAAGCCGGGCGGACATGTGGATCCGCCCCTACGAATTAGGTACCCCCCTACCCGCTTCCCTCCAGAATTCTCTTCAAATTCGCGAGTTCGCGGATGTTTCTGAGCGTGCCGTCGCGGTGTTTGGCCTGGTTTTCATATTCGTCGCACTCGACCGTGTGGAGAACGTGGGTGTAGGGGCCTTCTTCCTCGAAGTAGTAGCTGATGATCATGACGGGCGTTTTCTCAGCGCCCTCGAAGTTGTGCCAGACGATTTTTCGGTTCGGCTCCCATACCATGATTTCCGAGGCGTGCTCGGCCCCGCTCGTGTAGACCTGGTGAAAGCGCATCCCCACCCCTGTTTTTTGCTCGGATATAATCTTTATGCTTTGGCTGAAATCCGCGATTTTGGGATGCGTTTCCACGTGGCCGATGAAGTGGAACACTTTTTCTGCGGGGGCGCGTATTTTTTCGATGACCGCTACGGGAGGCATGAGGCTCTCCTTTACAAGAATTTCGCCAACACGCGGTTGGCCAGAAGCGTTCCCTTTTCCGACAAGAGAAGGTGGCCGTTTTTTCTCGCCACCAGGCCTGAGTTCTCCAACTCTTCAAATAATTCCCCGAACGAATCTTCGGGGTCTGCGCCGCATTCTTGCGCGATTCGCTTTAGCGAGACGCCCTCTTTCATGCGGAGTCCGAGCATCAGGGACTCGCCGATCGCTTTTTGCGGTTCATCCACACGCTCGGCGCCGGCGGTGGGGTCGCTCGCGTTCTGCGCGTAGACATCGGGTCTGGCGTGGTTCCACAAGCGCTTCCCGTCCAGGAGGGAATGCGCGCCTGCGCCTAAGCCGAGATAGTCTCCCCGCCGCCAGTAATTCAGGTTGTGCTTACACGCGAAGCCGGGTCTTGCGAAATTGCTGATCTCATAACGCTCATAGCCGGCGGCGGCCAGGGCGGAATCCCTGAGCTCCCACATACGAAGCGCCGTCTCCTCATCAGGCAGGCCGCTCAACTCCCCGCGCGCCTGGCGCGCGTGAAAGGCCGTGCCCGGCTCTATGGTCAACTCATAGGCGGAGAGGTGCTCGGGCCCTAAATCGAGGGCGCATTCGACGTCTTGTGCGGCTGCCTCTATCGTCTGATACGGGATGCCGAACATGAGATCCAGCGAGACGTTGGAAAAACCCGCCTCGCGGACGGATTGAAATGCTTTTTGCGCGTCATCGCCCGTGTGCACCCGGTCGAGTCTTTTGAGCGCTTCGTCGTCGAACGTCTGGACGCCGATGCTGATCCGGTTGATGCCCGCCTCGCGCAGTGCGGCGAAGCGCTCGGCTTCCGCCGCCCCGGGGTTCGCCTCCAGCGTGATTTCGCAATCAGGATCCAGGTCGAACAACGCGGTGACGAGGTGCAGAACGCGCTTCGTTTCTTCAGGTGGAAACAGCGAGGGTGTGCCCCCGCCGAAAAATATCGTCTCTATCCTCCGGCCTTCCAGGGAGAACTCCTCGATGCGGCTTTTCACCTCCTCCATCAGCGCATCCGCATAGCGGCGCGCCCAGTCCTCACTCGCGTGGCCTTTTTCCAGCAGGGTATCGAGGGCGTAGGAGTTGAAATCGCAATACCCGCATTTGGCGATGCAAAAAGGAATGTGGATGTAAAGTGATAGTGGTTTCATGGCATGATCTTTTTGTCGGTAAAATTATGAATCCCAAACCCTTTTTTGTATGATAGCCTTCCTTCCAATCATTTTATAAGCCAGGGGGAGCAGAGTTGGTCGTTCATACACTATCCACCGAGGAGAGACTGCGCGTCATCCAGCGGGTGGGCCATGTGCTGAATTCGAGCCTGGACCTGGAGGTTGTCCTGAGCCGCGTGGCGCACGAAGCGAAGGCGATATTCCCGCTGGAGCATTTCGTGCTCTATCTCGTCAACCCGGACAGGAAGACCTACACCATCCGGGCGCTCGTATCGAGTGACGAGATAATCGAAGCGCCTCGTGAAAACATACCGCTCGAGGGCGGCACGCTGGGTTGGCTCATCGAGCACCGTGAAGCACCCTACGTCATCTACAGGGATTTGGACAGGGAGCGTCCTTTCGCCGAGGATGAAGGCGTTTTCCGGCGCGGACTCAGGAGCGGGATTCGCGCGCCGCTGGTCATCGGCGATGACGTTTTCGGGGAAGTCGCCGTGGCCAGCAGTTTGCCCGACCAGTTCACCGAGGAGATGGCCGAGTTTCTCTGTGAACTCACGCCGGCCATCTCCACGGCCGTGGCGAACGCGCGGACGTACACCCAACTCGAAGAGGTAAAGAATGGTTTTCATCAGGAGACGCTTCATCTGCGGGATCAGATAAAGGAGATTCACAATCCGGATGAACTCACCGGCTCGAGCCGGGCGGTGGAGGAAGTCAGGGAATTGATCGCCCAGGTCGCGCCCACCGACGCCACGGTGCTCATTCTGGGCGAGACGGGAACGGGCAAGGAGTTGGTCGCGCGCGGCATCCACCATATGAGCGCGCGGAGAGACCGCGTGCTGGTGAAGGTGAACTGCGCGGCTTTGCAGGAGACGCTGCTCTTGAGCGAATTGTTCGGCTATGAGAAGGGTGCGTTCACCGGAGCCGTGGGCAGAAAACAGGGCCGCTTCGAGATTGCGGACAAGGGCACGATTTTTCTCGATGAAATCGGGGAAATCTCCCCCGAGGCGCAGGTGAAGATTCTCAGAGTCATGCAGGAGCGGGAGTTTGAGCGGGTCGGCGGCAACCAGACGCTGAAAGTGGACGTGAGAATCATCGCCGCCACGAACAGGGATTTGGAGGAAGAAGTCCGCCGGGGCCGGTTTCGCGACGATCTCTACTTTCGCCTGAACGTGATACCCATCGAAACGCCTCCGCTCAGGGATCGCAAGGAGGATATCCCCGAACTGGTCGATTATTTCGTGAGAAAACACGGACCCCGCATGAACCGGCGCATCGAATCCGTCGACCCCCGCGACCTGGAGCGGCTCATGCGATACGACTGGCCCGGAAACATCCGCGAACTCGAAAACGTGGTGGAGCGCGGGCTCGTTCTGGGGCGAGGCAGGGTTCTCCGGTTCGACAGGCAGCTTCTGGGCGAGGCTCCCCCATCGGCGAGAGAGAGCGAGTTCACGTCGCTCGAGGAGTACGAAAGACGCTATATTCTGCGGGTGCTGGAGCATGCGGGAGGCCGGGTTTCCGGAGAGAGGGGGGCCGCCCGCATATTGGGAATGAAGCCCACGACGCTTCAGAGCCGGATGAAGAAGCTGGGCATCGAACCCCGCCGCGAGTTCAGGAGAGCGAACGGCAAGGCGGAATGAATCATTACTTAAGACATGAGGTGTGAGGAGAGATTTGATGGATAGGGCAATTTGGGCGACGTGGTACGACCTGCCGGACGAGGGGGCGAAAGAGTACATCGCATGGCTTCACGACGTGCATCTGCCGGAAATGCTGGAGCGATCCGGCTACCTGTGGGCGGCGCACGTGGACAACGACAAGAGCGAGGAGCGCAAACAGAACGTGAACAGGCGCCTCACGCATACGGACGACCCCTCCGTGCCGGACGGCAACGGGTATCTGATGCTTTTCGGGGCGGAGAGCGTACACACGTTCCTGAACCCCTCTCCTGCGCAGTTGGCTGAAAAGTGGGGGCCGGATGAGCGCGAGATGCTGGGGATGCGCTTAGGCGTCCGCGAGTGCGTTTTCGTGGAGACGGGGCGCATCGACGGCCCCGAGATTGCGCAGCGCGCGCCGGGCATCACGCCGGGTCCGAGAATCCAGATGGGAAGCTTCAACAGCAATGCGCTCGCCAACGAGGAGGGAATGGGCGCGTGGTACGTGCAGCTTCGCTTTCCCCGGATGCGGACGCTCGAGGGTTGCGTGGGCATGCGGAAGCTGGTTTCGGTGTGCGGATGGGCGAAACACGCCGTGCTCTATGAGTTCGACCTGAACACGTCGGTCGAGCATTATTTTCAAAAAGAACTGGAGAGTGAGGACTGGTCGCGCGAGATGGTGGGCAGTCTCGTTCATGCGCCCGGATCCCCAAGCACGGGGAGGCGCATCTGGCCGCCGGTGGCGGGTTCCTGAGAGTTTATAGAGAAACCGCCGGGGCCTCGCGCGAGGCCCCGGCGGTTTTTGTTGGAGAGGCTTATTTTTTCTTCGAGGCACGTGATTTTATGAGGAGAGGGATATGTTCGAGACCACGCGCGGCGGTGTGGATATAGGGCTTTCGACGAGAAACTTACGTAAGATGAAAAAATTCTACACCGAGGCGCTCGGCTTGGAAGAGGCGGCGACTATCGAGGTGCCGGGTGATTTCGTGCGCGCGGCGGGTTTCGCGCGAGACGGCGTGAAGCTGCACGCCTTGAAATCGGGAGATATCCTGATCAAGCTGCTCGAATTCACGGAAACACCCGCCGCAAGCGATGGGCCGGCGGATTCGGCGGGCGGGTTTCGCTACCTCACCTTCTGGGTGAAGGACATGGAGGCGGCCGTGGCGCATCTACGCGATGCGGGCGTGGAGCTGCTCTCCGGCATTTTGTCCCGCGTGCCCGAGAGAAAAACGATTTTTTTCAAAGACCCCGACGGCAATCTGCTCGAACTCAACTGGGTGGACCCGGCGGTTTGAGGGAAACGAAACGCAGGTATTTTCAATCAACACTCAACAGGAGATGAGAAAAAATGAAGCTGACGTTCGATCATATTCATTGCGTTCACACCGACGTGGACGAGGCGGTTGCCTTCTACATGAACGTGCTGGGAGCGACCGAGACGAACCGCATCGACAGGGGCGGCGCGCCGCAGGTCTATCTCGACGTTCACGGGGCGAGCATCATCATTCGTGGCAAGCGCGACGGCGAGGAACTCGCGGCGGGGCCGGGCGGCTGGCCGCGCTACAGCATCGATCACTATGCGTATTGCGTGGAGGGCAAACTCGGTGATGCGGTCGCCGAGGTCCGCGCTCGTGGCGGAAACGTCGTGGCCGAAGGCGAGGCGGATGAGCTCTATTTCGCCTACGTGGAAGGGCCCGACGGCGTCGTCATCGAGATGATGGAGATGAAGTAAGTAGATTTAAGGCCGCGCCCTGTGTTTACGGACGACCGGGGGAGCTGAGGTGTTTCAGAAAATCTTTTTTGCGGCTGTCGTCTCGGGCGTAATGGCGGGGCTTTTCGCCACCGCCGTCCAGTCGATTCGCGTCATCCCCCAGATTTATGAGGCGGAAAAATACGAGAAGCGAGAACCCGTCCCTCACCCCCAAACCCATGAAGACCATGCGGATGAGGGGGATGGCCTCTCGCGCTTCGCGCTCACGCTCGTCTCGAACGTCGTCTCGGCGATTGGTTTCGCGCTTTTGCTCGTCGGTTGTTTCGCCCTTTACGGGGAGGTGGACTGGTGGCGGGGAATCCTCTGGGGGGTGGGCGGATTCATCGTTTTTTCTCTCGCGCCCGCGGTGGGGTTGCCGCCCGAACTCCCCGGAGCCTCGACGGCCCCCCTGCCGCACAGGCAGCTTTGGTGGATTCTCACCGTGGCGGCCACGGGCTCAGGGCTTGGTCTGCTGGCCTTCAAGCCGGGGACGGTTTTCAAGGCGCTGGGAGTCGCCCTCATCATTTTGCCGCAAGCCATCGGCGCCCCGCACCCTGAGGCGCATGGCGGCTCGTCTCCCCAGGCGCTCATGGGGAGTTTCATCCTCACGGCGCTCGCCGCCTCGGCGGCTTTCTGGGTCGTTCTGGGTCTTTGCGCCGGGTATTTTTATGGCCGCCTGAGCAGGTAGCAAACGGCTTTCGGGACTGTAGGGGATTGATGCTCTAAACTTCAGCTAGATAGCTTCGGTAGTCTCGTTTTTCAACTCCCGCTACAATCTCCATCCTCGTCGTTTCCGACAAAAATCAAGCCGGAAGAAATATTGAATAATCGTAGAATTACGTATTATCGTGTGACATGCGCCTTTTTTCACCTCCTCTCTTCCGACGTATGATTTTATAAACCCTTGTAAATATAATGGTTCATGGTATTCGTCAGTTTTGGCACGGATATTGCCTATTTATATAGGCAATGTTGTTTCCTGATTGTCGCAGCATGAGGGAAAGGAGGCGCGAGATGGAATTTATCAAGGTGTACGCGATGACGGCTATCCCTGTGTTTTTCGCTTTCGCCGCGATCTGGTGGTTCATGACCATCAGCATCATCCATCATCCTCCGGCGAAGGCCGCACGCGCGAACGACGCCAGAGTGGACCTGGTCGAATCGAAATTGCTGGAAGCCATTGCCCCACCGGAGGAATGGCGCAAAGCCGCCTAGAAACGTAGCTTACGAGTTCAGGAAACGGAGAGAAACAATGTATGAGCGAATACTGATACCGCTGGATGGCTCGCAAGATGCGGAAGCCGCCGTGCATGAGGTGGTTCACCTCTCGGCGAACCCGACGATCGTTCATCTGCAATTGGTGGAAAGCGGCGTCATGCAGTCGAGGCAACTGGAAGGCTACACGCTGTACGCCGATCAGATTCAGGAAGCGCGAACGCGCTCGGGCGAAGCGTATGTACAGCCCTTGCGGCAAAAACTCGAAGACAGGGGCCTGCGTGTGGAGGTTTCCATCACCAACGGCGCTCCACTGCATGAGGTGATAGAGGCGGCGGAGAAATTCGACGCCGATCTCATTCTCATCGGCGCCGGGGAAGAAGGATGGCTGGGACGCCGCTATGGATTGGCGCGTCTCGCCCCGCGTCTTGTGAAAAGACTGAACGCCCATGTTCTGCTGGTTCAGAGGCAGGAACGGGTGCAACCGAAAGAGGCTCTCCAGAGAGCCGCATAGAAATTCCTGCCGTGGCCCAACCATTGGGCCGCGCCCCCACATACCTCCCCCCTGGTGGCCCACGCCATCCGGCAACGGGCCACCGGGAGGGGAATCCTCACTTTCCATCTTTAGAGTCGTTCCGAAGACATCGACCGGATGCTAGAATCTCGCCTCATCCATGATTCGCGTAAGGAGTGAGGAGTGAGAATCGGAATCCTGTGCCGGGACAAGACACTGCACGGTGTGCGTAGAATTTCAGAGAGCGCCAGGCTCAGAAAGCACCGGGTGCGTGTGCTGGATCCCTACCGGTTTTTGCTGAAGCTGAACGAGGCGGAAATATCACTCGAATTTCAGGGGAAGCCCTTTTCGGGGGCGGACGTTTTTCTGCCGCGCCTGGGAGCGAACATATCCGAGCACTCCCTGGCGCTTATCCGTCACCTGGAAGCATCCGGCGCTTTGGTGATCAACGGCTCGGGCGCACTCGAGACGGCGCGGGATAAACTCCGCACCTTACAACTTCTGGCGCAAAACGGATTGCCGGTGCCCAGGACGGCGTTCGCGCCCGACCCGGCGTATCTGCGCGCCGCACTCGATAGCGTGGGCGGTGCGCCCGTCGTGATGAAGCTGCCTCGCGGCACGCAGGGCAAGGGCGTCATGCGCGCCCACGATATTGAGGAGGCGCAAGCCATCTCCGACGTGATGTGGAACTTACAGCGCGACGCCATCGTTCAGGAATATGTCAAAGAAGCGAGAGAGGGAGATTTGCGGGTCATCGTCGTCGGCGGTGAGGTGGCGGCCGCCGTGAGAAGGAGTGCGTCCAGCGATGAGTTTCGCACGAATCTGCATCGCGGCGGCTCCGTCCAGAAAGTTACCCCCACCCGTCGGGTTGCGGAACTCGCAAAAAGCGCGGCGAAGCTGTGCTGTCTCGAAATCGCAGGCGTAGACCTGCTGGAGACGAAAAGAGGCCCTTTGGTACTGGAGGTGAACGCCGCCCCCGGTTTCGAGGGGGTGGAGCGCGCCGGCGGCCCTGAGGTCGCGCCCGTCATCCTCGATTACGCCGAGCGGCGTTACGAAGAATGGAAGCAGGGAAAAACCTGAATCGTTTGCCGGTCATTTCGTCTCGGCCTATAATCCACAGCCGGTCTGAAAGATTCGATAAGGGAGATTCACCTTGAGTGATATCGACGCCATATGCCTTGCGGCGAGGAGCGCAGCACTCGCGCTGGCGCCCTTGAGCGATGAGGTGCGGAATCGCGCCTTGGCCGCCGTGGCGGACGCGATTGATGAGAACGTACAGCGAATCCTGGATGCGAACGCGGAAGACGTGGCCGAGGCGGGACCGCTCGTTGCGAGCGGGGAGATGTCCGAGCCTTTGCTCAGGCGTCTGGAACTCAGCGAACGCAAAATCGCGCAGATGGCGGACGGCGTGCGCGCGGTGGCCGCTCTGCCCGATCCTCTGGGCGTGGCGCGCATGGCGACGCTGCTCGATGAGGAGCTCACGCTCAGGCGCATCACCTGTCCCTTGGGCGTCATCGCCGCCGTGTTCGAATCGAGGCCCGACGCGCTGGTGCAGATAGCCTCGCTTTGCCTGAAATCGGGAAACGCCGCCATCCTGAAGGGGGGGCGTGAGGCCGCGCACACGAACCGCCTGATGACCGAATTGCTGAATGACGCGGCTTCAACAGTGGCCGAAGCACCCACCGACGCGCTGCAACTCGTCGAGGCGCGCGAGGACGTGCATGCGCTCCTCTCTCGCGACGATGCGGTCGACCTGGTCATACCACGCGGGAGCAACGAGTTCGTCCGCTACATCAAGGAGCACTCGAACATTCCGGTTCTGGGCCACGCGGACGGCATTTGTCATTTATACGTGGACGAGGCGGCGGAGACGGCGATGGCCGTGCGCTTGGCTCTCGACGCCAAGACGCAGTACCCCGCCGTCTGCAACGCCATTGAGACGCTTTTGGTGCACGAGAAAAAAGCGGGCGAATTCCTCCCCCTGGCCGCAAAGGCGCTCGACGAAAAGGGAGTGGCCATCCGGGGCTGCGATGCGACGCGGGCGATTCTCGAAAATGCGGGTGCGGCTTCCGAAGAAGACTGGAAGACGGAGTATCTCGACCTCATCCTCTCCGTCCGGGTGGTGGAATCACTCGCGGAGGCCGTCGATCACATCAACCGCTACGGCTCGCGCCACACCGATGCCATCGTCACGGCGGACGAAGCGGCGGCGCGGACTTTTCTTTCGAGAGTGGACGCCGCCAGCGTCATGTGGAATGCATCCACGCGCCTGGCGGATGGCTTCCGTTACGGCTTCGGCGCCGAGGTGGGGATCGCCACGGACAAGATACACGCGCGCGGCCCCGTCGGCCTGGAAGGTCTGGTGACCTACAAATACCAGCTCGAGGGAAACGGCCACCTCGTCTCCGACTACGAGGGGGCCGATGCGCGCGCGTTTCTCCACAGGCCTCTTCCCTTAAGCGAATAAAGCGCTCAGGACGCCTCCGGACTTGGGTAAGTGGGTCGTCGTCTCGTTCCTCATCCTGGGCGGGGCGTTCGTCGTTTTTTTGTTCATCTTCCAGAGCCCCCGGCAAGAAGAAGCGCTCCTCACCACGGGTGAAGGCGCTACGATCTTCGCGCAGACCTGCGCCGTCTGCCATGGTGCGCGCGGCGAGGGGAAAGGCGGACTGGGAAACCCCCTGCGCGGCCGTAAACTGCCCGCGGCCTACGTGAAAGAGGTCATCAAGCGGGGGAAGAACAAGATGCCCGCTCTGTCCCATATCCAGGGCGAGGCGCTCGAGAACGTGGCGAGGTACGTGAATCGTCTGCGGTGAGTTTTATACTTGGGCGTTATTTTGCCTTCCACGGCCCTTTGCCGTCATCCCCATCTATCTCGAGGTCTGTATTTTGAGCCTTGGGCTCATCCCTCGCTTTTCTCTGCGGTTCTCACCGCGAAAGCGAAGCAGACCCCACCAAAGATGATCATGATGAGGAGGGAGAGCCAAAGCCCCGGCAGGGTGGCCACGGCGTCCGGCGCGCTCAGGTAGAGGGTTCTTCTTAAAGCCGCCACGCCGTAGGTGAGCGGGTTCACATGCATGATGAACGAGATGAGCGGGTGCGCGCCCGAGACCGGGAACACCGCGCCCGAAAGCAGCCAAAGCGGTATCAGCAGCAGGTTCATGATGGAGTGAAACCCCTGGGTGGATTCGATTCGCCAGGCGAGCAGAAGGCCGAGCGCAGTCAGCGCGAAGCCGATTAAGCCCATCACCAATACCGAGGCGAGGGCGGCTTCCAGCGTGAGCGGAACGCCCGCCAGCGGGGTGGCGATGAGCAGGAGAACGCCTTGTAAGAGCGCCAGCGTGGCGCCGCCCATCACTTGCCCCAGCACGATGGCCGAGCGCGGAACGGGGGCTGCGAGCACGCCCTGTAAGAAGCGCGCCTTTCTGTCGTCCACCACGGCGAAAGTCGAGAAGATGGCCGTGAAGAGCACCACCATGGCGATGATACCCGGGTAGAAGTATTCCAGATAGCCCTCCCCCCCTCCGCCCGCGTAGCGGAAGTTTCGCCCGAAGCCGCTGCCCAGCAGCAGCCAGAACAGGATGGGCTGGCCGAACGCGCCGATGATGCGGCTGCGCTGGCGCACGAAGCGCACAATTTCGCGCTGCCAGATCGTTCCCATGCAAAGGAGATAGGGGGTCATTGTTTCCGCCCCTCGGGGAGGTCTTCGTCCGCGTCGGTGAAGCGCTTGCCCGTCTGGTTGATGAACACGTCCTCGAGCGTGGGCTTGCCCAGCGTGATGGAGCGCACTTCGCCGGGGAACGCCTCGGCAATTTTCGGGATGGCCACATGGGCGTCACGCATCTCGGCGCGCAGGGAGCCGTCCACGCTCTTCACCTCGCAGGAGAACATTTCCGCAAGTTTCTGGCGCAGGGATTCGGGATTTTGCGCCTCGATGGTCAGCACCTCGCCGCCCACTTCTTTTTTGAGCGCGTCGGGCGCGCCGATGGCGACGAGATTCCCTTCGTGGATGATGCCCACCCGGTCTGCGTGGTCAGCCTCTTCGATGAAGTGCGTGGTGAGCACGACCGTGGTGTTCGTTTCATTTCTCAATCTTTTGAGTTCGTTTCTGAAATCGATTCTGGCTCCGGGGTCGAGGCCCGTGCTGGGCTCATCGAGAAACAATATCTCGGGTCGGGGCAGCAGCGCTTTGGCGAGTTCCACCCTGCGCTGAAGCCCGCCGGAGAGGGTCTCGACGTAATCCTTTTTCCGGTCGCTCAGGCCGAATTGCGCGAGGAGCGCGCCGGCGGCGTTTTGCAGGGAGCTCCCAAGCATCCCGTGGAGCCGCCCGTGATGGATCATGTTCTCAAACACGGTGAGTTTGGGGTCGAGAGCTGGTTGTTGAAAGACGACGCCGATTCTCTTTCGCACCGCGTGGGGCGCATTGCGCACCGAATGGCCGAAGACCTGCGCGTCGCCCGCCGTGGGTCGCATGAGCGTGGTGATGATGCGGAACAGAGTGGTTTTGCCGCCCCCGTTCGGGCCCAGGAGTGCGAATATCTCACCCTCTGAAACCTCGAAGCGCACGTCCTTGAGCGCCACGCGATTTCCGTAGCGGTGGGTGACGCCTTGTACGGAGAGGGCGGGATTCGGGTTCAATTCGCTGAATCCTCATTATCGTCGGGTGAGAATTTCCGGCTGAAGAAATAATCCGCGTTCAGCCAGATGGCGCGCGAGTAGCGAAACGAGAATAGCGGAATCAGGATGCAAAGCCCACCCCAGATGATGAGCTGCGCCGTGAGGCCGGGCGCGATGAAGATTTCGGTCAAGAAATAACCACTCAGGCAGATGATGATCGTGATGGCGTAGTTGACGTAGATGGCGCCGATGAAATAGCCCTGCTCACGCTCGATGAGGTAGCCGCAGCCCGGGCATTTTTGGTGCATCTGGAACAGACCGGTGAAAAGGGGTTCGGGACACCTCGGGCACACCAGCATGCTCCCGCGCCTAAGGGCGCGCAGGAACCCTCTCATGCCCTCGGGTAGAACACATAGAGGAGCAAGTAGACTATGACGCCGGTGAACGAGACATAGAGCCAGATGGGATACGTCCAGCGCGCGATGCGGCGATGCCGCTCGAAATCCCCCCGCCACGCCCTGTAGAGGGTGATGATCGCCATGGGCGGCACCAGGACGGCGAGGACCGAATGCGTGATAAGGATGAGGAAATACACCGGACGAATCCAGCCCGTGCCGGTGAAGCCCACCGAACCCACGTTGAAGTGATAGACGAGATAGGAGATGAGGAACAGGGTGGAGACCACGAAAGCGCTCACCATGAAGCGCTTGTGGGCTTCCACGTTTTTGGCGTAAATCTGCTTTACGCCCAGCATGAGCAAAGCCGCGCTCGTGGCGTTCAACAAGGCGTTCAGGGTGGGCAGATATCGAAGCGACATAAACTTTCTTTATGAAACGACCGGCTGCGGATTAAAAATCCGGCAGCAACATCAACACGACGAACACGCACAGCACGAGGGGTATCATGGCGATGAAGCCCAACGCTGCTTTCTCGAATTTGAGGTGCATGAAGTAAAGGGCCACGAGCGCCGCCTTGGCCACGGCCATGCCGACGAGGAGCGCTCCCTTCAGAAGCTGCGGATAGGCGGGACTCGCCTGCGGCACGCCGGCCATGATTTCGAGTATCGTGAGCGCCAGGAGCCACCAGAAGATGGTCATGTAGCTCACGTGATGAACGTCGTGGTTCGTGTGGCTTGCGCTGGCCATGATGTATGTGCTCTCCCTCGAACGAACCCGAGCGCGCCCAGGACGCGCCCTGGATGGTTACAATAGATAGATGAATGTGAATACGAGAATCCAGACGAGGTCCACGAAGTGCCAGTAAAGGCCCGCGATTTCCACCTCGTTCCAGCTATCCGCCGAATACACGCCCTTGGCGCCGCGCATCGCGATGACGGACAGATAGATGACGCCGCCGGTCACGTGCATCCCGTGGAAGCCCGTGATGATGTAGAAGGTGGTGCCGAAGAGGCTGTCGCCCCACTTGTTGGCGGAAAGGTGGAGACCCTCGTGAATCAGATGGGTCCACTCATAGGCTTGTAAGCCCAGGAAGATGAGGCCGCTCCCGACGGTGAGCCACATGAACTTCACCAGGCCCGCCTGATCGCCTCTTTTGATGGCGTCCAGGCCCTTCACCATGGTGACGCTGCTGCATATAAGCAAAAACGTCATGAACGCGGTGAGCGAAATGCCCAGCACGTCCACGGGCACCGGCCAGTTCGCGCTGTTGCCCCGCATGATGGCGTAGCCCGCCAACAAGGTTCCGAACGACATGGCGTCGCCCGCCAGAAATACCCACATGCCCAGCTTGCCCCAGCTTTCGGGGGTAAGCGGGGTTTCTGCTGGTTCCACTCCGTGGGCGTGATCCACGGCGGCGGCTTCACTCACTGCGCCTTCTCCTTCTTATTCAGTAAAAATGCGTTTATCCACCGGCGGCTTTTTTGCGCGCCGGGAATTGTACACGAAATAACCGCCCGTAACCGTCGCGATCAGGAACGGCATGCTGATCAGAAAACCCATGCTCCAGAGGAAACCCGGCTCGCCGTCCACCCCGCACACCGCGCAGGCGAGCGCGAACCCCGGGGCTAGTAATTGCGCGCCCAGGGCTGTGACGATGAGCATGGTAACGACCGGTTTCACTTGATTCTCCTTGAGGCGAGTATGCCACCCGCTTCGGGAAAGTGTCAACGTTTTCGGCGGTTCCTACGCCGCTACAACAGGTAGACCAGATAAAACAGAATCGGCCACAGCCCCACCACCAGATGCCAGTACATCGCGCATGCGATGACGCCGGCGGGCTTTTGCGCGGAATACCTGCACAGATGCGCGTGAACGAGAACCACGACCAGCCAGACGACAGCGCTCAGCACGTGAACCCCGTGCGTGCCGATGATGGTGTAGAAGATGGAACCATAGACGTTCGCCGATGCGGTGAGCCCGAAACTGACCAGCCGAATCCACTCGTAGCCTTGTATCGCGAGAAACAAAACCCCCAGAGCGCCCGTGATGGTGAGCAGCCGCGGCAGAGCGTTTGCGTCGTTTCTTTTGAGCGCAAGCTGGGCGCGGACCATCGTATAGCTGCTCAGCAGAAGGAAGAGCGTGTTGACGGCGGTGACTTCCACCGGCAGGCGCGGCTGAAAGGGCGGCGGCCAGGGCTTTCCGCTGAAGCGGAACACGAGAAAAGCCCCCACCAGGCCCGAGAAGAACATGACTTCGGCCGCGATGAGAACCAGCATGGCGAGTTGGGTGTTTCCGAGCAGGGGCTTTCCGGCGGAAGGCGAATCCGGGGAGTCGTCTCCTCCTCCTCCGTTTCCCCCATTGTCGTCCGGTGGCTCCGGTGGCGGCGGAGGGGGCGAGCCTTCCCATCCCTTTATGACTTCCTTCGGGGGCACATCCAGTACCGGACTCACCCAGACCTCTCCCGTCTAGTTTTTGATGATGGCCACGGTCCACGCGAAGCCGGCCAGGCACACGATGAAGAGAAAAAGTAAAACGCCAGTGCGCCGGTTCTTGTTCTTTGTTTGCGTCTTGTCCATCGGCGGCCTCAACCGAAAATCATCGCCAGCAGGAGCGCCGGCAGATAAATCAGCGAGTAGTAGAACAGACGTCTCGCGGATGCGACGCCTTTTTCTCTGGCCATGTGAATGCCGTAACCGAGATACACGAACCCCAGTATGGTGGAGATCGCGAAATAGACCGGGCCCGCCATGCCGATCAGGGCCGGGGCCATGCCTGCGGGAATGAGGGCCATGCAGTAGGAGATGACCTGCCTGCCCGTGCTCGCGCCGCCGGGGTCCTCGACGGGCAGGAGCTTGATGTCGGCTCTCTCGAAATCCTCTCGGTACATCACGGCGATCGCCAGCGCGTGTGGGATTTGCCACAAGAACATGATGGAAAACACCACGAACGGCTCAATCGAGAGAGCGCCCGTCGCCGCCGCCCAGCCGATGACCGGGGGCATTGCTCCTGGAACCGCGCCCACCACGCTGTTCAGCGAAGTCGTGCGCTTGAGCGGCGTGTATAAAAACAGATAAAGCCCTCCGGTGGCCGCGATGAGGAGCGCCGTGAAGGGGTTCACGAAAACGCCCAGATAGGCCACGCCCAGAAGCATGATAGCGGAGCCGAACAAAAGCGCGTCCAGTTTCAGGAGGCGTCCATCGGGCAGCGGGCGCTTTTGCGTGCGGATCATCCGCGCGTCCAGGTCTTCCTCGGACGCCTGGTTCAGCGCCAGCGCGCCGCCCGTCGCAAGGGCCGAGCCGATGAGCGTGTGGATGAGCAGGAAGATTTCAAGGACTGCGCCCGAGGCGAGATAAAAGCCCGCGGCGGTGACGACCAGCACCATCGGTAGGATGCGCGGTTTCGTGAGTTCCAGATAATCCACCGCCCTTCTTTTGGCGGCATCGAGTTTGAGCGCCTCGGTCGGCAAGTTCGTCATGCGCGCGCGCCTCCCGCCGCAACGGGCGCTTCAGGCGTTTTGAGTGTGAACAAAGCACCCTTGTTCAGGCGAAGGGCCACGACGAGCGAGGCCGCGAAGAGCATTGCGCCCACCACGACGTGGGCGGAGGTGAGTGCGATGATGAGGCCGGGAGTGAAGGCGTCGCCCATAGCGGCGTATTTCCCGACCCACGAAGCGCCGCCGAGCGCTAGTTGAACGAGCAGCAAGACCCAGAGGCAGTTCACCTCTTTTGTGAGAGCGCCCGGGTTCGGCAGCTTCAGTATCTTGTAAGCGAGTAGGATGACGTGGATGCTGCTCAGCGCGGCGAAGAGCAGATGGGCGTCCAGCCTGTTTCCGGTGTGGCGCAGAACTGCGCCGAAGATGATTTGGATATAGATCAGTGAGACCGTGATGAGGCCCAAACGCGCCAGGCCCTTATCGCTCACTTCACTGGTTTCCTCCCGCCAGCCGCGGGAGGTGAACAGCGCCGCGCTCACCATGAGGCCGAAGAAAATCTGGGCGACGCAGGCGTGGACGATGGCCAGGTTGAGCTTGATGAGCACCACCCGCATGCCGCCGAGCACGCCCTGGAGAATCACGAGGCCGACCGCGAACAGGCCGAGGCGGCGCATCCATTTCCGCTCATCCGTTCTCCAGATGGAAGCGGCCGTCAGGATGGTGAAAAGCCCGACCAGCGAGCCGAGCAGGCGGTGTGAGTGTTCGATGAAAACGCCGCCCACCATCTTCGACCACGGGAAGAGGAACATGTTGTAGCCGAACGTGGTGGGCCAGTCGGGAACCGCGAGGCCCGAGCCCGTGCTCGTCACCAGGCCGCCCGCGAGAATGAGGGCGACGGTGAAGATACAGGTCAGCAGGGCGAAACGATGCGGCCAGACTCCCCCTATCGTGGCGGGGAGGCTGGCATGGCGGGTAGATGCCATGCGCGTTCTCTCCCGGGGTAGCGTGCGTCGGAACTAGTGTCCGTATTCGGCGTACGCTGGGTCGATGGGTTCTGTCTGCGGCGCCCAGTCCGCTTCCTCGCCGGGGACGCTGTATTCATAGGGTCCGCGCCGGACTACAGGCAGCGTGGGGCCGAAGTTGCCGTGCGGCGTCGGCGTGGGCGCCACCCATTCGAGCGTGTTGGCTTCCCAGGGATTCTGGGGCGCGTCGGCTCCGAACGGGGCCATGTTCTTCTCCAGATAGCGGTATATCAAGGCCGCCAGGACGACGAAGACGATCGTGCCGAGAATGCGAGCGACCGTCGAGGGTTCCGGTTCCATGAAGCCCTCTATCAACGACGCCGTGCCCTTGTAGCCGATGAAGCCGACGACGAGAGCGGAAACCGCCTGGGTGAGTACCCGGAACCACTTCGCGTTCCAGCGGAAGACGGTGGCGAAGAAGTTGAAGACGAAGGGAATCTGCGAAAGCCCCAGGGCCAGGGCCGAGAGGGTGATCATCACGTTCATCGGCTGCATCCCTTGTAAGAACTCATACTGCATGGGGTTGTAGATGCGCCGCATGTGACCGCCCACGCCCAGGATGTGCATGGGGAAGAACACCATGTTGAAGAAGATGAACGTGAGCCAGAAGTGCACCTTGCCCAGCGCCTCGTCCATGGCCCTTCCGAACATTTTCGGGAACCAGTATTGAATGCCGCCGAACAGGGCGAAGACGCTCCCGCCGAAGATGACGTAGTGGAAGTGCGCCACGATGAAGTAGGTGTCGTGGATGTAGATGTCCACCACGTTCGACGCCATGAAGATGCCGCTCAGCCCGCCGATGACGAACAGAATGACGAAGGCCAGGGCGTTGAGCATCGGCACGGTGAAGCGGATCGATCCGCCCCACAGGGTCCCGAGCCAGTTGAAGGTCTTGATGGCCGATGGTATCGCGATGACGAGCGTCGTCATCATGAAGGCGGAGCCCAGGGCGGGGTTCATGCCGGACTGGAACATGTGGTGGCCCCAGACGATCCACGACAAAAAGGCGATGGAGAGCATGGAGTACACCATGGCCCGGTAGCCGAAAATCGGTTTTCTGCAAAAAACGCTCAAAAGCTCCGAAGCGATGCCCATGCCCGGAAGAATGAGGATGTAGACCTCCGGATGGCCGAAGTACCAGAACAGGTGCTGCCACAGGAGGGGTTCGCCCCCCTTCAGGGGATTGAAGAAGTTCGTCTCGAACACGCGGTCGAAAATCATCATCGCGCCGGCGGAGCCGAGAATGGGCAGGGCCAGGAGGCCGAGAATGGCGGTGACGAACAACGACCACACGACGAGCGGCACCCGGAACCAGGTCATGCCCTCCGTGCGCATGTTGATGAGCGTGGTGATGTAGTTGATCGAACCCATGAGCGATGAAAAGCTGAGCACGAACAGACTCATCGCCCATAATGTCTGCCCCATATAGACGCCGGTGTATTCCGGCACGGTGGATAAGGGCGCGTAGCTGGTCCAGCCGGCGGCGGCGTGTCCTCCCTCGACCAGGAATCCCGCAGTCATGATGACGGCGCCCAGAACGGCGACCCAGAACGAAAGCATGTTCAGCAGCGGAAACGCCATGTCGCGCGCGCCGATCATCAGCGGGATGAGGAAGTTCCCGAAACAGCCCACCAGAATCGGCATCACGACCAGGAACACCATGATCGTCGCGTGCATGGTGACCGCCATGTTGTAGAAGCTCGGCGTGACGTAGCCCTCGGGCATGCCGTCGCTCTCATCCGATATCCACTCGAAGCCCCAGACCTGCGTTTCCGGCCAGGCGAGCTGCCAGCGGAAGATCAGGGCGAGGATTCCGCCGACGACCATCATGATGAGGCCGAGCCAGAGGAACTGCCTGGCGATCATCTTGTGATCCGTCGAGAAGACGTATGTGCTCCAGAACCCACCTTCGTGGTGGTCGTGAGCGCCGTGTGCATCTGCCGTGGTTTCACTCATGGTTTCCTGCATCCCTCGTAGTTTATAGGACGAAAGACTTTTTCTTTCCTTCCGACACGTTTCAAGATAAAAGAGGGCTCGCGCGCCCCCATGAAATACAGCCGCTTATTTGTCTTTCTCCGCCCACGCCTTCTTGCGCCATTTCGCATAGTCCGCCTCGGAGTGAACGACGAGCTCTCCCTTCATGCCGGAGTGCCCGAAGCCGCAGAGCTCGGCGCAGGGTATCTCGTATTTGCCCACCTTGAACGGCGTGAACCACAGCGGAATCGTCCGGCCCGGAACCACGTCCTGCTTCATGCGGGTCTGCGGGATGAAGAAGCTGTGGATGACGTCGGTTCCTTTCAGCGAGATGAGCACCTGCTTGTTCACCGGCACGTTCATCTGGTTGTCCAGCACGAGGTCGTCCTTGGTGCCGAATTTGTCGTCGTCTCCGGGGTAGCGGATGATCCAGTTGAACTGCTTGCCGGTCACCTCGACGCGCACGTGGGGGTTCTGGGGAATCGCCATCTTGAGCTTCGCCCAGGAGGTCTGTGTCATCAGGACGAATACGAGCAGGATGAAGGCGGGAATCACCGTCCAGAGAATCTCCAGGGTGTTGTTGCCGTGCACGTATTTCGCCTTCACGCCCGGTTTGGCGCGGTATTTGATGAGGAAATAGATCATCGCGGCGGCGACCATGATGAAGACGACCGACGTCAGATAGTATGAGATATAGAAGAGGAAGTCGATTTCCTCTCCTTCGAGAGAAATGTTCTCTGGGAGCCAACTCATCATGAGAAGCGTATCCTCCGGTGCTTGCCTTGTGAAAAGCGGGTCGGGGCGTCACATTCCCCCGAAACCGCGATAAATAAATGGTTGCCGTAGTAAACGCAAGGCGAGTCTAAAGGATAAGCGGATGTTTTTTCAAGCGCGCACGGGGAAACTTTTCGCATCGCGGGAGCAGGCGCAGGCCCCGCCATCGGGAGGAGGATGAAAGAGCGCGCCGCCCCTTGACTCCGGGTTCCGGCAGGGGGTAGTTTCCCCGCTTTTGTTTGCAAGATGCGCGTCCTGCAGGCTATAAGGAAATGGCGAGCGCCAGTAGCTCAGCTGGATAGAGCGTCTGACTACGGATCAGAAGGTCGGGAGTTCGAATCTTCCCTGGCGCACCATCGAATATAAGAGGCCGGGGCCACAAGGCCCCGGCTTTTTTGGTTTGTGGGGGCAAGTTTTGATTCGTTGGTCGGGATGAATTTGCTCAGGTATGTTTTTTAGCGGATGGATATACTCGATGTTCGGGGTCCCACCACAACAATCGCAAAATCCCCTTTTCTAAAATGCCGAATATGCGCTCGCGACTACTTACCGACAATGACACCAACTGGTCTACGTCCTGTTCGCCGATCTTCCTGAGAAGCTTTTGGTTTTCGCCGGGAAGATCGGCAACTTGAATTGTATGATTTCGTTTTTTGTCTTTTACGAGTATCTCGTTCCAGGTCATTGTTTCAAAGTTCGCAAGCCTCTTTCTGATTCGCTCCAGCTTTTCATTGTCGAGGACATCCCAACCAAAAGGCCCTTGGGTTTGAAGGAGGCGGATTTGCCAGGAGGGGTGTGTTTGCCCAAAATCTGGATTTTCAGCGGTCGTGGGTGTTTTTGATGAAGGTGGTTGCTCCCGCCGGCGTACCTGTTTCGACTTGGCCATCTATAGAACGGTGCAATTAGATACTGTCGTAGTATTCAAAAATTGATTCGTGAGAAATCGGGTTCGTACTGCGTTTACCCGGGAGAATGCCTTTTCTGGCATCCTTCCATGGCGCTTCGAGGTGGGTCAAATCCTTGAGCCATTGAGACGATTTGTCGCCATAGTACTCAAGAACTGCATCTATAGTTTCTTTTTCAACCTTCGTAAGATTGCCGATTTTCCCGCGCGGCCAACTGGAAACCTGAAACTTGCCCTTATGAAGGCGATACAATTCAGGCACTACGGGACCATTCGCCCAGGCTTCGATTCTCGCCTGGAACAAAGGAGCCTCATCCCACACCAATGACCATGCCTGGCAATAATAGACGAGTTTTTGCAGCTTCCAGGTAGTTAGAAGCCCGCTTTTTTTCAGGATGTATTTACTTACATCGTGCACACTCGCCATTATTTCTCCCCTGTGGCGGTGATTCTAAATCTGCTCGAAATCTAGCTCGATTTATCTAGCAAAGCAACTCCGGTGTATTTTGGGGTTAAATTTATATGGAATGAACAATCCCGCAGAAAAACGCATAGACGGGCGCGAAGCTGTGGGGGATACTCCCCCCTAAAAAACCACCTTGCCTATCCTTGCGGGATGCCCCTGCGATATCCTCATGTTCTTCATCGTTCCGGCGCGCGCCCCTTGCCGGCATCGGGCCTCACCCCCCTCGCCCGGATGTTTAAGGATTTTCACCTGATTCAACCCGGAAAAAGAAGCCGCTCGTCGGGAATTCTTCCACCGGCCACCCCCTCGCGAGAGGATTGTTTTTGCTGGAAATAACGCTATATGGAGGATTCCGGAGAAGTGCTCCGTTTTTTTCTGTTTTGCATTTTGTTACGAAAAGGTTACAATATGGACATATTGCAAAAGTATTTATATATACGCCAATAAAAATTTCGCCCTGTGGATGTTCGGTGTTTTCGTCAAGTAGGGAGGAATCTTTATTAGAGGAAGCTCAATGTTTGCGGCGCGGGATTTTGCTCCTGAGTCCCGCGTTCATGGTGTGCGGCATAATTGGGATGTTTCCTATCAATAAGGAGGCGCTTGAATGAATGCAAAGATTTACTGGCTATTCGCCTTCGTCGTGCTCTATTGGGCCTACTGCATTTTCTGGGGCCTCAAGTGCGCGAGGATGGCGAGAACGGCTGGTGACTACTTCATTGCGGGTCGCCAGCTATCTATGTGGGTGTTCGTCCTGGCGGCGACGGCGACGTCGTTTTCGGGGTGGACGTTCATGGGACACCCGGGACTGGTCTATCGAGACGGGTTCCAGTACGCCTACGCTTCTTTCTACACCATCACCATCCCCTTTACCGGGGTGATGTTCCTGAAGCGCCAGTGGATGCTGGGCAAACGCTACGGATATGTCACGCCCGGTGAAATGTTCGCCGACTACTTCCAGGGAGACGCCATACGCATCCTCACGGTGCTCGTGGCCCTGTTGTTCTCGATTCCCTACCTCGGCGTGCAGTTGGGAGCCTCGGGCTTCTTGTTCAACGTGCTGACTGATGGTGCTTTCGGCATCAACGTGGGCATGTGGATGCTCTCGGCCGTCGTGCTCATCTACGTCGCGGCAGGAGGTCTGCGCGCCGTGGCCTACGTGGATACGCTCCAGTGCATTCTCCTCGCGCTGGGCATCGTGATTACGGGCTTCATCGCGCTGAACATCGCCGGCGGATGGGGTGCGCTGAACGAGGGTCTCGCCAAATTGGCGGCCTCCCCGGTGGGTAAATGGGGGACGACGAAAGGATACGGCGGCGGCGATTACAACGCCTATTTCGCCATCCCCGGCGTCATCCAGTTCACGGCCGGCCTGGGCAAGCAAACCCCGGTGGGCGGTCTGTGGACGGGCGTCATGTGCCTGACCTACATGTTCGCGCTCATGGGGATTCAGTCTTCCCCGGCGTTCTCCATGTGGGCGTTCTCGAACAACAACCCGCGCCCCTTCGCGCCCCAGCAGGTCTGGGCGTCTTCTGCGGGCATCGGGTTCATCCTGTTCTTCTTCACCGCGTTCCAGGGAATGGGGGCGCATCTTCTCGGTGCGAACCCGGCGGTGACCAAAGCGGGACTTGCGATATCGGACGTGCTCGCCGCGTCCATTGCGAAAAAGCCCGACTCGCTGGTGCCGTACTATTTCAACTACATTGCGACTGCGGCGCCCTGGCTGGTCGGTCTTCTCGCGGTCTGTGCGCTGGCCGCCATGCAGTCCACAGGTGCCGCGTACATGTCCACGGCGGGCGGTATGCTCACCCGCGATCTGTACAAGAGGTATCTGAACCCCGGCGCCTCGCATGAAACCCAGAAGATCGCGGGCCGGATCGGCGTTTTGATCATCGTGGTCTCAGCGCTCCTTGTGGCGACGTTCTCGCGAGACGCGCTTGTGTTGCTTGGAGGACTTGCCGTCGCCTTCGGCTTCCAGATGTGGCCGCCGTTGGTGGCGGTGTGCTGGTACCCGAAGATTACGAGACAAGGCGCGACCTGGGGACTGGCGGCCGGCCTGCTCGGCGTAATCTTCACCGAGAACTTCGGCCTCACCATTCTCAAGGGAATCGGCATCGACATCTGGGGGCGCTGGCCGTGGACGATTCACTCCGCCGGCTGGGGCATTCTCTTGAACGTGGCGGTGTGCTGGATCGTATCGGCGAATACGCAGGACGCGGCGTCGTCGGCCCACCGGCAAAAGTACCACGACTTCCTGGCCGAGCACGCTTCGCTCTCGCCGGAAAAACAGGGTCTCGTCCCCGTGGCATGGGGCATTACGCTGGCCTGGATGTTCTTCGGCATCGGTCCGGGCGCCGTCATCGGCAACTGGATCTTCGGCGCTCCCGACGCGGGGCGGGCAGGATGGACGTTCGGCATGCCCTCTATTTGGGCCTGGCAGATACTCTTCTGGGCCCTTGGCGTGGGTATGATGTGGATGCTCGCCTACAAGATGGAAATGTCCACGGTGCCGGATACGGATATCGAGGCGCTCGTGGAGGACATCGGCGACGTGGTTCCGCAGCAGGCGGGATCGTCCTAGACGAGACCGTGATGTAAAGGTATCGCCATGCGGGGGAGGGGCGCGAGTTCCTCCCCCGCGTTGTTTTTTCGCCGCCAAGATGGCTAAATGACGCCATGACCGAGATATTCACCGCAAAATACACGCTGCTCTGGACGTTCGGGCTGGTCGCCGCGCTGTTCCTGCCCGTGCGCCGGCTCATCTGGGTGCTCTACATCAGGCGCGCGGAGAGAGACGGCGCGGAGAGCTCGGACGAAGAACGCCTGGCGCTCAAAAAGCGCGCCGGGATAACGACGCTGCTGCTCTGCTTCGTGTTCTCTTATTTTTATACGATGCATCTTTTCCGGGGACCGTGATGGATCCGCGCGTACTCAAGCGTTTCATCAAGAACATGGCGATTCTCATCTTCGTCATGTTCTCCGCGTGGGCGCTGTGGGAGATGTATTCCGACGAGAAACCGGGGGATTACGACACCCGCCAGGGCGACATCCGGCTGAGCGAGAGGAACTTCGAGGAGGCGCTGGCGAGCTTCAACCGGGCGTTGCGCGATAGGCCCAACCACCGGGGCGCGCTGATGGGCCGCGCGCTGGTGTTCGTCCAGACGAAGCAATACGACAAGGCCTCGGCCGAACTCACCTACCTCATAGATTATCTCAAGAAAAACTTAGACCTCACCGACGCGACGGGCACCGCCACGATTGCGGCGGCCTACGCCAACCGGGGCATCGTCCACGACAGGAAGGGCCGCTACAAGGAGGCGCTCGCCGATTATATCGAAGCGCTCAAGACCGACCAGGGAGCGGTGGATGGACCGGGCATCATAGATAAAGTGGTCTACGGCACGTCGAACGCCTCCACGGTGCGCAAGCGCGCCATATACCTGAAAGAACAACTGGCGCTCCCGCCGGAAAAACGCCTGTTTCGCGTGCCGGAAATCGATGCGGAACAGCGCATGCACAAACCCTGAGCATCCGTATCGAAACGGCTCGGCGTATCAGTGGGCCTTTGCGTTAGAAACGGATGACGCCGAGCACGTCCTGGAACAGGACCAGAAAGAAGAACACCGCGGCGATACAGCCGAAGAGCAGGTGAATGTAATCCGACCCGCCGTCCGGATTGCGCGTGCGGATGGCCTTGATGGCGATGAAGCCCGTGGTGAACAGGAAGATGAAGTTTACGGCTTGTTGATACTCGCCTGTGAATTCGAACATGACGACCTCGTGTAGAAAGTTTGTTCCACGCTATCTGTTGTAACGCCCCGGCGCCAGGGACGTATCCTGGATTTTGCGCTCCTTCGCCATGGCCTTCATCTCTTTTTTCGTGAAATAGGGCGGCAGAAAAGAGGTGCTCTCCCCTGCGACCAGATGGCTGAGCCAGAAAATGCCGGTCATCACCGACACCATGATGGCGGCGGTCACGATGAAGCGCTTGATGTCCCGGGGGAGCTTTTTGCCGTAATCCCTGTCGTACCTGTGATACGCGGGGTCGTTCTCGTTCAGTTCGCCTTGTTCGTCCAGGGCCAGTATTTGGTGCGCATGGCGGCGCGCCCAGAAGGGCACCTGATCGTAGAGCATATAGGCCATGAAGAGATGATTGATGAGTTCTTCGGACATCTCCTCGCCGTGCCATTTGCTGTAGGCGAGCTGTAAGAACTGAAACTCCCCCACCTGCAGCAGGTTCGCCGCCTTGGCGACTTCCGCGCGCTGGGCGCTTTCCTCCCGATCCGGGCGGATGAGCGTCTGAAAGAAAGTCACCATAGCGACTCCTTCGCTGATGAAACGAGCACTCCCGGCGGCTTTTGCGTCGAAACATGAAGGCCGAAAACCATGCTTCAGCCTAAACCCATTGCCGCGCCGCGTCAATTTTCCCCTTCGAGCGGAAATTTCCGTACCGATGAAAGGGTACGGGAGTGGTGGAGTCGCTCGCGTGACCCCTCTTGAAGGAGAGATGCTTGTGCGGACTCCCGGCGGAAAGGATGCAATTATCTTGCGTAATTTTCATTTTGAGGCTTCGGAACACCTTGTGCTACAGTGCTCCCATCACAACCATGTGTAATTTGATTTTTCGGGTTTTATTTTCATTCCGGGCGCCTCTGTTTCGAGCGAGGTTTTTCCGGCATTTTCCCGAGGAGGTAAGTTGATGAAACGGTCATGTTTGAGCATCGCCGTCGCGGTTTCGGCCGTATTCGTTTTCGCCGCCGCCGCGTCCGCGCAGTCGGTCACCATTCTGGGCGGCGGCCTCAAGGGCCAGCCCTATCAGTTCGCCGTGGGGCTGAGCAAAATCCTCAAATCCAAAGCGGGCATCAGCGCCACGCCGCAATCGGCCAAGGGCATGGTGGCGCAGGCGCGCATTATCGCCAAAGGCCAGGCGCAGTTCGCGTGGGGCCTCGGCGGCCCGGTGGGCGCATGGGCCTACAAGGGAGAGAGGCGCTTCAAGAAAGAAGGACCCAAGAAGAACCTGCGCGCCGTTCTGGGGTATCCCTTCGGGCAGTTCCAGTGGCTGACCCTGGCGGATTCAGGCGTCATGAGCGTCAAGGACTTCAAGGGCAAGAAGGTATCGGTGGGCTCGGCCGCCAGCACCACCCAGACGTATGCACGCTACTTCATCCCCGCGCATGGCTTGAAGAAAGGCCAGTACAAAGAGAGCACGCCCGGTTTCCGGGGCGGATTCGGCCAGTTGAGAAACGGCAACGTCGCCGCCCACCTCACGATGGGCATGGCGCCGATGGGCCTGGTGCAGGAATTGGCCGTGCTCAAGAAAATCCGCCTGGTGGACATGGACGAGGCGGCCGTGAAGCACGTGGTGGCCACCTACGGCCCCGGCCTCACGGCGACCACCATCGCGCCGGGCATGTACGGGAAAAACCAGGTGAACAAAAAGCCGGTGCGCACCATCTTCATCAACTTCGGCTTTTCCACCAGCACCCACGTGAGCGCCGACACCGTCTACAAGGTCACGAAAACCCTGTTCTCCAATCTGAAGGAATTCTACGGCACGTCCAAGGCGGCGAAAAACGTCACGCTTGCGGGCGCCTGCCAGGGGCTTTCCTTCCCGCTGCACGACGGCGCCAAGCGCTACTACAAAGAAGTGGGCGCCAAGGGCTGCTAGGGCGTTCTGCGCGTTCTGAAAATCAGGAAATCTCCCCTCGCGGGATCGAAAAATCCGCGAGGGGGGAGGATTCTTCGCCTCATTTCCGAGGGTATGAAGCGCATTGAACGCCTACCGCAGGATTTGTGCCAAAATCATCTTGGCGCTCGCGCTGGGGTTTTCCCTGTTCGAACTCTACACCGTGGGTTTCGGGATTCTCTCCCCGTTCGCGCAGCGCGCGACCATGCTCACCTTTGCGAGCGTGCTGGTCTTCTTGACGAAACCGATGCTGGATTGGGACAAGCGCGAGGACGTGGCCCCGCCCGCCCGCGCGTTCGCTATCGGGTGGGACGCGCTCCTCATCGGCCTTGCCCTGTATTCCTGCATCTACCTCGTCACAGAAGAAGAGGCGCTGGCGGACAGGAGCGGGGCTGAAACCACGCTCGACCTCATCGTCGCAGGGCTCGGTCCCGTCATGCTGCTCGAGATGGTGCGCCGCGCGGCGGGCATCCCCCTGTTCCTAGTGACGCTGTGCATCGTGGTCTACTCCTACCTGGGCGACGTGACGCTCATCTTTTACTCGGGCGTCGTCATATTCTTAGGGTTAAAGCGATTCGCGGATATTAAAATCGCCTGGGGCTTCGTTATCCTCGCCGTCTTATTTTTGCTCCTGCCCGGACGCGGTTTTCTCGATCCCGCCATCTATACTTTCAAGGGCGAGGAGCACAGCCGGCTGGCCGCCTACCTGTGGCTCACCTCGGAGGGCACGTTCGGCACCATCTCGGCCATCATGAGCGAGTTCATCTTCATCTTTATTTTGTTCTCAGCCCTCCTGGAAGCGACGGGTACCGGGCAGATACTCATCAACCTGGCCTTCGCGCTCACGGGCCGTTTCCGCGGAGGACCCGCACAGGCGGCCGTCGTCGCCAGTTCGATGTTCGGCATGGTCTCGGGCTCCACGATGGCCAACGTGGTGAGTACGGGCACGTTCACGATACCACTGATGATCCGCACCGGGTTCTCGCGCCTGTTCGCGGGCGCGGTGGAGGCGGTGGCCTCCTGCGGCGGGCAAATCGTGCCGCCCATCATGGGCGCGAGCGTCTTCATCATGTCCGAGATCATCGAGGTGCCTTACGTCTACTTGATGCTCTACGGGTTGATTCCCGCTTTTCTCTATTACTTCAGTCTTTCCACGTCGATTTATTTCGAAGCGCGCAGGCTCGGCTTGGAGAGAATGGACGCTTCTCAGATACCCGACGCCCGGGAGCAGGTGCAGCAGGGGGGCTACCTTCTGATCCCCGTGCTGATCCTGCTGGCCAGCATCGTGAGCGGCGAGACGCCGGGCCTGGCGGGATACAAGGCGGTGGTCTCCCTCCTGGTCATGGTGGACATGGTGCGCTCGCTCAGGCTCATCCGGGCGAGGTGGGGGAATCGGTGCGTCTATCTGGCGGGCGCTCTGATTCTGGCGGCCATCTTCTTCGCTTTCGGGCCGATAAGCGCACCCGGTGTCATTTCTCAGAACGTCGCCCTTCCCATGTGGGGAGAGGTTCCGCTGCACAGGCTGGCCCTGGTGTTGCTCGGGGTCTGCTTCGCGCTGGTTCCGGGGTGGAGGGGTCTGCCGATTATATTCCCCATCGCGCTGGGTCTGGCGCGCTGGAAGATACCCACCGAACTCTCGTGGATGGGGCAGATTCCCTTCATCGGGCTTTTGCTGCCCATCGCGTTGTTTTGTATGGCGGTTTATCTGATCGCGCTGCCCGTGTTCCGTGCGGGGGAGACGCCCGACGCGAAAAAAAGCGCTGGCGACTTGGGCCGCGCCGTACTCGATAGCCTGGAGAAGGGAGCCAAAAACTCCCTGGGATTGGTCGCGGCCACGTCCGCCATCGGACTCATCGTCGGCCTTTTGGTGCTCGCCGCGGTCGGTGTGCGTATATCGATTCTGGTCACGGAGATGGCGGCGACGTCTTTGTTCCTCGCGTTTTTCCTGGTGATGATCGCCTCGCTCGTGATGGGCATGGGGCTGCCGACCATCGCCGCCTATTTATTGTTGGTGATTGTGGTGGCGCCCTCGGTCACCAGTCTGGGCGCGCCGCTGGTGGCCGCGCACTTTTTTATCTTCTATTTCGGGGTCATCAGTTCCATCACGCCGCCGGTGGCGCTGGCCGCCTATGGCGCGTCCGGCATATCGGGCGCGAACCCGATGCAGACGGGATTCACCGCCTGCAGGCTGGCCATCACCGCCTTCATCGTGCCCTACCTGTTCGTGTACTACCCCGAACTCCTGTTGCTTCAAGGGACGTTCTGGACGGTGGCCTACCGCCTGGCCGTCAGTTGCGCAGGCATTGCGCTTCTCTCGATGGCGACGATGGGATTCGGCAGAGCGCCCATGAACGCCGCCATGCGAACCGTGATGACAGGCGCATCCCTGCTCCTGTTCCTGGGGCCGGCATGGCTGCACGTTCTGGGACTGGCCGCAGGGGGTGTGGTCTTGTTCCGGCAAAAGGTGGATACGAGCGCGGCGAGCAATTCTTGAGTGAATAAACAGGCTTTGCGCGCCCCGCATCGGGGTAGATGTCGCGACGGAGAACGCGCTACTCGACGCCCGCCTTTTCGGCTTTTTCGGGAAAGAGCGCCGCGTGGGTTTCCTCGAACAGATGTTTCCCCACGGCGAGTTGCATGGTGGCCGGCATGACCTTTTTCGCGAGCCTTATCATCTGTGTCGATTTATCGCGGATATCCCACTGCGCATGTGGGTCTTCCCTGAGCCTCGATACGTGGTAGAGCTCGCGCGCGTTCGATGAGAACAGCACGCGGCGCTTGTGCGCGTTCGTGAGCACATAGGGCGCGGCCAGTGGTGTTTGCTCGGCGATTTTCTCGTACGCAGCGTTGGTTTCATCCACAGCGGCCTGAAATTCGGGCACGGCGCCCGCCTCGGCGATGGCGGGCGGCATGGTCACGCCCAATGCGATGTCGTAGGGCTGGGTGTTCAGGGTGGACATGCGGTGGCGTTTTAACTGCCCGAAACACGCGGCTGAGAGCGTCACCTCGAACACGCAGCGCACGTTCTCGAATTCGCGGAGGACGGCGTCGTGTCCGCGCATGAGCTTGAAGGTGGAGGCGATGAAGCGCGTGCGCTCATCCTCGCTCATGTCCCGGGTCGCCGCTTTGCAGCGCGACATGGTTTTTCCAGAGGATGAATGGAGAAGGGCCGCGGCGATGAGCGCGTCCGCGTCCGGGGTGGCGTCGATGAGTGAGACGTCTTTTTCCTCGGCGATGGGTGGAATCGGTTCGAGTTCCTCGCCGGTTCGCCAGAAGATGTCCGAAGCCGTCTCCCGGAGCGCCGCCCGGGTGTGGGTGTTGAATTCGGTGGGGTCGGTGTATTTCACCAAAGAGGGTGCTACGCCCTTGATGGAATCGTACAGACGACGCCCGTATTCGCGAACCTCCGCGAGAGGGTGGGAGGCGCAGCGGCAGATGACGTGCTCCAAGCTCCTCGCGCTGAGCGTCATGCCGATTTGTGATTCCGTGGCGAAAGAAACGATGTAGCGCGCGTCTTCCTTGGCCCAGCCTTCGAGCGTCTTGTGGTTTCTTTTCTTGGCGGCGAGTTCCGGGTTCTGGTCGAACACCCAGGGTCTGAGCTTCTCGTAAAGCGCGTGGTAGCAGGCGTTCTGGGTTTTTATCGTCCGCACGAAGAGGTTCTTGAGACCTGCGTTTTCGATTTCTTCAGGGATGACGAAGTCGTCTTCGAGCAAAATGTAGCGCTGGCTCTTTTCGGTGTAAGCCAGGAGCCTGAACTTCTGGATCTCCTCCACCGCGTAGCGGCTCACGCCGATGACATCGATGTTGAAGATCGCGTGTTCGGCCACGGAACTGTGCCCGTAACCGAAGATGATGTTCTGGTTGCTCTTGCGCGCCTTTTCCACCTCGACGCGCGCGATGGCGCGAAGCTCGTCGATGGGCCGCGGATCCCGGCTGATGCGCGCGTAGGACGCGCTGATGGGTTCGGGCGTCAGGTTGTCGCGATCGAGAAAATCGGCGGCCCTGCGCTGGAGTTCCGCCGCCTGCGCGCGCAGTTCCGCCTCGCTCATGGCGTCGAGGCGGTTCTCCTCCCAGCCGTGGGCGGCAGGTTCGAGTATCTCTTTTTTCATCTGGCGGAGCACGTCGACGTCTACGTTGTGACCGGCGAGAACGATGCGCATGGGAGAAAGCCGTTTTCGAGGGCGGGGTAATCTTCAAAATGTATCGAAGCGCCATTATGAACCTTGAGCCGCCAAAGAACAAGAGGAAAATGAGAGAACGCCCCCCCCCGGTGTGTTCCCACTCGATGTCTCTGCTCCTTAGTTGCGGTTGTTCAAAGGTTTTGGGATGATACTTCAAATAATTGCCGCTGACGGCACGGCGCGCGTCGCGCGCCCCTCATGGGAAAGAGGAGATACGTGAACTCTCTCATCGCCCGAACCATCCTCGTAGTCACTACCCTTGCATGTTTCGGTTTGGATATCGCCGCATCCGAGGCCGGACGTCCGCGCAAGCGTCCCCCGCCGATGGTGTCCGTGGCGAAGGTGATCGAGCGCCAGGTGAGAAGCCGCCTCACCGCCGTGGGCAGCGTGGCGCCCTACCGCCGCTCTATCGTGAGCAGCGAACTCGAAGGCCGGGTGCAGTCTGCCCCGCTCCAGGTGGGCGATTTCGTCCGCGCGAACAAGACGATTCTCGCCACGGTGCAGCGCTCGGGTCTCCAGATTGACCTGCGCATCCTGCGGGCGGAACTCGAAAAAGCGCGCCAGGATTTGTTGCGCCTGGAACGCGGCAAGCGCCCGGAGGAGATCGCGGCGCTTCAGGCGAAAGTGCGCGAGCGCGAAGCGCAGATGAGGAACAACGAGCTCGAACTGAACCGCGCGCGGGATCTGTATGAGAAAAAAATACTGGACAAGGCCAGCCTCGACCGCGCCGAGGCCGCCTACGAGGCCAGTTGGCAGTTGTACGAGGAGGCCTCCCGCAATCTGGACATCGCCAAACTCGGTCCCAGGGATGAGGAAAAGGCCAGCGCCAGGGCGGAGGTGGACCGGATGCGGGCGCGGATAGCCCGGGTGCGCGACGATCTGGCCAAGACGAAGATTCGCTCCCCGCTCACGGGCTTTGTTACCCAGGAGTGGGTGGAAGTCGGCCAGTGGCTGACCAAGGGGGGCCGTGTGGCCGAGGTCATCGAACTCGACAGGGTGCTGGTGCAGGCCCCGATTGCGGAGCGGCGCATATCCCTGGTGCGCGTAGGAGATGAGGCGCGCGTCGTCATCGACGCCTTGGGGGGACGGATTTTCAAGGGCCGGGTGCGCGGCGTTATCCCCCAGGCGGACCCCAAGAGCCGCACCTTCCCGGTGGAAGTCGAAATAAAGAACACCAAATCCTATGACTTAAAGGCCGGCATGTTCGCCCGCCTGAGCCTCGAATACGGTAAGGCGGCCAGGATGGTTCTGGTGCCCAAGGACGCGTTGATCCTGAGAGCGCGGGGAGCTTCTGTTTTCGTCTTCGGGAACGGGCGCGTTCGCGAGGTTTCCTTCGCGCAGGGCCGAAGCGTGGATTCTTTTACGGAAGTTCCGGGCGGCGCGCTCAAGGCCGGCATGCAGGTGGTGGTGAAGGGGAACGAGAACCTGAGAGCCGGTATGCCCGTTCGCCTTCAGGGACAGGGCGGATGGCCCGGCAGGGCGCGCGGCCCCGGAGGCGGCGGCCCCCCAAGAGGCGGTGCTCCTCGCGGAGGCGGCCCCCGAAAAGGCGAGAAACCCGCTGCGAATGCTGCGCCCAAACGAAAAGCCGGGGGATGATGCGGCTGTGTCTCAAGTCGGTCAGCCGTCTGTAATGGTGTAAATAGGCCCGCCTCTTGATGAATTTTTAAGCTTGAATTTTTATGCGGCCATGAGTATACGTTCGAGTTCATCTGGTCGAGACCAAAGAGCTATCTCCGAGTGTTGCTCCACCAATCTGAAATCTTCTTCCCGCCATACGTCTTCTGTGTCGTCAAAGAGAGAAATCAGCCCTAAATGAGATTGACTGACTTTTAGATGATTAAGATCGACACACCCCGCGAGGACGTGTTCCGTAATCCCTCGCGCCGCCCCCCGAGAGCCAGTGCTCAGCAAAAAAATAAGTGAAGTGCGGTCATTCGTACGGGTTTGGTAGTCAACTACCCAGTGTCGTCCCGATCTACCGTTTAGTTTTACACCCCGATCAAAAGGGATCTCTTTTTCAAGGAGCCACTCGTTTACTTCGTCCATAACTGTTTCAACTGCCCGCGTACGCAGCGTGAACCACAAGTCAGAAACGCGCACGGCTGCCTGCGCGAGACGGAGGATTGACTCCCCTAGAATATTGACTGTTTCGGATCGTAGTATGAGTTGGCCACGATACAGTTCTACACCCAATGTCTGGCATGTATCATGGACCATGCGATTCTGCTTTGGAGACCGTTTCTTACTCAAGGATTGCATACGCAACCAGCCCAGAGTCTCTCCGAAATCGGTCACATGGTAGTGTCCATCTTTCTCTACTACGAACACATCCACCATGCCTCCGTCGGGATACATGAGCGGAGTGCGCACGCGCATACCCTCGTGCGGAGCAGATGAGCACTCGAACAGAGGAGGCAGCGTTGTTCGAATAGAATCACACAGTTTCTCTATGTTCATATCGGCAACTCCTCTTGGATGCCGAGCGGATACATTCTTCCCTTGTGTTGAATATTCGCCTCCGCACAGAACTGGCTCCAAACTTCCATTGGTTGATTCCAAGGCGCGGTAATGTCCTCAGGCACATACGCTTGTTTATCGCGAAAGCCCTCCTGCCAGCGATGCTTATGTTTTTCACCTATGCGATTGCAATCTGGATTATGGTGGTCGGCCCCTAGGTCGAGCGCATAAATCCGACCCGCGCTACGATGAACAAGAGCGTAAGATAAAGTCCCAGTAAGGTAGTTGTAGCGACCAATCAAGAAAAGAGGATAGCCAGCCTCAGATTCGACATTTACCCTAAACTCACGTGCAGGAGAGTGATCCTCGTCTTCAGTCCATTTAATTCCTTCGACAATTGACTTAGTGTCGTCGTCAAGGATTGTCTCGAATTCCTGTTGACTAATCGTCATGAATCTTTCCTTTTTTTCAGAATTCACCCCAATAACGATGCTACCAGACATCGTCCAGAACTCTGTAGTTAGTTTTTCCATGCGGGGATTATGGCATGGCGAATGAGATAATCAACCTTCTTTCCGAGGTATGGCCCTTGCCGCACGAATGGGATATCCTATCCAAGAGCCAATAGGCAAGGTGAACGCCGTTTCACCCTGAGGGACTCAAAAGCAGAGCCGCCGAAGAAGGAGAGGGCATGAATCTGCCCCGCGCGAGCGTCAAATACCCCGTGACGACCACCGTCGGCGTGATACTGGCGGTGCTCTTCGGCGCTATCAGCCTCTACCGGATTCCTGTGCAGATGACGCCCACGGTCGACAGGCCCGTCATCACCGTGGAAACCGAATACAAGGGCGCCGCACCCCTCGAGGTGGAAGAAGAGGTGTCCAAACCCATCGAGGAGAAACTCACCTCGGTGGAGGGCCTCAACCGGATGACCTCGCGCAGCGAGGAGGGTAAATCGCGCGTCGTCCTCGAGTTCGACTGGGACGTGGACAAGGACGTGGCCCGCCTCGACGTCTCGGAAAAACTGGGACTCGTCCGCAACCTGCCCGATGATTCTGACCGCTCCACCATCAGCGCCCTCAACTCCGACTCGGAAAACCCCATCGCCTGGGTGATCGTCGAAACCAAACTCCCCATCAACGATGTCCGCGTGGAGGGAGACGCCGTCATCCGGCCCAAGCTCGAGCGCGTGGAGGGCGTGGGACAGGTGTGGATGTTCGGCGGCCAGGACAGGGAGGTGCGCGTCACGCTCGATTACGCCGCCATGAGCGCGCGCGGAATCACGGTTACCGCACTGCGAGAAGCCCTGCGGCGCGAGAACAAAAACACCAAGGCGGGAAGGATCGACGAGGGCAAGCGCCGCTACGCGGTGCGCACGGTGGGCAATTTCACGCGCCTCGATCAGGTGCGCAACACCATCATCGCGCAAAACGGAAACAGCGCGGTCTACCTGCGCGACGTCGCGAAGGTTTCCTTCGACTACGGGGATCCCGAGCGGCGGATCCGCATCCGGCAAGTGCCGACCATGGGTTTCGGTGTTTTGCGGAAAACGGGCGCCAACACCATCGAGGTGATGGCGGGGGTCAAAAAGGCGATCGCCGAGGTCAACGAAATCTACGCGGGGCGCGGCATCAGGCTCAGGCAGGTCTATGACGAGACCGACTACATCCACCAGTCCCGCTCCCTGGTGATCAACAACATCTTCGTAGGCGGCGCGCTGGCGATAGGCGTGCTGCTCCTGTTCCTGGGGAGCCTCTCGAGCGTGATGGTCATCGGCGTCGCCATACCGGTCACCGTCGTCTCCACGTTCATTTTGATTTTCGTGCTGGGCCGCTCCATCAACATCATCTCTCTGGCGGGCATGGCGTTTGCCGTCGGCATGGTGGTGGACAACTCCGTCGTGGTGCTGGAGAACATCTTCCGGCACCGCGAGATGGGAAAAACCAAGCGGAACGCCGCAATAGACGGCGCGCAGGAGGTCTGGGGAGCCGTGCTGGCCTCGACGCTGACCACGCTGGCCGTATTCATCCCCGTGGTGTTCGTCCAGGACGAGTCGGGCCAGCTCTTCCGCGACATCGCGATCGCCATCAGCGTGGCGGTGGCGCTTTCACTCGTGGTGTCGATCTCCGTGGTTCCGATGCTGAGTTCGCGCATCCTGGGCGATGCGGGAACAACCTCCCCGCTGGCCCGCCTGTTCCGACTCCTGGGCGTTTACGCTTTGGGGAGGTTTTGCCGGCGGATCTACGTGGGCACTCTGGGCTGGCTGCTCAAAGGGGTGATCAGGCGTCTCCTGGTGGCTACGATGATCACGGCGGGCGCCATCGTTCTGGCGGTTCAGTTCTTCCCTCCCATCGACTATCTGCCCAAGGGCAACCGCAACCTCCTGTTCGCGTTTCTGCGTACGCCTCCGGGCCTGAACCTCGACGAGATGGACAGAATCGTGCGGAACCTCGAGGCGCGGCTCGCGCGCGTCGAGGAGGTCGACCGTTTTTTCGCCGTGGCGCGCGCGCAAAACCCCATCATCGGCATGATCGTGAAAAAAGAACATTCCGATCTCGACTCCATGCGGCGCCTCGTGGGCAAATTGTTCGGAACCCTCCAGGGAACGCCCGGGGTGCGCGCGTTCGTCACCCAGGCGTCGTTGTTCAGGCGGCGCGGTTCGGGCTTCATCGGCGGGATCAACTTACAGGTCGACATCACCGGAAACAGCCTGAACGAGATTCAGCGCATCGCCGCCGACGTGAGCGCCCGCGCGCGCGGGCTCGAGGGCGTGCGTTTCGTGAACTCGAGCTTCGACCTCGGAAACCCCGAACTTCAGGTGCACGTGGATCGCCAGAAGGCGACGGAGTTCGGCCTGTCGGTCTCTGAAATAGGAGGGGTCGTGGAAACGCTCGTGAACGGGACCAAGGCGGGAATTTTCCGCGATCGCGGAGAGGAACTCGACATCATACTGCGCGGGCCGCTTTCCGATTTCACCAGGACGCAGCGGATATCAGAGATCAAGGTGCACACACCCGAGGGCCAGGTCGTCGCGCTCGGGGACATCGCCGAGGTCCGGGCGGCTCTGGGGCCGACCAAGGTCGAGCATATCGACCGCGACCGCTCCGTGTCGCTTACGGTCAACATCGGAAACGAACTGCCGCTTCAGGTGGCGATAGACAAGATGAAACAAGAAGTCATCGACCCGATGCGCAAGACGCTTCCGCTCGGCTATTCGCTGAACGTGAGCGGACGGGCGAAGGATTTGGAGAGAACCTGGGGGTCGCTCAAGTGGTCGCTTTTGCTCGCGATTCTGATCACCTATCTGTTGATGGCGGCCTTGTTCGAGGCGTGGAGCTATCCGCTCATCATCATGTTCAGCGTACCCTTCGCCGCCACGGGCGGCGTGCTGATGGTGAGCCTCATGAACTCGATAGAATCCTCGGTGAAGATGGACACGCTCACGATGCTGGGCTTCATCATCCTGACGGGTATCGTGGTGAATAACGCGATTCTGCTTGTCCACCAGGCGCTGAACCATTTCCGCGCAGGTCTCCCCATGCGCGAGGCTATCTTGGAGAGCGCGCGGGACAGAATGCGCCCCATCTTCATGACGACCACGACGACCGTGCTCGGCATGCTACCCCTGGTGCTCTCCTCAGGTTCGGGCAGCGAACTCTACCGGGGGCTGGGCTCGGCCGTGCTGGGCGGACTGGCCATGTCCACGCTGTTCACCTTGTTGCTGATACCGGTCGTCTTCTCCTTGTGGGTGGATTTCCTGGAGTTCATCCGGCCGGCCGGCTTCGCCGCGGCCGCCGCCGCGCCGAGCGGCGCCAGCGGTGCGCCCTCTGCTCGCGTAAGACCCCGGAAAGCCGTCAACCTCATCGAGGAGGAGGAAGAGGAAGCTGGATGCGTCAAGCGAGGAATCTAACCCGTCGTCGATCTCATCTGACTTCTTGATCTTCTCGACCGTGCTATGAGGCACGGCAAGATGGTCAAGAGGTCAGGTCAGGTGCTTTTCAAGTTGCGGTAGTCATCCGCAGTCAAATCCGTACCGGGCTTGAGATCCCGTCTCAGACTAATCACGAATTCCGCAAGAGCGCGCTCCCTCTCTTGATCGGAAGACGTGGCGGTATCAGAAACGGTTGCGAGAAATGCGTAACCTGCCCTTATCACTTCGTCGGGACAGTACAACCACGCGAGGCGGATCTGCTCAATGAAACGCTTCTTCTCCACGGCATTCTGGGAGGCCACATAGAAACCGGGCAGCGACTTGAGCAGGATCAGGTATCTTTCCTCTTTGCGTTTGTAGTTTTCCCAGCGGCGCTTGGCCCATTCATTCAAGCACCATCCTATGATCACCACACCCAACGGGACGATCACCGCCAATGATGGACTCATGTCCTTCAACGACTCCCACATGGGTTCGATCCTCTCCTTGATCTCGAATCGTCTAAAGTGATTCCCAACCTTTGGGTACGTGGTCGCACAGGCCCTATCAGTCTCACGGCAGTCCATTTGACGCCTGACCCAAGTCGAAACCCTCTCGCCGCTACGAGCCCTCCCACGGGCACCCACGTCCTGTTTCCTTGGAGTTTAGGTTGTAGGCAGACCTTCACACTTTACTCACTATTCGTAATTCTGTGTCTAAAAACCAATCCCGTATTTGCGCCCAACTGTCGTACTCTCCGAGATCTATATGTCGGGTTAGTACGAGAATATTCCTTGACACTTCATCATAACTCCACTCTGTATTTGTGAATGTTTCTGAGAAATCCGTCGCCAGTCTCTTGCAATAGGAATTGACATGCTTTATGCGTTCTCTTCTTCCGAATCCCTTGAAACACCAGACAACAACGCTAATTCTTGCTTCATTAATGTCGACCGAGCGACATATAGTAGCTTTCACACGTTTGCTGATATTGAAAGGTTTCACGGGTCGGCTACCCCATTGATTCCAAAACTCTTTCATCAATCTTCTTTTTATAGTTCTCTCGTCATCTGTAAATAAAACTTTATCAATTTGTGATTGTGTAGGTGCTAAATCCAGGAATAGGACTACTTTGTGTTTCTCATCTTTGCTTCGAGCGATCTTCAACAGGTAGTATATTGCACCTTCTGGCTTTGATTCTTCCTTCATATTTTCATGAGAAGTCAGCCTCCGAAATTTCTCGCTGAAAGATGAAGCAACCCATATCCTGATCCTCGCTTCCAAGCTCTCTCCATAAGCCACCAGCTGTTGAAAATGTCTGGCATTGGCCGACTCAATCTGATTCTCGATTACGACTTTAGTATTGCTTTTGGTTTCCCACGCGACGATATCCGCCCTTCCGCCAGCCGCAGATACCTCTTGTCCCAATTGAGTCAGTTCGAGTCCCGTAGAATTCGAAACGAGTTCAAGATTGTTCTTGAGCCAAGGAGTAAAATTGTTGGCCTCGTGGGGCCACCGGTCTCGAATCCATTTTGCGTGGCTCATGCCGACTTTTCCTTCTTGGATCACAGCAACTAGCGAGGCGCAACGGTCGGCATCCACAATCCATTAGCTGACCAACCCTGCGAACGATGGGTCTGGAATTTGCAATCCATCCTCCCGCCGAATAATGCTCAGTCGCGCATCCGATGTTTGCCACGCGGGACACATGGTTTAGATGAACCTCTTGCCGGATGACGACTTCTGGGAACGTGTCGGCCCCGACCGCCGTCTCCAGCTTTACCTTCATCTGTCGCTGAGCGTTAGCACGGTTTAAGATGTCGTCTAGACCGACCATACCCTAAATATTGCGGACGGGGAAGCACGCGATGCTACGGGAAAAACCCACAATCCTCCTACCGCCCGTTTAGAGACACTAGGGAATTGCCAACAGTAAAAAATCCCGCTATCCCATTGATATCATTGAGAAATACTAACTCTTCTCATTCTAGTTCGGAGTGTGTTTTCTGAAATATGTAATCAATCCGGAAGCGGAAGAATTCAAACTCCCGCGTATTTTGGAGAGTCCGTGTCGGGTCGGATAGGTAGGAGGGAGTCGTTACCGAGCCCCTCCTACCCGGCCCCCTGTCAGTAACCATTACGCCCCCAATCTTTCCCCTTCAAACCAGTCCAGCCTAAGGGTATCGAAATTTCTCCTATTCAGCATGGACCGGTTTAAAGGAGAAAGATTATTGCTCGATCACATGGTCTTGAGACACATCGGTTCGCAATTTCTCACTCATCGATCGAAATTGACCCCCCACCGACTCGCTTGCGGGCTTACGCCCTTACCTCGTCGACTCCCCCTCAAGGGGAGAGTATCTTTCTTTCTCATCAGTTGCCAATGCTGTTCAAGAGCGAAGTCCGCAGCCACGCCTATGGGGGTGAATTCCGAGCGAGGAGAGCTTTTTCAACAACCCCCTAGCCTCCCGCTTCTGCCAGAAACGCATCCACGGCCGCGTTCCATTCCGTGTGGGAGCGGCGATAGCTGTAATGGCCTCCCTCCTCCAGGATCACGAGCTTAGAACCCGCAATCGCCTTTTGTAAGTCCTGGGCGAAGTACGGCGGGGTGAGGGCGTCGTCTTTCGCGGCGATGATGAGCGCCGGCTTGTCGATGTTTTGAATCTCGGCGGTTCTGTCGTGGGTAAGCGTCATGTCGAGGCGCGCGGTGATGACCTCAACGGGCGCGATGGTGTCCTTCTGGCGCGCTTCCAGGTCGAGCAGGTTCTCGTACATGTTCCTGAACTGCGTCCACCCGCACGTCCACAGCGAGCTGAACTTGATGTATTCCTCCAGTCCGTAGGCCTCGGCGATCTGCTTGCGCGAGGTCTGAAGGCGCGTCATGTAGGGGTCGGCCTTCGTCCAGGTGTTGGTGAACACACAACAATTTATCCGTTCGGGATAGTCGAGCGCCAGGTTTTGCAGTATGCACCCGCCCGTGGAAGTGCCCGCCACGTGGGCCTTTTCGATTCCCAGCGTGTCGAGCAGGGCGATGGCGTCCTGCGCGATGATGCCGGTGGAATAAGCGTCTTTTGGCTTGTCGCTCTCGCCCGTGCCCCTGTGGTCGAAGGTGATGCATCGGTAGCGATCCGAAAAATGGGGAATCTGGAAATCCCAGGCGTCCAGAAGGCCCATGAGACCGGGGATGAACAGGAACGCCTCCCCCTCTCCACTTTCCGCGTAGTTGAGTTGCACCTCACCGGCTTGAATGCGTGGCATGGTTTCTCCTTTTAGATTTTATGATTTATTCGTTCGGGTCATTGAGGATTTCGGCCACCTCCACGCGGCGGCCCTCACGCGCGGAGCGCACGCCCGCGCGGATGACGGCGAGAGAGGATACGGCGGCCTCGCCTTCCATCTCGGGCGGCGCGCCGCCGCGAACGGCGTCCGCGAATTCTTCGAGTTCCTCGACGATGGTCTCGTTCTTCTCACAGGCCACCGCCCGGGGCGATTTCTCGCCCCGGTAGAGGACGCGCAGGCCGTCAAAAAGCGTGTAGTAGGCCGTGGCCGTTTTCCCGTAGATGTTCATGAGGTAATACTCGGACGCCGAGGCGTAGCTCGCCGTCAGGTTCGAGATGGCGCCGCATTCATGCTCGAGAATCAGGTTCGCCACGTCGGGGTTCTCTCCGGGCAGGACGAGTTGGGCCGTCCGGCCCGAGACGGCGGCGATCGGCCCCATGATGTAGGTCAGCACGTCGGTGTAGTGGATGCCTATCTGGAGCATGACGCCGCCCGGCATGGCATCGGCCTGATAGCGCCAGTGGCCGAGTTCGAACTGCCCCTCCCTGTCTCTGCTGATGTTGCACTCCGCCTGCACGAGTCTGCCGAATTCACCCGCATCGATCTTGTTCCTGATCCAGCGGAAGTGGTTCTCCCGCCGCCTCTGGTAGCCGATGGCGAGCACCACGCCCGCCTCTGCGCACGCGCGGGTGAGCGCCTTGCCGTCTGCGACCGTGTGGGCGATGGGTTTATCGAGAAAAACGTGTTTGCCCGCCTCGGCCGCCGCTTTTGTGGATTCCAGGTGAACGTGGTTCGGCGTGGTGTTGATGATGGCCTCGATGGTATCGTCCGCCAGGATTTCCTCGTAGCTTCCCGCCGCCTCGCAATTGTATTTTTTCGCAAAGGCCGCGCGCTTGTCTTCAGAGCGCGTGAAGCATGCGGCAATCTCGATTTTATCGGTCTTTTGAATCGCATCGGCCAGAACGTCCGACCACCAGCCCATGCCGAGCGACGCCACCCTTACAGGTTTGGAACTCATTTTTCCTGTGACTCCTTCATATGATGCCGATACAAGGGATGAAAAATGTTTTTTGCGGGCTTTCGCAGAGGCGCAGCGCGCCATAAAATCAAAAAGAAGCGCCCACCGCCTCGACGGCCACGCGCGCGATGGCCTCATCCTGCGCCCAGTCGCCCCCGCTCACGCCGATGCCGCCCAGACACTCACCCTCATAAAGAATCGGAAAACCGCCTTCCATCGCCGTCCATCGCTCGGGACCTGCGGCGAGGGCCAGGCCCAAGGCGTGGGCGGTATCCAGATGCTGGGCCTGCGCGCCCTGCGTGGTGGTGGGCCGCTTGTTCGAAGCCGAACACACCGCCTTGGTGGTGGATGAATGCACGGTGTGGAAGCGCCCGCCGTCCATGCGCTCGAGGAGCACCAAGTGTCCGCCAGCGTCGGCGATGGCCACGGTGACGGGGATGCCGAACTCCTCCGCCTTGGCGATGGCGGCCGTCATCATCAGTTTGGCCCCCTTGGTGGTGAGGCGATGGGTGCGGGCGAATGGCATGGATGCGTCTCCTATGGCTGTGGGCTTCCCGTTAAGCAGAAAATTTTCCCCTTGTAACAATTCAACCATCTTTTGTCGACGTTTAGGGTCTCCCTTCCAAAGGGAGCGAATTCCCTCGCGCCCGCCTCACCCTTGTCATCGGCCAGAGGCTCCCCCATCATGCGCCTCGTTCTGGATTTTGAGAGAAAGGGGAATGGTAGTGTCCGATATCGTTTCGTTCATGGAGGAGACCGCCCGTAAGGCGGGCGCGCGCGCCATAGAGTTGTTCGGTCATGTTGAAAGCGAACCCAAAGGACGCAGCATCGTCTCGCGCGCCGACAGGGAGGTTGAGCGCATCATCATCGAGGAGATTCGCGCGGCCTATCCTGATGATCCCGTACTGGCGGAGGAAAGCGGCGTGAGCGGCGCGGGCGATATCGGCCCCGACACCCGCTGGTGGGCGATAGACCCCATCGACGGCACCGGCCCCTACTTGAAGGGACTCCCCTTCTGGGCGGTCTCCATCGCGTGTCTTAGAGGCTCGCATGTAGAGGCGGGCGTCGTCCACATGCCGGCAATGGGCGAGACCTTCACCGCCACGATCTCAGGCCCCGCCATGAGGAACGGAGAGCCTATCCCCAAAGTCGATCAGGGAGTGCCCACCGCGCACGATTATCTCTTCATTCCGTGCGGTGAGGTAGAGGGCCTCTCGCACCGATTCCCCGGTCGTTTTCTGGCGCTGGCATCCGCCGCCTGCCATATATGCCTCACGGCGGCGGGTTCGGCCTTTGGAGCCTTGATGGAGCCCATACGCGCGTATGACTTCGCCGCCGCCGCCCTCATCTATGAGCGCGCGGGCGGAGCGGTGGGCTATCTATCGGGAGCGGGAATCGACTACACGGCGCTGGCGGATGGACGCCGGGCACCTGAACCCGTACTCGCAGCCCCGGCAGAGCGAATCGACTGGCTGAGAGAAAAAGTTTCCTGGGGCTAGATTTTTCGGAGCTTGAGCCTACATCCACATGCCCGCGCGCTGCATCATCTGGTCGAGCTGGAAGCTCACGCGATCGGCGCATTCGAACGGCGTCGTGTGGCCTGCGCCGTCCACCAACTCCAAGACCGAATCGCTCAGCCCCTCGTGTAAGGCGGTCATCTGCGCGTGCGGCACCAGCGCATCGCCCGTGCCGCCGAAGACCACGCAGGGAACGGTGATTTCGCCCAGGCGCGGCGTCATCTCCTCGCGCGTGCGTAGAGCGTCGATGAGCGAGGCGATGTAGTCGGGAATCTGTGAGAGCACGACTTTTTTCGTGGCCTCTATTTCGAGCGGATGGGAGGCGATGTAGGCCGGCGCAAACAGGCTCTCCAGGAAATGCTGCGCAAAACCCGCCATTCCCTCGTTGATGACGGTCTGCATGTGCTGTAGGCGCACCTTCTTGCCTTCTTCTGAATCCGCCGTCGCCCGGGTGCTGATGAAGCCGCACGCGCGCACCTTGAGCGGGTGGCGCACCACCATCTGGAGCAGGATGTAGCCGCCCAGGGAGAACCCCGCCACGGCGGCGGCGCTGATGTCGAGCGCGCCGAGGAAGGCCGCCATGTCGTCGGCCATCATCTCGATGGTGATGGGGCCGCCCGAGTGCGCCGTCCGCCCCATGCCGCGCATGTCGGGAGCCAGAACCCGGTAGCTTCTTTGCAGCGCTTCGACTTGGCGGTCCCAGATGGTGTGATCCAGCGAAAACCCGTGCAGGAGCAGGAGCGGCGCCCCGCTTCCCGATTCCTGGTAGGCGATATCGATTCCGTTTACGGATACGGTTTTCATGGCGCGCTCCCATCGTGTTTGAACCGGCTTCAAAAGGCCGAGTTGTTTTTAGAGGTTAAGATTCTAGCACACGAGAGATGCCGCCGGAACGCCGGGGAGGGGGTTGGGGCGGGGGGGGGGGGAATGTAGAGTTGTTTCGGGAAAAGGATATTCACTTTTGGTGAACAAACTTTTCAAGAACGAAGAATTCTCTTGAAAGGGCTTGTCCTTAAAAAATACTTTCCCGGTTTTCCAGCGAGTAAAAACCCGGAACCCTTTGGAGCCTTGGTAAGGGCAAACAAATCCTCTTTCACTTGCAATATCGCGCACGCTTTTTCAAATTGATTGTCATGCAGGATGGATTTGGTCATTAAAACATGTGTAACTCCGTTTTGTTCGCAGATTACCCTGAATGAAACACTTCTGTTCTTAATACCCCAATCCGTGCTTATGACTATCCAACCATCCGTTGCCGCTTTGGGTATCCATTCCGGATCTTTTTGGTGATCCCACCCCAAGTCGAATATAGAAGCAAAAGTAATGTCTCTATTTCTGTCTTTTTCGGCGAGTTCTTGTAGTGGGGGAGCAATTTTTTTGCTAATGCACTCGTCCAGAAGAATTTTGATGGGGTCGGTCATGCAGCCAATCAATCCTCCAGATAATGGTCCACATAATTGCAGGCTGCTTCTACCGCATCAATTTCTACGCCAAAAACATCGGCGGCACGCTCTATTCCTCCTTCGGAAGATACGGCTGACCACAGTGTTTTCACTGTGTAGCCGGAATCTTCGATTATAGGCTCGCCAAATCTCACCTCGGGGTCTAAGAGGACGTTCCAGTTTTTATAGTTGTAAGGACGAATTTGCGTTGCCAGAAAGGTTTTATCAAAACTAATTTTCCTTTGATAAATTTCTACGAATGCTGGAATCACTAAATTTCCTCTGGATCTCCCAGATGCCTGATAGTAGTTCTTATTATCGGGGTCGCCTCTGAATACAATATTCTTTCCTACGATATGCCAGACTTCTCCATATTTTCTGGCTAATGGGCGGTCAATACCCAGTTCTTTTGCGTACGAAAGGGCTTGCTTTATTCTTGTAAGAGATACGCCTGCCTTTCTAGCTGTGCGGATGGCCCCAAGTTGGATGAAATCAGCAAATGTGATAAGCCGCTGTTCGGGTATGTCGACTCCCGACTCTAAGACGGGATCAGTATAGAACCAACGAGTTACGAGGTGAGGCGAAACTTGTGCGTAATATGCTGCCTCTCGGGTAGTGTAGAGTCCAACACCAAGTAAATTTTCTGTCGTCGCAACCATCGGCGGACCTCCTTGCAAAACTACTTCCATTATAGTCGAAAAAGTACGAGTGGAATAATCTCGCAGAGAGGACTTTCTTGAAGTTGTGAGCGATAGATTTTCTCACATTCACAACATAGCTGTTTTTTCCTCATTCCTCCCACCCCAAAACAGGCAGCGACAGCAGGGCGAATTCGCCGAGCGCCAGTTCGATTTCCTCGCGCACCCAGGCGTCTCTTTCGACTTCGAGTCTGGCCTCAAGAGCGAAGCGCGCGCGCTCATCGCGAATTCGCTTGCCGACGCGGGCGAGCGCCCACGCGGCGTGGCCGCGCGCGAGGGGTTCCCGGTGACCGAGGGCGCGGGCCAGGGGCGCCATGCTCTCCGCACCCCCCGTGTTGCCGATGGCGACGATGACGTTTCTCAAAAAACCCCCGTAGCGCGCCCGCATGATGGGCGTGCCGCGAAACGCCTTTTGGAACCCGATCTCGCTCATCGCAAGGAAATCGAGCAATTGGGGATTCCGCGCCGCCGGTCGGGGGGCGAACCTAGGCTCGCGCGCGGTGGGCGCGTCGTCCTTCCAGGGGCAGACCTCCTGGCAGATGTCGCAGCCGAAGACGTGCGCGCCCACCGGAGCGCGGAGTTCTCTCGGAATCGGGCCTCTGAGCTCGATGGTGAGGTATGAGATGCAGCGCCTCGCGTCCACCACGCCCGGCGCGACGATGGCGTCCGTCGGGCAATCGTCGATACAGCGCGTGCACGTGCCGCAGTGCTCATCCGTGAAGGGCGCGTCCACTTCCAGCGCCCTGTTCAGGAGCAGGCAGCCCAGGAAGAAATAGCTCCCCAACTTGCGCGAGAGAAGCAGGGAGTTCTTTCCTTTCCAGCCCAGGCCCGCCAGGACGGCCAGATCGCGCTCGAGCAGGGGGCCCGTGTCCACGTAGCTTCTGCCATTGATGCCCGGGTCGATACTTTTCAGGTCGCGCAGAACGCGGATGAGCCTTTTCTTCATGAACTTGTGGTAATCCCCGCCGTGGGCGTAGCGCGCGATTTTTCCCTGTCCCTCCGCATGGGGGGTTTCCTGCTCGGGCCTGTAGCACATGGCGACGACGAGGGCCGCGCGCGTCTCCGGCCAGAGGCGGCGCAAATCCCCGCGCACATAGGGGTTTCTGCTCAGATAGCTCATCTCGCCCGCGTAGCCTCGCTCGATCCACTCGACGTATCGCCCGTGCGCTTGGCCCAGGCCGGGCGGGGCGATGGCGGCAACGTCGAAGCCGTGCGCCAGGGCGCATTCTTTGACCTTCCTTGTGAGTTCGCCCGCGCTCATGCGGCTCTCCCCTGTATGCGGGAGATTCGCACCGGGGTCTTCGGGAAGTGGGTTTGCGCGTTCGTTCGCCATGTCTTCTCCAAGCGATACGAGAATGTCTCGTGAAGCGTCGATCTTGGCGGGCGGGCGGCTCTGTGTCAACAATTAGGCTGAAAAGAGTTTTATTGTTACCATGCGGGGGATTTGGTGGTATGTATTGATTCGCTTTGATTCCAAGCATTTGATCGCCTGCAAAAGGAAAACCCAAGTTGAACGGCAAGACGAAAATTCTGTGGGCGGCGGGCGTCTGCCTGCTGGCGACCGCCCTGCTCGTTTACCTCTTCTGGGGAGAGATAGACGACGCCTGGGTGCACCTGGTGAAGCTCCAGGACAAGAAAGAGAAGTTCAGGGACTGGATTCATTCGTTCGGCCCCTGGGGTCCGGTGGTGTTCATCGGGGTGCAGGTGTTCCAGGTGGTTTTCTCTCCCATACCGGGCGAACTCACGGGATTTCTGGGCGGCTACGTGTATGGCGCGTTCGTGGCGACGATCTTCAGCACCATCGGCCTGACGGTGGGGAGTTTCCTCGCGTTCTACATTGGGCGAAGGCTGGGCCGTCCTTTCGTGGAGAAGCTCATACCACCCGTGGTTCTCGATAAATTCGATTTCCTCATTACGAACAGGGGCGCTTTTCTCGCCTTCATCCTGTTCTCGGTTCCAGGCTTTCCGAAGGACTATATGTGCTACCTGCTGGGCCTGAGCCCGCTGGGGACACTGACTTTCGTACTCATCTCCTTTCTGGGCAGGATTCCCGGCACCATCATGCTGGGCATCCAGGGAGCCGGGATGTACAAGGAGCAATACGGTATGGTGGTCGCCCTGCTGGTGGTCACGGTGATCTGCGGGGCGGCGGCGGTCTACTTTCAGGAGCCTTTGAGGCTCTGGCTCAAGAGCAAGGCAGGCCACGGGGAAACTTAAGGCCAGGCGCGCGCGACTCCTAAGGGGCTGTTGAAAAGTCCTGATTTCGTGATTTGGCGTATGTAGCCGACCGGGGAGGGAGGAGACAACATAATCCCTCCCGCCTTGGTCGGGATTGACCCCTTGAGGGGGCCATCCTCCCGATAGAGTATGGCGGAGCCACTCCCCCCTTGAGGGGGAGTGGCAGAAGCCGAGCGGTTTGTGCGAAGGCTGATGCGTGGGGGGTATGGTTCCCAAAACAAAAGCTCCCCCCACCGGCGCGACTTCAGACTTCGTCCTCGTCTTGCCGACGGACTTTCCCCTCGGAAAGCCCGACCCTCAAGGGGGGAGTTATTTCATAAGCGTATGCCGATTGAGAAATCCATATAACGGCTGCATGATTGAGGTTTGGCGATAATCCCTGCCCATATGAAATCTAGGACACTCCGAGATACAGCAGAAGCAGGGGCGTGGTGATGAGGCTCAGCGCCGTACCCGTGAACACGATGGAGGCGGCCAAGGAGCCTTCCTCCCCGTAGCGTTCTGCGAAAATATAGTTCAGCACGGCGGGCGGGCTGCACGACATCAGGAAAAGCGCCGCGCGGAACACGCCCGTGAGCGCGAAGGCCTCACACAGCGCCCAGGCCAGCGAGAAGCCGATTCCGAAGCGGAGCGCCGCCACCAGGAGGCTGACACGGAAATCCGACACCCGGATGGAGCGAAGCCTGTAGCCCAGCGTGAAGAGCTCCACCGGGAACATGCCGCGCCCCGTCAGGTGCGTGAAGCGCATGATGAACTTGGGGACGGGAACCGCCGCCAGCGCCACGATGATGCCCGCTATCGCCGCATAGAGGGCGGGCATCTTGAGGGGTTCCTTGATGCTCGTGCCGCCGCCGTGGGCCATGATGCCCAAGGAGAAGGTGATGAAGACGTTCGGGATGGAGAGCATCACCACATGCGCCAGGCCCTCCTCGCCGAAGGCCAGAAGCGCCAGGGGATAGGGCAGCGAGACGGAGTTCATGAGCATCACGCTGGGCACGAAGGAGCGATGCGTCATGCCCGTCGCGCGCTTGACGGCGTAGGCGATTGCGCCGGGAATGATATGAATCAGAATGGAGAAGACGCCCACCTTGAGCAACTCCTCCCACAGAATGTGCTGGCGCGCCAGGGCGTCGAACATCACGGCGGGCGCGAGCAGAAACAGGACCATTTCGGCCAGGACCCTGGGTTCGAGCTTTTTCCACCGGCCGTAGAGGAAGCCGATGCAGACCAGGGCCATGACCGGAAAAACGATGTTCAAAAGCGGTAAGATGGAAGACATGCTTTTGTTGAAAATCCCCTTGTTACGCAAAAGAGGCTGAGTATACATACCGCTCCTTCGGGTAGCCACCCCTAAGAGGTGGCTACGGCGTCAAGAGCTTTCTCCCGAACGCACTCCGCCGAGGGCCATCCTTTCGGTTGGGGGTCTTTCATACTCACGGGGGAAGCCGCCCGGGCCGGGGAGAATTTGCGCGTACGCGCAAGCGCGAGTTAGCCTGTGGATGGTTCTCGCAGGATCGTTTTTTTGCGTTTCTTTATTCCGGAGGAGTTTTGAAAAATGCCGAAAGTGGATCACCTGGGTTACGCCGTGAGCAATCTGGATGAGAAGAAGAACGTGATGGAGGATTTGCTGGGTTTCCGGTTTCTGGAGAGGAAGGTGTATGAGCGGCCCGGCAACACCGCCCGCCTCGATTTCTACGAGGCCGAAGGCGCCGTGATGGAATTGGTGGAGGCGAGCAATCCCGATGCGCCGCTCAATCGGTTCATCGCCGCACGCGGCGAGGGGCTGCACCACATCTGCTTCGTCGTCGAGGATTTAAGAGCCACGATGGCCGAATGGGAAGCCAAGGGGGTGGAGTTCACCCTCGCGCCCACCTATGGTTCGCGCGGCGGCGTCATCGCCTTCACGAACGCCGCCACCACGGGCGGCCTCGCGATAGAGCTGGTGCAGTACGTCCCCGAGGGGGAGGAAATACCCGACTGGGCGCAGAAGTAGGGGAGCGTCTTTCATAAAGGCGGGCCTTGCGTGCGAGGCGAAACCGGATGCCGGGTGGTTCTACCGGAAAATGATGCGTGGATTCGATAAAGAGGGGAGGTGGTGTTTCCCGGTTTATTCGTATCCTCATGTGATGAAGAGTGTGTCCGTAAAGAAACGGTGAAGCCCCGCTAAAGAAATTGTAAAGCTTGTTCAAAAACACCTTTTTACGCTTGACAAGTCAGGTTCAATCCCCCACTATTTTACCCGGCATACAATCCATGTGTGGTCGGTTTCACGGGCTGCCCGTTGAATACAAGACGACTCTTCCCGAGAGTTGAAATAGGCGGGAACCCACTTTTCTTCCAAATCGTGGATTGTATGCCAACCAGCCCGGACTTTGTCCGCAGGCTCGAATGAATCAATCCGCGTGTGGAATTGGGAGGATTGTATGGGTCATGCGGCTTCATGATGAGTGCAACCATCTAAAATTATAAAAGCGGCTTTTTGTTTATGAAATTGATGTCAGGAGTGCATTTTAGGAGATAATGACCGTTTGGTCAAATGGGGGAATCAGTTGTTGCGGTGGAAGCGCCGCCGCTTGCGGGACGAGCTTCAAGAGCGTGTTCGGAACGAACAGGAGAAGACGGAGTATTTGGGGGTTACTCATTAACCGCTTGACCTCGTGGAGTCGCACTTCATTTCTTGTCGGATGGAATTCTTAGGCATGGAATGGAAAGTAATGAGTAACCCCCTTCCTGTTCCGGCGCCGAGGCGGTGGACGGAGGGTGATTTTTCAAGGCGCATTCAGGGCGCGCAGGCGAAGAAGAAGAATCTGGGGGTTACTCATTAGCTGCTTGACCTCGTGGAGTAGCAAGTACCATTCCCTGTTCGAGTTGGGTCCTCTGGCGGGGAGTGGGAATAATGAGTAACCCCCTCCTTCATCTTTCGGCGATGCGCGAGCGAGATTCAATGCGAAGCTGCGGAAAAGTTCCGACGGTTTTTTCATCAAGAGAAGCCATTCCGCGCTCCGGCCTCATCTTCTTTACCATTGCAGGTTTCGTACCTTCGATGTTAGCCGTTTTCGCGGTGGTCGGCAACAGGCCCGCTATCGGGTTCTCGCTCGATGTGAATGTTGGACGGCGTCCGCCCGGGTTTCATGTGGATTACTGTGCGGTTTGTTTCCATGGTGGCCGGCCATGGATAATGGATGGCTGCGTTCGGGGAGGATGATGATATAATTGCGAGGAAATGCAGCAGTTTCCCGAACAGCATGAAACAAGGATTTTTTCTCGAAAATAGAAATCCACGTAGGAGACCGGGAATGACATGCTATCGTGTGGAAATCAAAATGAAGGTTCCCATCCTGGTGGAAAAGGATGCACCGGGATACGTTTCGCATTGTCCACCCCTTGATATCTTCAGCCAGGGAAAAACTAAAAAAGAAGCCAAGGAAAACCTCATTGAAGCGATGCAGTTGTTCATCGAATCCTGCTTCGAACGCGGCACGTTGGATTCTGTTCTCAAAGGTTGCGGGCTTGCTCGTGATGGTGAAAAAATCCCTATAAGGAAAGATGTCGATTCAACGTATATCAACCTTCCCTTGGTAGCTTCCGTCGGTAGTGAATAAACTTTCTCCCGTTGATTGGCGCAAACTCGTCAGGATTTTCGAAGCCGTGGGTTTCAGAATAGACCGCCAGCGCGGTTCGCATATCGTCATGGTGAAAGACGGCGTGAATAGGCCAGTTGTAATTCCCAGAGTGAATGATGTGAAGGTGGGAGTTATCAGGGCCAATTTGAGGACGGCGCGAATCACGCTGGAAAAATACTTTGAATTGCTGGAGAAAGCGTAGATCTCCTCCCGCTCTTCATGCAACGACTAGCTTCCATGCCTCTCGATGAGCCGCTCACCCGCTTTATGACGCCCCGTCTTCTCCCGCACCGAAAAACGCGGCGATTTTGCCCAGCGACGCGGGAATATCCACGTCCCACTGGCGGTTCGAGCCGCCGCCGGTGTGGGGCAGCAGCACGGCGTTGGGCATCCCGATGAGCGGGCTGTCCGCAGGCAGGGGTTCATAGCGGTAGACGTCGAGCCCCGCCGTGGCGATCTCGCCCACTCTGAGCGCTTGGGCGAGCGCTTCTTCATCCACCAGGGCGCCCCGGCCCACGTTGATGAGGGTGGCCGTATTCTTCATGCGCGCGAGCTGTTCGGCGCCTATCATCCCCTCGCTCTCCTCTGTGTGCGGGAGGACGAGCACGAGATAATCCACACGCTCAAGCAGGTCGTCAAAGCCCAGATACGCGGCCTGGTATTCCGCCTCCACGTCGGGCGCGTGCCGCGTGCGCTGGTAGTAGAAGATTTTCATGTCGAAGGCCGCACAGCGCTTGGCGATGTCCATGCCGATGTCGCCCAGGCCGATGATGCCCACGCTCTGCCCGAAAAGTTCCGCCACGCCCGTGAGTTCCGGCCAGTTCGGGCGGATGTTCCACTGGCTGGTGGCGACCGGTTCCTGCCCCATCTCGCGGTAGACGCCCGCCTCGACCGCCTTTTGCCCCAAAATCGTCTTGCGCTCGCAGCAGAGCATGAGGACGAGGGCCTGCTCGGCCACCGTGGCGTTTCGCATGAGCGATTGCGTGCCGAGGGGGATTCCGCGCTCACGCGCCGCTTCCAAGTCGATGTTCTTGCAGTTCAGCCCGTGTTTCTGGATGTATTTCACGTCCCTCGCCGCGCGGATGACGGCGGCCGAAAGCCTCGCCTTGTAGCAGAGGATGGCGTCGGCCTCGGGCGCGAGCGCCAGCAGGGCGTCCTCTCCTGCGGCCTCGGGGGCCGTGATCGTAAAAGGAGCGGCGGCTGGGTTCTCCCGCACCCTTTTCAGGAAATGACCCGACGTCCCGTCGTCCGTGACGAGCAGGCGGATTTTATCGCTCATGTGCTCTCCTTGCGCGCTTGATGAGATGAAGGAACGAGGTGATTCTTACCATATTCGGGGCGGGGGTCGCTATGGGGGGGGCCGTCATACGCGCGCTCGCAAAACCCGCTTGAATCGAAGATGGGGGGTGTTCTAGGCTGTGGCTCCCGCCCGGGTGAGAACGAAACCAAGGGATACCCATGTCGACGCTAAACTGGTTGAAAAATTCAAAAACCGTGGTCGCTTTTCTTTCTCTCCCGCTTATGGTTCGTTTTCTTGTTGTTTTGCTGGCCGTATTCCTGGCGGCTTTTGCAGGCGTCATGTTCTCTACGTGCATCCAAGGTTTGGTCGGCGGATTTCTCGGTTTACCCGAGAAAAACGAAATTCTGAAATTCCTGGGGATCGGCATGGGCGGCGTCCTGCTCGCCATCCAGGCTGTAATGTCCTACATGCGCGCCAAGGCGATGGAGGGCGCGGCGAAAGCGCAGGCCGGAGCTACGAAGCAACAGGCCAAGGCCAACGAGAACGCCGAGAAGGGGCTGCGGCAGGAGCGCCTGAAAAACGCTATCGAACACTTGGGTCACGAATCGGACTCCGTGCGCCTGGGCGGAGCCTACGAACTCTTCCATCTGGCGCAAGATACCGAGAGTCTTCGTCAAACAGCGTTGGATATTCTCTGCGCCCATATCCGCCGAACGACGGGCGAGGCCGAATATCGGGCAAAGCAAAAGTCAAAACCTTCGGAGGAAATCCAAAGTCTGCTGACGCTCCTTTTCGTGCAGGAGCATGAAATCTTCAAAGGTCTTCACATCAACTTGCAGGGTAGTTGCTTGAATGGGGCCAATCTCGAAAAAGCGCGTTTGCGAGGGGCCATCCTAGACAAAACTTACCTGCAAAGGGCTGATCTTTGTGAGGCACAACTGCAAGGGGCTTCTCTTTGGCGGGCGCAGTTACAAGGGGTGCGTCTGACCGTGGCAAGATTACAAGAGGCTGTTCTACTCAATGCTCATTTGTGGGGGGCCGATCTCAAGGGAGCGCAACTGCACCGGGCTAATCTCGGTGGGGCGCGGCTGCAAGGAGTTGATCTTTCTTGGGCGCGCCTGTACGGAGCTACTCTTTTTGCGAATGTAATCAACGGGCAGCCGGAAAATGGGACGCAGTTTCAAGGGGCTATTCTTACCGAAGCGCGGTTGCACGGGGCAGATCTTCACAAGGCGCTATTACAAGGAGTGGTCAGTAGTGGGCCGAAACCTTCCGGTGGGTTTGCAGAACGCATGATGGGGTCAATCAGTCGGGATACTGATCTATCTGGTGTGATTTTTTCGGGTGGGCTAAGCCAGGAAGATGTGGACTCCCTTGTCGAGGGCTTATACGATGAAGGAGCAAAGAGGTTGCGAGAAAAATTGACGCCCCACATCGACAAACCGGAAAGCCATGAACTACCGAAATACAGCGGAGCCATTACCGGAGCTTACACTGCAGCAGAAGCCGAGGAATGGATCGCGAGTATGAAAGGGCGATGTCGATGGCCGACTAAAGCGCCATTAAAAAATCACGCACTTCTTCAAAAGCATCGTCATCGAGATTCCAGACGCCTTGTTGCGCCGCCACGCCGACGGAGTGATGTGGATTGGGCGTCGTCGTCAAAAAAGCGAAAGCGCGCGCTTTATCCGGGTTTTTAATGGAAGTGTTCGGCGAAGCCTCCGCGCACGCAAAGAAATCGTCGATGCAACGGTCCACTTCCGAACCTTCAAATGTTCGACAAAGGAGCGTTTCGAGCATCCCCGGAGAACTCTCATCGGGCAGGATGAGCACGCATACATCCGGGTTCCCGCTTTGCCGTACTCCGGCATTGGTAGGAACGGGCAGATTCACCTTCCCAAGTGATCCCTGAACGCTCTGGAACGTCGCCTGCGCGGACCCTTCTGCGTCGCGTACGATGCCGAGGCTCGTGATGGAATCAAAATTCGGCGCCTTCACGAACGCCGGCAGAAAGACTCTCAACTCGTCTCCGCCCCCGTAATCCTGTATCTGAATATCTGGAAGCGAGAGATGCCTGATGAGCGCCTCAAAGAAGTTTCGTTGATCGTTGCCCTCGACGAGGAGTTGCTTCGGCCTTTCAATCCGCCCCGGCTGCGCCATGTTCAGCGCATCTCGAGATTGTATTTGAACGTCGCCTCGATTTCGTCGGGTCCAAGAGTGACACAGCGTATCGCTCCGTCGATGTTCTCGAGCCGGTGAACGAGAAAGTCCTCGGCACCGAGAGATTGATGAGCCGCTTCCATACACTCGAAACTATGCGTCGATGCGACAACTTGCGTGTTGAACTGTCTGGCTGCTTCATCAATCGCTCCCCAGACTTTACTCAACGCGGAGTGATGGAGGCCGTTTTCCACCTCATCCACCAGAACGACGCCGCCCGGTGCGTCGGAAATAGCCAGGACCAGCCGTGCTATGCGCGTCATGCCCTCACCCATCATCGGAAGCGGCACCAGTTCGGGTAGACCGATATCACCCCAAATCATGGGAACGCCGGATGCGGAATTGACTTCGACACTTTGCAGTCTCGATTCGACAATTCGCAGCGCGCTCACCACGAGTTCACCCTGTTTCTGTTGCCGAAGCTGACCGAGGCGCATGGCGTCTTCTTGAAGATTCCCGGTGCGCGATGAAACGAACACGGCCCGAAACGGCAGACTCGAAGTAGATACAGAAGACGTTTCGATCTGAAAATTCTTCCCTGCCAAGCGTATCCAACCATCCATCCATTCTTCCCCTGAACCTTTTTTGAACGAAAATCTAAGCGAGCTTTTGTTCAAAAATTCCGCCTCCAAAGTGCGACTGAGGTTATCAACAGGCACCTCAACTTTGGTCAACCGCTCATGCTCGGTGGCAATGTTCAGAGTCAAAGGACCGCATGACTCGTGAAACCCTTCAATCTGCACAATCCTCGCTATATCGAAATCCGTGAATATCGGCTTCCAGAATGTTTCCCAAACCGCCAATCCTTCTTCAAAGTCGATTCCACGAAACCTGTTGGCGTTCAACGCTACTTGAGGGTTTCCAGCAGCACTGCAAAGAAGGAAAAGCGCTTCGAGCAGACTCGTCTTGCCGGAATTGTTCTTCCCGGTGACGAGGTTGATTCGCCCCAGCCGAGGAATCTCCAAATCCCCAAACGCGCGAAAATTCCGTATCCGCAAGTTCTTGAACATCGTCCCGGCTCCTAGGTAGTGATGCCTATGAAACGCAAACCGCTTCGATCATATTCTGTGCAATCACGGCATCGATATTCCAAGGCTAGCACAACTCGCCCCGCCTTCTAAAGAGGCTCGACTTTGAACCGGTGCAACCTATCTTTGATCGTTGACAAGTTCATACCATCACCGACCCAACTCATGGTGAAGCGGGGTTTCACCTTATCATTCTCGAATTATCTACTAGTGATCACGCTAAGCTAGGACACCAAACCTCCCCGCATATTCCGTCCTCGCGTTTTGGTAATGAGAATCCGATGGACTGTTCATCGTTGCGGAAAAGAAGGTTGGCGAGAAGGACATGCGCGCGCAGTTGATGGAGAAAATCGGCGCGGCGTGAAGATGATTGAGGCGGCCATCGCAAGGGTGTGGGGAGAGGACGCCTGACCCCATCTTCTCCGCGTTTTTTTCAGCTTGTTTCACGATACATCGTGGATATTTCTCCTTTGGTCGGGATTGTTTTCTTCACCCGCAAAGTCTCTGGATACCGGATTAAAGGGTTCCGGCATGACGGGCGAAATCAAGCGCGCAGGCAATCCCTCCTTCCTCAGTCGGCAAACGCTCGCTCCTCGGGGTTGTTGAAAAACCCCTGACTCTATGCTTGGATGTATGGATATTACGCGCCCGAGAAGGGAATATCCGCGATGTTGGGACGCAAGAACCGCGCCCAGATGGATTTGTTCATCACCGGTTCGCTGGAGAGGTTGATTCCCGAGGATCACATATTGGCCCGCGTGAACCGCGTTCTGGACCTGAGTTGGCTGCGCGAGGAAGTGGCGGATTGTTATTGCGCGGACAACGGCCGTCCTGGGATCGACCCCGAAGTGGCGGTTCGGTTGATGTTGGCGGGCCTTCTGCTGGGGTTCGTGCACGACCGTCGGTTGATGCGCGAGGCGCAGGTGAACATCGCGATCCGGTGGTTCATCGGTTACGGGCTGGAGGATCGGCTGCCGGATCATTCGAGCCTGACGCGGATACGGCAGCGCTGGGGGGAGGCCCGGTTCCGGGAGATATTCCGCCGCACGGTCCGTGCGTGCCTGGATGCGAAGGTGGCCAAGGCCGAAGTCGTGCACGTGGACGCCTCATTGATCCGCGCGGACGTGAGTTGGGAGAGTCTGGTGGAGCGTCACGTGGACGAGGTGATAGCGGAGAACCCCGTCGAGGAGGAGGCCGGGAAGAAGGGTGGAGGAGGCCGCCGTGGCGGGGGTTCCGGGAAGGTGAGCCGGACGGACCCGGACGCGCGGCTGGCGAGAACGGGCGGGGGATTCGAGCCGAGCTACAAGCAGCACGCTGTGGTGGACGACACGCGCGGGGTGGTGCTCGACGTATCGGTGACGGAGGGTACGGTGAACGAGCGTGAGGTGCTCGAATCGCAGGTGGAAGCGGTATGCGAGGTATCGGGGCGCGCGCCCGCGATGGTGACGGCGGACTCTGGCTACGCCTACTCGAAGGTCTACGCGGCCCTGGAGCGCCGGGGTGTGGCCGCGCTCATTCCGGCGAAGAGGGAACCCTCGCAGAGCCGTGTTCCGTTGCGCCTGTTCCGCTACGACGCGCGGCACGACATCGTGAAGTGTCCGCGCGGCAAGATACTGAGCCCCCGTCGGCCCGCAAAGGGGGGGCGTTATTATCGTTCGAAGACCCGTGATTGCGCGGGCTGCGCGCTTCGCGAGGATTGCCTGCCGAAGGCGTGGTCGAGCAAGGTGGTGTTGGTTCCGCATGCGTATCCGGCGCTGTTGCGCGCGCGCCGGCGCCATGCGCGATGGAGGGAGGAGGAGCGGCGGATGTACCGGCGTCATATGTGGCGCTCGGAGGGCTACCACGGCGAGGCGAAGACCTGGCACGGGCTTGCGCGCGCGGTGCGGCGCGGTCTTGAGAACATGAAGATACAGTCCTACCTGACGGCGGCGGCGATCAACCTCAAGCGGCTCTCCGCCGCACTTGCTGCAAGGTTATTCGCCCTCTGGAGGGCCTGGTCGGCCCGGGAAGAGCCTCTGTGCGTCCATCGCGGCCTCGCAAGCTGCGCGGGCTTCCTGTCCGCCGCCGCGTGACCCTCCATACCGCCCGCTCCCGAAACCGGGTTATTCAACAACCCCTCCTCACTCGCGTTTGACCCCCCACCGGCTCGCTTATGGGCTTGCGCCCTCGTCTTACCGACAATCCCTCATTCTTCAATCGGCAAACGCTCGCTCCTCACTCGGAAACCGCAATCGCTCCTTCATCAGTCGTGATTGATCTCAAGGGGGGAGTAATCTTGAATCACCTCAAGGAGGGAGTTATGACCCGCGCAATTGCCGCTGTCGCTCTCCGGTCGGTATGAGCGAGAATCCCGCGCGCGAATGGGAGTTTTCTCATCGATGAGAGGAGGGGAGAAAATGAAACGGTCGATTCGGCTCGGGCGGTGTGATCTTCCCATCTTCTGGGAAATCGCAAACGCTCGCTCCTCGGGGTTGTTGAATAACCCGGTTTCGGGAGCGGGCGGTATGGAGGGTCACGCGGCGGCGGACAGGAAGCCCACGCAGCTTGCGAGGCCGCGATGGACGCACAGAGGCTCTTCCCGGGCCGACCAGGCCCTCCAGAGGGCGAATAACCTTGCAGCAAGTGCGGCGGAGAGCCGCTTGAGGTTGATCGCCGCCGCCGTCAGGTAGGACTGTATCTTCATGTTCTCAAGACCGCGCCGCACCGCGCGCGCAAGCCCGTGCCAGGTCTTCGCCTCGCCGTGGTAGCCCTCCGAGCGCCACATATGACGCCGGTACATCCGCCGCTCCTCCTCCCTCCATCGCGCATGGCGCCGGCGCGCGCGCAACAGCGCCGGATACGCATGCGGAACCAACACCACCTTGCTCGACCACGCCTTCGGCAGGCAATCCTCGCGAAGCGCGCAGCCCGCGCAATCACGGGTCTTCGAACGATAATAACGCCCCCCCTTTGCGGGCCGACGGGGGCTCAGTATCTTGCCGCGCGGACACTTCACGATGTCGTGCCGCGCGTCGTAGCGGAACAGGCGCAACGGAACACGGCTCTGCGAGGGTTCCCTCTTCGCCGGAATGAGCGCGGCCACACCCCGGCGCTCCAGGGCCGCGTAGACCTTCGAGTAGGCGTAGCCAGAGTCCGCCGTCACCATCGCGGGCGCGCGCCCCGATACCTCGCATACCGCTTCCACCTGCGATTCGAGCACCTCACGCTCGTTCACCGTACCCTCCGTCACCGATACGTCGAGCACCACCCCGCGCGTGTCGTCCACCACAGCGTGCTGCTTGTAGCTCGGCTCGAATCCCCCGCCCGTTCTCGCCAGCCGCGCGTCCGGGTCCGTCCGGCTCACCTTCCCGGAACCCCCGCCACGGCGGCCTCCTCCACCCTTCTTCCCGGCCTCCTCCTCGACGGGGTTCTCCGCTATCACCTCGTCCACGTGACGCTCCACCAGACTCTCCCAACTCACGTCCGCGCGGATCAATGAGGCGTCCACGTGCACGACTTCGGCCTTGGCCACCTTCGCATCCAGGCACGCACGGACCGTGCGGCGGAATATCTCCCGGAACCGGGCCTCCCCCCAGCGCTGCCGTATCCGCGTCAGGCTCGAATGATCCGGCAGCCGATCCTCCAGCCCGTAACCGATGAACCACCGGATCGCGATGTTCACCTGCGCCTCGCGCATCAACCGACGGTCGTGCACGAACCCCAGCAGAAGGCCCGCCAACATCAACCGAACCGCCACTTCGGGGTCGATCCCAGGACGGCCGTTGTCCGCGCAATAACAATCCGCCACTTCCTCGCGCAGCCAACTCAGGTCCAGAACGCGGTTCACGCGGGCCAATATGTGATCCTCGGGAATCAACCTCTCCAGCGAACCGGTGATGAACAAATCCATCTGGGCGCGGTTCTTGCGTCCCAACATCGCGGATATTCCCTTCTCGGGCGCGTAATATCCATACATCCAAGCATAGAGTCAGGGGTTTTTCAACAACCCCGATGAGGGAGGGATTGATCAATCTGAACGCCTCGTAGGGGAGAACCTGTGTGTTCTCCCTGTTGGTTTTGGATGCGTCTTTACGGATGCGCCCCATTTGTCAGCATCAAAATCCCCGCGATGCGTCTTGCCGTGTCCATGAAGTGCTGGACTTCTTCCGGCTTCAAGGGGCATTTGAGGATGGCCTGTTCGCGGTAGGAGAGCCATTTCTTCAAGACCTGATAGCTGCCTAGCTTGTAGTTCCAGACGGCGGCGGGGATGCACCGCCACAAGGCTCGCTCGTTCAGATATACGTCGAAAGCCTTAGCCCAAGCACGGGCAGCGCATCGCCGAGAGCGGCGCGTTCTGCTTCCGTATAGGCCCGCTCGACGGCGTGGCCTCCGCCAGGCATCACGGCGTCCCCCGCTCCATAATGTCCCCAGCCCGCCGTTACGGCGAAATCATCGCTCATCATCTGGTTTCCGGCTGTCGTAGAAGGAACGCCTATGACGGCGCGGGTGAGCGAGATAGACATGCAGCCGGCGTTTCCGGGCGACGCGGGCCGTCCAGAGGGCGAATAACCTTGCCGCTAGAGCGGCGGCGAGCCGCTTGAGGTTGATCGCCGCCGCCGTCAGGTAGGACTGTATCTTCATGTTCTCAAGTCCCCGCCGCACCGCGCGCGCCAGTCCGTGCCAGGTCTTCGCCTCGCCGTGATAGCCCTCCGAACGCCACATATGGCGCCGGTACATCCGCCGCTCCTCCTCGCCCCATCGCGCATGGCGCCGGCGCGCGCGCAACAGCGCCGGATACGCATGCGGAACCAACACCACCTTGCTCGACCACGCCTTCGGCAGGCAATCCTCGCGAAGCGCGCAGCCCGCGCAATCACGCGTCCTCGAACGATAGTAGCGCCCCCGCTCCGTGTCCCGCCGGGGGCTCAGTGTCTTGCCGCGCGGACACTTCACGATGTTGTTCCGCGCGTCGTAGCGGAACAGGCGCAAGGGAACCCGGCTCTGCGAGGGTTCTTTCTTCGCCGGGATGAGCGCGGCGACGCCTCTGCGCTCCAGAGCCCCGTAGACCTTCGAGTAGGCGTAGCCCGAGTCCGCCGTCACCATCGCGGGCGCGCGCCCCGATACCTCGCATACCGCTTCCACCTGCGATTCGATCACCTCCCGCTCGTTCACCGTACCATCCGTCACCGAAACGTCGAGCACAACGCCTCTCGCGTCGTCCACCGCCGCGTGCTGCTTGTAGCTCGGCTCGAATCCCCCGCGCCCGCCTGATCTCGCAAGGCGCGCGTCCGGGTCCGTTCGGCTCACCTTCCCCGAACCCCCGCCCCGGCGGCCTCCTCCACCCTTCTTCCCGGCCTCCTCCTCCAAGGGGTTCTCCGCCATCACCTCGTCCACGTGACGCTCCACCAGACTCTCCCAACTCACGTCCGCGCGGATCAATGAGGCGTCCACGTGCACGACTTCGGCCTTGGCCACCTTCGCATCCAGGCACGCACGGACCGTGCGGCGGAATATCTCCCGGAACCGGGCCTCCCCCCAGCGCTGCCGTATCCGCGTCAGGCTCGAATGGTCCGGCAGCCGATCCTCCAGCCCGTAACCGATGAACCACCGGATCGCGAGGTTCACCTGCGCCTCGCGCATCAACCGACGGTCGTGCACGAACCCCAGCAGAAGGCCCGCCAGCATCAGGCGAACCGCCACCTCCGGGTCGACCCCCGGACGACCGTTGTCCGCGCAATAGCAGTCCGCCACCTCCTCGCGCAGCCAACTCAGGTCTAAAACGCGGTTCACGCGGGCCAGGATGTGATCTTCGGGAATCAACCTCTCCAGCGATCCGGTGATGAACAAATCCATCTGGGCGCGGTTCTTGCGTCCCAACATCTCGGGACCTCCCCATCTCGGGCGCGTAATATCCATACATCCAATCATAGAGTCAGGGGTTTTTCAACAACCCCTCCTCGCTCGCGTTTGACCTTTCGGGGCGTAGGGAATTCCTGAAAATATCGATAAATTCACGGGGTTTTTCGATAAATAAATGAAAGTGTAATGCAGGTGTAAGTAGTTGAATTATAAAGATATATTTCGCAGTATCCCTCTCGATTGACACGCTGGGCGCCCCTCTCTAGTATGGGGGAATACTCTTGGGAAGAGGCTCTTTAGGCCGCCGATGAGGAGTGGATATGCGAATCGGGAAATGGTTGTGCGCGCTGGCTTGTGTGGTCGTATTGGTGGTGTTTCTTCTCCCCTCATTTTCCGCCGGTGAGGATGAGCAGACGCTGCGCGGCGTGCAAAGGGTGCGCGTGCGAACGATGAAGAGCATCAGCCGCGCGATGCGCCGCATCAAGGTCTATTCGAAGAAGGCGAACTACAAGCGCGTCACGTCGGCGGCGGAGGAAATCGCGCTGCTCTCGTCGGCGATTCCGTACCTGAGCCCCAAGGGGAGTAATCTCGGCAAGACGCGGATCAAGGATGAAGTGTGGAGCCGGTTCGATGATTATACGAAAATGGCCAGGGCTTCGGCTCAAATCGCGAGAGACGTCGTGAAAGCGGCGGGGGCTGCGGATAAAGCCGCCGTGCTGAAGACGTTCTCCGCCTTGTCGGAGAGTTGCACGCAGTGCCACAAGCCGTACCGGAAGAAAAAGAGAAGAAGCAGATAAATCACAGCCGTTCCGCACATATATTCGAGGACGCGCATCAATGACCCGGCCCACTATTCCAGGGCCTGACCCGGATACGAAAACGCCGAAATTCAAGGCCCCTCAAGGTGCGGCGGATTGCCATTTCCACGTCTTCGGGCCCGAAGCGGACTACCCCTACACCGAGCCCAGGCGCTATACGCCCGTTCAAGTGCTGGAGAGCGACTACCGGCGGATGGCAGATGCGCTCGGCCTGGAGCGGGGCGTCGTGGTGCAGGCGAGCCCTTATGGCGCGGACAACGCGAGAGTGCTCGAGGCGGTTCGCGTCCTGGGCTCGGGCTATGTGGGCGTGGGCGTGGTGGATGCAAGTGTGTCCGAGGCGTGGCTCGATGAATTGAATAGGCTCGGCATCCGGGGAACCCGCATCAATTCGGCCTCAGGAGGCATAAGCGGAATCGAGCAGATGGGGGAGGTGGCCGCCAAAATAAAAGATTTCGGCTGGCACATCCAGTTTCATATGTATGCTGCGCAGTTGCCCGAATATGAACGGGAGATAAGGAAATTGCCCGTCGACGTGGTTTTTGATCATATGGGTCTTTTTCCCGCGGACCTGCCGCTCACGCACCCTGATTTCAAGTTGCTGCTGAACCTGCTGGAAAGAGGAAATGTGTGGGTGAAATTGAGTGGCGCCGAGCGCATTTCCAGGAGTGGCTCTCCTTACCATGACGCCACCCCGGTGGCGCGCGCCTTCATCGATGCCGCACCCGAGCGGGTAGTCTGGGGTACGGACTGGCCGCATACGAACGTGCAGCCCACGATTCCCAACGATGGTGATTTGATGAATCTTCTCGCGGAGTTTACGCCTGAGGAGAGCGTGCGCCGTAAAATATTGGTGGAAAACCCCGCCGTCCTCTATGAGTTCGGCCGGTAGAAACGCAGCCCGGGCCGGATGATCTTACCGGCTAAAGCGTTAGTTTTTCTCTTAGTATTTCCTGTAAGGCCCTGGGATTGGCCTTACCCCCCGTCGCCTTCATCACCTGGCCGACGAAAAAGCCCATGAGCTTCGTTTTTCCGCTCCGGTAGGCTTCGACTTCTGTTGGATTGGACGCAAGCACTTCTTTCACGACGTTCTCAATCGCGCTCGTGTCCGTGATTTGTTTCAACCCTTTTTCTTCCACGATGGCCTCGGGGTCTTTGCCGCTCTCAGACATCGAGTCGAATACCGTCTTCGCAATTTTCCCGCTGATGGTGCCATCGGTGATGAGCGAAATCATTCTGGCCAGTCGCCGGGGGGAGATGGGGCATTTGTCGATGGTTATTTTTTTCTCGTTCAACAGGCGCAGGATATCGCCCATCACCCAGTTGCTCGCCGCTTTGGCTTGTTCCTTGCCGGCAGCCTCGACGACTTCATCGAAATAGGTCGCCAGTTCTTTTTCCGCCGTTAAGACTTCCGCATCGTACCGGGGGAGGCCGAACGCATCCTGAAAGCGCTTGTTCTTCGCGTCGGGCAATTCCGGCAATTGCGCGCGAACCTTATCGAGCCATTTCGTGTCCACGGCGAGCGGCACCAGATCCGGGTCCGGGAAATAGCGATAATCATGAGCGTATTCTTTCGAACGCATCCCCCGCGTCACGCCGGTGGATTCATCCCAAAGCCTGGTCTCCTGGTGAATGGCGCCGCCTGAATCCAGGGTTTCACGCTGGCGTTTTTCTTCGTATTCGAGCGCCCGCCTGAGATTCCTAAAAGAGTTCATGTTCTTGATTTCCACCTTCTCGCCGAATTCCTCTGAACCCTGGGGCCTCAGGGAAATGTTCGCGTCGCACCGCAAGCTGCCTTCCTGCATGTTGCCGTCGGATATCCCCAGATAGCACACCAGGGTCCTGAGTTTCCTCATATAGGATTCGGCGTCTTCGGGGTTTCTGAGTTCCGGTTCGGAGACGATTTCGAGCAGCGGCACGCCAGCCCGGTTCAGGTCCGAATAGGAATGGTTCGGGTCTCCCAGTTCGTCTCCATGAATCAGCTTGCCGGCATCTTCTTCCATATGAATCCTGGTGAGGTTGATGGTGGCATCTCGCCCATCCTTGGTTACGAAATGAACATGCCCGCCCGTGCAGATGGGTTCTTCGTACTGGCTGATCTGGTATCCCTTGGGGAGGTCGGGATAGAAATAATGTTTTCGGGCGAAACGGCAGACTGGCGCGATATCCGCCCCGACGGCCAGCCCGAGCCTCAGGGTGAATTCGATGACTTCCCGGTTCAAGACCGGCAATACGCCGGGGAGCCCCAAGTCCACCGTGCAGGTGTGTTCATTGGGCCCTCCCCCGAATGCGGAGCTCGAGCCACAAAAGATTTTGCTTTTCGTATTCAACTGGGCATGTACTTCAAGGCCGATAACCGTTTCGTACGCCATCATCTCCCTCAATCAAATAGTGCGTATCACAGCTGCGGGAGCGCTTCGTGGTGCGTCGTTGCTCTTTCGAATGCCGCTGCCGCCTGAAGAATCGTTTTCTCGCCAAATGGTTTTCCCACCAACTGAAGTCCAACCGGCAAGCCGCTCGAAGTGAATCCGCAAGGTTGGCTGATGCCGGGAAGACCGGCCAGATTACAGGGTATGGTCAGGATGTCGGATAGATACATGCTGATGGGATCATCGAGGCGTTCACCAATCTCGAAGGCGGGAGTCGGCGCCGTGGCCGATAGTACGATGTCGACATTTTCGAATGCGGCCCTGAAATCCTGGCAAATCAGCGTGCGGACCCTTTGCGCTTTCGTGTAAAACGCATCGTAATATCCTGAGGATAGCGCATACGTGCCCAGCATGATTCGGCGCTTTACCTCGTCCCCGAAGCCGTTTTCCCGGCTCGCTGCATACATGCCGAACAAAGAGCCGTATGTGGAATCGACTTCTTTGCGCACGCCATAGCGGACACCGTCGTAACGCGCCAGGTTGCTGCTCGCCTCAGCGGGGGCGAGAATGTAATAAACAGGCAACGCATATTCGGTATGGGGGAGAGAGATTTCGAGAATTTCAGCTCCCTGACCCTCGAACACGGCGATTGCACTGCGAACCGCCGCCTCGACGTCGGGGTCCATTCCCTCGATGAAATACTCTTTGGGAATGCCGATTTTCAAACCGTTCACGCCATTTTCCAGGTTTTCCGTGTAGTCGGGAACCGGTTCGTTGGCCGAGGTGGAATCGCGGGGATCGTGACCACTGACTGCACCCAATAAAATGGCCGCATCTCCCACATTCGTTGCTAAAGGGCCTATTTGGTCCAGAGAACTGGCGAAGGCGATGAGTCCATAGCGCGAAATGCGTCCATAAGTGGGCTTCATGCCCACGACACCACAGCACGCCGCCGGCTGGCGTATAGAGCCTCCGGTATCTGATCCTAAAGAAACGACACAAGATCGCGCCGCGACCGTGGCGGCGGACCCGCCGCTGCTGCCTCCCGGGATTGTTTTCAGGTTCCACGGATTATGGGTAGGCCCAAACGCGCTTTGCTCGCATGATGAACCCATGGCGAATTCGTCCATGTTCAATTTGCCGAGAATGATCACACCTGCCTTCTTCAGCCGGGCTACGGCGGTGGCGTCATACGGGGCTTCAAAATTTTCCAAAAACCGAGAACCACAGGTGGTCTTCGTGTCTTTCATGCAAAGGAGGTCTTTTATGGCCACCGGTACACCTAGAAGCGGAGAATCATGGTCTCCAGTCCTGATTTTGTCATCAGCGGCGTGGGCGGCCCTAATGGCCTCGTCTCCAAGAACGCTTAAGTAGGCATGTACCCTATCTTCTGTTTCATTTATACGTTCAAGATAGGCCCGGGTTAGTTCCTCTGCGGTGAATTCTTTGGCCCTCAGGTTTTCCCTGATTTCTGTGATGGTGAGATAAAGCAGTTCGTTCATTCGCCCTCCTTGTCATGTACCCATCGACTAACATTCGTTTCAGAGGAAACACCAATAGCAAGCAGAACGTCAAACCCGATGCCAATAAAATTTTCAATACGGGGATCAGAAAAATCGATACTTCCCGCTTAGAATGTCCAGGTATTCAACATGGCTTTTTGTCCGATGCGGGCCGGATAAATGGTTCACCTTTTCTTGGATTCTGAGAATTGTTTTTTGCTCAGAATGAAATATGACCTGGCTGCTTGTTGTCTTTTGTTTTTCCTTCATGGGCACCGAAGCAAAAAAGTAGCGTAATTGAGAAGCTGTTTTCCGCCACCGTTGTGGTAGATCTCAAGATCCTGTTGCCATCTGTCGAGTGTATCCTGGGCTTCACGCGAGTCCGTATATTCAAGCCGGTTCTCAAGAATGGAGCGGGCTTGTGGGGCAAGAAAAGCTTCCCATGTGTTTTCCGTTTCATGTTCTACAAATTCGACGCCATATCCCTGTGCCGTAAAGTGGGCCCAAAACTCTTCTACGTCAATTGGCTCGCAGGGAAGATAGGCATCGAGCCATCTCATCAATCGTTCGGACGGTATTTCCTCATCCGTCGATTTCCAAACTAGGCTGGAATAGGCAATCCATCCCCCGGGTTTCACGATCCGAGGCAAGCTCTTCAATTTGTCCGTAGTACTCGAAGGGTGGGCGGGCCCACACAAAAGCGCCAGATCGAAATAATCATCATCAAAAGGAAAGTCATTATTCTCATGATTCAGTAAATCTATAAGATGGGGCATATCTTCAAATAAGATTCGCCGCCTGCCATCTTCCACGAACTCAGGACGATCGTCTAATCCGATTGCCGAGCATCCAAACATTTGCGCGAGCGAAATGACGCTCCCCCCTTTGCCGCACGATGCGTCAAAAACCAGGGAATTTGCCGACAAGCCGATATGATCACCAATCTTTTTGAGTGTATTTACCGAGATGGGAACGAGGAAATGATTGTGTTTGAAACGCTCGAACAAGTCGGATTGCATAAAACAAAATTGAAAGCGGTCTTAAAAAATCGAAAGGCCGATTAAATCGAGCATTAAAATAATCGTGCTCAATCCTAAAATTCCGCCAATGATGAGGGCGAACAATCCGAAAAGTTTTCCATACACCATGACTACGTTCTCCCAACTATAAGAACAACGGTTATTTCTTTTTGGTTTTTCCCTTTGTTGATGTTTTGGCAGGTTGAGACTTGCTGATTTGCATGAATACCTTGCCGTCTTTCAGTACAGTAACACTTCCTGTTGACTCGCTGATAGCGAATGATATGGCTGTGCTTACTTCCGTTATACCCGCCCCAGCCATATGACGCGAACCCAATCCGGCTGGCAAATCATTTTCAGGTGCCGCGTTTAGGTGTCTGCCGGCGGCTTCGATGATTCCATCTCCCCGAATGACGAATGCTCCGTCGATGGCGCTGAATTCCTTGATGGTTTCGCGTAGAGCTGGGTCCATGATGTTTCTTTGCTCTTCCGGGTATCCATGAAAGGGATTGATTACGAGTTGGCGTGAATACTGAAGCACCAGATCGTGGTCTCCCAGCACAAAAAGCGCCCCGCGAGGTTTTCCTTCTCGTCCTTCAGCACCAAGTTCGAGGGCGAGCGACAAGACTGTTTCAAACACTTTCGGGTCTACACCCCCAACGGCGCTTTGGGTTTCCGATGTTTGGAGCATTTCTTTTTCACGGTCTAAATGAAAGACCATGAGGGTGTCAATCTCTTCGTTCTCAGGTAAGCCTGAAAGGCAGACCACGGTGTCATTCTGTGTGATGGAACCTTCGCTCAAAGCAATGACGACACCCATCTTGATAATGTCGATTCGATTCAAGGATAAGGCGGGTAATTGCATCACCTTGCAATCTCGCTTTTCCAATTCTTCGTAAAGGTCGGGGGAACAGGTGGTGGTGAAACGCTCTACGCCCATGGGGAGGTCCATCAAGGCGTCAAGATTCTTCATCGCGTCAGCGTGAATGAAAATTGCCTTGGCCTCCAGTTCATTGCAGATTTGTGAAGCCGCGGCAATAATACTTTCACTGAGGCCAGCTTGCTTTTCGATCGGTGCTCTCACCTTTATCCCTTTCCTTCCAGCACCACGTAGCGTGTCGCGCCTCGCCGCTCGATTACCAGCAGATTACCTTTATTTTCTCCTTTTTTCAGCGCTTCACGCAACTGGTCCATATTGGCAATCGCTTTGCGGTTGGCTTCCACAATGACGTCACCTCGTCGCAAACCGGCTATGGCTGCGGGGCTATCCGGCAATACGTTGGAGATGACAACGCCTTTCTCCGCTTTTGCCCCGATTTGCTTTCTGAGTTCAGGGGTCAGGTTTTGCCCATCGATGCCCAGTTGTTTCTGGAGCGCGGGTTTTGACGCTTTCGCCCGTTCCTCCGAGGATACGGGCAACTTGGCGACTTGAAGTTTGACCACACGTTTTTTGCCGTCCCGTATGATGCCGACTTTGGCGATGGAACCCGGCTTCAAGTCGGCCGCGGTAAGGGAGAGCTGACGGGGGTTTTCAATTTTTTTCTCATTAATGCTTACGATCAGGTCACCTCTTTTGATGCCAGCTTTTTCCGCAGGCGCATTCTCGATCACGTTGGCGACCAGGGCGCCCCGGGTTTCTTTCAGGTCCAATACTTTCGCCAGACTTTCATTGACGGGTTGAATGGATACGCCCAGAAATCCACGGGTCACCACTCCCGTGCGAAGCTGGGGGAGCAGTTTCTTAGCCATGTTGATTGGTATGGCGAAGCCAATCCCGATATTTCCGCCGCTTCTGCTGAAGATTGCAGTATTGATGCCCACGACGTTTCCATTCAAATCGAAGAGCGGCCCCCCGCTGTTTCCCGGATTGATGGAGGCGTCGGTTTGGATAAAGTTGTCGAATCGGCTCGAGCCGATGACGCGTCCTTTGGCGCTGACGATTCCGGCCGTCACCGTATGTGATAATCCAAATGGATTTCCTATGGCCATTACCCAATCGCCCACGCGAAGTTTTTCGCTGTCCCCGAGCTTCACCGCAGTGAACGTGTCCCCAGGCTTCGTTTCTACCTGGAGTAGCGCGATGTCGGTTTGGGGGTCACGGCCCACGATCTTTGCTTTTCGTTTCTTTTGGTCCTTGAAACGGACCGTTATTTTTGATGCGTTTTCGACGACGTGATTGTTCGTAACGATTAGTCCGTTTTTGGTCACGATGAAGCCTGAACCCAAGTTCTGCCGTCTGGGTTGTGGGCGCAAACCACCACGAGGTCGTTGGCGGAAGGGACCTTCATGAAAACGTCTGAAAAATTCATTCCACAAATCGCCAGGAATTCCTGGAAATTCGCCTCTTGAACTCGTTTCAATCTTTGTTTCCGTACTGATATTCACTACGGAAGGGCTCAATTTTTCTGCCAACCCGGCCAGGGACGGCAATTTTCCCGCACTGGAGATGGTTGCGGATTGGGCGTTCACTGGTGCTAAAAGCAAGGCCAGGCCAAGCAATGTAGTGATGAGCATGGAGGTTGAACCCACCGATTTGAATTTGGGAAGATAGAGATAATTCCGCATTTTTTCCCCTTCTCTACACATCAGACATACTGGCGGCGACAAACACTACATCACTTATTTTAGATATACCAAAGTTCCATCTCTGTGGAAATCGGCAAATAGCTGAAAAAAGTTTGATTATCGCTTTGATGCAGATTTGCGTGGCTGAAAAGACATAATTATCAGCTATCCGCATCGACGCGAGACGAACGGAGGGATATTCTCTCCACCGTCTGGAAAATCCGGCCGCGGCGTCACCCGAGAGAGTTTCTTGAAATGATGAGCGCATGAGTCTCGAATCCCAAACCATTCTACTCGCTATTTCGGCGGCTTTTGTCAGCGCGGCGACAAACATCACCTTCGCGCCCGCTTTGCGGCAGATGGGTTCGTTCGCCCTGGCGCAGTTCAATAATGTCGGCAACTCCTTGATGTTGGGGGCAATCGGATTCTGGTTGTACGAGCCGGGGAGTTTTCGCTGGGAGGCGTTCGCCTGGTTCAGCGTTCTGGGAGTGTTGAACTACAGTATTAATCGCTGGATATTCTATACCGGCATGAATGTCGTCGGCCCATCTCGCCATATCACCATCACGAGCATGGTGCCGCTTCCCAGCCTCTTTTTGGCGGTCATTTTTCTGGGGGAAGAACCCGGCCGGTGGGTTTTGCTCGGAACATTTCTCGTTGTTGTGGGCGTAGCCGCCGTGAGTTACGAACCCTCGGGTGGAAGATGGTTCCGCGTAGGGATAGGTTGGTCGCTTATGAGTATGCTCATGCTGGTGGGCAGCGCGTTCATGCGTAAGCAGGGGATGTCGTACATGGCTGCGCCCGCCCTGCTTACCGCGTGGTCGGCCTTGGTCGCCATCCCTACCTCTGAGGGATTGCGCCATTTTCTCCCCAAGCGTTATTTCGAATGGGGGTCGAAACGCTATATTCCGCTGTTGGTTTTTGGAACGATCATAAACGGGTTGATGCAAATCCTCATCAACCTCGCGCTGAAGGGAAAACTCTCGCTGGCGGTTCCCATCCTGAGCAGCACGCCGATTTTCGCCTTGTGCCTTTCCGCGATGTTCTTGCGAGGCATCGAACGCCTGAACGCGCGCGTGGTGCTGGGCGTATGCATCACCGTGCTGGGTATCGTCGCGGTGAGCATCGGTCGGCACGGCTAATCTGGCGATGGACAACACGATGGGGATCGTCTGGGCGCTGGCGGCGGCGATCATGGCGGCGTTCACGGGGGTTCTCGCCGCGCGGCCCTTGCGGCGCATGGGTTTGATGTCCGCCACTTTGTTGACGAATGTTTTCAACATGCTCGTTCTGGCTCTTATCGGCTGGTGGGAATACGACCCCGACGACGTGACGCTCGAGGGAATGCTCTGGTTCGCTCTTTTGGGCGTTACCGCCTACAGCTACGGGCGTCTCGTGTATTACAAGGCGATTGACTCTATCGGCCCGCCCAGACTGATGACGCTTATGAGCGCCTCTCCTTTGCTCAGCTTATCCTTGGCCGTCCTTTTCCTGGGTGAGGAGCCCGGGCCGGCCGTTCTGGGGGGCACGGGCCTCGTGGTGGCCGGCGTGATCCTGGTGAGCTACGAACCCGCCCGGGGGCGCTGGTTCCAGCCGGGGATTCTCTGGGGTTTCGCCAGCGCGATCTCCCTGGGCGTGAGCGTGTTCATCCGCAAAAAAGGCCTGGACGCCATGCCGAACATCGCTCTCACGGTGGCGTGGTCGAACATGGTGAGCATCCCCATCATCTACAGTTTGAGATTCATCTCTCCGCCCAGATTGTTCGACTGGGGGCCGCGCTGGGCGGTGGCGACCATCATCCTGGTCGGCGTGCTGAACTCGGGCAACCAGCTCCTCTACAACCTCGCCATCATCAACTCGGAAATCAGCGTCGTAGGCCCTATCATCGCCACAATGCCAATATTTTCAGTGATTTTCACCGTCCTCATGCTGCGCGACATGACGCGCGTGCGACCCCGGCTCGTCTTGGGCGTATGCGTCACGGTGGCCGGAATGGCCACCGTCGTCCTGGGTCGCTGAGGCGCGAGACCCCCCGAAACAGGCCCCGAAACGCTCGTTTTATTTATCGAAAAACCACGTGAATTTATCTAATTTTATCGATATTTTCAGGTCAATCGCGACTGGTCAAGGAGCGATTGCAGTTTGCCGACCGAAGAGTGAGGGTTTGCGCCTTTCCCGAGCTGGCAAGAAGGAACTGCGCTTCCCCGAGCAGCGGAAGGTCGCGCCGCCCGAGCCGAATCGACCTTCCCATTTACTCCGCTCCTCTCATCGCTGAAACAGCAATTCCTCGCTCCTCGCTCGAAATTGACTTTCCCGCGCGGGATTCTCGCCCATCCCGACGATAACTCGATAACCGCAATTGCGGGGAGATGCGGGTGGAAGCCATGGCTCGACGACGACCCGTGATGGATGCAGCCTTTCCCTTCAGTCTTTCTTTTTACAGGTCCCGGCTGAGCACGTTTCGGGCGTATCGCGCCAGCCTTTCGGGTGGAACCTTCAGCGTATTCATCCCCGGCGGCGGTGTTTCCAGGTCGAGTTGCAGCGTGTCGTTCAGCCGGTTCATCAGGTTGAAATGGCAGATGATCATGGTGAGTTCGATCATCTCTTGAGGAGAGAAAAAGGTCCGCATTTTCTCCCATGACGCATCGTCGTGTTTCGCCTCGTTTTTCGTCACCAGTTCCGCCCACCGAATCACCCATTTCTGCTTTTCTGTGAGGTGGGGAGAATTCTCGTAATCTCCCTCGGCTGCAGCTACCTGTTCTTCCGTCAATCCGCCGACCTGACCAAGCCGCCGATTGTGCTGCAGTCAGAAATCGCAAGTGTTGACCACCGATGTGCGAATGATCGCCAACTCCTTCGTTTGCGCGTCGAGCAAACCGCCGCTTTCGCGCTGCACCGCCGTCGCGAAGGGAATCAGCCACTTGGCCACCCAGGGACTGTGGGCGATGGTCCGCGTCGAGTTCGAGACGAATCCCAGCATCTCCCGGGCGCCCTCGAATATCTGGCGCACTGTTCTCGGCCACGGCGCGGCGGTGATGCGCACCTCGCCTCTCGAAAACACGGTTCATTGATATCAGACGAATTCTTATTCACCACATCCCAAACCAGACCTGTTTTGGGGTTGTTGAAAAACCCCTGACTCTATGCTTGGATGTATGGATATTACGCGCCCGAGAAGGGAATATCCGCGATGTTGGGACGCAAGAACCGCGCCCAGATGGATTTGTTCATCACCGGTTCGCTGGAGAGGTTGATTCCCGAGGATCACATATTGGCCCGCGTGAACCGCGTTCTGGACCTGAGTTGGCTGCGCGAGGAAGTGGCGGATTGTTATTGCGCGGACAACGGCCGTCCTGGGATCGACCCCGAAGTGGCGGTTCGGTTGATGTTGGCGGGCCTTCTGCTGGGGTTCGTGCACGACCGTCGGTTGATGCGCGAGGCGCAGGTGAACATCGCGATCCGGTGGTTCATCGGTTACGGGCTGGAGGATCGGCTGCCGGATCATTCGAGCCTGACGCGGATACGGCAGCGCTGGGGGGAGGCCCGGTTCCGGGAGATATTCCGCCGCACGGTCCGTGCGTGCCTGGATGCGAAGGTGGCCAAGGCCGAAGTCGTGCACGTGGACGCCTCATTGATCCGCGCGGACGTGAGTTGGGAGAGTCTGGTGGAGCGTCACGTGGACGAGGTGATAGCGGAGAACCCCGTCGAGGAGGAGGCCGGGAAGAAGGGTGGAGGAGGCCGCCGTGGCGGGGGTTCCGGGAAGGTGAGCCGGACGGACCCGGACGCGCGGCTGGCGAGAACGGGCGGGGGATTCGAGCCGAGCTACAAGCAGCACGCTGTGGTGGACGACACGCGCGGGGTGGTGCTCGACGTATCGGTGACGGAGGGTACGGTGAACGAGCGTGAGGTGCTCGAATCGCAGGTGGAAGCGGTATGCGAGGTATCGGGGCGCGCGCCCGCGATGGTGACGGCGGACTCTGGCTACGCCTACTCGAAGGTCTACGCGGCCCTGGAGCGCCGGGGTGTGGCCGCGCTCATTCCGGCGAAGAGGGAACCCTCGCAGAGCCGTGTTCCGTTGCGCCTGTTCCGCTACGACGCGCGGCACGACATCGTGAAGTGTCCGCGCGGCAAGATACTGAGCCCCCGTCGGCCCGCAAAGGGGGGGCGTTATTATCGTTCGAAGACCCGTGATTGCGCGGGCTGCGCGCTTCGCGAGGATTGCCTGCCGAAGGCGTGGTCGAGCAAGGTGGTGTTGGTTCCGCATGCGTATCCGGCGCTGTTGCGCGCGCGCCGGCGCCATGCGCGATGGAGGGAGGAGGAGCGGCGGATGTACCGGCGTCATATGTGGCGCTCGGAGGGCTACCACGGCGAGGCGAAGACCTGGCACGGGCTTGCGCGCGCGGTGCGGCGCGGTCTTGAGAACATGAAGATACAGTCCTACCTGACGGCGGCGGCGATCAACCTCAAGCGGCTCTCCGCCGCACTTGCTGCAAGGTTATTCGCCCTCTGGAGGGCCTGGTCGGCCCGGGAAGAGCCTCTGTGCGTCCATCGCGGCCTCGCAAGCTGCGCGGGCTTCCTGTCCGCCGCCGCGTGACCCTCCATACCGCCCGCTCCCGAAACCGGGTTATTCAACAACCCCTGTTTTCGCCCGCTTTGATGCGGCGAGGCGTCTTCATCGCCCATGAAATCCCGTTATCCTGTTGATATCATTGGGAAACGTTCATGGTTCCTGGTCTCGTTAGGGATTCACCTTCTGCAGAATGTAAGCAAAACGAAAGCGGCTCCCTTCGAACTCCCGCGCATCCGGGCGAGTCCGTGTCGAACCGTCCTCCAGAGTCCGCCCCGCAACGGCTTGCTTGCGGTCATGCTCAGGCGTGCTTGTATTTCTCAGTTTCGGGTTTTGGGATCCAGAGCGTCGCGCAGTCCGTCGCCGAAAAGATTAAAGCCAAGCACTGTCACCATGATCGCCAGTCCCGGCGCGACGACGTTGAACGGCATCACGGCGAGTGAAGTCAAGTTCTGCTTGAGGTCGAAGCCCCACGAAGGCGTTGGCGGCTGGGAACCCAGACCCAGAAACGAGAGGTTCGCCTCGAGCAGGATGGCGAACGCGATGGAGATGGTGGCCGACACGATCAGTGGGGCGAAGCAGTTTGGCAGGATATGCAGGAAGAGCAGGCGGAAGTCCAAAGCCGACTCCGATTGGATCCAGGTTGACGGCTTCTCCCTCGATGGCGATTTTCAGAGTGCCTCCCCTCTTGGCGGCATGGGTGTCGGTTACGGGGTTGAATGCGAAAAACAGGATGGAAAGGATAGGAATTAGCATGTGCAGCATGGTGATACATCCATTTGGCAGGATGCGAGCAACGAGAAAGTGAAAGATCACTCTTTCTGATACGACTGTCGATCAGGCTTGCTCTTCCTTATGAAAGATGACGCTGTGGGGCGAAAAATTGACCCCACAGGTCATCTTCCCGTCCGATCTATTACTTCACTTTATCGAGTAGGCCCGTCGCTTCAATATCCGCGCGGAACTCGCGTTTTTCCTTCTCCGTTAGCGAGACGACCGGCGGACGCACCCCGCCCGCGGGCATGCCGAGCAGCGCCGTCCATTCCTTCAGGTACGCCGTCGTGCGCCCGTTCGGACCCGTGGTGAAGTACTTCTTGCGGACTGCGCGGATCGGCTCGAGCGAGTAATTGATTTCGGAGGCCTTGGCCATATCGCCCGCCTTCGCCGCTTCATAGTAGTCGCGGATCGGCGTGTAGCCCGGAACCTGGTAGAGATAGGGGGTCGGCGAGGACATGTGCACCTGCATCCCCAGATGGGCATAGCTGGTGAGGAAGCGCTCTTCGTCCGGGTCGCAGACGACGATCTCATCCCCTACGCGGCGGCGCACTTCACTCTGGTGCGCCATGCTCGGAACCGCATTTTTGATGCAGCAGATGTTGTCCAGGCTGACGAGGCGCTCGATGAGTTCGGGGCTCAGCGTGGTGCCGGATTTAGGCTGGTTGAACAGCGAGATCCCGATATCGACCTGATCGCAGATGGTCTTGAAGTAGAGGAATATCTCGTCGTCGTCGTGCGCTCCGTAGACGGGGTTGATCATGATGGCGTAGTCGGCGCCGACCTCCTCGGCGTGCTTGGTCAACTCGACGGCCTCGCTGATGTTGATGTGGGGGGTATGGGGGATGGTCTGGGCTGTCCCCCGGCTCTCCTCGCAGACGATGTGCTGGACGCGCTTGCGCTCCTGGGGGGAGAGCGACCAGTACTCACCCATCAACCCGTTGCAGAAAAACCCGTCGATACGGAGGTCGTCAATGCAGGTCCGGACGATTTGGCGGAGCCCTTCCTCATCCACCTCTCCCGAGGCGGTGTAGGGGGTCGTCAGCGCGGCCCAGACGCCTGTCATGTGCTCCTTGCAGTACGCTTTCGCTTCTGATTTGGTGTATTCCATCTCGTTTCCTCTCCTAAAGAGGTGGTAGCCGGTTGTGGTCGAACGCGGCGGTTATGGGACGAACGTGCCGGGTGACGTAATCGCGCGCCGGCTTTTGCAATGCCTTTTGTTCTTCGGTCAGGGGAAAACCCATCGACCCTCCATCCGGCCAAGCGTGCGAGAGGAGGTGGGTAATGGGCGCGTAGGCATTCCACCTACGAAAGAAACCGGGTCACGCCGGAACGATGCGCCCACTAATGGATCGTGCGCTTTTATGCATAGCTTAACATCTACAATTGGGAGTTCGTTGTCAATCCACTCTACCGATCCTGCGGAACAGCGGATGCTCTTGCGGTGCGATGAATTTGTCCGCTTCCCGGCGGGTCGATATCCCCGGAAGGAGGCGCTTCTGCGGGGCGCAGCCATTCGGCGTAAGGCGGAGAATTCGTCGTCTGTCAGAGGTTCGCTAGGGCTTGGCGCAGATAACGTTCAGGAGCGCCTGCCTGCCCTCCACCCGAACGGCGTGGAGCGCCCAATCGAGGGCGGGTTTGATCTGCTCCGGCGCCTCGACCTTCTCTCCGTAACCGCCGCAGGCCTCGCATATCTTTTCGTAATCGGGCGAGGGCTCAAGTGCGGTGAAGGCGAAATCATCCTGGCCCACAGCCCAGCCGTCCGGGTAAATCGCCTGCGCATTGCGCTTCACGGAGCCCCAGGTTCGGTTGTTGAAAACAACCACCAGCACAGGAAGCTTGTGCGCGTTTGACGCAAAATGGCAGGCGGCCGGGTTGCTGAAGATGTATGCGCCGTCCCCCAGCGTCGCGACGACGGTGTGGTCCTTGGCGGCCAGTTTGGCGCCTAGCGCCGCCCCGAAGCCCCAGCCCAGACCTGCGGCGGGCGGATGATCAAAGTAGGTGCCGGGTTTGGTCCGTGTGAGTTGGGTCCCGACCATGTCGTATTCATTCACGAGGATGTCATCCTCACCGAGCGCGTCATCTACGCAACGGGCGAGCCAGACATATTCGATGGGGTTGCTCGTAGAAGCTTTTTCCGCTTCTTCCCTCCATTGGGCGCGCTGAGCGGCGTGAGATTTCTCAAGCGCCTCACGGCGCTTGGCGATCTCGGTTTCCTTGCCCGCCAGCAATGGGCGAAGCGCCTCTCTTAGCGCAGCGAGCGCAGGCGCCGACTCGGACTGAATGGGCAGATCGGCGGGGAACCCACGGATGGGATAGCGGGAGAAATTGGGGTCGACGGCCAACTGAATAAAACTTGTTTCAGGTCTCGGCTGCACCTGCGATGGTATCCAGGGAACGGTCGATTCGATGGTCAGAATGGTGTCGGCCTTCGGGAAGTGCTCCCACAGCGCGTACCCCTGGTGAAGCGGATGATTCGTGGGGAAGTTCACGAACTCCCTGAACCGATCCTCGACAACCGGGAAAGCGCCCATTTCGGCGAGTGCGATGAGTTCGGGCACTGCCTCCGGCTCCCTTCCCATCATTCCGACATGAAGGATGGGATGGCTCGCGTCGGCCAGCATTTTGGCCGCGCGGTTGATCGCATCGATATCCGGATAGAGGCGCGTAGGCCGGGTCGTGCGGGGTTTTTCCCAGTAGGAAAACTCTGTTTGGGGGGCGGCCAGCACCTCGCGCGGCAAGACGAGGTAGACCGGTCCCCTGGGATGGGAAGTGGCGATGCCGAGCGCGCGATCGACCACCGTTTCAAGCTGTTCGAAATTTCGTAGTTCATAGTCCCACTTCACGAACTCGCGGACCATCGCGCCCTGGTCGAAACTCTCCTGCGCCCAGTGGATGTACACGTTGCGGCTCCCGAGCATGCCCGACTCGGTAATGGGCGTGCGCCCCGCCGTGAAAAGTATCGGGATGTTGAGCCTGTTGGCGTTGATGAGCCCGATGATCGAGTTCGCCGTTCCCACCGAGACATGGACCATTACAAGCTGGGGCCGCCCGGTCACCATGGTGTAGCCGTGCGACATGCTCATGGCGATTATTTCGTGGGGCGCCAGGATGGGAATCGGACAAGGCTTGCCGTCCGCGCGCAGTTTGGCCAGCCCTTCTATGATCGAGGGAAAGTCCGTCCCGCCGTTGCCGAAAAAATATTCAATTCCGCGATCGGCCAACAATGTCAGGTAAGCTTCGGCGGTGGTCTCAACGGCGACACGTTTCTTTTCCACGGTGCACCCTCCCTCCGGTCCATAGAGGCGCAGGACCATGCGCACGATAATCAGGACGATTTAGATTGAGGACATCTACATGCTACGAACCGGCACGCCGGGCAAAGGATGCGGCTCGGGTAGTCAACACCCGAAAAATCGCCCTACCCATGAATTTATTCTCAGAATAGCCGATACCGACTTTTTAGCCATATGATCAGATATTGTAAACATGCGTTCCAATAACGTGAACGAACGTCAAAAGACGGGCGCCCAATCCGAGAACCTGCGCCGGAGTCTGGAGATACTGCTTCTCTTCTCCACCCCCTCGCGGAGCAGTTTTGTCGTTCTCGGGAACAGACCCCGTCGCCAAACACGAGATGTCCCTCGCTGTATCGTAGATGGACTTTGGGGATTTGAAATCCTGGAACGGAAAGCCTGAACCTGTTGGAATCCGGAATTTCTCGGAGTTTATTGGCCGTTGTCCCCGGAAACCCGTACATGACGAGTCAGCAATTCGCCATGAAGAATTTTGCCCAAAGGCGCTAAAAATCCTCGGGTGACCAACTGTCGCGGAGCCTTTCTCCTTCATCGCATGGAGGAGATGTCCTGCGAACAAGAGGAAAAACCGAGCGAATTTTCGAGAGAGCCGATACGGCGTTCTCATCATTCTTTGGGGTAATCCCCACGATCTCCATGACCAGCTTCTTCCGTATGGCCCGCGCGAATGATTTGAAATCCTCGGCAACGACGATGAATGCTCTTGGGCCTCCAATGACGCAATTTCGGTAATACAAATCCAGGTTGGGCATGGGCGGGCGGCCCCACCTGCTGAGGCGATCATTGATGATGGGGAGACCGTTGATCGTTAGACCCGCCCGGATGGCTTTATCCCGGGCAATCGTTACAAGGGGACCGCTGTTGTTTGGGCCATCGCCAGAAATGTCGATGACTTGTCTCGGCCCCTCGAAATCGTTTTTTTGAAACATGGGGATGGCGTATTCGATGGCCCCGGCGATCGAGGTTCTTCTACCACTGCCTGGTGAGCCGGCGGCGAGGGCGGACGAAAATATCCGGGCGCTTTCTAAATCGTGAATGACTCTCCAGGGTACGATCACAAACTGCAAATCGTACCTGGCCCACTCAAAATAGGACACCGCAATTCTTTTGTGATAGCCGGACCGAATGGCGGAGATAACCTCTGGCGAAGTAAGAGCGTCAATATATCCTTTCCGCTGGAGCTTGGCTTCTTCCTCATCGATGCTTCCTGAAATGTCGACGGCAAGGATAAGTTCGAGATCAACTTTTCGAGTCTGGGAATAAGCCGGCGAGAACGGCCCAAGGAGGCCAACCAGAATAAATGACCCCAAAAGGAAGATGTGAAAAGCCCGAAAAGAATGCATGAAGGTTCCTGCTGTTAAGTGTCCATTGTGAATGAATCATCTTAACTTGAATTCAAGTGTTTTGTCGTCTTGCGCCTGAACATCAGCCCTCTAATGCTTTCCAGCCATCTCCGGTAGCCCGTCAGGCCAGTAGGGACATGAGCGGGCGCACGCTCTCCTGCTCTTCCAGGGAAGTCAGAATCACCAGCGCTTCGGCTGTTTTATCCCGCCCGAAGTTTCGCTCGGCGCAGTCCCGGAACTTTCCGTGAACTTCATCTTTCGTGAGCGGGCAAGTGGCGTTGCCGCGCGATTTCGTCCCGGTTTTCCGGAAAATATCTCCGCCCTTCGTACGGACGGTCACCGTGGCGGGCCGGGCGGCGCCTTGCTTCCAATCGGGCGCTTCCGCGAGGTGGACGCGCACCTTCTTCATCATGGCCTGCGCCGCAGGATCGTTCACGGCCTCGTCCGTAAAGGTGTCGAGGCGAAGCTCCCGGTCCATGAGCATTCGCGACAGGGTGTACGGGGCGGAGAACTTCCCCTGCAGACCCGTCTTCGGGTGGTTGTAGCTCAGGTTCATCATGTTGGGCTTCATGAGATCGATATCAATCCGCTCCACATCGTCGGTGGTGATATCCTTTTCGTCGATCAACTCGCGCAGCGCGTCAATCGACGGATGGGCCGACATGCAGCAGGGATAGGGTTTCAGGTTGTTTCCCGGCGTTTCGAGAACGTAGGGGTCGCCCAGCCGCTCCACAATCTCGTCGAGGCGGAAGTTTCCTTTACCGGAGAAGGATTCGCAGTAGCCGTTCTGCGCCTCCAGAATTTTCGTGCTCGAGGTGATGCCCAGCCCCGAGAAGTCGGCGGCGCGCACACCCGCCTCCGCCGCAAGTCCCGCGTGGAGGGGCTTTGTCATGGTGCCGAAATTGGCGCGGACGCCCGAAGCCTGGGAGGCGGCGATTCCCAGCGCGAGGCGTGTCTGATCGATGCCGAACCCCCGGAGGCGGGAGGCCGCCGCCGCCGCGCCCATCGCGCCGAGCGTGCTCGTCGGGTGCCAGCCGTTGTTGTAGAGGCCCATGTTCATTCCGCTCCCGAGCTTGGAGGAAATCTCGAAGCCAATCACATAGGCCTCCACGAGTTCCCGGCCCGACGCGCCGAGCGCCTCCGCCTCGGCCAGGACAGCGGGGAGCACTACCACGCTCGCGTGGCCGTACAGCAGCCAGTTCGAATCGTCGAAATCGAGCGCGTGCCCGAGGGCGCCGTTGGCGAGAGCGGCGAGGGACGTGCTTGTCTTGAGGGCGCTTCCGACCACGGTCGCGTCCGGAGGGCCTCCCGCCGCGCTGACGTAGCGGACGATGCTCGACGCCACAGGCTCACCGACGGCGGCGGCCATCACCCCCACCGTATCGAGAATGGCGGTTTTGGCCGCCGTGATTACCAACTCCGGCATCTCTTCGAAGCGCGCTTCGGCGATGAAACGCGCCATCCGTTCTGTGGCGCTCATGAGAACCCTCCTGATCCCTCCGCCGTGCCGGGAGGGAATGAGATTGTGTGTCCGATGACGGAAGCCTAAATTATCCGGCATCCGGTGTAAAGTTTTTCGAATGGATGAAAAAAGGGTTGGCATGATCATCGATCACCACGTGCCGGAGGGCGTCATGGATGATCTGCTTGCAGGGCGCTTCGGCTTCTCGGTAAGCGTCGAGCCGGGAGAGGAGGATGGAAGAGTTCAGCTCCCGCATGAAGATCATGAACAGCGGAGTCGCCACCAATTCGTCTTGGTTCCTCCGTACTGGCTGCTACCAGATGATCAGCATGGCGGTTCCGGCCACAACCGCTCCCGCTCCCGCCGCAACGCGCGCATTCACCGCCTCATGCGCCTGGAGAAACAGCCAGGAGATGAGGACGACGAACAATGACCTCGACTGCGCCAGCGGCGACACGAAGATTAACGGCGCGTTCGCCAGGGCCAGATATGTAAAGGTAACTCCCATGCTTGCGCATGAACCCGCCAGAAACAAGAGTCCCCATGTCCGGGGAGACCATCTTCTGATCTCGGTTCTGGCCCCCTTCCCTTTCAGGAGCGGGAAATAGACCAGGACGGCGATGGTGTTGGCGTACAGGTTCGCGTAATTCGGAGAAGCAAAGCCCACCACCACCGTTTTAGCCATCGCCGTGGCCATTCCGAAGCTGAGTCCACTGAGCAGCGCCAGCCCCACCCCCAGGACGAAGTCTTTCATCGCCCCGCCGGAAACTTCGCCGCCCCGGCTCCGGGTGAGGAGAACGCACCCGAGAATGACCAACACGGCGCCCCCGCCTGACAGGAGTGTAAGTTCCTCTCCCAGGAAAAAGATTCCGAGCAAAATCGCGAAAAACGTATTCGTCGAACCCAGGGAACTTGCGCGCGCCGAGCCGATGCGCTTCATGGCCGAGAAGAGGAACGTGCGGGCGAGCACGATTCGCAATATTCCGGCCAGGGCAATGGCCCCGAGGGGCCACCCACCCACAAAAGGGGAGGAAGTAAAATCCCCGCGGAACAGGGAAACCGCCACGAGAACCGGCAGGCCGAGAAACGCCGTGGCTCCCGTCCCCACCACCGGGTCGACCCCGCGCATGGCCATGCGGCCGAAGATGTCTCGGAGCGCAAGCAGGAGCGCGGAGGTGAGGGAGACCGCCACAACGAATTCTTTCATCGTCTCTTCGCCGATTCACGGCCCTTCATCTCGGCCTAGGAGGTGTGAATATGAAATTGGGGATTCAGGTTATCCCGGATGATCTAATTGGTAAAGGAACCGATTGAGAACCCCAGGCAAGAATGTGGGTGAGCTTCCCCCCCCAAAACAGTCATCAATTCCCTGAGTCGTCAGCCTGTTTGTACAAGGATATGTCGAAAATGAGCTATGCCCGAAAGTGGGTGATGGGCTGATCAGGCGGTGGCCGGAATGGCCGCCGTCGCGCTGGGCCGCTGAGGCGCAGAACCCCCTGAAGCCTGCCCCGAAACGCTCGTTTTATTTATCGAAAAACACCGTGAAAACACCGTGAATTTATCGATATTTTCAGTAAATATAATTATTTGCATTGTTTTTCGTCCTCGGTCGAATTTACGCGAAGGCCTTCCCTTCGCGAGGCGTATTCTGCCGCATCCCGAAAAGACCCGATAACGGCAAATGCGGGCAAATGCGGGCAAATGCGCGTGAGGCCAATCCCTACGATTCTCCCCCGTAGGGACGCTTCGTGAAGCGCCCGCTTTAATCAATGATGGATCGGCCGTTCGCCTTTTCTCGCTAAAACCGTGAAACCTTTATTCAGCCTTTCCCGGCTCGTAGCTCACCAACTCCCTTTGGCCATCTCTTAATCTAGTCTTGTGTTCCCACTTATAAAGCACATTCATCTTGATAACGGGAGAAATATGGTATTCTCTTTTGATGTTCGCACTATCGCAGGCGACACGATAAGTATCGAAACTGCCTGCGGGCACACTGACTCGAACCTGTCCCGTAACTTCACAACTCATTTGCCCACTCCAGCTTCTGCCCGAATCTGTTGACCCTTCGTAGTCGTATTTCCACTTGTTGCCGACAGCCAGAGGCCAGATTTTACCTTCGATCGACTTTATCGTCCCGCGTCCGTTAGAGCGGCGTCTGCCGCAATTTTCCCATTTGAGGTATTGCGCCAGGAATTCATGGTGCGCCCTTGTAGCAGTACACCCGTAACTCGTCTTGTAGTTCGCCGTGGTTTCATCCACTCCTACGATTGTCTCGGAGTATTTTCTCCCGTCCGATTCTTTCCAGGTTCTTGTAGCGCCGACCTGCGGTATGGGTCTCGGCATGGGTGCAAGAGTAGCCGAGGCGGGCTTGGATTCAGCCGCCGCCGCCGATTGAGTATGGCCCATATCTCCAATCGCGAATATGAACGTCAGGCTTGCGATGATGATAAGTTTCATGGGGCGACTCCTTTCTTGAGTGAATCCCGGACCGGGCAAGGCGGCGTCCCGGGGACGAATCGACTCGTTGTCCGCCGTCGTGATTGCGGGCTGCATTGCGAAGCCTCTCATGGTCGAACCTCCTCCCCGTTTGCGGAGCATGTTGGCCGTATGCGCATCTCCACCATTTCCGCTTGAATGCCCACCGGCCCCCGCTCGCGTGAGCCTCGCCGCCCCCGGCGCGAAGCCGGAGGCGGCGAGAGGGGGTGGCCCGCCGCGTGATGGGTCCGGGGAATGGGCGGCGGGCTTGCGCTCAACTACTGCTTATACGCCCCGAAGGAGCCGAGGATGCTTCGGAGGTTATCCGACGAATTGGCGCCGAACGTCCCGGCTATGGAGCCGGGTTGCTCGGTCGCGCCTGCGCCGTTGCCGTAGAATTTGGCGGCCCACTTGCCGGAGTAGCCGCCGCCGCTCGTCTCGCCGTCGAAATTCCCGCCGCTGAAGCTGTTGGTGATATCGGCGGAGCCGAGCGTCAGGCTTGGCAGGGCGCCGCCGCCATCCGTACTCCCCCCGGTGATGGCGCCGGTGACGCTTCCCAGCGCGGTCGCGTCGCCGAAGTTGGCCGTCAGGCGCGCCGTGGCGTCGAAATAATCGAATTCAGGCGCGGAGGAAGAACTCGCTTTGCTCATGTACATCCCGCTCGCGGGTCCCGCATAGGTCGCCGAACCGGTGAGTCCTGCGAGGTTGTTCACGCTGAAGGGGTCGTTGCCGCTCGCGGCGGTTCCGAATCTGAAGCCTGTATAGATCCCGTCGGCGTCCTTGAAGCCGACCAGCCAAATCCCATAGGCCAGATAGTCCGTGTCCGCGTTGTCCCGGATATCGGAGTAGACGGCCGTATAGGCATCGCGAGCGTCGGTCTCGCTACTGCCTTCCACGCCTTTCCAACCCGCCGCGGGCGAGCCGGAAAACCTCTCGACGTATGCGCCTGCATCTTTCGTGCTGACGCTGAACGAGGGGGTATTGTCCGCTAATCTGCGTGTGCGGGTGTAGTGCAAATCCCCGTTCGCATCGTATTCCATGGTGAAGGCTATTTTGTCGTTGGTCTGGCCACCGAAGGAGTAGGACGATTGTGTGGTGTGGCCGATTCCCTGGTAGGTCCCGAAAGTCCTTCTCGATTTCGCCGCCCGCCGTATGCGGATGTCCGCGCCTTCCGCCAGCGCGGCGTCCGCCTCGAGGGCGTCCACAAGTATGTTGCGGCCACCGGACATCGGGCTTGAAGACGGTCTATGCGCGCCGTATGCGCCTACGAAGTTCACGATACCGTCCGTAGAACCTCCGCTTAACGTCCCGGCGACCGAGCCGGGCATTCCGCCGGTTTCTCCGTTGCCGAAGAATTGGCCGCTCCAGTTGCCCGTGTAGCTGCGCGATTCGACGGAGCCGCTCACTTCGCCTATGAAGAAGCCGTTATGCGAGGAGCCGATATTTGCGGCTCCCAGGTTCAACGAGCCGGTTAGTGGTTCGTCGTCGTAGAGATTGGTGATCGAGCCGCCGATCGTTCCGAGGGCGCCCGCCCCGCCGAAGTCAGCCGTCAAAACGACGTCACCGCCAATGGTATTGACCGGAACTTCATCGGTCGTATCCGTAGCCACGCCTATCGCATTCCCTTCATAGCGCGCCGTGCCTTGCAGGGCCGTGAGGTTGTTCTGCCGGAAAGGATCGCTGCCGTCCGAAAACGCGCCGAATGCATAATCGGCGACGCTCGACGCATCGCCGGGAACGAACAGCCAGATCCCTCCCACCAGGTAGTCGGTGTCCGGGCCGCCGCCCTGCTGTGGATCGGGAGCAGCGATGTCCGTGTATACATCGATATACAGAACACCGGCGTTGATGCGCTCGCGCAGCGCAACGCCCTTCCAGGGTGATGGGGCATCCGATATCTGGAGCGGGTTCCCTTCGTTCATGCCAAGCGACCATTCCGACCCGTTGCGCAGCGAAAAACGCGGTACGCCCGTTCCATGCTCCGCAGTGACTTCCACCTGGTCGGTTGTGGTGTTGTTGCTGTCCACATTTGAAGACTGGGTAACGCTGCCCGGATTAGGCTGGGCTTGCGCTGCCCGCGCGATCACACTCACTGCGTTGGTGGCCGTCGTCTGATCTTCGAGGGCTTGCTCTCGTGTCGGGATGGTCGCCGGTGGATCCATCGAACCGCCGCCGGTCATTCCACCGCCGCCTCCGGGCATTGGTGTCGGCATCTGGGCGGGTTGGCCGCCCATGTTGGCGCCTCCGCCTCCTCCACCCCCGCCGCAGCCCGACAGCGCGAAGGCGCAAACCAGCGCGAGCAATATCAACACGAACGAGAGAGATGTTTTTTGCTTGAGTTGCTTTTTGGCGTTTCTCATTTTTGCTCTCCTCAAACAGTGGAAGATGGCTACTCGCCGGACCGCAGATGCAGACCGGACTATCGGTGACCAGGACCACGATTGAAGAGATGGTTTGCCGCTGTTTCGCTCTCCGGGAGATGGAGAGGGTTTTCTATTCAGCGGCTAACTGAAATCGACAATCGTGATTTTTGTGGCGGAGAAATGATCGGATAGAAAGGTGGGGATGTCAAACGCGAGTGGATGAGGAAAACACCAGGCGGCGGCGAGTTTAATGCTCCGTTCCCGATAGTGGCCCGCTCACGAGATGCCCCGCCGCCCCCGGCGAGGAGCCGGGAGCGGCGAGAGGGGTTGCCCGCCGTGTGATGGGTCTGGGGAATGGGCGGCGGGCCTTTGCGTTCGGCTACTGTTTTTACACCCCGAAAGCGCCGATGAAGCTTTGTAGCCCATCCGCCGTAGTCGCCCCGAAGGCGCCTGCCACGGAGCCGGGATGATCGGTCGCGCTTGCGCCGTTGCCGAAGAACTTCCCGCCCCACGTGCCCGAGAAGGCGACGCTGCTACTCGTTCGCCACTGGCGGCGCTGCCGGCAGAGCCTTAATCACCGCAAAGACAATCTTCAACCTCGCGCCTCTTGATTGTTTATTGTCTGCGCTCTGTGTTGAATCCTCCTATCAACGCGCGACCTTCTGTGGTGCCGCCGACTAGTCCTCCCGGGTAATAACTAAACGTCCCCCCGGCTTCTTCCTGATTCGGTCCATAAAATGCACCTGACAGCCTGTTTGAGTTCTGGTTGTAGGAGAAGCGTCCATTGTTTATTGCCATGTTGTTGTAATTGATGGGTGACAGGCTCCTGTCTTCGAACTCAGAGAACGTTGCGTCCGCTGTCATGTCTGTGAAATCGACGTTTATTTGCGCTGTTGCAGTTCCGAGAGTTCGTGGACTATTCGAGTCAAAGACTACAGCGATTCCGGTCCATGTGGCGCTCCCTTGTGCCGGATTATTTCCGGTCACATAGCCTGTTGAATAGGCTTGTGAAAGATTACTGCTTCCAAGACCGACAATGGTTCCTGAGAACAAATATATCTCCTGGAAGCTATGACTACCCCATACTCCGATACCCCTAAAATCAAGATCTTCAAACGAGTACCCTTGGTAAGTCGTGTTGCTCATTCTTTCTTGATACCGCCCGATTGTAAGATTGGTGCCGCTTGGTGTTTCCGTGTTGTACCTGCTGATGCTTACTTCTACTGGTGGTCCCAAGTCTATTGGAGTCGCTATTGTCAGTCCTTCACTGTTGATGATGGAGTCTGACCAAGAATAGGCATTTGTCCTATTGAATATACCGGAGAGTTTTTCGCCTGGTGTGCCTCCGGGAGTACCGCCCGTATCGTCGGAGCCGCCACCGCCGCCGGGCATCGGGTCCGGCGTCGGCATTACCATCGGCTGATTCGAGGTCGTAGAGCCTCCTCCTCCCCCGCCGCAGCCGGACAGCGCGAAGGCGCAAACCAGCGCGAAAACGAGCAGCACGAACGAGAGAGTTGTTTTTTGGTGGAACTGTTTTTGCGCGTTTCTCATTTTTGCTCTCCTCAAACAGTGGAAGATGGCTACTCGCCAGACCGCAGTTGCAGCCCGACTATCGGTGACCAAGACCACGATTGAAGAGATGGTTTTCCCGCTGTTCAGTACCCCAGAGGATGGAGAACATCTTGTTTTCAACGGGTTAACTGAAATCGACTATCGCGGTTTTCGTGGCGGAGGAATGACCGGTGATAACCGCTCGAATGTCAAATACATGATTCATAAAGACAGACTGCAGCGGCGAGATTCTTGTCGCTTCTTGGGTGTTTGGGTGATCTAGTAGTTAATTTTTTTTAAAAAAATAATCACTTTTTTTGAGGAAAGGGGTAGATTTCTGAGGGCATTTTCCGCAACATTGTCAAATGCACTTCGCTGTATTCGAGGTTTCCCGAAGCTCCGTTTCTTTAGAAAGGATTAACAATCACAGAAAGCCCTTGGTCGGCGATTCAGGTTGAAGATGAATGGGCGGGGCATTTTCTTCTTCCGGGACAGTGAAAGAGGGCTGTTTTCCCGACCGCGAACGCAGTCGGGCTGTTTGCCACAAAAACCACGATTGAAGAGATGGGTTTCCCGCCTATTCCGGCCTCCAGGAAACTGGAGGCCGTATTCTATTTAGCGGGCAGCCCGAAACGGCCGGCTGCCGTGGCTTTTGTGGCAAACAAGATGATCGGACATGGAACCCCGCCTTGTCAAATGAATCAGGCGACTTGTAGATCAAGCATGACGCGAATGTATGCCGAAAATTGGCGCAAACGGCGGAAATTTTCGGCATTTCTCGATTAATGAGAAAGGCGGCGATTCGCCCGGCCACGAGACAATAGCGTTGTTTGCTGTAAAAACCACGATTTTAGAGATGAGTTTCCCCCTGTTGTGCTCTCCAGGGGGATGGAGATGCGTCTTGTATTCAGCGGCTGGTTCGGTGTTGGGTCCTCGTGCTTTATTTCGCTAGAGAAATGATCGGACAGGAAATTCTAAATGTCAATCAAAATCGAACGGGCGGGGCGCCATCCTTTGAAGAATGTGGGCGAGGAATTGCGTATTGATGTCTTTCTCGTCCTCGGCAAACCCCTCATCGGTCGGGATTGACCCTCCTCATTGACACCACCCACCCCTCATGAAAGCATCGCGGGAAACGTCATCAAACCAGCGGGTGCTTTCGCCGCCTGCTCCCGCCTCTCGATAAGGAGAGCGAAGATGTTTCGGCGTATCGCTCGGTGCGTGGTGGTGACGTGTCTGGCGGCGGTTCTTGCGGCGTGTGCGTTCGCCCCGCATCAGGCTCAGGCTGCCGGGCGGGACGTCGTTTTTATTAAAGCGTTTTATGCGCTCGATGAGCCGAGGTTTCACTGCGTCGACGTTCCGGGGCACCGCTCCCGCGTCAACACCGCTGCCGCCTTGGTCGTACACACCTGCAAGGAAGGCATCTGGAACCTCGATGGGCATTTCGACCCCGCCGCCGTAGCGAAGGGCCTGCTCAGGATGCCCGAATACGGATTGTGCGTCGCCGCTGCTTCCGCCTCGGACGGCGCCAAGCTCATGCTCGGAAAATGCGACGGCACAGCCCTTCAGAACTGGCGTTTTGAGAACTACCGCTTGAGCCTCAAGGCGCATCCCGATAAATGCCTCACCATCGGCCCGGAACCCTCCCGGCTCACGCGGGGCGGGCGCAGGCTCCCGAGCCGTCACATGGCGCGCTCGCTCGCCCTCGCCACCTGCTCGGAAGAAGCGCTAGAGAGACAGCTCTGGCGCATGGAGAAGCCCATGGATCGCACCGGCTCCATCATGCCCTTCAAGTAAAGACGACGCGCGGATATCACCGGTTGACGCAACCCATCATTGGGAGAGAAAAGCGAAAGAAAGCGGCGCAACCCGGAGCCCTTCTATCGATTGGGTAATCCCCGTTTGATTTTGGGCATCACGAACACGAGGAGGATCCACCCCATGTCTTTCCGTAAAAACACGTCCACAAGCAAGGTGTGCGCTTTCGCGCTGGCGTCGCTGTTGGCGCTGGGGCCGGCCGGTTGCGGGGGCGGCGGCGGGGGCGGCGGCGCAACCATGGGCGCCCCGCCCGCCACAATGCCGGGCCAGCCGCAACCTGGGGGGACCGAGCGGGTAAGAGCCACCGTCCTGCCCCACCCGAGAGGCGCCGGGGACGTCGCGTCGCTCGCGTGGGAGGACGTGACGATTCCCACGCGGGCGGGCGTTCGGCAGCGTCTTCTGCTCGCCAAAGCGGGGAATGCGGGGACCAAGTCAGTGATTCTCTTCATGGGCGGCCCGGGAACGCCGATTACGTTTCCGCGAGAGGGAGGCATACGGCTCAGCGGCAATTTTCTCGTAAGAAGCTCCGCGCTCTTCGCCGAGGCGGGATTCGTCACGGCCATCATCGACGCTCCCTCGGACAGGAGCGAAGGCATAAACTTTTCATTCAGGCAGTCGAGTCAGCATCATGCGGACGTGCGTGCGGTGGTGGATTTTCTGGTGAGCGAGGGCGCGCGCGAGGTGTACCTGATCGGCACGAGCAACGGCACGATGTCCGTTGCATATCTGGCCTCTGTGATTACGCATCCGAGAGTTGCGGGCTATGTTCTCACCGCGAGCGGGAGGTCGATAGTGTCTTATGCAGGTGAAATCAGAGACCCCGTCCTGATGGTGCATCACACGGACGACGGGTGCGCCGGCACGCAGTTTTCCGATGCGCAGACTACATTCAACGCGATCACGAACAGCCCGCGCAAGGAGTTCGTCTCCGTAAGCGGAGGGGATCCGCAGATAAGCCCCAGTCCTTGTCAGGCGCAGACCGCGCATGGGTTTATAGGCAAAGAGCGTGAAACGGTGGCGGCGATCGCGGAGTGGGTAAATACAGGGACGGTCACGGACACGAACCTGCTCACGGACGAGGACGCGCCCTCGCCGCACAAGGCGTGGCTCGCGCGCTTCGGGCGCACGGCGGCGGAACACGTCACCGAAGCCATCGGCGATCGGCAGCGCGGAGCGCCAAGCTCGCGCCTGACCCTGGGCGGTCAGGATATCGACTTAGGTGTCTCTCCCCTCCCCCTGGCGGATGCAGATTCCGGCGCGCGCTTTGCGGAGGGTCTGCTCGATGCGCGCAGCGGAGACGCTTTCGCGGGGCGCGAGATGTCGATGAGCGAGTTGCTGCTGGCGAGTTCTTTCCACCTGGCTTCTGCGGAGGGAAAGGATGTAGGCGGCGGCTGGTCGCTCTGGGGAGGTGCTGCGCGTTCGAACTTCGATGCGAAAGAGGGCGCGCTCGCACTCGACGGCGACGTCTCCACGGCGACACTGGGCTTCGACTTCGAACGGGAGCGGTGGCTGGCCGGCGTGGCGCTCTCGCGCAGCGCGGGAGAAGGCACGTTCAAGATGGGCGGAACCTGCGCTTCGGGGTGCAGCGGCGATCTCGAGAGCACACTCACCGGCGTGTATCCCTATGCGCGCTATCGCTTCAGCGAGCGTCTTTCGGCCTGGGGAATTCTCGGCCACGGGCGCGGGGAGTTGACGCTCACCACGCAGGGAAGAAGCCCCGTCGAGACCGACATCGAGATGAACATGGCGGCGTTCGGGGGGCGCGGCGTCCTGCTGCCCGCTGTGAGCAAGGGTGATTTCGAACTAGCGCTTCGCTCGGATGCGCTGCTGACGTGGACGAGTTCCGAAGAGACCCGAGATCTCGCGGAGACGGAACCGGAGACGAGCCGCCTGCGGCTCGCGCTCGAGGTCTCCCGTGCGTTCGCGCTTGATTCGGGCGCGAGCCTCACTCCTTCTCTCGAAGTGGGTCTGCGCTACGACGGGGGCGACGCGGAGACGGGAAGCGGCGTCGAGCTCGGCGGCGGGCTTCGCTACACGGGTTCGGGCCTCACGATACAGGTGAATGCCCGCGGACTGCTGGCGCATGCGGATAGCGAATATGAAGAATGGGGCGTGAGCGGCTCGGTGCGCCTCGACCCGGGCGAGAGAGGACGCGGTTTGTCCATGCGCTTGGGTTCGTCCTGGGGCGCTTCGGCGGGCGGTGCGGAGCAAATTTGGAACGGGCGCCGCGCGGCGGGTCTGAATGGAAACGGAGAATTCGACCCGGGTTCGCACCTCGATGCGGAGGTGGGCTATGGTCTGGGCGGCATGGGCGGCCTCCTCACCCCCTACGGCGGCATGTCGGTCTCAGAGAGTGTGCAGACCTACCGCGTGGGTAGTCGCTTCAGGCTCGATGAGCGTTTCAGCATGGGCCTGGAAGGTGAGCGCCGCGAGGGCGGCGATGACGTCGAACACGGGCTCGCGCTGCGCGGCTCCCTCCGCTGGTAGGAAACGCGGAGGCAAAAGAAGAACACAAATGATGCGATGGATCGTGACGGCGATGCTCGCCTGTGTCTTGTTGGGAGGCGATGCGCTTTAGCAAGGAGACACATTCCAAATCATGGAAATTAAACGTATCAAAGTTGACATCAAACCCCACCCCAATGGAGTCGGGGACGTCGCGTCGAGCACCTGGAAGGACGTGTACCTCCCAACGCGGGCGGGCGTGAAACAGCCCCTTCTGCTCGCCAAAGCTGCGAATGCGGGGAGCAAGGCCGTCATCCTCTTCATGGGTGGAATTGGGACGCCAATCACGAAGAAAGCAGGGGAGAAATTCAGGCTCAACGCCAATTTTCTGGTAAGAAGCTCAGCGCTTTTCGCCGAGGCGGGATTCATGACGGCCATCGTGGATGCGCCCTCGGACAAAGGCTACGGTATGGAGAATCGCTTCAGGAAATCAGAAGCGCATCAGAAAGACATTGCCAAGGTGGTGGATTTTCTGGTGAGCGAGGGCGCGTGCGAGGTGTTCCTGATCGGCACGAGCCGGGGCACGTTGTCCGTCGCGTATCTGGCGTCCGTGATGACGCACGCGAACGTCGAGGGCTATGTCCTCACCGCGAGTCTGGAGGATGTCGTGTTCTATACGGAGAAAATCAACGCCCCGTCCTGATGGCGCATCACGCGGACGATGAGTGCCGCGTAACGACCCTCACCGGCGCACGGGCCGCATATCGTACGTTGGCGAAAAGTCCACGCAAGGCTTTCATCACCGTGAGCGGAGGAGACCCACCGAGGAGCCGTGCTTGTGGGCCGCTGAGCGCCCATGGATTTTTGGGAGTTGAACGAGAGACGGTGGTGGCGGTCGTAGACTGGATGAACGGCAAGACGCCGCCCGAACACGTGGGCCCGTAAGAAGGAGCGCGCGCCCTACTTCTTCTGCGCGGAGATGAGCCTGGCCTGCATGGGCACCTGAATGGTTCCGTCGCGCTCGTATTCGCGCAGCATCCCGATGAGCGCTTCCCGTATCTTCTCTCTCGCCTCGGGCGTCTGGGAGTTCAAGCGCGACGCCGTGCGCACGGTGGATTTCTCGAACACCTCGATAATCCGGCCCGGTTCTTCCGCCTGCATATAGAGGGTAAATCCCGTGATTTCAGGCGCGGTGAAGCCCGCCTCCTCAAACGCGCGCGCGCATTTTTCATCATCGTCGGGGAACGGAGCGGGCGGGCCGGCCACGAGGGGGACGCTCGTATCGCCGTGCTCCTGAATGGCCCTCGCCATCAGCGCCCGGTGGCCCGCGTCGTGCGTCCAGGCGGTGAAGGCGAGTTTCCCCCCGGGTTCCAGCACGCGGGCGGTCTCGGCCAGCGCGACTTCGGGATAGGGGAAGTGCAGGAAGCCGAAGTTGCTCACCACGGCGCCGAAGCGCTCATCCTCAAAGGGCATATCCTCCGCGTCGCAGTGCCTGAACTCGGCCCCCGGCCAGCGGCGGGAGGCCTCGGCCACCATGTCGGGGGCGAAATCGACCCCCACCACCGTGCAGCCCCGCATGAGCGCCCCCGCCGAGACGACCCCCGTCCCGCAGGCCAAGTCGAGCAGGCGCGTTCCGAAGCGCGCGTCCACGGCGTCGAGCAGCGAAGGAACCGCCTGCGCGGTGATGACGCCGAACAGGTCGTTGTATTCCCCCGCGGCGCCGTTCCAGCCCGAGCGCTCGAACTCGCGGAAGGCTTCCGGGTCGTATGTGGATGTTTCGTTCATTCGATGTCTCCTAAGGTCTCGCCTCACTCAACGCCCCGCGCCACCAGGTCCACGCCGTCTGAGCCGATGATCTCACACGTGATGATCTCTCCCGGCTGGCTTTCAGTTTCATGCAGGAATACCTCGCCGTCCACTTCCGGGGCCTGGAGCCGCGTTCGCCCGCGAAGGATCCCCTCTCCCGTCAGGCCCTCGACGAGCACCTGCGTATGTTGGCCTGTGAGCGCTTGGTTGTCCTCGGTCATGATGCGTTCCTGAAGCGCCAGGAGACGCGCCATGCGCTCGCGCGCGAGTTCCACCGGGACCTGATCGGGCAGCCGCGCCGCGATGGAGCGATCCTCGGGCGAGAAGACGAAGCCGCCCAGCCGGGCGAAGCGCGTCTCTTTCGCGAAGTCGAGCAGGAGTTCGAAATCTTCCTCCGACTCTCCCGGAAAGCCGACGAGCATGGTGGTCCTGAGCGCGCAGCCGGGTATTTTCTCCTTGATGCGCGATACGAGTTCGCGTGTACCTTCTTCATCTATACCGCGCCGCATGGCGGCGAGCACGGGCGTGGCGACGTGCTGGAGCGGCATGTCGATGTATTCGCACACCTTGGGGAGGTCGCGGTAGGCGTCGAGCAACTCGTCCGTCACCCCGCGCGGGTAGTTGTAGAGCACGCGAATCCAATCGAGGCCATTCACCTCGTTCAACTCTTCGAGCAGCCGCGCAAGCGAGAAGCCCAGGCCTAAGTCCACCCCGTAGCTCGTGATCTCCTGCGCGAGAAGGTTCACCTCCCGCACGCCGGCCTCTGCCAGCGCGCTCGCTTCTTCGATGAGCAGATCGAGCGGACGCGAGCGGAACCTGCCGCGAAATCTGGGAATCACGCAGAACGTGCAAGGCCGCGAGCAGCCCTCGGCGACTTTCAGGTAGGCGCTCGGCCCCGGTTCCGCGAGGATGCGCGGCAGCCTCCTGCCGTAATCCATCAGCGTGTCGGAGAACGCCTCGCGCGCGCCGCCGCGCTCTCCGCTCAATAGCGCAGGGAGTTGATCGTACTCGCGCGTGCCGATGAACAGGTCCACCTCGGGCAGCCCCTGGGCGAGTTCTCCCCGGTAGCGCTCGGCCAGACAGCCCGCCACCACCAGGGTTTCGAGATCGCCCGCTTCTTTGAGTTGGGCGACTTCCAGAATCGTGTCGATGGATTCTCGCTTCGCATCCTCAATGAAGCCGCACGTGTTGATGATGGCGACTTGCGCGTCCTCGGCCTCGCTCACGAGCCGGTATCCTGCGCCCGCGAGAGCCGCGAGCATGATTTCCGAATCCACCGTGTTCTTGGCGCAGCCGAGCGATATGAGCGCGGCGCTGGGCGCTTCCGGCCCCAGGGGAACGGGCGCGTCGCGCCGCACGAGGGGCATCTCGGAGACGGGCTTGATTTGAAGGAGACTCTCGCTCATCGCGCGGCCTCAGCCTTAGAGGCTTTGGGGTCTAAGTGCCATTCCTCCTTGGGGCGGTTGAAATAGCGGATGGCCACATCGGGCAGTTCCTGGCGATAGATATCCAGAGCCCGCACCATGCCCATGGCCTCTCCCATGTCTTCGATATCGGGCAGGGTTTCGAGATAGAGCGCGGGGTCGATGCAGAGGTTTTTCATCTGGATAACGTGCAGGCCCGTACGCCCGGCGAAGTCGAGCATCGCCTCGACCTCGGTTTCCATATCCGTGACGCCGGGGAAGACCAGATAGTTGATCTGCGTGTAAAGGCCTGCGTCGACGGAAGCTTTGACGCAATCCTCTACGTGGGAGAAATCATACGTCTCGGGACGGTAATAGGCGTGGTGCCATTCGGGCGTCACGCTGTTCGTGCTGATGCGTATGCTCTCGAGACCGGCTGCTGCGAGACGCTCCATCCACTCGGGCCGGCTGCCGTTCGTGTTCAGGTGGAGGGTGCCGCGGGGCGTGCGCTCGCGCATGAGGCGGCAGGCGCGCTCGATGACGCCCGCCTGAAGCAGCGGCTCGCCCTCGCATCCCTGGCCGAAGCTCGCGATGGCCATCTCCGCGCTATCGAGATGGGGTACGGCGATATCGCAAAGTTCCTCGGGCGTCGGGACAATCTCGATGCGCTGGTGGCTCGCCGGGAAGAGGTCGTCCGTCTGGAGCGATATGCACCCCCGGCAATCCGCGTTGCAAAGCGGAGCGATGGGCAGACCCATCTCCCAGCGGCGGGCGAAGAAGTTTTTCGCCGCAAAACAGTGGAACTCACGCGCGCAGCGCGCGAGATGGGGGATCATCCGGTTTTTGGGGTGGGCTTCGCGTATCTGCTCGATTCGCTCGGTGAGGCCCGTGTCGTCGTATTCCTCGGGCTCCCAGCGCGGGCAGTCATCCACCCGCACGGCGGCGCATACGAATTCGCCGCTTTCCTCATCGAAGCCCAGCGCGGTGTAGGCCCACAGGGGGAGCGCCTGCGCGCCGGGTTCTCTCTCGGCGAAGGGGAGCAGGGTGCGCATCCACCCAGGCGAGGGAAACGTGCAGGCGGCCTGTAAGGCGGCTGCGCCATCGCCCCAGTCCGCTTCTTCCACGCTTACGAGCGCGTCTTCTTGCGCGTCGCCGCCCACGGGAATGCTGCCCGGGATGGTGAAGAACTTGCTCCCACCAGGGAGGGGAGAGAGTTCCTCGGGCTCCGGCGCCACGGGTTCGGCCCCTTGCGCGCCCACCATCTCGAGTTCGGGGTGTTCGAACAGGTTGCCCTCGCCGTCGGCGACCACCATCAATGGGGACAAGGTTTTCCGTCTCCTGAAAATAGGGTGGTTCGCTACCATCCCGACTCTTTTGAGGTAAGGCCTCGCGAACCCGTGGGGCATAACCTAGCAGAATTCGGCCTCTCATCGCCAGCTTGCGGCCCTTGCCAGCGGCACCGGGTTTCGCAATACTTGAATCCTCTCCCCATTCATGAGATGGGGATTTCTCTTTCAAAGACAAATCGCGATTGCGCGAGACGGAGGTGCGCCCAGGTGAGCCCGGAAGAATACCTCTCTCGAGTCTCTTTGGTGAAATCGGAAACCGAGCGCCTCTCTGCGTACTGGCGAAGTTTTTCGGAAGCGCGCTGGGAGGTGGATACGTTCTGCCCCGGCTGGCGGGCGTGTCACGCCGTCTCCCACTTGGCGACGGGGGGCGAATTTTACGCGAACTCGGTTCGCCGGGCGCTGGAGGGCCTGCCGCCCGAGCCGCCCTACGGAAGCAACGTGAAGGAGTTTTTCGCCATCCGCGGCGCCAGGGGCGAGGAACTCATGGCCCTGCCCAGGGAGGAGATGATGGATGCGTTCGACGCCTCGGCCTCCAGCGTGAACGACGCGCTTGCAGACATCACTGAGGGCGACCTCGGCAAGCTCGGCTTTCACCCCCGGGGACTCACGCGGATCGACGCCTGGATCGGGCTGCGTCTCGTCGAGTTGGCGCTGCACGACTGGGACATCCGCTACGGCGAAGACGCCGAAGCCTGCGTCTCCTTGGAGGGCGTGGAGGGGGTCATGACCTTTCTGCCCTCGACTCAGAGCCGCCTTTTCGGCGTCCGCGAGAACCCGCCCTTCGATGGCCGCTTTCTGTTCTGCTCGGCCGATCCCGATCGCGAGTGGACGCTTACCGTCGCCGGCGAGAAGGCGGAAAATATCGCCGACGTTTCGGGCGCGCACGACGCCACAATCACCGCGGACGGCGAGGCGCACCTGCTATTGCTCTACGGGCGCGCGAAGCGCGGGGAGGCGGAGGCTTCCGGCCGCCTGACAATCGAAGGAGACGGGGAGTTGGCGAACGAACTCCTGTGCGTTTTGTATGCGAATTATTAGTTCCAAGAGGAGAAGCAACCCCCATGTCGCCAATCACGACAGTCGATGGATACGTCTATTATCCCGGCAGCAAGACGCGCATCGGCGCCATGCGCCCGGCCGATCCGGCAAAAACGCCTTGGACGCCGCTGGGAAAACCGCTATCAGAATGCAAGGTCACCCTCGTCTCCACGGCGGGCATATTCATGAACGGTGACGTTTCATTCGATTACGAGCGCGAGTGGCGCGAGCCGCACTGGGGGGATCCCACCCACCGTGAGATTCCAAAAACGGCCGCTCAGGATGATTGTGAATACTCGCACTTACACATCAACACCGAGTATCTAAAAAAAGACAGGAACGTCTCGTTTCCGGTGGATATCTTCCTGGACTACGAACGCGAGGGAAAAATCGGCGCGCTGGCCGACACCCTCTACTCCACGATGGGCTATACGCCCAACTTCCACCCCCTGATGAAGAAGACCGCCCCCCTGATGGCCGAGAAGATGCACGCAGAGGGCGTGGACGCGGCCTTGCTCATCCCCGTCTGACCGCTTTGCATGCGGTCCGTGAGCCTGCTGCAAAGAAGATTGGAAGAGTTGGGAATCGCCACCGTCTCGATATGCAACCAGCCCGAGGTGTCGGAGAAGGTCTGCGTGCCGAGGGCGGTCTTCATCCAGTATCCCTACGGGCGCATGCTGGGAGACGTGGGCGACAGAGAAGGCCAGCGCGCGGTTTGCGACGACATGTGCGCGCATCTGGAAGTAGCAGATGGCCCGAACGCCTACCGCCACCTCTCTCACGAGTGGCCCGAACCGCCCGATGAGACCCAGTGGAAGCCGCTCACGCCTGCGCCCATGCACGTGCTTCGCAACAACGGCACGGCGCCCAAGGGGCTGGGGCACTATCAGGATGAGGAACGGCCCGATCTGGACTAGGAGGCTCGCCGTGATTCCGGTGCGGGCGATGGCGTAGGGACAGGTCGCGACCTGTCCCTACGGACTCCCCTCTTATGGGTCGTGGCCGACACACGAGGGAGAAGAACGACTCCCCCCTTGAGGGGGAGTCGCAGAAGCCGAGCTTTTTTGACGAAGGCTGATGCGTGGGGGGTCAATTTCGAGCGAAGAGCGAGAAATTGCTAACCGATTCTTTCCTCACCCGCCTGCAATCGCTCCTTTATCAGTCGCTATTCACCCCCCACCGGTTCGCTTGCGGGCTTCGCCCTTACCTCACCGACTCCCCCTCAAGGGGGGAGTAATTTTAAGAGCGCGCTTTTTCCGAATCGATCTAGAACAGCCGCCCGCCGGTGACGGCGCTTTTATCGTCAGGCGAGATGAGCACCACCTCGCCACTTTCGTCGGGCACGCCGAGTGTCAGGACTTCCGAGATGAAGGGGCCGATCTGCCTCGGCGGAAAATTCACCACGCCGAGCACGAGCTTTCCCTCGAGTTCTTCTTTCGTATAGAGCGCGACGAGTTGGGCGGATGATTTCTTGACCCCTATTTCATCGCCGAAATCGATCTTGAGCTTATAAGCGGGTTTTCTCGCCTCGGGGAAATCCGCGACTTCGATGACGCGCCCGAGGCGGATGTCCAGCTTGTCGAAATCCTCCATCGTCGCCACTTCGGTCTTTCTCCTTGATTATCATGACCGGCTCGCACCGGAATGAATATCCCTAGTCTATCGGCTCGCCCTCTGTTTTTTCCATCTCCAGAATATCGGAGCGCAGCTTTTTCGTGATCGGGCCGGGTGCTGGGATGGGGCGTCCGTCCACCTCGGCCACCGCGTGCACCCGGCTGAAGGATGAGGTGAGAAAACACTCATCCGCCGTGTAGAGGTCATAGAGCGTAAGGTCCGCCTCTTCTGCCGGAATCCCCGCCTCGGCGGCGATTTCGAGCACGACTTTTCTGGTGATGCCTTCGAGCACGTTGTGGGCGTTGGGCGTTCTTAAGACGCCGCCTTTCACGACGAAGACGTTCTCCCCCGGGGCCTCCGCCACGAAGCCGCGCACGTCGAGGAGAATCGCCTCATCGAATCCCGATTCGACGGCTTCAATTCTCGCCATCACGTTATTCAGATAATTGAGCGATTTCACGCGCGCCTCGAAGGACTCGGAAGGCGCCTTGCGAACGCCCGCCGTCTTGAGCCTTAAGCCCGCACCCTTCGCCTTGTAGCTCGAACCCGTCTCGGGCGGCGGCGCAGGGTCGTGCAGGAGCACGGCGATCGTCGCCTTATCCACTACCCTGGGATCCAGCAGGGGATAGCCCGCCCCCCGCGAGATGACGACGCGCAGGTAGACGTCGTTCACGCCGGATTTTCTCACGCATTCCTTCACGATCTCGGCGATTCGCTCGCGCGATTCGGGGAGTTCGAGCTTGAGCGCCCGCGCCGAGCGCTCCATGCGGTCGAGATGGTCGCGGAACCTGAAGATGCGCCGGTTCGCTACCGTCATGGACTCGAAAAGACCGTCCCCGTAGAGGAAACCGTGGTCGAAGGCGGAGATTTTGGCTTCTTCGGCTACGACGTATTCGCCGTTCACGTAGCAGATATAAGACGCGCTTTTTTCATCCATTATTCAGGGCTCGTTTTCGCAATTTCCAGAATGGCGGAGGCGAAGACCTCCGGCTTCTCGCGCTGGGCGAAGTGCCCGGCCCCTTCCACCAGAATCCTCCGGTACCCGCCTGTGAAATGCTGCTCCTTGCCCTCAGAACTCTCGGGCCGCGACGCCCCGTCCTCCGCGCCTTGCATAAGAATCGTCGGCGTCGATATGGCGGGCAGGCCGCGCATGAAACTCTCCGCGTCATCATACTTTGGGTCGGGTTTTTCGTATCCCCAGCGGTAGCGGTAGGAGTGCATGACGATATCCACGAAATCGGGATTCAAAAAAGACTGCGCCGTCGCCTCGAATTCAGCGTCCGGAAAATTCCACCCCGGCGACCACGTCCGCCAGAGTTCACGGCAAAAACCGGCGGCGTCCGCACCTAGCGCCTCACGTCCGCGCTCCGTGCAGAAAAACCATTGGTACCAGTACGCGCGCACCTGATCGACGGACATCCGCTGCTGGGGGCGTCCCGTGCCGTAGCCCGCAGGGCTCACGATGAGGGCGTTCAGCCGCTTGGGATACATGGCGGCGATAGTATAGGAAGCGCGCGCGCCCCAGTCGTGCCCCACGAGCGTGAATTGCTCGATACCCAGCGCGTCGGCGAAAGCCGTGATGTCGGAGGCTATCGCGGTGTACTGGGCGCTTCTGGGCGTTGCGGGGTCCAGAAAGCGCGTCGGTCCGTAGCCGCGCACGTAGGGGCAAAGCGTCCTCAAGCCAGAATCGTTCAGGATGGGGACGACCCGATCCCACGTTTTCGCGTCGTCTGGAAAGCCGTGGACGAGGATGACGGGCGGCGCCGTTTCATCGCCCGCCTCCAGATAGCCGATTTCGAGCGCGGGGGTTCTGAGCGATTTGAGCGCGCCTGGCATCGCGGTTTATCAGTCTCGGCTTAAATCGCGCACCAGCCGTCGTCCACGATCAGGTCGAGGCCGTGCACCGCGCTCGCATCGTCAGAGGCCAGGAACACCGCCGCCCCCGCCATCTCCGCCGTCGATATGTAGGCCCGGCCCGTGGGCGTGTAGCTCGCCATGAGTTTTACGAATTCGGGGTCGTCCTGTAGGTGCTGGTTGAGCGGCGTGGCCGTGTTGCCCGGCGAGATGCAGTTCACGTTGATGCCGCACTTGGAAATCTCCGCCGCCAGGGCGCGCGTGATCATGTAGACCCCGCCCTTGCTCGCGCAGTAGGGCACCGCGTTGGGAAAGGCGTGCGTGGCGGCGATGGAGGCGACGAAGACGATTTTTCCGTACTTCTTCTCTTTCATGATTGGCACGATGGCCTGGGAAAGCAGGAAGTTGCCCTTGAGATTGATGTCGATGGTGTCGTCCCACTCCTGCTCGCTGTAGTTCTCGAGTTCCTTGTTGATCATGATGCCGGCGCTTCCGACGAGGATGTCCACCGTGCCGAACGTGGCGACCACGTCCGCGACCATGGCGTCCACGGCCGCCTTGTTCGATACGTCGCAGGGAAACGCCTTCGCCGCATCTCCGATCTCGGCGGCGAGCGCTTCTCCTTTTTCCGCCGTGCGGTTCACGATGGCGACCTTGGCGCCCTCTTCCGCGAAGCGGCGGCAGACGGCCTCGCCGATTCCCTGCGAGCCGCCCGTGACGATGGCGACCTTGTTCTCAAGCTTCATGGGTATTTCCTCCCTGCGGCGCTTTCGAGTCGTCCCGAATGCGAAAAGTCCGTGTTGACGATTACGTTTCGATTTTTGCGGGCATGATACCGCCCTTTGGTGTTAGGGGGAAGTGGGGAGGGTGAGCAGGGCCGCGCGATGAATTTCCCCGTCATTCCGGCGAAAGCCGGAATCCAGAGCGGAAGGGAATGGATGAAGACGAGGGTTTGGTGCTCCGGCGTGGGATACAGGATTCCTTAGACTTTGGGTTCTCTCATCGGTTCTGGATTCCGGTTTTCGCCGGAATGACGGCTGAAGAAAGGATTGACGATTTTAAGTGGCGGTCCTTCCGCGGGGCCGCCCCACGCGTATATGCGCCCTAGCCAGAGAGGCAATCCGGTACAGAATGTTATGAATGTCCTCAGATAGCGGGGATGAGTTATTTTTCAATGCCACAGCCTAGATTGCGCCATTATATTACATAATTCAAGGTAAATATGATATGTTATATCCGTAAATAAACTTAAATAGTTATTAATTATACCCTATAATGCCATTGAATGTCTTATATAAAAGAAGTAGATTTGTTTTCAGTATAGAGGTTCCTGTTATTTAAATATAGGGGTTATCGCAATGAAAATAATTCCAGAGACGCTAAAGCATTGGCGCAAGAAAAGGGGATTCAGTCAACAAAAGCTGGCGGAGGAAGCGAACATCGATCAAAAGACCGTTGCCCGAATAGAAGTCGGCAAAGGAGGTGAGGCGAGAGGAGATACGGTAAAGCGAATCGCCAACGCCCTCCGCATCAAGCCCGAAACTTTGGGTCGGGAGCCCGACTCCGAAACGACCAACGAGGCAGAATCCCGAAAATTCGGATTGGGCGTGTTCAACCGTAGGCTTCGTCTCGATGGGGAGGTGTTGATTTCCTACGATCTGGTGGAAGAGCATTACGGAGTTGGTATGCAGAAGCTTATTGATGTGGCGCCGATGCTTTTCACCCTTCTCGCCGAGATGAGTCTCAATGTGCGTCGCCGTCGGGCCGAGGAGGCGGAGGAGGCCATAGACGCCTTCAACCGAATCCGACCGGAGCATATGGGGGGGCGTAGTTGGGACGACTATCATGAAAAAATCTCCATAGCGAAGAGAGACCTGTTCGCACGCTCCATAGACTGGATGGAAGTGAACCAGTTTTATTATGAGGAAGAGCGAAACCCCTTTTCTGATTTTCTGACCCAGTTGGCGGAAGAACTGGGGTCCGATAACGACGCGATCGATCCCGAAGAAATCCATTTCGATCCCGATACATTTTTCGACCACGTCCCTCTTTTCAAGTCATACCGGAAAACTCTCACAGGTGAATCTAGCCGCGCTCACTTCGCTCTTACCCGCGGGTATGTACGTCTCGGGCAAATCCAAGAAGAACTTCGCGGCGAGGAGGAAGATGTAACTTCCGAGCGTGTGAAGTGTCTAGAGGCGAAAGTGCCCGATGAAGACTGGAATGAATATAAAAATTGGCTGGATTCCTTGAATCTTTCTCTTTGATGTCAACGAATTGTCCAAGAAGGGAGACGAAAATGTTTGAATATGTGATCTCCAACCACGCCGAGGTACGGATGAGCCAGCGAGGGGTTCGGGGCGAAGACGTCGATCTGGTTCAGACATGCGGGACGCAGATCGGCCCCGTTGAGTGGTTTATGAGGGACTCTGATGTGAAACGTGAGATTGAAAATCTGAAGCGCACGTTCCGACAGATTGAGCGTACAGTGAAGGGCGGAAAACAACGACTCGAACGCGCCCTGAAGCGCAGGGTGCATCAGCTTGAACGACTGAGGGGTCTTAAGGTCGTCGTTGTGGGCGAAACGGTTCTTACATGCTATTGGCCCAGCGACGCGTATCAGCGTCGAGCGCGTCGAAGAGGCAGAACCGCGTGATGAATTTCCCCGTCATTCCGGCGAAGGCCATATGGGCGAACCTGCATGTACGCCCTGAACGCGAGGTGCGGTTTATACGCCCACGAGCCCCCGCCCTCCGCGTGGAGGCTAAAGATGCCGCTCTACATCCATGCTCTGGTGCAGGATGCGGATGATTTCCACCACGTCGGATTGCATGCGGAAAAACATCACGTGCGAGCCCACCGTGACCTTGCGGTATCCCGCACGCACCTCCTCGGCCGACCGACTGACGAGCACCCCATTGCCCAGCGCCTCACACGCCGCCTGGATGTTGCGCGTGTAATCCTCGGCTTGCGCCTCGCCCCAACGCCTGACGGTATAGTCCCAGATGCCTTCCAGATCGGCCTGGGCCGCCGGTGATAGCGTATAGCTTCCCATGCGGCTCAGGTGGATTTCTTGCGGGCGATGAACGCGTCGAAATCAAACGGCGTCGCCCGGCCGGACTCCTCGCCTTCGATGAGCGCCTCGCGGAGAGCTTCCACCCTGGCTTCGTGTTCTTCGAGCAGGCGCAATCCTGCGCGCACCACGTCGCTGGCCGAGTTGTAGCGACCCGATGCGACCCGATCGTTGATAAAACACACGAAGTGTTCTCCGAGTGAAACCGACGTATTGCGCGGCATGAGGATACCTCCTTCAGGCGCATCATACCAAAAATTGGTATTCGCGCAAAGGTTTCAGGTGGCGCGAGGTGGAAGAGGAGGGTGCACGTAGGGGTTGCAAATATACATCGTTCGCCATTCCTGGCACGGGTGTAATTTCGTCATTCCGGCGAAGATGAAATTCACTCCCCCCTTGAGGGGGAGTCGCAGAAGCCGAGCCATTTGGGCGAAGGGTGATGCGGTGGGGGGTCGATTCTAAAATAAAAGCTCCCCCCACCGGCGCGACTGCGGGCTTGCGCCCTTGTCTTTCCGACTCCCCCTCAAGGGGGGAGTGTATTTCACAAGCGACCGAGGAAAGAGACTTCTGTAGGGGCGACCCCCCGTGGTCGCCCGGTTTGCTACCCCGCACTCAACCTCTTTCTCCTGCGCGCCGTTCTGGCCTTATCCACCTCGCCCGCGTCGTCGATGGCGACGCCGTAGACCTTGTAGGCGCGCTCCTTGGTGATCCACTTCTCCTCCACGTCGTTTCGCACCTTCTCGGCGGGCCGTTCGTGCGGCGGGCCGTAGCCGCCCCCGCCCGTGCAGTAGGAAGCCACGTTCTCGCCGGGTTTCAGGATGATGTCCGCACAGCCGGGGAGATCCTCCAGAGATCCGTCCTCGCGCATGAGGAAGTTCTGGCAAACCGCCCCGTTCAGCCCGCCGAGCGTACCCTTCGAAGCGTTTATCGCGCCGTCGGACACGTATACGACCTCGAGATCCCCCCCGCCTATGGGGCCGTATTCGCAATAGCCCGAGGGCGCGCCTATCGTCCGGCCCGCACCCTCGGTATCGGGCATGAGCCTGCGCGTCTTGATGTAGATGGGGAAGTGGAGTTCGTCCAGTTCGATGCTGTCGACGAAGCACATGCCTGCGTTGCCCGCGTGGAGGATGGTGAGCCAGGCGTCCGTCTTGCCCGCCCCGGCGCCCCCGGTGACCATCAGGAACAGGTGGTTCACGAAGGGTTCGTTGTCGTTTCTGGGGTCGAAACCCGAGATGACGCCCATGGACGCGGGGAAAATCGGCCCGCATTCGGCCAGGCCGATACCGTCCTGAATTTTAGAGAACGCACGCTGCACGGGGTTCGTCACCCGGTCGGCGAGGTTGGTGGTGGCCACCGACATGGAGGTGGGGTGCTTGCCCCCGCCCGCGACGGAGCCATCTCGAATCAGCACGTTGACGCGGCGGAAGCTGCCCGCGTTCGTGGGCACGATGTCATCGATGCTGTTGAACACGCCTATCATCGCGCCTGTGCGCGCGCAGGCCTCGCTCAGGTTGAGGCCGCAGGGCATGGCGTCGGGGTTGTCCCTCAAATCCACCTCGATGGTGGCCTTTTTGCTGTCGATTCGAACATGCGCGGTGATGGGGATGCCTTCTTCCGGCGTGCCGGGCACGGGGTCGTGCGTGCTGTGGGTGGTGGCCTGGCCCGTGGGCAGTTTTTTGATGGCGGAGATCATGAGCTTCTCGCTGTAGTCGAACCACTCCTTCGAGAAGTCGTGCAGCGTCTCCCAGCCGTATTCATCCCCCATGGCGAGCACCTCGCGCTCGCCGATTCGCGCAGCGCCTATCATGGCGAGGTAATCGCCGTACCATTGCTCGGGCACGCGGATGCGCATCCGGCAGAAATTGATGAAATCCTCGTTGTTCTCGAAGTTTTCCTGCACCTTGGTGGGCGGGAAGATGAGCGCGCCCTCCTCATACACGTCGCGCGCGTGGCCCATGTAGGTGGTGGGCTGGCTGCATCCGCAATCCGCCTGATGGGCCTTCACCCACACGGTGAACTGGTGGACGCCCTTCGCGTCGATGACGGGCACCAGGATGGTGTGATCCGCCGGGTGCGAGCAGCCGTGGTAGGGCGAGTTGTGGAGATAGGCGTCGCCACGTTTCAAGTTCGGGTGTAAGTCCATCATCGAGCGGGCCATGAGGTCCGCCCCGCTCAGGTGGTGGATGGGGAGTGATTCCGCACCCGTCAGCAGTTCGCAATCGCGCGTCACCACGGAGGTCGAGAAATCGCGCGCCAGGTTCAGAACGCCCGAGCGGCCCGTTCGCAAGAGGGTATTCGCCATCTTGGTGGTGACGGCGTCGAAGCGCTTGTGCAGCACGGCCAGGGTGATGGGGTCTAGTTTGGTCTTTTGCTTCGCGCGTCCGGTTTTTGCTCTCGCCATGATCTACTCCTGGAGCGTGATGAAGAGACTGCCGCTTCTCGTGCGTTCGGCCTTGGCGCCGGGGTCTATCACCACCGTGGTGAACGGCGATTCGATGATGGACGGCCCGCGCATCGCCTCGCCCGGCTTCATGGAATCGAACGCCGCCACGCGGGCGTTCACCAAGCCTTTGCCCGCGAAGTAGGCCTTGCGCCTCTTGGGCAGCGTCGTCTCATGGATAGTCTCGCGGACGAGCCTGCCCAGGTGGCCTTTTCTCAGTTTGCACCGCGCCACGGCGCGCCAGCCGACGAACTCGACTTCAGACGAGGGATCGCGGAAGGCGAAGATCTCCTCGTGTACTTCGTCGAACGCCGCGCGCGCTCTCTCCACGTCTTTTTTCGAGCGGAACCGATTGATGGGCAGCCCCAAATCGATCTCCCATACCTGGTGCTTGTAGCGCGCCTCGACGTAGAACTCGGTCGCGCTCTCCACCGCCCCCTTGCCGGGTCCTTTGATGAAGGCGCGGCATCGCTCGTCCAGTTTTCTCAAAACTGCGTTTGCGCCCTTGAAGTCGAACCTGTCCGTGATGGTGAAGAACATCGAGCGGTAATCGGCGTGCAAGTCGCTCATCATCGCGCCAGCGGCGGAGAGCGCAGCGCCCACCTCGGGAATCACCAGACCCAGGCAGCCCAGGCGCTTGGCGATGGCGACGGAGTTCAAGCCCGCCGCCCCGCCGCCTCCGATTAAAACCGCGCCTCTCGGGTCGATGCCCTGGTGGATGGTTATCTCCTCGATCGCGCCCACCATGTTCTCCGTCGCAAGTCTCAGGATGGCCGAGGCCGCCTCTTGGAGAGAAAGCCCCAGCGGTTCGGCTACGTCTATCGATATGGACTTCTCGGCTTCGGATAAACTGAGCGTCATCGCCCCGCCCAGGAAGTAATCCGGATCGATGTGGCCCAGCACCAGGGAAGCGTCCGTCAAGGTGGGGCGCGTGCCGCCCCGGCCGTAGCAGGCAGGGCCCGGTTCCGCGCCCGCGCTCTGCGGCCCCACGTGCAAGAGTCCGCCCTCATCGACCCAGGCGATGCTCCCTCCCCCTGCGCCGATGCTCTTCACGTCCACCGAGGGAAAGCCCAGAATGTGCCCCCGGTAGCGCTGGCCGATCCAGGTTTCGGGCGACATGGGTATCTCGCCGCGTCGCACGAGGCTCACGTCATACGTGGTGCCGCCGGTGTCGGCCACTATCGCCGTGGCGGCCTTCGCGTCGGCGCGCGAAAAATGCCTGCCCGCGATGGGGGCCATCGAAGGCCCCGAACCCACCGAGTGGATGGGTGCTTCCGCGAGTTCGCCCGCGTCCATCACGCCGCCCTTGGACGTGAGCATCAAGAGCCGCCCGCCGAAGCCCGCCGCTTTTAGCCGCTCCTGCAAGCCGCCGATGTAGCGCGACATCAGGGGTTTCAATGAGGCGTCGATGCAGGTCGAAGACGCCCGGCGGTATTCCCGCAGAATCGGGTTCAGGACGTGGGAGAGCGTGAAGGGAACGCCCTGCAAATGTTTTTGCAGTAATTCGCCCACGCCGATTTCGTGCGCGGGGTTCACCGTGGACCATAAAAGCGAGACGGCCACGGCCTCCACTTCTTTTTCTTTTAATTCCTCGATGATGGCGAGAACCCCCGCCTCATCTAAGGGTTCGTACACGCTGCCGTCCGCGCCGATGCGCTCCGGCACCTCGAAGGTGAGCGCGCGGGGTATGTATGGCTTCGGAAACGGCACGAGGAAGTTGAACGGCTCCATGCGCCCGCCCTCGCGCAGCACGAGAATGTCGGGGTGGCCCTTCGTGGTGAGAAAGGCGGTCCTGGCCGTGTTGCCCGTCACGATGGCGTTGGTGGCGTGGGTTGTGCCGTGGATGAATAGTTCGCCCTGGGCCAGGAGTTCGCCGGTGCTCGTCGAGAGCGCTTCGGCGGCCGCCTCGATCGCCGCGAGAATGCCCTCCACCGGATCGTGGGGCGTCGTGGGGGCCTTGAACATGTGGAGGCGGCCCCTGTTGTCCTCCAGCACGAGGTCGGTGAAGGTTCCGCCCGTGTCGACCGCGAATCGCATTCCTCGCCTCCCGCGCTCACCCGCGCCATGCCCGCGCGGATGAGGTTTTTGAATCGCTATATGCGAATGGGTGATGAAATCGGGGAGCAATATATCATTTCTTGGGCGCTAGGATGCAAGGAGGTCTCCCGGAAAATGCGCTCATCACGAATCGCGCACGTGCGCGTAGTACCGGCTTAAGCGATCGGCGGAGACGCCCAGCGCGTAAAGGATGCTGAGCCCCCACCAGATGATGAGGCATTTGGGCTTGCCCCATACCTCGATGCGCCGCCCGCTGGTGACGACGGGCGTCTCGATGATGGCGGTGCGCCCGAACTCGCGCATCCTCCTGCTCAGGTCCCAATCCTCGAACAGGGGCATATCGGCGTAGCCGCCCATGCGCTCGAACACTTCGCGCCGGATGAATATGCACTGGTCGCCGAAGAAGAGTTTCGCCGTCTTGGTGCGCGTGTTGGCGCTGAAGCTGATGAAGCGGCTGAAACGATCGTCTCGATCGAAGCCGTGGAGAAAGCCCCCGCCCGCCGCGTCGCCCGCGCGCATGACGTCCTCGATTTCCCTGAGCGCCCCTGGGGGCAGGCGCGTATCGCAGTGAAGAAACAGGATCGTCTCGCCCTCTGCGTGGGCTGCGCCCGCGTTCATCTGGCGCGCGCGGCCCGGCTGTGATTCGACGATGAGGGCGCGCCCCTCCGCCACGACGCGCGTCTCGTCGGCGCTTCCCCCGTCGGCGAGGATAATCTGCTTCTCGCCCGTCTGGGCGTCGAGCATGTCCAACATGGCGGGCAGGCGCGGCGCTTCGTTCAGCACGGGTACGACGATGGAGATCATCGCGTATGTCCTTCTCCTGGATTCATCTTTCCATACAAAGGCGGGGGCGATACATTTTCTAAGGCTATGATATAATGCCTCTGCCGATAGGCCATCCGATGAACCCTAACCACTGGAAACACCCATGTCGATGAGCCGCATTCGAATTTCACATCTTTTCCGGTCGCGCGCAGGGGGCATCCGGCGCGTGAAGCATCTTACGATATGCCTCGTCCTTTTTGGGGTGGTGCTTTCCTCTAGCCTCGTCTTTTCGCTCTCCAGTGATCAGGAAGAGGCCATTGCCCTCTTGTATGAGGTCATGCAGAAAGTGGACGATAAGTATGCGCGCACGCCCGATTTCCGGAAAATGTACGTCGCGGGCCTCGAAGGCCTCAAGAAAAGCTCGGGCGATGGGCGCTTCGACTTCGAGGAAAAAGCGGGAGACGAGATTCTTCTCAAGGCGCAGGAGAAGGAGTTGCTCATTCGCCTCGGGGGAGACACCGATGGCGGGCTGGGCGCATTCGAGCGCGCCTATCGATTCGTAATGGAAAACGCCGGGGATTCCAAGAAGAAAAAAGGTGGACTCCGCGTCATGTACGCCGCGCTCTCTTCCATGTTGCGTTCCCTGGATCCTTTCAGCACGTTCGTCTCGCCCGAGTCCTACAAGCAGATGCGCGTGGAGTATACGGGCCGCTACGGCGGGGTGGGCGTCATCATCACGCTGCGGGAGAAGGAGCTCACCGTTATATCGCCCATCGAGGACACGCCCGCCTATCGCGCGGGTCTCAAGTCCGAGGACGTGATTCTGGAAATCGATGGAACGCCCACGGCGGATATGGCGCTTTTCGAGGTCGTGCGCCGCATGCGCGGACCCGCGGGCAAGGCGGTGGATTTGCTGATTTCGCGCGTGAGTTGGCCTAAGCCCCGCAACGTGAAGCTGCGCCGCGCCATCATCAAAATTCGAAGCGTGAAGACGGAGGTGAAAGAGGGCGGGATCGGCTATTTGAGGGTCACGGCCTTTCATGGCCGCACGACGCGGGAGCTGGATGTGGGTCTGAACGAGTTGATTCGCAAGAAGGTGCGGGGGATCGTGCTGGATTTACGCGACAATCCGGGTGGTTTTCTCCGCCAATCCGTCCAGGTTTCCGAAAGATTTCTGCCCGATGGAAGTATGGTCGTCTTCACCCGGGGACGAAGGCGCAGCGAGACGGTGTATTTCCGCTCTCGCGGTAACGGCGTATGGCTGGGTAAGCCCTTGGTCGTGCTGATCAACAAGGGCAGCGCGAGCGCGTCGGAGATCGTGGCCGGCGCCTTGCAGGATCTGGATCGCGCCCTGATCCTCGGCAGAACCAGTTTCGGCAAAGGCTCCGTTCAGGCCATCATTCCCACCCGGGGCGCGGCGGCGATCCGGGTGACGACGGCGAAGTACTACACCCCGCTCGGGCGCCTGATTCACGAGAAAGGCATACAGCCCGACGTCGAGGCGGGGCCTCAGCCGCTCACCCGAAAAGAGATGCGAGAGCGGAGGAAGAAGATGAAGACTTCGCTCTACAAGAAGGATAAAGAGACCGACGCCAAGAAAAAAGACGTAGTTCTCGAACTGGCGGTGGCCGTCCTGAAGGACGCTGTGAGCGCGGACGTGGAAGCGCTACGCCAGGCGACGATTCTCAGGAAGGGCGTCATGCAAGCCAGCGAAGCGGCATTGCCCACAACCTCCCCCTAGTGGGGTTGTTGAAAAAGCCCCCCTGACAAGGGGGGTTGGGGGGTTCATGGCAAGGAAGGATGGGGGGGGGAGTCGGAGGGAATAGTACTTTACCTGTCCCGCTCGTCCTCCCTCGGCTGGAAACCAACCCCCCTGGCCCCCCTTGTCAGGGGGGTAAAGGCCATGCGCCCGACGAGGGGTTGTTCAACAGCCCCCTAGTACGGAGTGCGCGCTCAAGCCTCTCGTTTCGGGGTCGCCCGGATGAGGGGACCTGCGATTCCCTGATCATGATGTGAAGGCGATGATGGTTCCCACCGCGGCGGCCAGCCCCAGAAACTTTCTCATCGTCATCTTCTCGGACAACCGCCAGGTGGCCAGGATTGTGGTCACGATGAAGCTCAACTGCATGATCGGCGAGACGATGGTGGCCTCGCCGTCCCTGAACGCGGCCAGCAGCGAGGTGATCCCGAAGATGAAGCAGACGGCGGTCACGAATCCGTGCGCCCAGCCCTTTTTCGAAAACTGCGGCCCCCCCTGCACCACGTACGAGTAGATGAACGCGATGGTGATGAAGAAAACCGCCTGGCTGTGCAAAAACATGATCGGGGCAACCCCGCCCGAGACGCCGAGCTTGTAGATGAAGCTGACGAGGCCGACGGCCACCATCGCCGTGACGGCCCAGAGGACGGAGGCGAGCTTGTCCGCAGAGAAACTCCCCCGGTGAAAATCCGAGAACAGAAAAATGGCGCAGCCGGTGAGGATGAGGCCCACGATTTTGGGGAGCGTGATGGATTCATCCAGAAACCAGACCGCGAGCATGGCGGTGACGACGAAACTCATCCGGTAGATGGGCGTGCTGACGCTCGCCTCTCCGAGTTCCACGCTTCTCATGAAGCACCAGAAGCCGATGAATGTGAAAAAAGCGGTGCCTATTCCCAGGAAGGCGGGGGGCGTCCAGGCGTAGCTGCCCTCGAGTTGCGCCCAAACCCAAGTGACGGGAACGACGATGCTCGACTGCGAAGCCGTAATCGTACCCGGCAAAATCCGGTTTCTTACCGCGCGTCCATATACGTAGTCCGCCACGCCGATCAGAAACGATGCGAAAAGAGCGAGCACGATGAACCTTGGAAGCAACCCGAATCTCTCCTAAAAAAGCGCCGCAGCCCGAACCCGTATCAGGCGTCATTCCCGTTTTCGGCGGGCGCGTTTCGTCTGCATAAAGGGTATGCCAGAATACACCTTTGATTCATACCTCCCTCCTGCTCGTTTCGCTTGGCGCGCATCCTCTGCCTGCGCCGGCCGACCGGGGACGCGGCGCGATCGAGCGACCCCGGGCAGGATTTTGTTTCTTGACAGGCAGAGGCCTTCCTGTATATTGTGGAGATATATCTCGCCATGTTGCTTGCGTGAACCGCACCGGAACCACTCCGGGGGAAGGGTTCAATCTTTCTTCTCTGTTCGTGCGGAAATAGGCAGGTCCCTGTGTCCGCACTCTAAATCCACGGAATCGGAAGCTAGGGAGGATAATGTAATGGCAACGAGATCGACGTATACCCGAAAGAGATGGTTCGACGTTTCACGTTCGGCGGCGATGTTGACGGTGGCGGTTTTCGCGCTCATCGCCGTCTTTGGTTCCCCCGTTTTCGCCGCGAAGAAAGCACCCATTAAAATCGGGGTGCTGTCGTTTCTGAGCGGAAAGCTCAAGCCCATCGGCGATGAGATCACCACGGGCATTCAGACGGCCGTGAAGATGCAAGGACCCGTCATGGGCCGGCCCATCGAGTTGATTCTCGAGGACAGCCTGGTCAACGCGCAGGTGGCGGTCACGAAGGCGACCAAGCTCGTCCAGAAGAACCGCGTCACGGCGATTCTGGGAGCCAGTACGCTCGAGGCGCTGGCGCTGCTGCCCGTGGCGAATCGTCTTCGCGTGCCGATCATCACCTCGAACAGCGGCTCGGCCGTCATCACGGGCAGCAAGTGCAACTACTGGGTGTTCCAGACGAACCCGACTCCCCAGATGGCCGTCGCGGCGATGGACGCGCTCATCAACGATAACCCGAAGCTCAAGGCCGCGAAGTGGTTCACCCTGGGCCACGACTATCCCTGGAGCCGCCGGGTGGCGCGCTCGGTGAAGATCGTCAAGGGCGTGAAGTACGTCGGCGAGACATTCGCTCCGCTCAGCACCACGGACTGGGCGCCGTTCATCGCCAAGGTCCGATCGGCGGGCGCGACGGCGGTGGTCATTCCCGTCACCCTGGGCACGCCGCTCTTGCAGTTCATCCAGCAGGCCAACGAGTTCGGCCTCACCAAAGAAGCGGTCCTGGTGGCGCCCATCGGCCTGCCGGACTGGCTCATCGCCAAGCTGGGCGCCTTGTCGACCCACATCGTCTCGGCGGGCGCGTGGAGCGCGTGGCGTCTTGAGGACACGGTGCCCACGACTAAAAAGTTCAACGAGCTTTATTACAAGATGCACGGCCGCGTAGCCGGGATGCAGGCCATCCAGGCGGGTACGGCGGCCCAGCTTCTGTTCAACGCCATCGAGAAGGCGGGTTCGACCGACGGCAAAGCCATCGTCGCCGCGCTCGAGAAACTCGACATGGAGGCTCCTGCGGGGCGGATGCGCTTCCAGAAGGACGGACGCATGGCGGAGGTGCCGATCATTCTGGGGAAAATCGAGAAGCTCAAGAAACCGAAGTACGGCGCCATGTATGCGCAGTCGGTCACGGCGCTTCCGGCGTCCAGGACGCTTAAGCCGGCGAAGAAGCTCGGCTGTAATCTGAAGAAATAGCCATTGGGATGGATTGGAATTTCTTGTTCGTCAATTCGCTGAACGGGGTCGTCTACGGCTCATTCCTCGCGCTGACGAGTCTCGGCCTGAGCCTGGTGTTCGGCTTGGGCCGAGTCGTCAACTTCGCGCACGGGGTGTTGTACGCCCTGGGGGGTTATTTCTTCGTCATCTTCCTGCCCTCGCTGGGGTGGTGGGCGATGCTGTTCGCCCCGTTGATCGTGGTGCCCCTCGCCATCGCGATGGAATGGCTGACCATTGCCCCCATCCGCCACCGCAACGAAATCTACACCCTGCTCGTGACGTTCGGTCTCTCCTTCATGGTCACGGGCGCGATTGAGTATCTCTGGGGCACCGAGACGACCCTGATCAAACCACCCGTCATCTTCCAGGGGACGGTGGACATCCTCGGCAATCAGTTTCCCGTGTACAGGCTCATCGCGGCGGGGCTCTCGCTCCTGGTGACGGGGCTGGTCTTCGCCTTCATCCAGTTCACGCCGATCGGGCTGCAAATTCGCGCCATCACGGATGACAACGAGATGGCCGAGGCGCTCGGCATCAATACGCGCTGGCTGCTCACGAGCATATTCGGGGGCGCGGCGGGGTTCGCGGCGTTCGCCGGCGCGCTCGGCGCTCCCATTTTCTCCGTCGATCCGGAAATGGGGACGGGCATCATCATCGACTCGTTCCTGGCGGTGATACTGGGCGGTCTCGGTCATCTGCCCGGCACGGCCGTGGGGGCGTTCATCGTGGCGTTGGCGAAATCCATCGGCGGGGGCTACATCGCGGAGTGGGCCATCGCCGTCCTGTTCCTGGTCGTGGCCGCCATCATTGTTCTGCGGCCCAGGGGAGTGTTCGGTCGTGGCCGCATCGCCTGATGGGCAAAGCCGGGCGGACGATGTTCCGAGGAGGGATTCGCGCGAAGTCGCGATGCGGGTTCTACTCGCCGGGTTCACGCTCTTGGCCCTGGCGGTTCCGTTCATGGACTTCAACCCGTTTTTCATCACCCTGTTAACCGAGGCCTTAATCTTCGGCATCTGGGCGATGAGCCTGGATTTGCTGGTGGGCTACACGGGCCTCGTCTCGTTCGGACACGCTGCTAGTTTCGGCTTAGCGACCTACGCCGCGGGGCTTTTCGCTCAGAACGTATCTGCGGACTTTCTCCTCTCGACCGTCGTGGCCATGCTCGCCGCGGCGGCGGTGGCGTTTCTCACCGGGCTGGTCGTGACGCGCCTCTCGGGAATCGCATTCGCCATACTCACCCTCTGCATCTGTCAGGTCCTGTTCCAGATATCCGTCGTGTGGCGTTCGTTTACCGGCGGGCTGGACGGCCTCATCGGCGTTCCGCTGCCGACGCTCTTTGGCCGAGAGGTGGAACCTGGAGATGAACTCTATTTCCTGACGGTCGCCACGCTCATCGTCACCTATCTTCTCCTGCGAAGGCTGGTGGAGTCTCCCTTCGGCAAAACCCTGCTGGCGATTCGCGCGAACGAGGACAGGGCGGCCGCCATCGGCATCGACGTGAGGCGGCACAAGCTGGTGATTCTCATCCTCTCCTGGATGACGGGCGGCGTGGCGGGAACGCTCTTCGTCTTCTTGAAGGCGGGCGCGAACCCGATGTCGTTCTACTGGTTCGAGTCGGGCAACATACTGGCCATCACGATTTTAGGCGGCATCGGAACCCTGTTCGGCCCGATCATCGGGGCGATAGGCTTTATATTCATTCGCGATCAGGTCACGACGATGTACCGGGCGTGGCAGTTTTCCTTCGGACTCGCCTTTGTTCTCGCCGTGCTCTTTATGCCGTCGGGAATCGCGGGCATCGCCGAGAGGTTCTGGAGACGACTTTGGCCGGCGCGTTCGTAGTAGAGGGTCTCCACAAGTCCTTCGGCGCCCTGCGCGCCGTGAACGGCGTGTCCTTGGACGTCGAAGCCGGGCAGGTGCACTCGCTCATCGGTCCCAACGGCGCCGGCAAGACGACCTTGTTCAACTGCATCACCGGGTTTCTCCGCCCCGACGCCGGCAGGGTGCTTTTGAACGGGAACGACGTCACCCATCTGCCGTCCCACAAGCTGGTGAAGTCGGGAATCGTCCGCACGTTCCAGATCACCCAGGTTTTCGGCGAGTTGAGCGCCCGGGAGAACGTCGAACTCGCGGCGCGCTCTCGAGAGGGGCGGAACTTCGACTTCTTCCGCAAGGCGAGCTCGTGCCGGGAGGCCCGCGAGGACGCGGAGGAATCGTTGCGGGTGGTCGGGCTGCTCGAAAAGGCTCATCTCCGCCCGGAGGAACTAGGGCACGGGGACAAACGGGTGCTCGAAGTGGCGATCGGGCTTGCGCTCAAACCCGAAGTCTTGCTGCTCGATGAGCCGACGGCGGGCATGTCCCGAACGGAGACCGAGCGCATCGCCCGCCTGGTGCGGCAAATTGCGGAACGGATGAGCGTACTCCTGGTCGAGCACGATACGGAGGTGGTTCTCTCGATTTCGGATAAAATCACCGTGATGACGCAGGGCCGGGTGATCGCCCAGGGCTCGCCCGAGCAGATCAGCAAGGACCCGCAGGTGCAGGACGCCTACTTAGGCGCCGTCGAAGTGGGGGAGAATTGATGCTCCGGGTCTCCTCGCTTCACGTCCATTACGGGAGCGCCCACGTTCTCCACGGCGTGAATATCGAGGTGGGCGCAGGCCAGATCGTCTGCCTCATCGGGCGCAATGGCGCGGGCAAGAGCACGACGCTCAAGGCCATCATGGGTCTCGCGCCCGCCACTTCAGGAGAAATCGCCTTCGAGGAGCAGCGCATCGACGCCATGGCGGCCCACCGGGTCGCCCGCATGGGAGTGGCCTACGTGCCTGAGGACAGGCGGCCATTCGGCTCCTTGAGCGTGGAGGAGAACATTCGCGTCGCCGCGCAGGCCAGCCCGTACTCGGACGCGAACGGCGTTCGCGAGGCGCTGGCGTTTTTCCCCGTCTTAGAGGAGCGGGCCGGTCAACTGGCGGGAAGCTTGAGCGGGGGCGAGCAGCAGATGCTCGTGATCGCACGCGCCCTGGTGGCGCGGCCACGGCTGATTCTGCTCGATGAGCCTACCGAGGGATTAGCACCCAGTCTCGTCCGCTCCATCAGGGACGGAATCATGAAGACCCGAACCCACGGACTCTCTATTTTGCTGGTGGAGCAGAACCTCTCCCTTGCGCTGGAGGTGGGGGATTACTTCTACGTGCTGAGCCGCGGTTTCGTCGCCTTCGAGGGAACGAGCGCCGAACTCCTTGCGCGAGAGGACGTGATCGCCGAACATCTGGGAGTCGGCCGGGTCAAGGAGGCCCTCAAACCGCGTGAATGAATCACTGCGCAGCGCCGCGAAAAAACCGAACCGCTCCGAGCCGCCCTGAACCCTGAAAAGAGAACATCCATTGCTCGCCTACGTGCTCGAGGAAAACGGCCCCTCGCTGAAAGAGGTGGCGCTTCCCGAGCCGTCTGGGGGCGAAGCCCTCATCCGGGTGCGGCTCGCAGGGATTTGCGCCACCGACTTGGAACTCATTCGCGGATACATGAATTTCCGGGGTGTGCTGGGCCATGAGTTCGTGGGTGAGGTGGCGGGGCCGGAGACGCACCCGCTTCTCGGGCGAAGGGTCGTAGGCGAGATAAATTGCGGATGCGGAAGCTGCGCCTGGTGCACGCGCGGAATGGAGCGGCATTGCCCCGGCAGGAGCGTCCTCGGCATTCTCGGCCGCCCGGGAGCTTTAGCGGAATACACCTGTCTGCCGAGTCGAAACCTTCACCTCATTCCCGATGCCGTGGAAGATGAGGCGGCCGTTTTCTGCGAGCCTCTGGCCGCCTGTTTCGAGGTGATCGAGCAGTTCCCCGAGATCGTGGAGCGCGAAGTCCTGGTGATCGGGGACGGGAGGCTGGGCCTCTTGCAAACCCAGGTGCTATGCGCCGCCGGGGCGAGAGTGGGCCTGCTGGGTCGCCACCCGGAAAAAATGGCTCTGCTCGCCCCTTTGGGAATTCCCATGTTTAGCGAACCGGCGCAGGCCCTGTGCTCCGAAGGGGAGAGATGGCCCGTGGTGGTCGAGGCTACGGGTGCTGCCGAGGGGTTTTCCCTCGCCGTTTCGAAAACGAAGCCCCGAGGCGTGCTGGTCCTCAAGAGCACGGTGGCTTCCGAGGTTCGCCTGAATCTATCCTCTGTCGTGGTGGATGAAATCACCATCCTGGGTTCGCGCTGCGGGCCTTTCGCGCCTGCGATTCGGGCGCTCGAGACGGGTGCGCTTCACACGTCCTCGATGATTCACGGGCGTTTCACTTTGCGAGACGCGCCCGAAGCGTTTGAAAAAGCTAGTGAAAAGGGCATAATCAAGGTGTTGCTCCGGCCCTAGGCATTATTTGTATTTTTAGTGTAGAATGTAAGGTCGATATTGCTTCATAGGGTGGTGCTCTTTAAGGAGCATTCGATGAGAGGCCTCACGGGGATGGCCTTGATATTGTTGCTGCTTGCTTCGGCTTGGAGTGTGGGGGTGTCTGCGGCCACGCCGGAGACACCCGAGGCGATAGAGCAAAGACGCGTTTCCCGTCTCGTCTCCCATCTCAAGCGACTGGAGAAGCCCGAGGATTGGCTGCTGGTCCGCAAGTTTTTCTCCTCCGATTCGAACGTACAGCTCAACGCCCTGTCGAACTGCCCGCTCCCGGAAAACGAATGGCCCTGGTATCTCTCCTCCGATCATCTGAAACATTACGCTTTTTCGGTGGATTTCATCCCGCTCAACATGGACGCGGACAAGCACCTCGAAACCCTGATGGTCATCCAGTCGGATTACGCCAAGGACCACTACATAACCTTTTGCCTGATGGATGACGACAAGAACGCCCGAAAGCCGCTCGCCTCCTACAGCGACTTGAGCCGCGGGCGGGAGATTACCTACCAGATAGCCGATCTGACGGCGGACGGGGCATCCGAGTTGATCGTCAATATCCGGGAAGGTTCGAACGGCCACTATTCAGATGCCGTGCGTGTCATCAGGCCGACCCGAAAGCGCCGCTTCGAACTGGTGTGGTTCGCGCGCCTGCGAGAGGAGTTGAGATGGCCGAGAGCGTATCTCGACGATGCGGGAACCCGGGCCGTTCAGAGAAGCGAAGACCTGAGCGCCAAGGTTCGTTTCCGCTTTAACGGGCCGGGCAATCCGGCCACCCTCATCGTCAAGGGGGTCAGAAAATACGAGGAGCGGGTTTTCAACCTCAAAGGCGGGGAAGAGAAAAACGGTCTCCTGGTCGATCGGTTACCGTTCGAGGAATTCTGGCGGTGGGATAAGAAAAAACTGCAATTCGTCCGTGTTTTCGATTCGAGATAAAAAGAGCGTCTCCGCTTTTCCGGAAAGGTTGTTGTGAAACCCTTGAACTCCCCTCGCCCCGTCATGCTCATTGTTCTGGATGGATGGGGATTATCCGGCGAGCATGCCCATAACGCCGTCGCATTGGCCGATACCCCGACCATGGATACCCTGCTCTCGCACCGTCCCCATACCCGCCTCCTCACCTCCGGGCGCGCCGTGGGGCTTCCTGACGGGCAAATGGGCAATTCCGAAGTGGGGCATCTCAATCTCGGCGCGGGCCGGGTGGTGGATCAGGTCATCGTTCGCATCGACCGCTCCATCGAGAGCGGCGATTTTTTTGAACTTTCCCCGTTCGTCGAGTGTATTCAAAAAGCCGGGTCGGGAGGCGGCGCCCTGCACATCCTCGGCCTGGTTTCGGATGGCGGCGTGCACAGTCTTCAGGCCCACGGGGTGGCGCTGGCGCGATTGGGGAGAAAAATCGGAATCGAACGCATCTTCGCCCACGCCTTCACCGACGGGAGGGATACGCCTCCCCGCTCGGGTCTGGACTTCGTCAGTCGCTATGCGGAGAACCTGCGGCGCGAGGCGGGGGCCGCGCTCGCCACCGTTATCGGACGCTACTACGCGATGGACCGCGATGAGCGATGGGAGAGAAACGAGCGGGCCTACCGGGCCCTAGTGGCAGGAGAAGGCGTCCGCGCCCAAATCGCCGCAGAGGCGATAGAGGCCTCCTATGCGCGGGGCGTGACGGATGAGTTCATCGAACCGGTGGTGCTCGGCGAAAACGGGCGCCCAGTGGGGTTGATTCGCGATGGCGACGCCGTGATCTGCATGAACTTCCGCGCGGACAGGGTGAGGCAGATCACCCGCATATTCACCGAGGATCGTTTCGATGGCTTCGACGTCTCGGGCAGACCCTCGGTTCATTACGCCTGCATGACGGAATATGACGAGCGTTTCGGGCTGCCCGTCGCGTTTCCGCCCTTGCGGATGGAGGGCCTGTTCTGCCACGCCCTGGCGGATGCGGGAAAGACTTGCCTGAGAGTCGCCGAGACGGAGAAATATCCGCACGTCACTTATTTTTTTAACGGCGGCGAGGAGGAGCCTCCCCCGGGCGAGAGGCGGCGCATGGTTCCCTCGCCCAAAGTGGCCACCTATGACTTAAAGCCCGAGATGAGCGCGGGTGAAGTGACCGAGGTGGTCCTGGATGCCATCGAGCGAGGTGATGAGGATGCCATTGTCTTAAACTACGCCAATCCGGATATGGTGGGGCACACGGGTGTGGAGAGCGCCGCCGTTTCCGCCGTGGGTCTTGTGGATTCTTGTCTCGGGCGCGTTCTCGATGCCCTGGAACGGGCCGGCGGGGCGGCGGTGATTACGGCGGACCACGGAAATTGCGAGACGATGTGGGATGCGGAAAATGATTGTCCGCACACCGCGCACACGCTGAACGAGACGCCCTGCATCGTCGTGGCGCCCGGGTTCGGCGGCCCGCTCAGATCAGGTGGCGCGCTTTGCGACGTGGCGCCCACCCTGCTGGGGTTGATGGGCGTTTCCTCTCCGCCGCAGATGACGGGGAAGGATTTGAGGATTTCATAACGCTACAAGGCGGTGTATTTGACTGGTAGCGGTTTTCGGACGGTGGGCGGCGGATTCGGCGGTTTCATGATGAGGGAGCATTCATTCGGGAGGAGATAGGCGTGAGCGAGGGAGTCCCCGATTTTCAGGCGTTGCGCACGATGTTTCACCAGGAAGTGGAAGGGCTGACCGACGCCCAGCTCGACTGGGAGGATGCGTCGGCGGAATGGTCGCGCTGGAGCATCAGGCGGCAGATAAGCCACGTGGCGCTCGCCTATTTTTTCTGGTGGGTGAAGATGTGGGGCAAAACCCTCTGGCCGGAAAACCCGCCCGAAGACCCGGTGGATTTCACAAAAGCGGCTCCCAATCAATATGACCGCAGGCTGGATGAGGAGAAATACTGGAAGCTCGATGATTTGCTCCCCAAATTCGATGAGGCGCTCGCCTTCGCCGAGCGCGCAGCCGATGGAAAGAGTGCGGATGAATTGAAGGCGATTTCCATCACGCGCTCGTTCAAGGCGGAGTTGCTCATGGGGGATACGGACCTGCCGGTGAATCGGTTCTGGATGCACGTTTCCACGTTTCACGACGAGGGCCTCTCGCAAGACCCCGAGGATGAGACGAAATTCACATACACTCTGGCGGGAATGCTCCGGCAGATGTACTGGGAGGCGCTCGTACACTTGCGGACCATTCATCGTCTCAAGCTGAAACAAGGGCTCACGCCCGCCGCGCAGATTCCCCGGGAGGGCTTGCTGCTCGATCCGTTTTTCTGGGGACCCGAGGATGAACCCAGGATGTGAGGGCGCGCGCCGCCCGCCCGTGTTTTCGAGGAGGCTTCGATGCCGTTCGTAACGCTGGAATCAGGCGTAGAGATTTTCTATGAGACCCAAGGAGAGGGGCCTCCCCTTCTCCTGGTGAGCGGAACGGGCCATGATCACACCTTCTAGTCGGCGCAACTGCCCTTGCTGAGCACGGATTACCGCTGCATCGTCTTCGACAACCGGGGGGTCGGCAAGAGCACGGCTCCCGCTCCGGGATATTTCCTGGCGGACATGGCGGATGACGCCGCGGGCGTTCTCGATGCCGCAGGCGTCGAGCGCGCCCACGTCATGGGTTTTTCGATGGGCGGGCATATTTCCACCGAGCTCACGCTTCGCCACCCAGAGCGCGTCGTGAGCCTGGGGCTTCACCACACCTGGGCGAGAAACTGCGCGCGCCTGGGCTCTTTTCAGAGCGCCCGTATGCGCCTCGCCGAGCGGGGCGAGCGCGAGGCGCTCGTGGAACTGAGTCTTCTGGGGCTTTATTCCCATGAATTCTACGATACGAACGCCGACCTGCTGGAGCAGAAAAGGCAGTGGCTCACAGAGCAATCAGGAGTCGACCTCGGCTGGGAGGGGCAACTGCGCGCCTGTCTGGAGGGGGACACCCTCGAGCGGCTTCACCAGATAAAAGTCCCCACGCTCATCACCTGTTCTGATCGCGACCTCATCGTCGACCCTCACCACGCGAAGGAAATCCACGAGCGCATCGATGGTTCCAAACTCATCATCATGGAAGGCACGGGCCACGTGGCGCTCATCGAGCGGGCAGATTTATTCGCCCGCATTTGCCATGAGTTTTTGACTTCCCTGCCGCCGGCATAGAAAATCGTGGACGACCGCTTTTAGGGGCGAATGAACCGTTTGAGCTGACTTTCAGGGAGCGCATGAAGCCGCCGCCGGTTTGACAAAGGCTTTGGTCTGTTGCAAGAAAAAATCGGTTTCATCCTCTTCGACCATAAAGCCGGACGTCGTTAGCGTTCGGAAAGCGAGGTGCGCCATCCTCAAGAAGATTTTCGGCTGGTTGACACAAAAGAACGACCCCCCCACTGGGGGCGGCCCGCCCCGGGCGGGCGGTGGCGGCTTCGGCCTGCCCATGGCGCCGGATCAGGCGGAGCAGGAAGCGCTTTTCGCCGAAAAAATAGAAGCCCACGGCAAGTGGCTCCAGAGTTCCGGCGCGCGCGGGGAGCGCGCCGACTTCGCGGGCGCACGTCTCGAAGCCATCAGTTTTTTCATGGTGAATCTCTCGAAAGCGAATTTGCGCGAGGCGCGTCTCGCCCGCGTCAATGCGCAATGGGCGAACCTTGATGGAGCGGATCTCACCAACGCCAACCTCGAGGGGGGCGATCTGTTCCAATCCAGCCTCGAGGGAGCGAATCTCACCGGCGCGCGGATGACCGGGGCGAAAATGATGTCGGCGGATCTCAAGTTCGCGGATTTGACGAACGCCGACCTCGGTGGAGCCGACCTGCGCGGCGCCTCGCTTCAGCGGGCGAAACTCGGGTGCGCCAATCTCGCTGGCGCGCTCTTGGACGATGCCGACCTGGAGCTTGCCGACATCCGGGGCGTCGACCTCTCGGGTGTGAAGGGACTGACGCCCGAGCAGGCCGAAGGCGCGATCAAGGACGGGGAAACGCTTTTTCCGGGTGTGTGAGGTCGCATATCCTAGGATAAGAATATAAACCGTGGTGAAAATGAAAATCGAAAAGAAGGTATTGATTACATCATGCGAGCAGAGGCTCGACTTCTGAGGATACGAGTTCTTTAATCAACCCATAATTAAGGCGCTGATTTTCCCGTTTGAGGTTTGTGATTTCATTGTCGACGAATTCGTTGATTTCAATGGCGATTCGTTTGGGGCTTTGATCCCCGTAATTTATCAAGAACTCCATTAGTTTTCCGCTGTTCTCGCCAACGAAAAAACTTATCTTGTCATTACCTTTTTGTTCTATAGCTTTTTCGTTGTCGATGTAATTGAACGCAATTCTCATTTTTCCTGGTTCTTCATCAGTATTCACTGTTAGCGATTTGGGAATATCAAACACGGACAGTGAAATAGATACTTCAACACCACCAACATTTTCATTAACTTCTTTTGCTTCGAGAAGATGATGAATGTCTTCCGAATTGAGCATGATATTTTTTTCTGTCATAGGATTGCCTCCCGGCTACGTATAACTATAGCAATTTTCCAATCGTTGCGGCAATAGATTCAAATAAGTCATTTTGTTGGGTTTTATCCAAAAATTCATTTGGATTCCTACTGTCTACAACGAGAACACCCCACCTTTTCCCATCCAGATTTCGTATGGGTGTGGCGACGATGCTTCTCGATTTAACATTCAGCTTTTTTACTTTATCCAAAGGCAAATGGCCTGAGTTAGCATATTTATCATCATCACGCCATTCTGGTAAATTAGGATAGTTAAGAGTTGCGTTCTTGAACCATGCCTGCCCTGCAATACCTTCGTTTTCCTTTTCGTTATCGTTGTTAATCTTAAATGGTTGTACTTTTTTCTGATATTGTGTTCCTGAACGACAAAAGAATTTCAATTTAGTTTCTCTACGATTCGCCTTGAACAAGGTAGCTCGGTGATGAAACATTTCATCAGGAGGCATATTCTTGAATAATGCGTCACGTAAAATATCAAGTGCGCTTTTATAGGACGCCTTGGACATCCAATCGATATATTCTTCTACAAAAAATGCCGTAAAGGCGATTGTACCCAAGCTAATGTATATTTTATCGCAATTGAAATTGAGTAGCTTGAGGCAATTGAAATCTAGCGACGGCAATATCGTAAGTAAAAGAATGCATATGAATTGGCTTGCTTTGGCTGAGCGGACGATCTTTTTGTGTTGCATGAAAATGCTTTCTAAGGGCTCCTAAAAGTGCTGAATTAATATTCTCCAAATATATATCGAAAATAAAGGAAATAATAGTAGTTACATTACCCATGACACATATTCCAAATGCGGGGAAATGCGTAAAGACTTTATCGGAATTTGTGTTTGCTCTCACCTCTCTCCTGTCTTTTTCTTTTGTGGGATTCGGTTTATGATGGATTTTTCTTGAGATTCAACGAGCAGGAGTAATAAGGCATGTCGCAGACGACCCGGACGGTAGGCCATGAAGTCGATTTGGTGGAGTATTACTACGAGCAGGGCTTCTCGGACGGGCTTCCCGTCGCCCCGCCCACGCCCGAGAAGATAGACGCCGCCGTCGCGGCCTTAGGGGGCGATAAAGACCTCATCGAGTGCCGTGTGCCTCCGCGCTGGGGCAACCTCACGAGAGAGGTTTTGGCGATCAACATGGTGATGGCGGGCTGTAAGGCGGAATACGCGCCCGTCGTCCGCGCGGCGATGCTCGCGCTTTGCGACCCGCATTTCAACCTGAACGGCGTGCAGGCCACCACCCACATGGCGTGTCCGCTCATCGTGGTGAACGGGCCGGTTCGAGACGAGATCGGCATGAACGCGGGCTGCAACGTGTTCGGCTCGGGCAACCGCGCGAACGCGACGATAGGCCGCGCGGTGCGAATGATGCTCCTGAACGTGGGCGGCGCGTGGCCGGGCGACCTCGACAAGAGCACGCTGGGCTGCCCCACGAAATACACTTACTGCATTGCGGAGAACGAAGAGGCGAGCCCATGGGCGCCCTATCACGTAGAACATGGCTACGCGCCTGAGGATTCCACGGTCTTCGCCATCGCGGCCGAGGCGCCCCACAGCGTGACGAACCACATTTCGGACGATCCCGAGGGCATACTCGACAGCATTTGTTCGGCGATGAGCACGATTGCGCACAATAATTCGGTGAGCAGCGGCTCGTGCGCCGTCGTCATCAGCCCTGAGCACGCGGCCACCATCACCGCGAAGAGCTGGACGCGAAACGACGTGAAAAGCTATCTGTGGATGCACACCAAGAACACGTTCGCCGATATCTCGTTCAACCATCGCTACGGAAAAATCTATAACCGAAACATCCCCAAGTGGTACAGGCGCGAACCGGACGAGAGAATACCCATCGTGCCGAGCCCTGAGAACATGCACCTGTTCGTGGTGGGTGGGGAGGCGGGGCGTTTTTCGGCGTACATCCCCGGTTGGGGCCACATGACGAATCCGGTGCTGCGGGCGATAGACGGAAGAGCGCTCGAAGGCGGCCCCGTCTGCGTGGACGGCACCTGTCTGCTTTAGAATTTGAGAGAGAATAGGAGGAAGAGCCATGAGTGACGTCATCACCGGCCAGGTGGTCTACGACCCTAGAGGGGTGGTCGAGGCCCAAGCGCAACCCACCGCAAAGCGTGTCCGGAATTTGAAGGGCTTAAAGCTCGGCGTCCTGGACAACACCAAGTGGAACGGGCGCAGGCTGCTCGAGAAGACCACGGCGCTGATGGAGGCGGAAGGTCCCTTTTCCGAGGTGCATTACTACAAGAAAGAGAGTTTTTCCAAGAACGCGGCGCCTGAGTTGATCGCCCAAATCGCAAAGGAGAACGACGTCGTCCTGACGGCGATTGGCGACTGAGGCTCCTGCACTTCGTGCTGTATGCACGATGCGATCTCCCTGGAAGAAAAAGGGGTGCCCACCGCCGTGGTGGTGACGGAGGTTTTCCTGCATGAGGCCCACGTGCAAAGGGCGGCCTTGGGCATGGACGGTCTCGACCCCGTGGTCATTCAACACCCCCTGAGCACGCTTTCGGATGAGGAAATCTCCGCGCGCGCGAGCGATGCTGCTCTCCAGGCGGTGAAGGTTCTCCTCGGCGGATAGTTTAATCTTTTCATGACGAAACCACTGGAAGGCATCCGAGTCTTAGACTTGACGCAGTTTCTCTCAGGTCCCCAAGCCACGCTTTTCCTGGCGGGTCTGGGAGCCGAGGTCATCCGTATCGACAATCCGGCTACCGGCGATCCGGTGGCCTATTCCCCCCCCTATATCGGGGCAAAAGGCGTCTCCTATCATCCCCAGACGGATGAGGACATAGGGCTGGCCTATCTCAAGCGCACGCGCGCGAAAAAAGCGATTACCCTCAACATCAAGGACCCGCGTGGTCTCGAGATGCTCTATGGACTCGTCGATCGCTCCGACATCCTGGTGGAGAATTTCTCCGTCGGCGTCACGAAGAGACTCAAAATCGACTACGAGACGCTCCAGGCGCGAAAACCCTCCCTGGTCTACTGCTCCATCACGGGCTACGGCCAGACGGGGCCGGATGCGGGGCTCAAGGGCTACGACGCCGTTTCCCAGGCCGCCTCTGGGCTCATGAACCTAACGGGGTTTCCCGACGGGCCGCCCACCAAGGCGGGTTCGGCTCTTGGCGACAGCATGGGCGGCACGTTCGCTTTCGGCGCCATCATGACGGCGCTCTTTCACCGCGAGCGCACGGGCAAGGGCCAGCACATCGATATTTCGATGATCGATTGCATCTTCTCCCTCATCTTCGATGAGCCGATGGATTGCTACGAGCATCTGGGCCTGCCGCCCCGAATCGGGAACCGCATCATGCGGCTCGCTCCCTTTAACGCCTATGAGACGAAAGACGGCTGGGTCATCATCGCTTCGGGAACCAACGCCCATTGGCGCAACATATTGCGCGGCATCGAGCGCGCCGACCTTATCAACGATGAACGATACGAGGACATGAGCCGGCGCGTAAGCAAATACGAAGAGGTCGACGCCATCATTACCGACTGGACGAAGCGGCGCGAGACGAAAGAGGCGGTCTCCTCCCTGCGCGTGCACGACGTCATCTGCGGGCCGGTGCACAATATCGACGACATCCTCGCCTGGCCCCACATGCGCGCGCGCGGGATGATAGTCGATATCGAACACCCCACGCTCGGGCCGCTCGACAGCGCAAAGGCCCCGGGCTTTCCTTTCAAGTTCAGTGAAATAAAAGGCGGTTACGCCACCCCCGCCCCGCTCGTGGGCCAGCACAACGGGGAAATCCTCGGTGGTCTGCTCGGCGTGTCGGATGCGGAATTGAAAGAGCTGGAAGATGAGGGCGTGGTCTAGGGTTTATGAGGAGCCGAGCCTACGATTTCTCAGCCATGCGGCATTTTGTCTTTATCCTGATGCTGGTTGGTTTTGTTCTTCCGGGCTGCGCCGGCGGAGTCGGCCCCGTCGGGGTCGATTCCGAAACGCTCGACTTGGCGGATGAGGCGAGGCGTACTTTCGATTCCGCCTATGTCATGATCCGGTTAAAAGATGAGTTCATCGAAGGCAGGATGAGCGACGAATTCGTTCAGAGGAAACTTGCGAGCTTCAAGAAAAAACGCCCCATCGTCATTTTTTCGCACGGCTGCGCGGGGCTTGGCCGGGGAAATTTACGCTATATGCGGCTGTTGGCGCGCGCGGGATACGCTGTGATCGCTCCCGACAGCTTCGCGCGTCACTACCGGCCAGAGACCTGTGATCCTTCCCAACATCGAGGCATAAAGGGAGCGCCTCACAGGCGGGTGAACCAGATGCGCCAGGAGGAGATTCACCACGCGGCCTATCGTGTTCGGCGCATCCCCTGGGTGGACCGGAGAAACCTGTTCCTGATGGGACATAGCCAGGGCGGCACCGCGGTAGCCGCCTACGAGGGGGATGGGTTCAAGGCCCATGTCATCAGTGGTTCCATATGCTGGCGCGGCGTTCGGTCGCCACGCGGGACACCCATCCTCGCACTGTACTCAGAGGACGACCCATGGCGGCGGGGCAGACCCGCAGATTCATGCCTGCGCAAGGCAAAGGCGCGAGGCGCGAACATGGAATTTCACCTCTTCGGGGGCCGGGCGCACAACCTCTCGCGCAACAAGAGAGCGCGGCGGCTGATTCTCGATTTTCTTGGCCGACACCGCAGGGCGGAATAAGAGCGCTTGAAGCGCGCGTCTTGAAATTTCATGCTATTCGTTCTCCCGGCAAGCTCCGGCTTTCAGGAGCGATGCGGCATCGCCCGCCCCCCTGTGGTAGGATTTCCCTTGTCGCGGACTTGAAACCTGGAGGCTCATCCTCATGCGAATCTGTACTTTCAGCCTTGGGGGCGAGGCGCGCATCGGCGTCTTGTTCGAGGATAAAATCGCCGATCTCAAGATGGCCTACGCCTTGTCGCTGGACGAGCAATCGGCGGCGGAGGCCATGGATCGCGTCGAGGCCGAAATTCCCGATGATTGCGAGGAGTTCATCGAGGACCTGGAGATGAATCGTCCTCTCGCCGAGGAAGCTCTCGAAGCGCTCGAAGCGCATTCGAGCAAAAAAGACCCGATTCGCTTCGACGGAATGCAGGTTGTCTATGCGCCCGAAGAAGTCGAGATTCTTCCCCCCGTCGTACCCGACACGCTGTTTTGTATGGCGAGAAACTATGTGGCCCATGCCGCCGAGATGGCGCGCACCAAGGTGGATGATTTCAAGGAGGAACTCCCGCTCTATTGCTTCTTGAAGCCCAGCACCTGCGTGAGTGGCCCGTATGAGGAAGTGCCCGTCTACCCCTCGATGGAAAAACTCGACTACGAACTCGAACTCGGCGTGCTCATCGGCCAGGGCGGCAAGAACATTCCCGTGGAGCGGGCGATGGATCACGTGGGCGGCTACACTCTGTTCAACGACATGAGCGATCGCACGAGCCTGAACATGGGCAAGTTCATCGACTGGTACGCCATGAAGGCGCCGGACGGCTTCGCCCCCATCGGCCCCTACATCCTGCTCCCAGAAGAAGGTCTCGACCCCCACGATTTGAGGCTCAAGCTGTGGGTGAACGGTGAACTGAGGCAAGACGCCACCACGGGCGACATGGTCTGGCGGGTCGCCGAGCAGATATCGTATCTATCGGGCATCGCCACGCTGCGAACGGGCGACATCATCGGCACCGGCTCGCCTGCGGGCAACGCCGCCTCCTGGGGGAAATACCTGGAGCCGGGCGACCTGATTGAGGGCGAAATCGAGCATATCGGGCGGCAGGCGTTTCGAATCAGGAGCGAAAGCCCCGAGTATACGCCGGTCTAGTTCTCCCGGCGGTTGATTCGCACCCGTTTGCGCATTAAGATTTTCGCATCGATAGATAGAATACCGAACCGTTGAAACCCGAGAGGGGACCCCCATGAACCCAGCCATAGCCGAAGCCGAATCCCTGCGGACGATGGACAAGGAGCACGTCTGGCATCCGCTCATGAACCATTCCGGGATCGAGAAAAATCCCCTCGACGTCGTGGTCAAGGCCAAAGGCTCGACCATCCAGGACGCCTCCGGTAAGGAATACATCGACGCCATGGCGGGGCTTTGGTGCGTGAACATCGGCTACGGGCGCGACGAGGTCGCCCGGGCGGCGTACGAGCAGATGCTCGAGTTGGCCTATTATCCGCTGACCCAGGTGAACCCCCCCGCGGCCAGGCTCGCCGAGCGTCTCGCTTCCCTGCTGCCCGAGGGGGTCGAGCGCATCTGGTTCGTGAACTCGGGATCAGAAGCCGTGGACACCGCCATCAAGATAGCCCGCGTCTACGGACGCCTGAAAGGCGGGAGGCGATATAAAATCATCGCCCGCCACCAGGGCTATCACGGGGCGACCATCGGCGGCGCGAGCTTGACCGGCCAGACACTCAGGCGCGCGATGTTCGAGCCGCTCCTGCCGGGGGTGATTCACGTGAGCGCCCCCTATTTCTACCGCAGCAACGCAGATTCCGAGGCAGAACTCGCCCGGCGGTGCGCGGATGAACTCGACGAGGTCATTCGCTACGAAGACCCCGAGACCGTGGCGGCGTTCATCGCGGAGCCCATCATCGGCGGCGGCGGGGTGATTCCCCCGCCCGCGGATTACTTAAAGCGCATGCGCGAGGTGTGCCGGAACCACGGGGTGTTGTTCATCGCCGATGAGGTCATCACCGGTTTCGGGCGCACGGGGGAGCTATTCGCTTCGGATCTGTACGAGGTCGAGCCGGACATCATGACGATGGCCAAGGGGCTGAGCAGCGCCTATCTGCCCATCGGGGCGACGGCGACCACGAACGAGATATTCGAGGCCTTAAACGTGGAGGGCGATTCAGGGTTCCTGCAGATAAACACCTATGGCGGACACCCCGTCGCCTGCGCGGCGTCGCTCAAGAATCTCGAGATCATGATGGATGAGGAGTTGCCCGCGCGCGCCAAGAAGGTGGGCGCCTACCTGGGCGGGCTTCTGGGGAAACTCGCCGACATCCCCTGCGTGGGAGATATTAGAGGCGTGGGCCTCATCTGGGGTGTTGAACTGATAGAAGAAAGCGGCGCGCCGCTCTCCACGGCGGCCACGTCGAAGGTGCTTGCCTACGCCAAGGAGGCGGGCGTAATTTTCGGCAAGAACGCCGGCATCGCCGCCGGCCCGTCGAATACCGTCACCATCAGTCCGCCGCTGGTGCTGACCGAGGAAGAAGCCGAGCGCGCCGCGTCTGTTCTCGACGGCGCCTTGCGCCGCGTTCAGGCGGAGAGCGGGGCATGAGGCGCTAAACGAAAAATTTATCTCGCACATCATTTTCTGGGAGATTGAAAGATGTCCAACATCACCATGCTCGATATCGAGGATTTGAAGAAGACGAAGCTGGCTCCTTTCCTCAACAAGGCGCTCAAGCACCGCGCGCCCGACCCCGCCTTTCACGCCATGCAGGGCCACAACGAGGAATTGGCGAAATCGATGTATCTCGCCTGGGGCACGGTGTTCAACACCGGCGTCATCGACCACAAGCTCAAGGAGATCATCCGCGTTCAACTCTCGCGCCGCGCTTTTTGCAATTACTGAGGGAACGTGCGTTCTGCTTCGGCGAAGCAGGCAGGCCTGACCGAGGAGTTGATAGACGAGGGCATCGACAACTGGCGCGACAGCGAGAATTTCACCGAAGCCGAAAAACTCGCTCTCGAATACAGCGAACTTATGGATTCAGAGCCTGAGAAGATCGACGAGGCCTTCTACGCGAGGCTCAGGGAGCACTACTCGGATGAGGAAATCGTGGAGTTGGGTTCTTTCATCGGCTTCAACGTGGGCTACCACACTTTTTTCAGAACGCTCGATTTCTACCCCATGTTCTCCCCCGACGGCCGGCTGGTGAGCCAGGAGGAATCGCGCCGCATCTACGGCGATTGTCCCGTCTCGCACATGAGCGGCCCGCTTGAGCGTGCTCTCGAAGAGGGCGAAGCGCAGCAAGCCAACGGAAGCTAGGAGGAAGACATGCCGATAATCGAGCCGCTTGACCCCGAAGCGATTGAGGAGAAGGACTGGAAGCGCGTCATGGAGCGCACCGCCGAGACCCAGGCGCCGGATGCGTTGTTCTCGCGCATCATGGCCCATGCGCCCGGCTACGCCGCCGCCATGCACGACGCCATGCACCGCTCCCACGCCATGGGCGGGGTGGACCACAAGCTCAAGGAGATGGTCCGCATCCAGCTCGCCAGAACCGCGCAGGACACCTACTTCGCGAACTTACGCTCCGAGCAGGCGAAAAAAGAGGGTCTGACGGAGGAGCGCATCGAGGCCGCCTGCGGGGATTTCGAGAACGACCCGCAGTTCACCGACGCCGAGAAGTGGGCGCTTCGCTATTCCTACTGGATGTACCGCGACGCCGCGAAGCTGGACAAGGATTTCTACGATGAGGGCAAAAAGCATTTTTCCGAAGCCCAGATTATGGAGCTCGGCGCAATGGTGGCGCTTCACTACGGTCTGCAGGTCTTCATGCGCACGCTCAAGGCCTACCCACTGCACGATCCGGAAGGAAACGTCGTGACGCAGGCGCAGTCCGAGAAGATTTACGGAAAAGACGTGCCCCTGCCCGCCTGAAGCTCGCCACTAAGGTGAAACGCTCGCTATCCGGCGGGCGTTTTTTATGGGCCTGAGAGCTTGAAAAATAGCGCGCCGCGGATTTTCTCCGCCATAGGCGTCAGTTTTTTGAGTCGTATTATTATGCTGATAGCGGTGAAAGAAATTTCTTGAGTCACGGCCCCCGCCATGCTTTAATGCCTCATCTGTACGATAGCGACGGTCTCACCCGGAGGTGCGTATGGCGACCCACGTTCCGCCTCGACCCAGTAACGATCTAGCGCATCATGTCTTGCCCGGCTATTTTGCGGCCGCTCCACCTCGCCACCTTACAGAATCTTTTCGAGAACGAAGCGAATTTCAACCGGATTTCACCAGAATGGGAGTGAACTCATGAAAAACCATCATCGAATCTCCCTCCCATGGCCCGCTTTGTGGGGGGTGTTTCTCGCCTTTGGGGTCTTGTTCCTCGCGGCGCGTGGGGTGAGTGCGGCCGTACCTGTCGAGACTCAGGTCGCAAATGACAAATACATATTCAACACTTTCTTTTTGCTGATCTGCGGCGCACTCATCATGTGGATGTGCGCAGGCTTCACAATGCTCGAATCTGGCTCGGTGCGCACGAAGAACGCCTCGGTGATTTGCCTCAAGAACATCGGCCTCTATGCGATCGCGGGGATCATGTTCTACATCATCGGCTACAATCTCATGTTCGTGGACGTTGCGGGCTGGATCGGCTCGGTCAAGCTCCTGTTCAGGCCCTCGGTGGACGAGTTCGCCATCCTGGCCGGGAACGAGAAGGCCACGAAGGCCGTTCTTGGAACTGACTACGCCAGCGTGGCGTTCTGGTTCTTCCAGATGACGTTCGTGGCGACCACCGCCTCCATCGTCTCAGGCGCCCTCGCCGAGCGCGTGAAGCTCTGGTCGTTCTTCATTTTCATCGCGGTCCTGACCGGCATCATCTACCCGCTGATAGGCGCCTGGACGTGGGGCGGGGGCTGGCTCACCAAGCTGGGTTTCAGCGATTTCGCAGGCTCCACCATCGTGCACTCGACCGGGGGATGGGCGGCGCTCGCGGGCGTGATTGTGGTGGGCGCGCGGCGCGGTAAGTTCCGGCCCGACGGTAGCGTCAAATCCACGCCGCCCTCCAACGTCCCGCTGGTGACACTGGGGGTCTTCATCCTGTGGTTCGGCTGGTTCGGGTTCAACGGCGGCTCGATGCTCGTGCTCAAGGGCTCGGTCGACGCGCTGACGATGAGCAACGTGCTGGTCAACACAAACCTCGCGGCGGCGGCCGGGTGCCTTGCCGTCCTTTTCGCCGCGCATTCCATCTTCGGGCGCGTGGACCTGCTCGCGGTGCTGAACGGCGCAATCGGCGGCCTCGTCGCCATCACGGCCGCGCCGAACATCGTCCAATACCACTGGGCGGTCATCATCGGCGCGATAGGCGGCCTGGCGTGCGCGATGGGCTTGAAGCTGCTGGAGAAATGGGAGATCGACGACGTCGTGGGCGCGATTCCCGCCCACTTGTTCGCCGGCGTCTGGGGGACGCTCGCGGTCTGCATCGCGGGCGGCGGCAGCCTATTCGCGCAGATCGTCGGCATCGTGTCGATAGGCGCCTTCGTGTTCGCGGCCTCGTATGTCACCTGGCTGGTTCTGGACAAGACGATCGGCTTGCGGGTGTCGGCCGCCGCGGAAGATCTTGGCCAGGACTCGGCGGAACTGGGCCTCGAGGCCTATCCCGAGTTCGTGCTCATGCCCGATGAGGACGACGCGCGCATAGCGAAAGGAGCGCAATAGGCCGGGGAGTGTGACGTAGAGTTCTTGGTTGGGTAGGGAGTGTCAGTGTTATTGTGGGTTCGACTCCACTATGCTGGAAACTCTGGAGCGGGAGATAAGGAAATACCCGCGTGAGGCCGAAGTCATTGGGTTTCAAACAAGACTGCACCTGGTGACGTGGAGCCGGGAAACTGGACGCCCATCGACGTTACAGTGCTCATGAAAAGAGTCGTGATATCCACAGTTTCATTACGAATTTGGGTGAGGTTCTTTAATGAGAGAAGGCGATCAAACTCTTTGGGGCTGTCGGTTTTTGTTTTCCGAAAGAATCGCAACCGTGCGGAATCGTCCGCTTCAACACCACTAACCCACGCACCGTGGCAAAGAGCGTTGCGGTAAACACTCAACTCTCTCAACCGGTGAACAATTGCGATTCTATGTTCTCGCGAAACGCGGTCATCGTTCTTGAATGCTTTTTCAATACGGTTAATGAGAGTGCCCAAACTATCGGTTAGGGATAGTTCAAGGTTTTTAGCCCACTTCTGATAGACTACTTCGGTGATGTTCTCGTACTTACGAGTCGCGGTAAGTGCAAAATGAGTTCTCTTGAGAATATCTTCCAAAAATCCAAAGGTTGCCACTGTTCTTCCCAGTTCTTCCCAGAATGCCGGAGGAAGAAGGTGAGTCGGCCAGTTGTCCGGTAGCTTCTTCTTATCAACGATGAAAGACTCCATAAATTTAACTGGAGTGAAAAGGTGATGAAATGCGGTTTGTGTTGGTCTTTGAACCTCGGATCTTTAATCGAGCCTTTTCGCCCGGATATGCCGCTTCCTCTTTACGCCGCCACATGAAGCCGATATCAAGTTCTACACCCAAACTCTGCGCCAACATTAACAACGCGCTGCCTGTTGCTTCCGCAGATAGACCTTGAAAAGAGATGTCGATCTCGGAAATGTACCGATATCCTTCATCATCCTTATATCCCTGAACCATGTTCACGGAACAGAGTCTAGTCAGTTTCTGGAAGTCGCCGAAATGCTTCATCGCTTGGACTAGCATCTGCTCGACCAACGAATTCCATTTTGGCTTGTCTATGGACTTTCCTCCTATGGAAGCGTCCAAGATCTTCGTATGTTTCAAACTCGGCAATCTGTATGGGTCAAGTTCACGCTCTGAAGCAGCTAGCCTCTCTTTTGGAACAAAGTGTTCCTCGTGTTGTTCAAGCGCATCAATGGCTCGGTTTATGATTGTGTCGACTGTGTCTACGAGTGGCTTCGCATGGTGCTGGAGTCGTTCAAACGTTGATTGTTCTATCGTGATTTCTGGCATTAGCATTTCCTCCCGAGTTAAAAATATCATTATATCTGTATATCAATATATGATATGATATCAGAAAGGGAATTTGTCAAGCCATATTCTATGCTGACGGTGAAAAAGACGACCAGAAGAAAACCTGAAATTACACCAACCCGAAATACGCCTTGATGCGCCGGGCCGCTTCTTGCGACACGCCTTGCATCACTTCGGCCACGCGCTCGGGAGAGGTGTCTTCTATCTGGCCGTACCAGCCCGATTCGTACATGTCCCGCACGTCCCTGGGAATGTAGTAGACCGCCGGGTCGCGCCGGGCCGCGTCGCTTTTTTCTCCGTGGTCCATGGGAGATGCGTCCGTGGCGAGTTCCAGATGCGCGAGTTCGGGCCTGTCGGCGAGCACGGGCAGGACTTCGAGTTCACCGCCGTGGGTCAGGCCCACCTTCTGGCCATAGAGGTTCTTGGCGATGAAGTGCGCGTGAACGATGAGGATTCGCAAGCCCTCGTGCGCGTTCTGGGCGTCTTCGGCCGCAATTTCCATCGCCGGCAGGTTGCGCTCGTGCCAGTTCAGGAACACCACCTTCCTCGCCCCGTGGCGGTGGAGGCTGCTCACGACGTCTCGCATCAGGTGGATCATGGTCTCAGAGCGCAGCGACACCGTTCCGCCGAAGCCCATGTGCAGGGGCGTGACGCCGAAGGGACAGAAATCCACCAAAAGTCCGCCGGTGATGGCCGCGATTCGCCTCGCGAAAGATTCCGCCGCGTAGTAGTCCGTCCCCATCGGCAGGTGGGCGCCGTGCTGCTCCACGCTGCCCAGGGGGAGAATGGCGAGGCCGGTTTCCTCCAGAATCTTCTCGGCCTCGGGGTTCGTCATCTCCATCAGAGTGCGCGCTTTTTCCATGGTTTTACGGCTCCTCGTCGTGCTCCGGGGGTGATGCGGGAAGCGGCTCTTTTAATTCCATGAGTTCGATCACCACGCCGTCCGGCCCCTGGAAGTAGAGGTATTTGAGGTGCGGCATGTCGTCTTCCTCCACGATGGGGACGCCGCGCTCGATGAGCATCGCGCGGGCGGCCTCGAGTTCCCCCTCCCCGACGTAAAAGCCGATGTGGTCGACCCCCAGCCGGGGGGTGCGGCCCGCAGGGGCGGGGTCTTCCCCGGGCCGGACGCCCCGCACGATGAGCATGCCGCCTCCGGCCATGAGTTTGGTCTGGAGCGCTCCTTTTCGCTCACGCGAGTCGACGACACTCGCGCCCAGGATTTCGCGATAAAAGCGCACCGCCTCGTCGTGGTCCGTATGGAGGACGTGCGCGTGCTCGTAAGTGAGTTTCATGAGAGCCCTTCTCGAAAGCGCGCCGCCTTTTCGAGTCCCAGCCGGACACGCGCTCGATGAGAATCATTGCCCTATTCATCGGTGAAATTGAACGGTCCGCATTCTGGCGCAAAAGGCTTTCTTTTTGAAGCGCGCCGTGAAAATTCTCTCCCCTTGGTGGCAGAGTCCTTACTGGAGCGAGGCCGTAGGGAAGCCGCCGCCGCGCGCAGAGGGCCGCCTGCGCTTTGCGGATCAAGGCAAATCATTGTATACACAATTCTTTCCAACCCAACCCGGCCGCCAACGCGGGACGGCTCGAGGAGGAGCCGGGCGGAGGGGTTTGGATGATCAACATCCCGCCGGAGGCAATTCCTGTGGCGCAAGCAGTATGCAACGGAGTCCAGATTTCCTACGATGACAATGGCATGAACACCCCGACCCCCCCGCTCGTCTTTCTGCACGGGCACGGGCTGAATCGCTCGATGTGGGAGCGCCAGAAACTCGCGCTCAGGGGCACGCACCGGGTCTTGACGTATGACCTGCGGGGTCATGGGCGATCGGAAAAACCTCCCACGGGCTACGGCCGCGAAATCGAGGTGGGAGACCTGGCCGATTTGCTCGAATACGCCCGCATCCCCAAGGCCCACCTCGTGGGCTTGAGCCGTGGCGCGGGAGTCGCGCTCGGCTTCGCCGCGGCGCATCCGGACAAGACGGCGTCGGTCATCGCGATGGGGCCGGGTTATGATTACCCGCGCCTGATGCCCGATTTCGCCGATCAGAGACTGCAGACCATGGCCACCCTGAGGGCAGAGGGGTTGCGGGCGGCCAAGGATTACTGGGCGGATCTGCCCATCTTCGCCTCACTGGGAGAAAACGAGGACGCCGCCGACTGGGCGGAGGACATGCTTCTCACCTACACGGGTGCGCATTGGCTCGACCAGAACCCCCCCCAGGACACGTCGCTCGCGAACATCGCCGGCAAAATATCGGCGCCCACGCTTCTCATGGTGGGCGAGAAGGATTTGCCCGGTTTCCACGCCTGCGCGGACGAATTGGCCGCGAAGATTGAAAACGCCGAGAAGATGGTGGTTCCGGGCGTGGGGCACCTGATGGCGATTGAGGACACCGACGCGGTGACGGAACGTATCTCTGCGTTTTTGGCGAAGCAATAAGCGAAGATTCCGAATCGCGCATGTATGTTTTCCTTTGACCACACCGTAGGGGTCGTGGGTAATTTTCCGCACACACGGCGCGGCGGAGGTTTGTCTTGAGTCCATTTTCCGACGTCAGAAAGATAGAGACGGACGTGCTCATCATCGGAGGCGGCGTCGCCGGCATGATGGCGGCTGTGGGTTGTATCCGTTCCGGGGTGAAGCCCATCCTCATCACGAAAGCCACGTTTCCCTCCGGCAGTTCATCCATGGCGCGCGGCGGCTACACCGCGGCGATGGGCCACTCCGAACCGACCGACAAGCCGGAATTCCTGTATGAGGATTCCGTCGAGGCGAGTTATGGAGTCTGCAATCATCGGCTGATGCGGATCATGAGCGAGGAGGTCATCGACAGGACGATTGAACTCGACGCGTGGGGTCTGGGCCTCATCAGGATGGAAGACGGGAAATACCACCAGAAAAAAAGCGCATCGCATCGCTTCCCCCGCCTTCTTCACTGCGGAAAGCTGATGGGCAAGCCGCTCATGCAATCTTTGGCCAAAAAGATGAGGGAGTGGGGCGTCGAGACGATCCAGCACGCCATATTCGTGGACCTGATGAAAGAGGGCGAGCGCGTCGTCGGGGCGTGGGGTTTTTTGTACCGAGAAGGAATCCCCATTGTGGTCCACGCGCGCTCGACCATCATGGCTACGGGCGGCGCCCCGCAACTGCATGAGGTGAACGACTCGCCGCCCTACATCTCGGGCGATGGCTACGCCATGGCGCTCCACGCGGGGGCCGAGCTCATCGACATGGAGTTCATCGATTATCAACTCCTCGCGGCAGCACCCCTCAATATCCGCGGCTATCCACCCCACACGAGCGGTTTCATCAACGCGGGCGCCTATCTGTACAACAAAGACGGCGAGCGCTTCATGTGGAACTACGACCCCGAAAAAGGCGAGCGCGCCACGCGCGCCGTGGTGAACCGGGGTGTGGGCATGGAGATTTTCGAAGGGCGCGGCACGGAGAGCCACGGCATCTACCTCGACGCGCGCCATGTGATCGAGGAGGTGAACGACGGCGCCACGGCGGACATCATCCGCGTTTTCAAGACCCAGGGAGTAGACATGGCGGATTCTCCCATCGAGGTGGCGAGCGGTCCGCACACCTATCTGGGCGGCATCCGGATAGATGAATGGGGCCGCACGAATCTTGCGGGCTTCTACGCGGGAGGCGAAGCCGCCGGCGGCATCCATGGGGCGAACCGCACGGGCGGCGCGGCCCTGGCTGACAGCTATGTCTTCGGGCTTCGCTCAGGCATAGGCGCCGCCTGCGAGGGAGCGCGGCTTGAAAAACCCGACCCCGAAAGCGGCGGCTGGCAGGCTGGATTGGAGAAGCTGCGCGCGCGCGAAGCGAGGGCGAGCGGGCCTGACGATAAGCGCCTGCGTCTGGATGTGCAGCGTGTGGGGGTGGAGGGAATCGGGCAGATTCGCGAGGAGGCGAGGCTCGAGAAAGCGCTGGCGCGCCTTGTTGCGCTCGAAGCCGAGAACGAACAAGCCGCGGTGACCGGCGATATCCCCCGCAAGCGTTTCGATTGCATGAGGAGAATACAGGAGACCCACAACCTGATCGGCGTGGCGCGCATGCTCGCCGTGTCATCTCTGATGCGCACGGAGAGCCGTGGCGGACATTTCCGGATGGACTATCCAGAGATCAGCGAGGAGTGGCGGTGCAACATCGTGCTCACGCTCGAGGACAGTGAGGTGAAGCCGAGGCGCCAGAAGGTGGTCGGTGAAGATGATGCCGCGCGCGGGCTTGAAGAAACGCCCACGACGGCGGCTTTGGTGGAACAAGGCGGGGTCGGTTAGGAAATTTTCGCGCGTTTTGGCTGCTTCCCGGATTTCCAGCATCTGGCTTGCAGAAATAAACTAAGTAAGAACAGATATATGCAGGAATTTATATGCTTCTGAAAAAATATACTTTTTTTCTTTGACAAAGCCATTTGAAAACACTATAGTTCGCCAGCCTGGAAAGACAAGAAAACTTCAAACGATGTACGCAGGCCCCGGCGGGCTTCATGGTCCACGGCGGTAAGCGGTTCAGGAGTTTTTCCCGGGTGGAAAAGGGCTCGTTGAACGGCTTTTTTCTTGGGATTTATTCAGCACTTTCTGGTTGACACGAGTCGTCAACCATTGGTACTATGATTCTTCCTTCTTGTTTCAAGAAGAACTGATCTTTGAAAAAAGAATAGGATATGTGACGGACCTGAACGGGCTCTAGTAGTACAATTCCCGATTGAACCCAAAGGGATGGGAAGCTTGCCGGGAAACCGGTGAGGTAATTTTTCTCTTTGGAACAGATATATCAATTGGAGAGTTTGATCCTGGCTCAGAGCGAACGCTGGCGGCGTGCCTAACACATGCAAGTCGAACGAGAAAGCCTTCGGGCAAGTAGAGTGGCGAACGGGTGAGTAACACGTGAGCAACCTGCCTTTGGATTCGGGATAACTCCTCGAAAGGGGTGCTAATACCGGATAAGACCACGGAGTCGAATGGCTCAGAGGTAAAAGATGGCCTCTTCATGAAAGCTATCGTCCAAAGATGGGCTCGCGGTCCATTAGCTTGTTGGTGGGGTAACGGCTCACCAAGGCAACGATGGATAGCCGACCTGAGAGGGTGATCGGCCACACTGGGACTGAGATACGGCCCAGACTCCTACGGGAGGCAGCAGTGGGGAATTTTGCGCAATGGGGGAAACCCTGACGCAGCGACGCCGCGTGGAGGATGAAGGCCCTTGGGTTGTAAACTCCTGTCAGGAAGGACGAACGGCAGGGTAGCTAATACCTACCCTGTTTGACGGTACTTCCAGAGGAAGCTCCGGCTAACTCCGTGCCAGCAGCCGCGGTAAGACGGAGGGAGCAAGCGTTGCTCGGAATTACTGGGCGTAAAGGGCGTGTAGGCGGGATGGTCAGTCGGATGTGAAAGTCCCGGGCTCAACCCGGGAAGTGCATTCGATACTGCCGTTCTTGAGTGTGGTAGAGGAGAGCGGAATTCCTGGTGTAGCGGTGAAATGCGTAGATATCAGGAAGAACACCTGTGGCGAAGGCGGCTCTCTGGACCAATACTGACGCTGAGGCGCGAAAGCTAGGGGAGCGAACGGGATTAGATACCCCGGTAGTCCTAGCCGTAAACGATGGGCACTAGGTGCGGGAGGCGTTGACCCCTTCTGTGCCGAAGCTAACGCATTAAGTGCCCCGCCTGGGGAGTACGGCCGCAAGGCTAAAACTCAAAGGAATTGACGGGGGCCCGCACAAGCGGTGGAGCATGTGGTTTAATTCGACGCAACGCGAAGAACCTTACCTGGGTTTAAATTGCTTGGGACAGCTATGGAAACATAGTTTCCCTTCGGGGTCCTTGCAAAGGTGCTGCATGGCTGTCGTCAGCTCGTGTCGTGAGATGTTGGGTTAAGTCCCGCAACGAGCGCAACCCCTGCCCTTAGTTGCCAGCGGTTCGGCCGGGAACTCTAAGGGGACTGTCGGTGATAAACCGGAGGAAGGTGGGGATGACGTCAAGTCCTCATGGCCCCTACGTCCAGGGCTACACACGTGCTACAATGGCGCATACAAAGGGCTGCGAACTCGCGAGAGGGAGCCAATCCCAAAAAGTGCGCCTCAGTTCGGATCGAAGTCTGCAACTCGACTTTGTGAAGCCGGAATCGCTAGTAATCGCGGATCAGCATGCCGTGGTGAATACGTTCCCGGGCCTTGTACACACCGCCCGTCACACCACGAGAGTCGACGGTACCAGAAGTCGTTGAGCCAACCCTATGGGAGGCAGGCGCCGACGGTATGGCCGGTGATTGGGGTGAAGTCGTAACAAGGTAGCCGTAGGG